>JACFNP010000007.1 GCA_019454835.1 Rubellimicrobium sp.
GGTGGGTCAGTTCTCGGTGGAAAAACCGGGTCACGTCTCGATGGAAATCAACACTGCACGCCGACCGGCACCGAATAGGCGATGATTCCGGTGCAGGGCGCATATCCGTGATCGCAGGCCGAGATCGGCAGTGGCCGGACCCGTGTTTCGGGCAAGGGGCCGGGATCGCCCGCCACGATACCTCGCCGCATCATGTAGCGCAGCAGGTTGTGCGCATCCGCAGCGGCCAGTCCGTCATCGACATCGCGCGATCCGTGCAATTCCACCGTGCCGGTCAGGCCGGGCTGCGCCACCGCGCCACCGGCTTCCGGGCCGAGCGCGCGTGCGACCTGCGCCCACAACTGCCCGACAGCGGCGCTGAAGGGGCGGTCGCGTTCCATCCAGGCGTGAACGAACGTCGCGGCGCTGCCCATCTGCGCGGAAAATTCCGTGGCAAGCCCGGCGGCATCGTCGTCGCAATAGACATAGTGCGGAGATTCCCCCGCGCAGTGCAGATCAAAGCAATAATCCGCGTCGATCGACAATCGCATCAATGCGATCCGCAAATGGTCGAATTCGGTGCGCGCGGGCTGTTCATCCAGCGCTGCCAGCGCAGCCTCGCGCACCAGTGCCACATTGGCAGCGGCATCGGCAGTCACGCGCGGCGCAATGCGCCCGGCGACTGCCGCGCCGATCCATGGAAACCGCGATTGTAGTTCTCGCGGCTGGCCTGATCGAAACGGCCATAATGCGTGCCTGACAGGTCCTGTGCAAAACCGATGGGATTGGCCATCGGCACCAGAACCACCTCGCCGGTGATCCGGCCTGCAGCTTCGGCCTGATCCAGAAGCCGGGTCAGGTGATGGATCACCAGCGGACCTGGCATCTCGCCCGCATGCAGCGCGCCCTGGAGATACATCTTCGGCCGTGCCCCCGGCACGCCGTAGCGGATCACCTGCAGGCTGCGGCTTGTCCCCTGGCTGACCGGAGGCAGGGATAGCTGCTCGACGGATTTGGGCATGATGAATCTCCGGCGGATGCGATGGCGTGATTTGCGTCTCGCTCGCATGTCTCAGCCGTTATCGCAAGCCGTATCAGCCGATAATCGCGTCTGACATCTGGTTTGCGCAAAACTGCGTTCAGCTACCCTCTTTCGGCCAGGGGATCGGCAGCGATGTCCGCCCCAGCACCTGCTTGAGCGCGAAACTGGACGTGATGTTGCGCACGCCGGGGATCGTGCCCAGCTTTTCGGACAGGAAGGTGTTGTATTCGTCGAGATCGCTCAGCACCACGCGCAGGATATAATCCGCCGATCCCGACAGATAGTAGCAGTCCATCACCTCGGGAAAGTTGACGACAGCGGCCTCGAACTCCTTGTCATCAAGCTGGCGCTCGACCTTCACGGTGATGAACACGGTAACCTTCAGATTCAGCGCCCTCGGGTTGACCATGGCGTTGAAGCTGGTGATCGCCCCGGATGCCTCGAGCTCCTGCACGCGGCGTGAACAGGGCGAAGGAGAAAGGCCCACGGCGCGGGCCAGCTCGTTGTTGGAAATCCGCGCGTTGCGTTGCAGATGATCGAGAATCTGCAGGTCAATCAGATCCAGCCGCCAGTCATTCATCGCGCACCGCTCCCGTCATGTGGCCTGTCCTCGCCGAACCTTGCGTAGTGGCCATATCATTCAATTCCACAGTGGATGTCCACGCATTCAGCATATCCATCCGGCGAAGCCCGCGCCGGTTCCCGGCTGTCGGTTGCGCCTCGTGGCGATCATGTCGAGAGGTTTTTGTCAGCCGCTGCTGCGGGGGGTTTCCGCCTCGACACTGGCTTGCCTCGGCCGCGACGCCTTCTCGCGGGCGTCAAGCATGTCCACGCCAGAACGCGCAAGGGCGCGGGCTGGTCGGACGACTTCGCGCGCAGCGCCATCGGGTAAATGCGACAGCCCTGCCCGCCTCACAGCAATCGGGCGATCAGCATATTCCGTCATTGCGAGGAGGCGCAGCCGACGAAGCAACCCCGGTGTTGCGTGTGAGCGGTCGAGGTTGCTTCACTACGTTCGCAATGACGGGATTTGCGGGCGGCGACGCCGTGCCGACCCGCGCAGCCGCAGTTCGCCCGATTGCCCTGCCCCCGCCCACAGCCTTGACATGGCGAGCGCAGCCCCTCTCATCGCCCGCGAGGAGACCGCCATGACCGACCGCTTGCACCGCTATGCCCCGACGATCACCTGGACCGGCAACACCGGCGACGGCACCGTCCGCATTGGCGGCTACCGCCCCGACCACGTCCTGTCGGGCGCAGGCAAGGACGGCATCGCCGGTGCCTCGGACCCGGCGTTCGGTGGTGATCCCGCGCGCTGGAACCCCGAGGAGCTGCTGGTTGCCGCGCTCTCGTCGTGTCACATGCTGTGCTATCTCGCGGCCTGCGCCCGCGCGCGGGTGATGGTGACCGCCTATGAGGATACGCCCGAGGGGATCATGCGCGAACGCCCCGCAGGCGGGGGGCAGTTCGTCGCGGTCACGTTGCACCCCCGCATCACGATCAGCACCGGGTCCGACCCGGCCCGCGCCGCCCGGCTGCACGGGCCCGCGCACCGCGAATGCTTCATCGCCGCTTCGGTGAATTTTCCCGTGACGGTCGATCCCGTCATCACGCAGGCGAGCTGATCCCGCCGCCCGATCCTGCGAGCCCTGCGCCCGCGCCCCGGTTTGCGGCCGGGCCGGAGTGTCTTGCGCGCAGCCGGACAGAACAGGGGGCAAGGTTCAAACTTTCACGCCCGACACGCGACAAACGCCCGGCGCAGGGCGCTGATGCCGCGGGCGGTCTGCGGGGCGTCACAGGCGGCGTAGCCGAGGATGAGGCCGTGCAACTCGCGGCCCGCACGGAAATACTGCGAGAATGGCGACACGTTGACCCCTTGCGTTGCGGCGGCCAGGGCGACGGTCCGGTCATCGAGGTGGTCGTTCAGCCGGGCGACCACCTGGATGCCCGCTTCCGAGGGAAGAAGCCGCATGAAATCGCCCAGTTCGCGGTTGCAGGTGTCGTAGAACGCCTGTCGCCGTTCGGCATAAAGGCGCCGCATCCGCTTCAGGTGGCGGCTCAGATGGCCTTCGGCGATGAAATCGGCAAGCGCCGCCTGCAGCATGAGCGGCGCGAACTGCCCGGTCGTGCCAAGCGCGCGGCTGATGCCGGGCGGAAAGCTGCGCGGCAGGACGATGAAGCCCAGCCGCAGCGCCGGGAACATCAGTTTCGTGAAGGTGCCGACATAGATCACCCGCGCGCTGCGGTCGGTGCTCTGGAGCGCCGGAACCGGGCGGCCCTGAAAGCGGTATTCGCCGTCGAAATCGTCCTCGATGATCCAACTGTCGAAACGTTCGGCCAACTGGTGCAGGCGCTGGCGCTGCTCGGCGCGCATGGTGATGCCCAGCGGGTGCTGGCAGGCGGGGGTGACATAGATGATGCGCGGCGCCGATTCCGGTGCCTCGAGATGCCAGCCGTCGCCGTCGACCGGCAGCGGCAGAAAGGTGGCGCCCGCGACGGCAAAGGCGGCGCGGGCGGCGTAATAGCCCGGCTCCTCCATCCATACATGGTCGCCGGGGTCGATGAGCAGCCGCGAGAGCAGATCGAACGCAGCCTGCGCGCCGGTGGTGATGACGACCTGGTCGGGCGTGCAGGACACGCCGCGCGCGGCGGCAAGGTAACCGGCAATCGCCTCGCGCAGTTCCGGCAGGCCGGTGATGTGGTAGGTGCCGAACAGGTTGTGCCCGGCATGGGCCGCGCGCCGCGCAAGCAGGCGCGACAGCACCCCGAACGGGAAATGTGCCGAATCGGGGATGCCGGGATGAAAGGCGACATGGCCGGGCGTGCCGTGATGGACCGGCTGCGCCATGAGCCGGACCCCCGCCTGCGCGAGACTGCGGCTGACGACCGCCGCCGCTGCCGCATCCGCCGGTTCCGGCTCGGCCGGCAGGTCGACGACGACCGCGCGGGCCCCGGCCCTGCTGGCCAGATAGCCCTCGGTCGCCAACTGGTCATAGGCGGCAACGACGGTATTGCGCCCGATCTTCAGATCGAGCGCCAGTTCGCGCGTCGACGGAAGCTCGGACCCGGCGGGCAGCACGCCGCGCCGGATCAGGTCGGCGAGCGTACGGTAAAGCTGGCGCTGCAACGGTTCCGCAACGCCGCGCCCGACGGACAGCGCGTCGAGCGGAAATATCTGCCGCTTGCGTGGCTGTCCCGACACCCGACCCTCCCCGTCCGGGCGACCCAACCGGGCGCAAGGCTACTGGTCCCATCATTTCGAGTCAAACTGGCTCTCGGAATGGGCACAGATCACGAGGATAGTTGACCGGTAATCTGGCGGGGGAACATTCCGATGAGCGTCAGGCTGGGCATCAACCCGATCACCTGGACCAACGATGACATGCCCGAGCTTGGCGGCGACACGCCGCTCGAGACCTGTCTCGCCGAGACGGCGGCTGCCGGTTACGCAGGCACCGAACTGGGCGGAAAATTCCCCCGCGACAGCGCCGAACTCGGCCCGATCCTTGGCCAGCACGGTCTGGCGCTGGTGTCGGGCTGGTATGACGGCCGTATTCTCGAACGCAGCGTGGCCGAGGAATTCGATGCCATCGAACCGCATCTGACGCTGCTGCGCGATCTGGGCGCGCGCCACGTCGTCTATGCCGACACCTCGCGCGGGCGGAACGGCGCGATCTTCGAGCCGATCTCGCAGCGCCCCGTTCTGGCCGAGGACGAATGGCGCCCCTATGGCGCGCGCATCACCGGACTGGCCGAACGGATGGCCGATTTCGGCGTGGCGATGGCGTTCCATCACCACATGGGCACGATCATCGAAAGCGATGCCGAGATCGACCGGCTGATGAACGTCACCGGCGAGGCAGTCGGGCTGCTTTACGACACCGGCCATTGCGCTTTTTCCGGCGGCGACCCCGAGGCGCTGCTGCGCCGCCATGTCGCGCGCGTGGTCCATGTCCATTGCAAGGACGTGCGCCCGGACATTCTTGCCCGCGCCCGTGCCGACGACATGAGCTTCATGGGTGCGGTCCTCGAAGGCATCTTCACGGTGCCCGGCGACGGGGCCATCGACTATCCGACCCTGCTGCGCATCCTTGCCGACGGGGGCTATGCGGGCTGGCTGGTGGTCGAGGCCGAACAGGACCCGGCCAAGGCGCATCCGCTGACCTGTGCGACGATGGGCTATCGCAATCTGCTCGGCCTTGCGCGCGACGCGGGCTTTCACGTCATCGAAAGGGCATGACCATGGCTGCCAACGACCCGCAGGTGATCTTCAACATCGACGATGTCGGCATGTGTCACGGTGCGAACACGGCCTATCTCGAGCTGGCGCGCGCGGGCGCGGTCGATTCCGGCTCGGTCATGGTGCCCTGCCCGTGGTTTTCCGAGATCGCCGAAGAGGGTGCGGGCGATGCGTCGCTGAATCTGGGCGTCCATCTCACCCTGACGGCAGAGAAGCGCCACTACCGCTGGCGGCCGCTGACCGGCGCCAGCCGCGCCTCGGGGCTGGTCGACGGCGACGGCTTCATGTGGCGCAGCGTGGTCGAACTGCGCCGCCATGCGAACCCCGAGGCGGCCGAGGCCGAGATGCGCGCCCAGATCGACGCCTTCCTGGCCACGGGCATCAGGCCAAGCCATCTTGACGGCCACATGGGCGCGGTGCTCGCCCCCGAGTTCTGCGACCGTTACGTCACCGTTGCGCTCGACTACGGGATTCCGACGCTGTTTCCGGCCAGTCTCTCGGCCTACATGCCGAACCACAACCTGCAGGGCGTGGCCGATGCGGCGCTCGCCCCGGCGGCGGAGCGGCTGGCGGCTTCGGGCCAGCGCCTTGCCGACCGCGTTCTGGAAACGCCGTGGAACCGGGATCGCCCGCGCGAGGACCGCTATGACGCGCTGCTGGACCGCATCGGGCCGGGCCTGACCTTCATCTGCTTTCACGCCAACGCGCCGGGCGAACTGGAACTGATCGAACCCGGTTCGGCGGCGATCCGCATCGACGAATACGAGCTGCTCGCCTCGCCCGGTTTCCGGGCGAAGGCGGCAGGACTGGGCCTGCAGCGAGGATCGCTGCGGGACCTGACTGCAACAACGGGAGTGAAGTGACGGCGTGGCGGCAGCGGGCCGCCTATCAGGGAGGAGAAGCGAATGATCCGGGACTTTCTCAAGTCGCCCCACGGGCGCATGGTGCAGGCTGCGGGCGTGGCGCTTGCACTGACCTTCGGCGCAAGCGCCGCCGACGCGCAGGTCAAGGGGCCGGAAGACGTGCGTATCGTCTTCGTCACCCACGGTCAGGCCAACGATGTCTACTGGACCGTGGTGAAGAACGGGATGCTGGCAGCAGCCGAGCAACTCGGTGTCACGGTGGACTATCAGGCGCCCGAGACCTTTGACGTGGTGCGCATGGCGCGCATGATCGAGGCCGCCACCGCATCGAATCCCGACGGCATCGTCGTCTCGATTCCCGACGCCGACGCGCTGCATGACCCGATCGAGGCCGCCAAGGCCGCCGGCATTCCGGTGGTCGTCATCGACAGCGGCATGGAGCAGGTAGAGAACTGGGGCCTCGATCTCTATGTCGGCGGCCACTCGGAATATGACAACGGCGTGCGCGCGGGCCAGATCATGGCCGAGGCGGGCGTCAGCCATGGCATCTGCGTGAACCACGAGGTCGGCAACGTCAGCCTCGACCTGCGCTGCCAGGGCTACAATGACGGGCTTGCCGAAAGCGGCGGCGGGTCGGAAGTGGTCGCCTCGACCATGGACCCGACCGACGTGACCCACCGCGTCGAGGCCTATCTTACTGCCCATCCCGAAGTGACCGGCGTGCTCACGCTGGGGCCGACGGTGGCGGCGCCGATCCTGAAGATGTTCGAGGACCAGGGCACGACCGACAACTATCGCCTTGCCTCGTTCGACCTCTCGCCCGAGATTCTGGACGCGGTCGCCAACGGGAGCGCGCTGTTTGCCATCGACAACCAGCAGTTCCTGATGGGCTATTATCCGGTGATGTTCCTCGCCTCGCGGGCGATGTATCGCACCTTCCCCACCGACAACGTGTGGACGGGGCCGTCCTTCATCACCGCCGAGGACGCCGCCGCCGTGCGCGACCTCAGCCGTCAGGGCATCCGCTGACGTGAACCGATGCGCGCCGCTCCGGGGCGTCCGGGGCGGCGCGTTCTGATACAGTTGGGCACGGGCGGGGGATTCGACAGATGAGTCTGACGACTGACGACAAACCGGCAGAGACCGGGGCTGGCGCGGCAAGTGCAGCGCGAAACGGCCATTCGCCGCGTCTCATGGTGCGGCTGCTGCGGCGGCCCGAGCTGGGTGCCGTCACCGGCACGGTGCTCGTCTTTGCATTCTTCGCGATCACGGCCGGAAACAGCGGCATCTTCAGCCTGATGGGGGTTGCAAACTTCCTGCAGGTCTCGGCGCAACTCGGCATCCTCGCGGCGCCGGTCGCGCTGCTGATGATCGGGGGCGAGTTCGACCTTTCGGTCGGATCAATGGTCGGCTTCGCCAGCGTCACCATCGGCCTCGGCGTCACCGAATTCGGCCTGCCGATCTGGCTGGCGCTGGGCATTGCCTTCGCCTTCGCCATCATCATCGGCACGATCAACGGCATCCTCGTGGTCCGCACCGGCCTGCCGTCGTTCATCGTCACGCTGGCAGGCATGTTCATCCTGCGTGGACTGACGCTGGCGATCACCCGCACCATCACCGGACGCACACAGATTCCCTATATCACCGAAGGCCATGAAAACAGCTTCATCGTCCAGCTTTTCGGCGGCAAGTTCGGCACCTCGCTGTTCCAGTATCTGGGCGACATCGGCTGGATCGCGGTGCGCCCCGACGGGCGGGCGCTGGTGAACGGCCTGTCGATGTCGATTGCCTGGTGGATCGTGGTCACCGCGATCTGCGCCTGGATTCTGGCGCGCACCCGCTTCGGCAACTGGATCTTCGCCGCAGGCGGTGACGCCGATGCCGCGCGCAACATGGGTGTGCCGGTAGCGCGGGTGAAGATCCTGCTCTTCGTCGGCACCATGCTGGGCGCCACGATCTTCGCCGCCGCCCAGGTGCTCGAGGCCGGATCGGCCGACACGCTGCGGGGCTTCCTCAAGGAGTTTCAGGCCATCATCGCGGCGGTGATCGGCGGCTCGCTGCTGACGGGGGGCTACGGCTCGGCGATCGGCGCGGCATTTGGCGCGCTGATCTTCGGCACGGTCGAGATGGGCATCTTCTACACCGGCATCGATTCCGACTGGTTCCAGGTGTTTCTCGGCGGGATGCTGCTGATTGCGGTGCTGGTGAACAATCTGGTGCGCCGCAAGGCGACGGAGGCGCGTTGATGGCACAGGCAGCGGATTCCACCCCGATCGTCGAATTGCGCAACGTCTCTAAGCGCTTCGGCTCGGTCGTCGCCCTGCGCGGGATTTCCTTTGCCGCGCGCGCGGGCGAGGTGCATTGCCTGCTGGGTGACAACGGCGCGGGCAAGTCGACGCTGATCAAGACCCTCTCGGGCGTTCACACGCCGACCGAGGGCGAGATGCTGGTGCAGGGCCGTCCGGTGCGGTTTTCCTCGCCGCGCGACGCGCTTGACCACGGGATCGCCACGGTCTTTCAGGACCTGTCGATGATCCCGCTGATGAGCATCACCCGCAACTTCTTTCTCGGGCGCGAGCCGGTGAAAGGCGCGTTCCCCTTCCGGCGCTTCGACATGCAGGCCGCCGATGCCATCGTCGCCGAGGAGCTTGCCAATATCGGCATCACCCTGCGCGACCCGCAACAGGCGGTCGGCACCCTGTCGGGCGGCGAGCGCCAGTGCGTCGCCATCGCCCGCGCGGTCTATCACGGCGCGAAGGTGCTGATCCTCGATGAACCGACCTCGGCGCTGGGCGTCCATCAGGCGGGCATCGTGCTGCGCTATGTCGCGCAGGCGCGGGCGCGCGGACTGGCGGTGATCTTCATCACCCACAACATTCACCACGCCTACCCGGTGGGCGACACCTTCACCCTGCTCAACCGCGGCACCTCGCTGGGCACCTTCGCCAAGAGCGAGATCACCGAGACCCAGGTGCTCGAGATGATGGCGGGCGGGCGTGAACTGCAGCAGATGCGGGCCGAACTGGGCGCCGAGGCGACAGGCTGACGGGCGTACCGGGCCAAGGGAACCGGGCCAAAGGAGGAGCAATGCCAGTATTCCGACTGGGTCTTGTGGGTGCGGGGCGCATGGGGCTTACCCATCTGCGGGCGCTGGAGCGCAGCCGCAAGGTCAAGGTCGTGGCCATTGCCGAGGCTGCCCCCGATGCCCGCAGCCGGCTGCCCCTGCCTGCCGGGCGCATCTTTCCGGACTGCGCGGCGATGCTGGATGCGGGCGGCCTCGACGGCGTTCTGGTCGCGGTGCCGACCCCGGCCCATGTTGCCACCGTGCGCGAGATCGCCGCTGCCGGGCTGCCGATCCTGTGCGAAAAGCCCTGCGGTCTGAACGTGGCCGAAGCCCGCGCTGCCGCAGCGGCGGCCGATGCCGCCGGGGTGCGCCTGCAGGTCGCCTACTGGCGCCGCTTCGTCCCGGCGCTGCGGCGGTTGCGCGAACGGATCGCGGCAGGCGCGCTTGGCGACATCTATCTGGTCGCCTGCCATCAATGGGACGAGACGCCGCCCTCCGCCGCCTTCA
The DNA here is from genome assembly GCA_019454835.1 of Rubellimicrobium sp. Lineage (GTDB taxonomy): Bacteria > Pseudomonadota > Alphaproteobacteria > Rhodobacterales > Rhodobacteraceae > JADYZU01. The sequence goes on from JACFNP010000007.1 coordinate 9,696, forward strand.
GGCGCTCGGGTGGCGGCGCGTTTCTCGACATGGGCGTGCATGAATTCGATCAGATGCGCTGGCTCAGCGGTCAGGAACCCGGACACTATCGCGTGGCGCGTTCTGCCGCGACCTTTGACGCCGTGGTGCCCGAAGACCCCGACGCCGTGCAGGCATTGTGCGATCTGTCGGGTGGCGCGACCGGCCTCGTCTCGCTCGGGCGACGGTTTCCGCCGGGGGATGCCTGCTGGGTGCAGGTCTTCGGCACCCTCGGGTTCGAGAACTGCCGCTTCCTGTGGCCGCCGCGCGGCGATGCCGTGCTGATGGCCGCGCTGCGCCGCCAGGCCGAGGATTTCGCTGCCGCCGTCGCCGGAGCCGCATCCGAAGGCGCGACGGGCAAGGATGCCATCGCCGCGCTCGAGGCTGCCGAGGCCGCCGGTGCCGCATTGCGCGCGGACCCGGCGCTCGCAGCCAGCGCCTGAACAGGAATCTGCCGCCAGGAGGACATATGAGCGTCAGGATCGGAATCATCGGCACGGGGGCCATCGGCCGCGATCACGCGCGCCGCATCGCGCAGGTGCTTGCAGGCGGCACGGTCGTTGCCCTTGCCGACGCGAATCCCGCTGCCGCCGAGGCGGTGCGCCGCGACATCGCGCCGGGGGCTGAGGTATTTGCGCGCGGGCAGGATCTGATCGCCAGCCCGTCGGTCGACGCGGTGCTTGTCACCACCACCGGCGCCACGCACGAACCCTATGTCCTTGCCGCCATTGCCGCAGGCAAGCCCTGCTTCTGCGAGAAACCGCTTGCCACCACCGCCACCGCCGCATTGCGGATCGTCGAGGCCGAAACGGCGCTTGGCCGCCGTCTGGTGCAGGTCGGCTTCATGCGCCGCTACGACGCGGGCTATGGCGCGCTGAAAGACGCCATCGCGCGCCACACCGGCCGCCCGCTCATGGTGCATGCCGCGCATCGCAACCAGAGCGTGCCCGGTGACTTCGACACCCCGATGGCGATCCACGATACACTGATCCACGAGATCGACGTGTTCCGCTGGCTGCTCGAGGATGACCATGTCTCGGCCAGGGTGCTGTTTCCGCGCACGACATCGCGCAGCCACGCGAACCTGCGCGACCCGCAGATCGTCATTCTGGAAACCGCAAAAGGCGTGGTCATCAGCGTCGAGGTTTTCGTGAACTGCGCCTACGGCTATGACATCCAGTGCGAGGTGGTCGGCGAAAACGGCACCGCCCGCCTGCCCGAGCCGATGGCGGTGCAGACGCGCACCGGCGCAAGGCTGCAGAACGACATCCTCACCGACTGGAAGGAACGCTTCATTGACGCCTATGACATCGAACTGCGCGACTTCCTGCAGGCTGCGGCGCGCGGCACCGTCGCCGGACCCGGCGCCTGGGACGGCTACATGGCCGCAGTCACCGCCGACGCCTGCGTCAGCGCGCAGGCCCTGGCGGGCGAGGCGGTCCCGATCAGCACGCCGGCGCGCCCCGCGCTTTATGACTGAGGCGCGCTGATGCCCGAAGCCACGCCCAAACCCCTTGATGTCATCACGATCGGTCGTGCGGGCGTCGACCTTTACGGCACGCAGGTCGGCGGGCGGCTTGAAGACATGGGGTCGTTCCAGAAATACATCGGCGGCAGCCCCACGAACATGGCCTGCGGCATGGCGCGGCTGGGGTTGCGGGCGGCGCTTGTCACGCGGGTCGGGGACGAGCACATGGGCCGCTTCATCCGCGAGGAACTCGCGCGCGAGGGCGTGGACCTGCGCGGGGTGACGACCGACCCGGAACGGCTGACCGCGCTGGTCATCCTCGGCATCCGCGACCGCGAACGGTTCCCGCTGATCTTCTACCGCGAGAACTGCGCCGACATGGCGCTGTGCGAGGCGGACATCGACGAGAGCCTGATCGCCGAATCTCGCGCGTTGGTGGCGACCGGCACCCATCTGTCGCATCCCGCCACCACGGCGGCGGTGCTGCGCGCGCTGCGGCTGGCGCGGCAGCACGGGGCGCGCAGGGCGCTCGACATCGACTATCGCCCGAATCTGTGGGGCCTGTCGGGCCATGGCGACGGCGAGAACCGCTATATCGAAAGCGCCGCCGTCACCGCGCGGCTGCAGGCGACATTACACCATTTCGACCTGATCGTCGGCACCGAAGAGGAATTCCACATCGCGGGCGGCAGCACCGACACCATCGCGGCGTTGCGCGCGGTACGGGCGGTGTCGGATGCCACCCTCGTGTGCAAGCGCGGGCCGATGGGGGCGGTGGCCTTCGCGGGCGCGATCCCCGACGATCTGGATGCAGGCGAAAGCGGTCCCGGCTTCGCCATCGAGGTATTCAACGTCCTTGGCGCGGGCGACGGTTTCATGGCCGGGCTGGTGAAGGGCTGGCTTGACGGCGAGGGCTGGCCGCGCGCGCTCGAATACGCCAATGCCTGCGGCGCGCTTGCGGTCAGCCGCCACGGCTGCACCCCGGCCTATCCCTCGCTGGAAGAGCTGCATTTCTTCCTGTCGCGCGGCGTCACCCGCCCCGATCTGCGTAACGACCCCGACCTTGCGCAGGTGCATTGGGCCACCACGCGCAAGGGCGACTGGTCCACGATGCGGGTGTTTGCCTTCGACCACCGCAGCCAGCTTGAGGCGCTGCCGGGCGCCACGCCCGACCGCATCGGCGCGTTCAAACTGCTGTGCGTTGAGGCTGCGCAACAGGTGGCGCGCGGGCAGCGGGGCTACGGCATCCTGTGCGACGGGCGGCTGGGTCAGGATGCGCTGATGCGGGCCGAGGGCACGGGGCTGTGGATCGGCCGCCCGGCGGAACTGCCCGGCGCGCGCCCGCTGCGGTTCGAGCCCGCGCTTGGCCCCGATCTGGGCGGCCTGCGCGAATGGCCGCGCGGGCAGGTGGTGAAATGCCTGGTCATGGCGCACCCCGACGACGACCCCGCCACCGCCGCCGCGCAAGAGGACGAGGTGCTGCGGCTGTGGAGCGCCGCGCGCAGGCAGGGGCTGGAGTTCCTGCTTGAACTGGTGGCCTCGCCCCTTGGGCCGGTGGATGACGATACCACGGCGGCGCTGATCGGGCGCTTCTACGCCGCGGGGGTGTTTCCCGACTGGTGGAAGCTCGAACCGCTGGCTACGGATACCGCCTGGGCACGCGCCGTGGCCGCGATCGAGGCGCATGATCCCCGCACGCGCGGCATCGTCGTGCTTGGCCTCGACGCGCCCGAAGAGGCGCTGGCGGCAAGCTTCGAACTCGCCGCACGCCAGCCGCTGGTGAAAGGCTTTGCGGTCGGGCGCACGATCTTCGGCGCCGCCGCGCGCGACTGGATGGTGGGCGCAATCGACGACACGGCGACGGTTGCGCGCATGGCCGACAATTACACGCGGCTCTGCGCGCTGTGGGACACGGCCCGTGCGCGCGCCGGCGACTGAGGCAACCGCCCTGCGGGGCGTCAGACAGGGGGACGAGGCGATGGAGACGATCCGGCTGACGGCGGCGCAGGCGATGGTGCGCTGGCTGTCCGTGCAGAACAACGAGGCGGGCGCGCGCTTCATCGAAGGGGTCTGGGCGATCTTCGGCCACGGCAATGTCGCCGGTCTGGGCGAGGCCTTGCACAGGATCGGCGACGCGCTGCCCACCTGGCGCGGTCAGAACGAACAGACCATGGCGCATACCGCAATTGCCTGGGCCAAGACGCGGCGGCGGCGGCAGGCGATGGCGGTGACGACATCAATCGGGCCGGGGGCGACCAACCTTGTCACGGCCGCCGCGCTGGCGCATGTGAACCGGCTGCCGGTGCTGTTCATCCCCGGCGATGTCTTTGCCGGGCGCGGCCCCGATCCGGTGCTGCAGCAGCTCGAGGATTTCGACGACGCCACCGTCTCGGTCAACGACACGTTGCGCCCGGTCAGCCGCTTCTTCGACCGCATCACGCGCCCCGAACAGTTGCTGTCCGCGCTGCCGCGCGCGTTGGCGATGATGACCGACCCCGCCGGTTGCGGCCCCGCCACCATCGCCTTTCCGCAGGACGTGCAGGCCGAGGCCTGGGATTATCCCGCCAGCTTCTTCACGCCCCACATCTGGCGCATCCGCCGCCCCGAACCCGACCCGCGCGAAGTGGCCGATGTGGTGGCGCTGCTGAAGGCGGCCCGGCGCCCGCTGATCGTCGCAGGCGGCGGCGTGATCTATTCGGGGGCCGAGGGCGAACTGGCCGCCTTCGCCCGCAGGCACAACATTCCCGTGGCCGAAACCCAGGCGGGCAAGGGCGCCATCGCCTGGGACGAGCCGCTGAACTTCGGCGCACCCGGCGTCACCGGCACCGGCCCCGCCAACGAGGTTGCCGCCGATGCCGATCTGGTAATCGGCATCGGCACCCGGTTCCAGGACTTCACCACCGGCAGCCGCACCCTGTTCGCCAGCCCCGGCCGCAGGCTGGTGTCGATCAACCTTGCCGCGCATGATGCGATGAAACACGGTGCGGTCGGGCTGGTGGCCGACGCGCGCCAGGCGATCCGCGCCATCGAGGCCGCGCTGGGGTCCGTGACCTTCGCCGATCAGGACAATGGCCGCCGCGCCGCGTGGTTCGCCGCCACAGATACGCTCTGCGCCGCGCCCAACCACGACGGGCTGCCGTCCGATGCGCAGGTGATCGGGGCGGTGCAGCGCGTGGCCACGCCTGCGACCTTGGCGATGTGCGCGGCGGGTACCATGCCGGGCATGCTGCAGGTGCTGTGGCGCGCGAGCGCGGGCGGCTATCACATGGAATACGGCTATTCCTGCATGGGCTACGAGATCGCGGGCGCGCTGGGCGTGAAACTTGCCGCGCCCGAGCGCGAGGTGATCTGCTTCGTCGGCGACGGCAGCTACATGATGGCCAATTCCGAACTGGCCACGGCGGTGATGCGCCGCGTGCCCTTTACCGTGGTGCTGACCGACAATCGCGGTTTCGGCTGCATCAACCGCCTGCAGATGAGCACTGGCGGCGCCGAGTTCAACAATCTCTACGCCAGCACCAATATCGAGGCCCAGCCCGAGATCGACTTTGTCGCCCATGCCGCCAGCATGGGCGCATATGCCGAACGCGCGACCGGCATCGCCGATCTCGAGGCGCGCATCGTCGCCGCCCGCGACCGCGACCGGCCGACCGTGATCGTGATCGAGACCACCCCCTACCACGACCGCGACGTTGGCGGGCACTGGTGGGATGTGGCGGTGCCCGAAGTGTCCGCGCGCGCCGAGGTGCGCGACGCCTACCGCCGCTACGCCGAACAGACCGCGCGGCGGGTGATGAACTGAACCGCCGAACCCGGAGGGCATCCGATGCGACATCTTCTGCGCAGGCCGCGCGGCAACTTTGGCAAGGTCCACGACATCACCGTGGAGAACGCGCGCGGGCCGCTGTCGCCCGATTGGGGCTACGTGGGCTTCGGCCTCCATCACCTGCGCCCCGGCGACAGCGCCGCCGAGGCCACCGGCGCGCGCGAGGCAATCCTCGTGCTGGTCGAGGGCAAGGCGCGGATCGAGGGCGCAGGCCACGACTGGGGCGAGCTGGGCGAGCGCCTTTCCGTGTGGGAGCGCACGCCGCCCCATGCGCTCTACCTCCCGCCGGGGGTTGACTGGCGGGCGGTGGCGACCACCGATTGCACGCTGGCCGTCTGCACCGCGCCGGGCAAGGGCGGCCATGCGGCGCGGCTTCTGGGCGGTGCGGATTGCGCCATGCTCACGCGCGGCAAGGGCGGCAACACCCGCCACATTTACAACATCGCCATGGAGGATGCCGATGTCGCCGACAGCCTGCTGGTGACCGAGGTGTTTACCCCGAACGGGCACTGGTCCAGCTACCCCGGCCACCGCCACGACGAGGACGACTTTCCCCGCATCACCTGTCTTGAGGAAACCTACTACTTCCGGCTCGACCGCCCCGGCGCCTGGGGCCTGCAGCGGGTCTATACCGAGGACGGCACGCTGGACGAGGCGATGGCCGTGCGCGACGGCGACGTGACCTTGGTGCCACGCGGCCACCACCCCTGCGCCGCGCCCTACGGGTTCGAGATGTACTACCTCAACACCATGGCCGGACCGCGCCGCAACTGGCGCTTCATCGCCGATCCGGCGAGCGCCTTCGTACTGGAGCGGGACGGACAGGCGGCGGGGGGTGAGGAACCCGGAACCACTGGTGCCACATGATCGAGCACGACTCCCTCGTTCCCCGCCCGGCCAGCTCCTGCCCGAGCGCCGTCGTACGCAAGGCGGGCGCGCGGTCGTGAAACGGCAGTCCGGCGCGCCGGGCAAAGATGCGCTTGCCGCAGGTTGCCAGATGCTCGCGCGATTGCATTCCGAAAGGCGCGGCAGGACGAAAGGCGCGACGGGCTGCGTCGGCTCGGACAAGCGCCATCACGAGCCGGATGGCCGCGAATGCGCAAGCGCTTGCCAGGGCCGGGGGTGGTCCGCGCAGGCCATGCAGAAAACTCCGGTAGGGCATATTCCCGAACGGCAGGTGATACTCGTGTCTCGCGCAAGGCGTGCAGCCCCGGCGCGCGTGTGGTCACCCGGTGGCGCTTGATCAGCGGGCACGATCTGGCGTTGCATGGCGGCACGAATTCACAGTAGCCATGTCCGGACCAGTCGTCGCGCGGGGCAACAGGCTGCGCAGGGCGCACGACGTGTCGAGCCTGACCTGCGCGAACCCCCGGCGAGGTGCCGGTGGTCCCTGGCCTCGAGGATGCAATCAAGATGGAAATCAGTGTCCTTGCCGATGTGAAGCCGCTGCTTGGCGAAGGCCCGCTCTGGGACGCGGAGGCCGGGCGGCTCTACTTTGTCGATGCGCTTGGTCGGCGTGTCTTCCGGTGCACCGAACACGGGGCCGAGATGCGTGCATGGACTGTTCCCTCGCGGGTGGGCGCGGTTGCGCTCTGGGACGGACAGGGGCTGGTGGCCGCCCTGGCCGACGGGTTCTGGCGGCTTGATCTGGAAAGCGGCGCCTGCGACCTGCTTGTGCGACCCGACCCTGTCAACGCGAATACGGCTCTGAATGACGGCAAGGTCGATCCGATGGGGCGCTTCGTCTGTGGCTCAATGGATCTTGGAGAGGAACACCCGACCGGCGCGCTGTGGCGACTCGAGCCTGATCGCACCGTTACCTGCCTCGGGCAGGGCATCATCTGTTCAAACGGCCCGTGCTGGTCCCCGGATGGAAGCGTGTTCTATTTTGCTGACAGCTTCACGGGGGAAATCGGCGCCTGGGACCATGACCCGGCGACGGGGGAAATCTCGGGCCGGCGTACGTTTTACACTGTCCCAGACGAACGCGGAGGAGCGCCGGACGGGGCTACGGTAGATGAGGAAGGCGCCGTCTGGAGCGTGGCGGTCTTTGACGGGCGTATCCGCCGCCTGTCGCCCGAGGGCGAAGTTCTGCGCGAAATTGAGATGCCGGTGCGCAAGGTGACCAGTGTGGCATGGGGCGGCGCCGGGCTTGACCGCCTTTTCGTCACGTCGATGGCCGAGCCGCCGCTGCCCCGATATCCTGGCGATGGCCAGTTGCGCGGGTCGCTTTTCGTCATCGACGGCCTGGGCGTGCGCGGCAGACCGGAGCCACGATTTGCAGGAGGATTGTCATGAGCGGTCGAACGGCTGTCATTTCCGGTGCCGCGCAGGGTATCGGCCACGCGACTGTAAAACGCCTTATGCGCGAAGGGTTCTCGCGCTTCCTGCTGATCGACCGCCAGAGCGAGGCGCTCAAGGCGCGTTGTGCCGCGCTGGCCGAGGCCGGTGCCGAGGCGACCGCGCTGGTTGCCGATCTGGCAGGGATGGACTGGCGCGCGCCGCTTGCGGCAGCGCTCGCACGGATCGGCCCGGTCGACGTGCTGGTGAATGCCGCAGGCACAACGGCGCGTGGCGGAATCGAGGACACGACGCAGGAGACCTTCGACCTGATCTTCCACCTGAACGTGCGGGCACCGTTTTTCCTCATGCAGGAGGTGGCGCAGCACATGCGGGCGGGCGGGGTCATCGTGAACATAACCTCGATGCTGGCCTATGGCGGGCCGCCGTTCCTGGTGCCGTATTCCGCGTCCAAGGCGGCGCTCGTCGCGCTGACCAAAGGCGCCGCGAACACGCTCAAGCAACGGGGATTGCATGTCTTCGCGGTCAATCTCGGCTGGACCTGGACTCCGGGCGAACAGGAGGTGCAGACCCGCGTGCATGGTCTTGCCCCCGACTGGGCCGAGACCATCGGTGCCCGGCAGCCCTTTGGCCGCCTGCTCATGCCCGAAGACCCCGCCGGGCTGATCGCGTTTCTCGTATCACCCGACGCCCGCATGATGACGGGCGCGGTGATCGACCTCGACCAGTACGTTGCCGGGACGGTCGAGGACAATCCGGGGAACTGAGCCGCAGAACCGCAGCCCCCGCAGGGCATGGCGGTCTTTCAGGTAGCCGGGTGCGCTGCCTATTCCGTCACCCGCGAGGCGAAGCCGAAGCAACCTCGACCGCTCGCACACGACATCGAGGTTGCTTCGTCGCCTGCGGCTCCTCGCAATGACGGAATGTGATGTTCGCCCGGTTGCACCGGGCCCTCTTTGCAGCGATTGACAAGGTAAAACGTTTACGCTTACCGTCACCCCACTGCATCGGATGACACGGGGAGGGCCGCGAGGCCGCGTCGTCCGCCGAACAGTTGGTTGAAACGAACGAAAACCACTCGGGCCAGACACTGGGGAGCAATTTTGCCATGAATGAACTCAAATACAGCAGACGCAGCATCCTGGGGGCCACCGCGCTCGGGCTGGTCATGACGGTCGCTCCGGCAACGCTCAGCCTCGCGCAGGATGACGAGGGGCCGCTGGTGGTTTTCCTTCTGCCGGAAAACGTGACCGCGCGCTGGGAAAGCCAGGACAAGCCGTTCTTCATCGCCGCCATGGAGCGGGAATATCCCGGCGTTCGGGTAAGGGTCGAGAACGCGCTCAACGACCCGGCAAAGCAGTTGTCGCAGGCCGAAGCCGCACTGGTGAGCGGCGCGAAGGTTCTGGTCGTGACCGCCATCGACCAGCGGGGCGCTGCCGTCATCGTCGAGCACGCCCGGAGAGAGGGCGTTCCGGTCATTGCCTACGACCGGCTCATTCAGGAAGCCGACCTCGCCTATTATGTCTCGGTGGACGGCCACACCATCGGCGAGCTGCAGGGGACGTGGCTGGCCGAGAACACCGAGGACGGCGACCGTATCGTCGTCATCAACGGCTCGCCGACGGATGACAACGCCCATCTGTTCGAGCAGGGCTACATGAGCGTCCTGCAACCGATGTTCGATGACGGCAGCCGTGTTCTCGTCGAGTCGGTGTGGACGCCGGGCTGGGATCCTTCCAAGGCGCAGGAACAGATGGAGCAGATCCTCACGCGCACCGATAACGGTGTGGATGCGGTTCTGTCGGCCAACGACGGGATGGCGGGCGGCATCATTGCCGCACTCGACGCACAGCGCCTTGCCGGCGAGGTGCCGGTGACCGGCCTCGACGGCACGTTGAGCAGCCTGCAACTGATCCTGCAGGGCAAGCAGTCGATGACGGTCTGGCGGTCGCTCAACGATCAGGCCAGCAAGGCGGCGGCAATCGCGGCGGCCCTGCTGCGCGGCGAAGAACCTGATGCCAGCCTTGTCGAAGGCGCGCCGATGAACAACGGCAGGGTCGATGTGCCGTGGGCGAAAGTCGTTCCCATGGTGATCACGACCGAGAACATGCAGCTCGAGATCGACGATGGCGCGGTCACGGCCGAAGATCTGTGCAAGGGCATGCCCGAAGTCGGCCCGTGCAGCGCGTAACCAGGTAAGGCGAGGCCGCAACCATGAACGACGGAAGCGGCCTTGCCGCTGCGCCGGTACTTGCGCTCAGCGGGATTTCAAAACGCTTCGGGGCGGTGCAGGCACTGACCGATGTTGATTTTGAAGTCTTTCCGGGCGAGGTCGTGGCGCTGACAGGCGACAACGGCGCCGGCAAATCGACCCTCATCAAGGTGATTGCCGGAACCCATGCCCCGGATGCGGGCACCATTCGCTTCGATGGCGCGGAGGTGTCGATCAACTCGCCGCGCCAGGCGGCGGCCCTGGGCATCGAGACGGTCTATCAGGACCTTGCGCTTTGCGACAATCTCGATGTCGCCGCCAACATGTTTCTCGGCCGCGAGACCGTGAAAGGCCCGGCATTGCTCGGCAGGCTTTCCGATCTCGACATGGAGCGCCGCGCGCTTGAGGTGCTCAAACGGCTGAATGTCACGACGATCCGCAATGTCCGCTCTCCGGTTGCCATGCTGTCCGGTGGCCAACGGCAGTCGGTGGCGATTTCCCGCGCGGTGATGTGGAACTCGAAGGTCGTGCTGCTTGACGAACCGACGGCGGCGCTCGGGGTGGCGCAGACCCACGAGGTTCTGGAACTGATCAAGGAACTGCGCGCGCAAGGACTCGGCGTCGTGCTGATCTCGCATAATCTGCACGACGTGTTCGAGGTCGCGGACCGCATCGCCGTCCTTCGTCTCGGGCGCAACGTGGCGACGTTCCGGCGTGACGAGACCACGCCGGAAGAAGTCGTCGCTGCCATCACCGGCGTATTGGAGACCACCAAGTGAAACCAGGCGCGGACAAGTCAACCACCTCTTCCGGCGCCGATGACGCCCGGCCCGTCGGCCTGCTCGGCGGCCTGATCCGCGACCTGCGCCAGCGCATCGGTTCGGGGGACATCGGCGTTCTTCCTGTCGTGCTTGGCCTTGCGGTCATCTGGATATATTTCCAGGCACAGGATTCTCACTTTCTGACCCCCCGCAACCTCTCGAATCTTGCTCTCCAGATATCCGTATCGGGGACCATCGCCATCGGCGTCGTGCTTGTCCTGCTGCTGGGAGAGATCGACCTGTCGTTCGGCTCGGTCGCCGGGGCGACGGCGGCGGTGCTGGGCGTCCTGATGGTGCAATACGACTGGCCATGGTGGGCGGCGATCCTTGCCATGTTGCTGGTCGGCACTCTGATCGGCACGATGCAGGGCGTCTGGATCGCCATTCTCGGTGTACCGTCCTTTGTGGTGACGCTTGCCGGGCTGCTGATCTGGCTTGGCGTCCAGTTGCATGTGCTTGGTGACGCCGGAACGCTCAACGTCTTTGATCGTCACATCACGTCCATCGCCTCGACCTTCCTGCCGGCGGTCTGGGGGTGGGTGCTGGCGGGCGTCGCCGTCTGTGGCTATGTCGGGTCGCATCTTGTCGAGGACAGCCAGCGGCGGCGCGCCGGAATGTCCGGCCAGTCGCGCCCGCTTTTGTTCATGCAGGCAGCGCTGATCGCGGTCATGCTGTTCGGCACCGTTGCCGTGCTCAATCGTGCCTATGGCGTGCCGACCGCCGGTGTCGTGCTTTTCGTCCTGGTCGCGTTCTTCAACTGGGTGGCAAGCCGGACGCGCTTCGGGCGCCATATCTATGCCGTTGGCGGTCAGGTCGAGGCCGCACGCCGCGCCGGGATCGCGGTTGCGCGTATCCGTATCTATGTATTCGCCCTTTCGGGCCTGCTGGCAGCCGCCGGTGGCCTGATCCTGACCTCACGACTGCAGGCGGCGAGCACCCAGTCCGGCGGCGGAACCCTGCTGCTCGAGGCGATCGCCGCAGCGGTCATCGGCGGCACCAGCCTGTTCGGCGGGCGGGGCAGCGTGTGGGGCGCGCTGGTCGGGGCGCTGGTGATCGGCAGCGTTTCCAACGGGCTCGATCTCGTCGGTCAGCCGGCGGACGTGAAATATATGGTCGAGGGTGCCATCCTGCTTCTGGCGGTCACCGTCGATGCCTATTCTCGTCGCCGTCTCGCGGTGAGCGGGCGCTAGACGCCAGGCCGACAGGCGACGGCGACGGGGGGCATCGGCCTCGCCCCCGGCGGTTGTCGCCGTTCTTGCCATAAAGGGAAAGACCCCATGCGTGACCGGATCATCGCCATCATCGGCACGGGCCTCATCGGCCAGTCCTGGGCCATCGCCTTCGCGCGCGCGGGGTGCACGGTGCGCCTGTTCGATCACCTGCCGCAGGCCGCCGCCAGGGGTCGTGAAGACATCGCCCGCACCCTGCGCGATCCGGTTGCCGCCAATCTGTCGCCCGGTGTCGATGCGGCGACGGTCATCGGCCGCATCCATTGCGCGCAAAGCCTTGCCGAAGCGGTCGAGGGGGCGATCCATGTGCAGGAAAACACGCCCGAGCATCTTGATGTAAAGCAGCGCGTCTTTGCCGAACTCGACGCCATCGCCGATCCGGCGACGGTGCTCGCAAGCTCGAGCTCCGCGCTGCTGCCGTCGCGCTTTGCCGCGGGCCTTGCCGGAAGCGCCCGTTGCCTCGTGGCCCATCCGCTGAACCCGCCCCATCTCATCCCGGCGGTCGAACTGGTCCCCTCGCCCGAAACCTCTGCCGACACCATGGCCCGGACACGCGCCTTGCTGGGTGACATCGGCCAGAAACCCGTGGTCCTGAATCATGAGATCGAGGGCTTCCTGATGAACCGCCTGCAAGGCGCGTTGCTTGACGAGGCATTCACGCTGGTCGCGCGCGGGGTCGTCAGCGTCGAGGATGTCGATACGGCAATGAGCGCCGGGCTGGGGCGGCGCTGGTCGTTCATGGGGCCGTTCGAGACCATCGACCTGAATGCGCCGGGCGGCGTCAAGGGGTTCATCGAACGTTACGGCCCCGCCTACGCCGCCATCGGGCGCGAGCGGCCGCAGCGCGCGGAATGGAGCGGCGATCTGGCCGATACGGTGATTGCCGCAAGGCGACGGCTGCTGCCGGAAAGCGAACTGGCCGCCCGTGCGGCATGGCGGGACGCCCGGCTGGCGGCGCTCGCCGGTGCCCTGAACGACAAGGAGACCTGACAGATGGCGACACGCCGCAAGGTTATCATCAGTTGCGCCCTGACCGGCGCCATCCACACGCCTTCGATGTCACCCTATCTGCCGGTGACGCCTGAGCAGATCATCGCCGAAGGCCGCCGCGCCGCCGAGGCCGGGGCCGCCATCCTGCATGTCCATGCCCGCGATCCGCAGACCGGGCGCCCCGACCAGTCGGTCGCCGCGTTCGGGCGCATCCTGCCCGCGCTGAAAGCCACCGGCGCCGTCATCAACATCACCACCGGCGGCAGCCCGTTCATGGCGGTGGACGAACGGGTAAAACCCGCCGCGCATTTCGCGCCCGAGCTGGCCTCGCTCAACATGGGGTCGATGAACCTCGGGCTTTATCCGATGCAGGCCCGCCATCCCCACCTTGCGCAGGAATGGGAAAACGAGCATCTGGAAAACTCGCGCGATCTCGTCTTTCGCAATACCTTCAAGGACATCGAATTCGTCCTTGCGTCCTGCCTCGGCAACGGCACGAGATTCGAGTTCGAGTGCTACGATATCGGCCATCTCTACACGCTGCGTCACATGGTGGATCGCGGCAAGGTCGGCGACATGCTATTCATCCAGTCGGTGTTCGGGCTGCTGGGCGGGATCGGCAGCGATCCCGAAGACGTGCAGATGATGCGCCGCACGGCGACCCGCCTTTTCGGCGACGGCTATCAGTGGTCGGTGCTGGGTGCCGGGGCCAGCCAGTTGCGTATCGGCGCGATGTCCGCCGCAATGGGCGGCCATATCCGCGTCGGACTGGAAGATTCGCTCTGGGTCGGGCCCGGCGAACCGGCAACCTCGTCAGCCGATCAGGTTGCACGGGTCCGGCTGATCCTTGACGGCCTTGGAATGGACATCGCAACCCCCGACGAGGCCCGTGCGATGCTGGGCCTCAAGGGCGGCGATCAGGTGAACTTCTGAAGCGCCCGAGGCGGGGGCGCGCGGAATGGATCGCGGGGCGCCGTTCCCTTGTGTTCCGGGCGCACGGTCGTTAGGTCGCCCATCCTGTTGACGGGCCTTCCGGCAGGCGACCCGAGACGGATGCCCGAATTATCGGAAAGGTGGAAGCTGGCGCTGGCAATGGACCGCAAACCGAAAACGCCTCTGCGCCCGCAAGCGCACCGCCGCCCTGCCGGTGATTTGCCGCCGGATACGACGGGCACGCGCCCCTCCGGCAAGCCCGCAGTCACGATCCGCGACGTGGCGCGCCATGGCGGCGTATCCATCGCAACGGTCTCGCGCGTCATCAACAACGAGGCGCAGGGCGTTTCTCCAAAGACACGGGCGCGGATCCAGTCCCTTGTCAAGGAACTGAACTATCGCCCCAGCCGCATCGGCCAGGCGCTGCGCGGGCAGGCGACCGACACTTATGCACTGGTGATTTCCAACATCCAAAACAGCCTCTATGCGGCGATCGCCTGGGAACTCGAGCGGCGGCTCAATGATGGTGGCGGGGTCATGCTCCTGTTCAACACCAACGAGAATGCCGATCTACAGGACCGCTGCCTCGCTGAAATCAACGCCCGCCATGTCAGCGGTCTTTTCATCCTGTGTGCGGTCGAGAGCCGGAGCCTGCGGCAGACCGTCGCGCAGTATCATACCGTTTTCATCAATCGCCGGGTCACGTCCCTGGGCGAGACTTCATTCGTCGGCGTGGACGACTACGCGGCCGCCCGCGATGTCGTCTCGATGATCGTCGAGGCCCGGCACCTGCCGCTCGGCGTCATCCACGGCCCGCTCTACTCTGACACCAGCGCCAGCCGCCTGCGCGGCCTACGCGATGCGCTGCATGAAAAGGGCATTCCCCTGGAGGCGGGCGACATCCGCGAGGCGGATCTGTCGATGGACGGCGGCTATCGACACGCGCGGGAACTGCTGCGGCAAAAGACCTATCGCGCGCTCTTTTGCGGCAGCGACCAGATTGCATACGGCGCCTACCGGGCCTGTTGCGAGAGGGGACTTGCCGTTCCCGACGATATCCAGATTTACGGCTTCGACGGCAACCCGCTGAACGAATGGCTGGCGCCCTGGCTCAACACGGTCCGCATCCCGCATACGTCCTTTGCCAGCGAGGCGATCCGGCAACTGGCGAGCCTGCGCGAGGGCGGCGTTCATCGGTCCATCATCCTGCCCTATGACATCGTCGCGGGGAGTATGAACGGGCGGTGACGGCGGTGTCCGAGCGTTTCGGCGCCTGACGGATTCCAGAACTCCATGGCGGGTCTTCGGTGCGCCCCCGCCCCTGGGACAGGCACAGCGCAAACCCGACCAGTCGCGGCGGTTTTTCCGCAGCCTGCCGGACTTGATCCATCAGACGCCGGGGCAGAACACCGGGGCCGTGTCCGTGCCGCTTGCCCGTCGCCGCGCTGCATCGCAGTCTTTCACCATGGTCACCGCGTCTTTCCGTCTGCTTCCCCGCCCGGCGCTGGTTGCGCGTATCCTGCGCGCCGCTGGGCCGCTGACGGTCATCGAGGCGCCAGCGGGCACCGGCAAGAGCGTGCTTCTCGCCGCTCTCGCACAAGCCGGGGGGCTGTCGCTTTCCACCGACGCGGCGCCACCCGCCGCCGGGCTGTGGGACGTGCCTGCGGTGGCGCAGACCGCGCCGCTGCCAACCGGCGCGCGCCTCGTCATCGCCAAGCGGCCCGGCACCGCGATCCCCGGCCTTGCGCGGGCGCGGGTTTACGGCGAGGTCTCGGAATTCACGGCAGACGACCTGCTGCTGACCGAGGCCGAGCTTGTCGCAGCGGGCCTTGCCCCCGGCGTTGCCGCCGAAGTGATGGTGCGCAGCGGCGGCTGGCCCTGCCTGCTGCCTGCGGTGGTCGGCGCGCGCGCAGAACCCGAGGCACTGGCCGAATTCCTGCATGATGAAATTCTGTCACATTACCCCCCGGCGGCCATCGCGGCGCTGGGTGCGCATCTGGCCGAACCGCTGCGCCGGTTCGAGCCGCGCCTTCTTGCCGGGCTGCCCTTTGCTCATCCCGGTACGGCGCTGCATCCGGCACTGGCGGCCGTACGGGCGCCCCTGCAACACGCAATCGCCCGGCGTCTGGCCGAGCGCACCCGCGATCCCGCCGATGCCCGCGCCGTCGCGGTCATGCAGGCCGCGCTTGGGCGCCTGCCCGAGGCGATCGCCACCTTTCAGGGCACGGGTGCCTGGCAGGCCGCCCTGGCGGCGCTGCGGCAAAGCGGGGGGCCGTTCTTCCTCCAGCGCTTTGGCCCCGAGGCGACCGAGCGGATGCTGGCGGGCTTTCCCGCCGGTCTGCTGCTCGAGGACGAAACGCTGGTCACGACCCGCGCCATGCTGGGCGTGAAGGGTGGCGATGTCGCGCTGGCGCTGCACGTCCTGACCGAGCGCTGGGGCCCGCGGATGCTGGATGCGGCGGCAGTCCTGGGTGATCGGGACTTTTCGCTGCCGGTGCGCTTCTTCCGCCTCGTGCTGCGCATCTGGGAGGACTTCTCGCTGCCGGTCGATTTTCTCGATGCAGCCTATCGCCTGCATGCCGAAATGTCGCCGGGCGACGACCTTGGCCATGGCGCGTTCTACAATACCGTGCTCGAATTCTACATCCGCGAGCGGCGCCTGCCCGAGGCCGAGCATGTCGCGCTCGAGGCCGCGCGCCATTTCGGTCGCATTCCCGTTCCGGTTCTGTCGTTCTTCATCGAGCTGCACCTCGGCCTGATCCGACTCATGCAGGGCGACACCGGCGCGGCACAGCGGCAACTGGTGCAGGCGCAGCGCTTTCTCGAGGCGGTATCCTACGCCTGCCCGGCCGAATCGCGCATCCTCGCCATGGTCGAGGCCTGCGTCGCGTTCGAGCGCGGCAATCCCGACGCGCTGCACCACTTTCTCGCGGGCGAGATCGACGCCCTGACCGAAGGCGAGATATGGCCCGGTATCGCCGAGGTCGCGCTGACCTACGGCTCGCAGCACCTGCTCGAGACCCGCTCGCTGGTGGCAGCGCGCGCGTTCCTTGACCGCTGGCGCGTGCGGCAGGAACGGGCGGCACAGTTCCGTAGCCTGATCGACCTGCGCGAGATCGCCCTGATGCAGAGCGCGGGCCGCTGGGCCGAGGCCGGGCGCATGGCCGCGCAGTTGCCGTCGAGCGTGACGCTCGACTTCGTGCTGGCAGGGGCCGACCGGCTGGCGACATTGCGCGACCGTGACGACGTGGCGATGGCGCTGGTCTGGCTGAGGCAACTCGCACAGACCGCGCCGCGCCGACCGGGGCTTGAACGGCTGGTCGCCTCGATCATCGACAATCCGCATCTGCTCGGGCGGCAGCGGGTGGCGGCGCGGGTGTGGCAGGTCCATATCCTGCGCCGCACCGGCCATCAGGGGCCTGCCGCCGCGATGCTCGCGCGCCTGTTCGGCGACGCGGCGCGCGATGGCGTCGTTGCGCCGCTGACCGAAGAGCGCCAGTTCCTTGTCGACATTCTCGCCACCCACCGGATGCGCGAGGCGGTCGAGGCCGAAGACGGTGCCCGCCGGATCCTGCGCGGCCTGCTCGCGCCCGGCCCGGCGCGGGCAGCGGGACTGACCCGCCAGGAAACCCGTATCCTGCGCGCCCTTGCCGAAGGCGCAAGCAACAAGGCGATTGCCAACCTGATGGGGCTGAGCGAGTCGACGGTGAAATTCCACCTCGCCAACCTCTATCGCAAACTTGGCGTGACCACCCGGCGCGGCGCGCTGAGCCGGGCACATGCCAGCGGCCTGCTGCGGTAGACGGAACCGGCCCGATCCGGTCGCGCCGCATGGAGGCCGGGCAGGTCACGCGCATCGACCCCTCGCACAGGGCAATCGGGCGCGCGGCATGTTCCGTCATTGCGAGGAGGCGCAGCCGACGAAGCAATCCCGATGTTGCGGGTGAGCGGTCGGGGTTGCTTCGCCTGCGGCTCGCAATGACGGGATTTGCGGGCGACGACGCGGCGCCGACCCGCGCGGAGCCGCTCGCCCGATTGCCTTGCTCCCTCGCACCGCTGCTTGACGCCGGGTCAATAAAAAACCTGTCCGTATCAGGTAAAAACCTGTTCTCATGACAGGTTGTTGCGCGTTTGCGCGCAATGCAGTCTTTTTTCCTGTCGGGGCGCGCGCGTCGGCGACAGCCCGGCCGGAGTGCCGGGGCGCATCATGGGGGACAACATGCTGAAACGACTGCTTCTCACCTCATCCGCCGCGCTGATGCTGCCGTTTGCAGCGGCGGCGCAGAACGTGGTGACCATGAACACCGTGCAGATCTTCGGCACGATCGACCCGGCCAAGATCAGCGACTACACCGATTACATGGCGGCGGTGAACCTGTACGACGGCCTCGTCACCGTCGATTCCGAAGGCAATCTCGTCCCGCAACTGGCCGAAAGCTGGGTCGTGGCCGACGACGCCTCGTCCGTGACCTTCACGCTGCGCGCGGACGCGCATTTCTCGGACGGCTCGCCGGTCGAGGCGAAGGACGTGGTCTATTCGTTCGAGCGCCTGCTGCGGATCAACCAGGGTCCGGCCAACCTGTTCGACGGCGTGGTCGAATCTGGCAACGTGCTCGCCAACGACGACGGCACCGTGACCTTCAACCTGTCGCGGCCCTTTGCCCCCTTCATGGCCACCGTGCCCGCGCTGATGATCGTGAACTCGGATGTCGTTGCCGAACACGCGGGCGACGATGATGCGCAGGCCTGGCTGGGCGAGAATGTCGCCGGGGCCGGGGCCTATCTGCTGCAAAGCTGGGATCGCGGCGCGCAGATGACCATCACGCGCGACGCCGGTTACTATGGCGGTTTCGGCGATGGCCCGATCGACGAGGTCCGCTGGGTCATCACCAATGACGAGGCCACCGTGCGCGCCATGGCCGCTTCGGGCGAGCTGACGATGACCTCGCAATACCAGTCGCCCGAAACCTACAAGGCACTGGTCGACATGGGGCGGTTCCGCATCGAGAGCCGCCCGACCTCGACCGCCTTCTACCTGAAGCTGAACACCCAGGCCGAGCCGACCGACGACGTGCATATCCGCCGCGCCATCGCCTATGCCACCGATTACGACACGATCCGCGACGTGATCCTGCCGGGCGAGCAGATGACCACGGTGCTGCCGCAGGGCTTTGCCGCCTTCTGGAACCCCGATGTCGAGGCGCCGCGCTACGACCTTGCCGCCGCCGCCGACGAGATCGCGCAGTCGTCCTGGGCGGGACAGCCGATTCCGATCACGCTCTCCTATGTGGCCGGCACCGCCTTCGAGGAGGAAATCAGCCTGCTGATGCAGGCCAATCTCGAAAGCCTCGGCTTTGTCGTGACCCAGGACCCCGAGCCGTGGAACCGGATCACCGAGATCGCCTCGTCGGTCGAGCAGACGCCCAACGTGAACCAGATCTTCTACGGCCCGACCTATCCTTCGCCCGATTCGATGTTCTTCCCGCAGTTCGATTCGGCTGCCTCGGGCACATGGATCAGCATGGACTGGCTGCAGGACCCCGAGGTTGACGCCATGATCGCCGCCGCGCGCGCCACCGGCGACGTGGACGAACAGGCCGTCATCTACAAGGACCTGCAGGCGCTGCTGGCCGACCGCATGGTCTCGATCCCGCTGATGGCGCAGACCCAGCAGCACGCGATGGATAATTGTCTGACCGGCTTTGTCGCGGTGCCGCCGATGATGAGCTTCGAGTTCGACTTCAGCCGCTACGCCTGGACCTGCTAGAGCATTTCGCAGTCAAACGGAAACGTTTGACGCCCGCGACAATGCGCAGGAACAAAGGGGCGGAGCGGGTCCGCCGGGTGCATGAATACGCGACCCGCTCCAGCCCCGCTGTTCCGGCCCTGCGGGGGACATTCTCCCTTCTCTCGCAGGGCACCATCCCGGTGCAGGGCGTGTAGCCGACCGGGTTTTCGAGGGGCGTGATGGAATTTGCCGCTTTCCTTCTGCGCAGGCTTGCCTGGTCGCTTCTGGTGCTGGTGGGGCTGTCGATCGTCATCTTCACCATCGCCCGCGTCATGCCCGGCGATCCGGCACGCATGGCGCTTGGCCCGCGCGCCAGCGCCGAACAGGTCGAGGCGCTGCAGACCGAGCTTGGCCTCAACAAGCCCTTCGTCGAACAATACCTCGGCTATGTCTCGGGGCTGGTGCGCGGTGATCTGGGGCAGTCGCTGCTGACCCGGCGGTCGGTCTCGGACGACATGCGCGCCAGCTTTCCGGCCACGCTGGAGCTGGTGCTGATCACCATCCTGTTCGCCTTTGCCGTCGGCGTGCCGCTTGGCGTCATTGCCGCCAACTGGAAGGACCGCTGGCCCGACAACGCGGTGCGCGGGGTGGCGATCTTTTCGGCGGTGATGCCGTCGTTCTTCATCGCGCTGCTGCTGCAGGTGCTGGCGGGCTATGTGCTGCAGATCCTGCCCACCACCGGGCGATTGCCGCGCGGCACCGATTTCATCGCCTCGCCCACCGGCATGTTGCTGGTCGATTCGCTGGTGCAGGGGCGGCCGGATGTGTTTCTCGAGGCCCTGCGCCACCTGTTGCTCCCGGCACTGGCGCTGTCGCTGGCCACGATGGGGCAGGTGGCGCGGATCACGCGGGCCAGCATGATCGACGTGAGCCGCCAGGACTATATCGAGGCCGCCCGCGCCTTCGGCATCCCCGAGCGGCTGCGGCTGTTCAAATACCAGTTGCGCCCCGCCTTCGTGCCGCCGCTGACCATCGCCGGTCTCGAATTCGCCTCGCTGATCGGCAATGCCTTCGTGGTCGAGCTGATCTTTTCCTTCGACGGCATGGCCGCCTACGGGGTGCGGGCGATCCAGCAGAAGGACCTCAACGCCATCATGGGCGTGGTCATGGTCTCGGGCGTGTTCTTCGTGCTGGTGAATCTGGTCATCGACCTTGCGGTGGGTCTGGTCGATCCGCGCGTGCGCATCCGGGGGGCACGGACATGAGCGACCTCGACCTGTCGGAACAGGCCGCGCTGTCGAACGCCTGGCAGAACTGGTACCGCTTTTCGCGCAACCCGACGGCGGTGATCGGCGCGATCATCGTCGTGGTCGCGGTGTTGCTGGCGGTATTTGCCCCCTATATCGTGCCCTACCCCGCCGATGCCGGGGCGGTGGTCGATTTCCAGCACCGCCACCTGCCGCCGTCCTGGGAGCACTGGTTCGGCACCGACAACACCGGGCGCGACAATTTCAGCCGTGCGATCTACGGGCTGCGGGTGTCGCTGGCGCTGGCGGGCGTGGTGCTGGTGATCGCGGTGCCGGTCGGCACGGTGCTGGGCATCCTCGCGGGCTATTTCGGCGGCTGGACGGAAATCGTCATCATGCGCCTCACCGACATCGCGCTGGCGATCCCGCCGCTGGTGGTGGCGCTGGCGGTGGCGGCGGTGCTGGAGCCGACGCTGCTCAACTCCATGCTCGCGCTGGCGTCGCTGTGGTGGACCTGGCACGCGCGGCTGGTCTATTCGGTGACGCGGCAGGTGCGCGCGCAGGAATATATCGAGGCGGCTGAGACGCTGGGCGCGTCAAAGCTGCATATCCTGTTCCGCGAAATCCTGCCCAATGTCATCTCGCCGGTGGCGGTGAAGACCTCGCTCGATGCGGGATTCGTCATCCTGATCGGCGCGGCGCTGTCCTATCTTGGCCTTGGCGTGCGGCCGCCGACCCCGGACCTGGGCACCATGGTGGCGAACGGCGCGAATTTCCTGCCCGATTTCTGGTGGGAATCGATGTTGCCCGCGACCGTGATCCTGGTGCTGGCACTGGGTTTCAACCTGCTGGGCGACGGGCTGCGCGACCTCTTCGACGTGGAGGACGTGCGATGAGCCTGCTGTCGGTCGAGGACATCCACGTCTCGTTCACCACCTACGGGCGCACGACCGAGGTGCTGAAGGGCGTCTCGCTGTCGGTGCCTGCCGCGCAACAGGTGGCGCTGGTGGGCGAATCCGGCTCGGGCAAGTCGGTGACGATGAAATCCATCATGGGCCTGCTGCCGCAGGCTGCCCGCATCACGCAGGGTCGCATCCTGTTCGACGGCGACGACCTGCTGACCATGCGCGAACGCGACCGGCTGAAACTGCGCGGCACCGCGATGAGCATGGTGTTCCAGGACCCGATGTCGTCGCTGAACCCGGTCTGGACCGTCGCGGACCAGCTTTCCACCATCCTGAAATATGCCGACCGCCGCCTTGGCCGCGCCCGCGACCGCAGGGGCCGGATGGCGCGGGTCCACGAGGTGCTGGCGCAGGTGCGGATGCGCGAGCCGGAGCGGGTGGCCGCCTCCTATCCGGTGCAGCTTTCGGGCGGGATGCGCCAGCGGGTGCTGATCGCCATGGCGCTGCTGTCGGAACCGCGCCTCTTGATCGCCGACGAACCGGGCACCGCGCTCGACGTGACCACGCAGGCGCAGATCCTCAAGCTGCTGAAGGATCTGGTGACCGAACGCCAGCTTGCGCTGCTGATGATTACCCACAACCTCGGCGTGGTGCGCGAGACCTGCGCCTATACCTACGTCATGCACAAGGGCGCCATCGTCGAGGAAGGCAGGACCGCCGCCATCTTTGCCGAACCGCAGCAGGACTATACCCGCGCCCTGATCGCCGCCGTGCCGCGCCTGACCGGGAGGGATGCGGCATGAGCGCACCGACGCTGGAAATCCGCAACCTGACCAAGACCTTCCCGATCCGCACTGCCTTTGGCGGCAAGGCGGGGGCGGTGACGGCGGTGGACGATGTATCGCTGCGCGTCGCGGCGGGGGCGGTCTACGGGCTGGCCGGGGAATCGGGGTCGGGCAAATCGACCATCGCCCGCATGGTCATGGGGCTGACCCGACCCGATTCCGGCGACATCCTGATTGACGGGCAGTCGATCATCGGCGTGAAAAGTCACGCGCATCGCGGGCGCGTGCAGATGGTGTTCCAGAACCCCGGCGCCAGCCTGAACCCGCGCCGCACCGTGGGCCAGTCGATCCGCGTCGCGCTCGATGCCCACGGCAAGCCCGCCGCGCGCGTGGGCGACCTGCTCGACATGGTGCAGCTTCCGCGCCATTTCGCCGACCGCTATCCGCACGAACTGTCCGGCGGCCAGAAGCAGCGGGTGGCCATCGCCCGGGCGCTTGCGGTGGAACCCCGGCTGCTGGTGCTGGACGAGCCGACCTCGGCGCTTGACGTGTCGGTACAGGCCAAGGTGATCGAGCTGCTCGAGGACCTGGGCCGTGATCTGGGCCTGACCTACCTTTTCATCAGCCACGACCTCAGCCTGATGCGCAACTTCACCGCCGAGGTCGGCGTGCTCTACCGCGGCCGCATCGTCGAGACCGGCCCGACCGCGCGGGTCTTTGCCGATCCGCAGCACGACTATACGCGGCTCCTGCTGGCCTCGGTTCCGGTGATCTCGGACGAGGAAGCGGCGCTGCGCCCCGACATTCCCCTCATCAACGGCGAGCTTCCCACGGCCGAGGAACTCCTCGCCCTGCGGCAGGCAGAAAGGAAAAGCGAATGATCCGCATCGGAATCGACGTGGGCGGCACCAATACCGATGCCGTCATCCTCGACGGTGCCCGCGTGGTGGCGGGCGTGAAGGCGCCCACCTCGGGCGACGTGATGACCGGCGTGGTCGAGGCGCTGAAGAAGGCGCTGGCCGAGGCCGGGATGCAGGCGTCGCAGGCCGATGTGATGATGATCGGCACCACCCATTTCACCAATGCCGTGGTGCAGCGCCGCAACCTCGCGCAAACCGCCTGCGTGCGGCTGTGCCTGCCGGCCACCGCATCCCTGCCGCCGATGGTGGACTGGCCCGACGACCTGCGCGCGGTGATCGGCGGCCACTGGTGGCTGGCCCATGGCGGCAACGAATTCGACGGCCGCAGGATTTCGCCGCTGGACGAGGCCGAACTGGTCGGCATCGCCGCCGAAATCCGCGCGAAGGGCATCGCCTCGGTCGCCGTGTCGTCGGTGTTCTCGCCGGTCTCGGACGATATGGAGCGCGAGGCGGGCGCGATCATCGCCCGCGAACTGCCCGAGGCGCATGTCACGCTGTCCTCGGACATCGGCCGTATCGGCCTGCTCGAGCGCGAGAATGCCGCCATCATGAACGCCTGCCTGCGCGACCTGTCGCGCGATGTCGTCGAGGCATTCCGCCGCGCGCTTGCGGGCGTGGGCTTCACGGGACGCTTCTTCCTGACCCAGAACGACGGCACCCTGATGGATGCCGCCTTTGCCGAACGCTTCCCGGTGCTGACCTTCGCCTCGGGGCCGACCAACTCGATGCGCGGCGCGGCGTTCCTGTCGGGCGTGAAAGACGCGATCGTCGTCGATATCGGCGGCACGACGGCGGATGTGGGGTCGCTGCAAAAGGGCTTTCCGCGCCAGGCGACCGTCGCCGTCGAAGTGGGCGGGGTGCGCACGAACTTCCGCATGCCGGACGTGTTCTCGATCGGGCTGGGCGGCGGCAGCCATGTGCTGGAAGGCGGCGCCAGGGTCGGGCCGACCTCGGTGGGTTACGAACTGCTGTCCAAGGCGCTGGTGTTCGGCGGCGACGTGCTGACCGCGACCGACATCGTGGTGGCCGATGGCGGCATCGAACTGGGTGACCCCGCGCGCGTCGCCGGTCTTGCCCCCGACCTCGTGCGCCGGGCGCGGGACCGCATCGCCGAGATGCTCGAAGACGCGGTCGAACGCGCCCGCGTCAGCCCCGAGCCGCTGCCGGTCATCGTCGTGGGCGGTGGCTCGATCATCGTCGAGAAGCCGATTGCCGGGCTCGATCTCATCAAGCCCGATCATTTCCCGGTGGCCAATGCCGTGGGCGCCGCCATCGCCCAGGTCTCGGGCGAGGTGGACCGCGTCTATTCCCTGTCCGAGATGAGCCGCGATGCCGCGCTTGCCGATGCCAAGGCGCAGGCGACGGATGCCGCCGTGGCCGCCGGTGCCCGCCGCGACAGCATCGAGATCGTCGATGTCGAGGACGTGCCGCTGGCCTATCTGCCCGGCAACGCCACGCGGGTACGCGTGAAGGCCGTGGGTGAGCTGAATGTCTGATCGCGACGGATACCCGCTGACCGAGGACGACCTGCTGCCGCTGTCGCTGGGCGCGGCGGTGCTGGGGACGGGCGGCGGCGGCAACCCCCATATCGGCATGTTGCGGGTGCGCGAACTGATGCGCAAGGGCGCGACCACGCGCATCATCCCGCTGGACGCCCTGCCCGACGACGCGCTGGTCAGCGAAGTCGGCGGCATCGGCGCGCCGCTGGTCGGGATCGAGAAATTCGAGCAGGGCGAGGAATGCCTGCGCGCCATGCGCGCGCTGGAAGATTTCACCGGCGAACGTTTTGCCGCCATGATCTCGGCCGAGATCGGCGGCGCCAATTCGATGGAGCCGATCATCACCGGGCTGCAGGCCGGGCTGCCGGTGCTGGATGGCGACGGCATGGGCCGCGCCTTCCCCGAAGTGCAGATGACCACCTATTTCATCTATGGTGGCAAGCCCTCGCCCGCCGCCATTGCCGATGAAAAGGGCAACACGCTGGTGTTCCGCGATGTCATCGACATGTACTGGCTGGAACGCTTTGCCCGCGATGCGGCGGTGGCGATGGGCGGGGCGGCGGGCCTTGCCACCGCGCCGATGCGCGCCGATTTCGTGCGCCGCGTCGCCGTGCCCGATACCGTCACCCAGGCACTGACCATCGGTCGCACCATCCTCGACGCCCGCAAGCGGCGGCGCAACGTGGTCGACCGGGTGATCGCCGCCACCGGCGCCACATTGTGCTTCACCGGCAAGATCACCGACGTTCGCCGCGAACTGAAGGGCGGCTTCGTGCGCGGCGAGGCGCGGATCGACGGTCTGGGCGACTGGGCCGGAAGTGAGGCGCGCATCGCCATCCAGAACGAGAACCTCGTCCTCTGGGTCGACGGCAGGCCGGTGGTCATGGTGCCCGATCTCATCATGAATCTCGAACTCGACACCGGCGAGCCGATCACCACCGAGGTGCTTCGCTACGGCCAGCGCGTCGCCGTCATCGCCATGCCCGCACATGCGCTGATGAAGACCCCCGAGGCGATGGCCGTCGTCGGTCCGCAATGTTTCGGCTACCCCGAACTGACCTTTGCACCGCTGGCACATGCGCCGGTGACAGCCTGAGGAGAGGCCCAATGAAGATCATCAGACAGGTGCAGGCCCACGATCTCGACGACATCGCCACCGGCGGCGCCGTGCTGGGCACCGGCGGCGGCGGCGATCCCTATGTCGGCAAGCTGATGGCCCGCGAGGCGATCCGCAAACATGGCCCGGTGACGCTGGTGGATGTCGAGGGAATGGCCGACGACGCCCTCATCGTGCCCGCCTGCATGATGGGCGCGCCCACGGTGATGACCGAGAAGCTGCCGCAGGGCGACGAGCTGCTGAATGCCTTCAACCAGTTGCAGCGCCTGATGGGCCGCCCCATCGACGCGGTGCTGTGCGGCGAGGCGGGCGGGGTGAATTCGACCATCCCCTTTGCCATTGCCGCCGCGGCGGGTCTGCCGCTCATCGACGGCGACGGCATGGGCCGCGCCTTCCCCGAACTGCAGATGGAGACCTTCACGCTGCACGGCGTCTCGGCCACGCCGATGGTGCTGTGTGACGACAAGGGCAACAGCCTCGTGCTCGACACGGTATCGAACGCCTGGACCGAACGTCTGGCGCGCGCGGCCACCATCGAGATGGGTGGCTCGGCCTTGCTGACCTTCTATCCCATGTCGGGCGCACAGGCGAAAAAGGCCGTCGTGCGCGGCACGCTGTCACTGTGCGCGCGCATCGGCCGCACCCTGCGCGAGACGCGGGCCGCGCATGGCGACCCGGTGGCGGCGCTGGTCGGTCTGCTGGGCGCGCAGCTGCTGTTCCACGGTCGCGTGCAGGACATCGAGCGGCGCACCGAGGGCGGCTTCGCCCGCGGTCGCGCCGTTTTCGGCGGGCTTGACGACTGGAAGGACAGCACGCTTCGCATCGACTTCCAGAACGAATTTCTGATCGCCGAACGCGATGGCGAGGTGCTGGTGACGACACCCGACCTGATCTCGGTGATCGAGGACGACACGGGGATGCCGGTCACCACCGACTCGCTGCGCTACGGCCAGCGCCTCATCGCCATCGCCTTCCCCTGCGACCCGCAATGGCGCACCCCCGAGGGCATCGCCCTCGTCGGCCCGAGGTATTTCGGCTACGATCTGGACTACCGGGCGTTGTAGGGGGGTGGACATACCGGGGGCCGCGCGGTCGTCTTCGTGTCCCGACAGCGCGTATCTCGCAGGCCCGAACAGAGGCGGTATCGACCTCATGGCTGTCGCCAGCCGGGAAATGCATGATCTCGCGCGCGAAACAGGCGAGACCGTGCAGATCTGCGCCCGTGACGACGACATGATGACGGTCGTTGCCATGGCGCGAGGTGATCGGCATATGGGCGTCGCTTCAGATGTCGGGACGCGGGTGCCGTTGAACTGGACGGCATCCGGTCGGCTGCTGCTCGGGCATCTGCCCGGCGACGACCGACGCGAGTTCTTCGCCTCGCACGCCCGCCCCTCGACCACGGCTCTGGCTGAAACCGATCCGGTGGCCCTGAGCCGCATGGCGGGCGAGGAATTTGATGCACGTCTGGCGGTTCAGATGAGCGCGTCGGAATACGCCGTCGCGTGTATCGCCGCGCCGATCCGCGACATTGGAGACACATGCATCGCAACCATCTCGATCGTCCTGCCCGAGTCGGTCGCGCGAGCCGAACTCTCGCGTATGGCACAAGCGGTCCGGGGTGCCGCAAGCCGGATCGAAACGGCACTCGGACGAGCATCGCTAGATTGAAGCAGGTGCCCGGTTCCGGCATCTGGTGGATAGGGTCCGCGATGGACCGCCCCGGCCCGACGGCAGCTTCGGCACGGGCCGCGTGTTCAGTCAACCTGTGCGCGTCATCCAGGGTGCCGTGCGCCCGCGTACATGCCCGCCACGGCCCGCCGCACACGGTGCCATCAAGACATCTGTGCCCGCCGGGCGAGATGCACGCCCGCCAGCATGCAGCGCACCGAGCCGCCGGCCAGTTCTATCGTGGGCACCGCCAGCGGCAGGATCGTGGCATGGCGTTCGATCACGACAATCTGGTCGGGGCGCAGGCTGGCGAGTGCGCGCTCGGACAGCGCCAGAACCGCACCTTCACGACCCTGCAGCTCGATCGCATTGCCCGCAAAGCTTTCGATCTGATCCATGTCCAGTGCGATCACGTCACGGCCGGGTTCGCGCAGGCGGGCGGCGATTTCGGCGCGCCGCCCGGCATCGGGGATGGCATCCAGACCTGCCATGGCAAAATGGGTTCCGATGCACATCAGCACGTTGGTATGGTAGATTGGCTGCCCCTGGCGGTCCGCAGCGGAAAACATCATCGGTTCAAAGTTGAAATGGGTGCAGAACCGCTCCAGCGCGACCTCGTCGGCACGGCGCGAGCGCGTGACATAGGCGACCCGGACGATATGGTCGAGGACCATCGCGCCGGTCCCTTCTAGGTAGATGCCGTCCTGTTCGAGTCCCGAGTAGTCGATCACATCCTGCACACGGTAGGCGCGTTTCAGCATCTCGATGATGTCGGGGCGGCGTTCGGGGCGGCGGCTGGGTGAATACATCGGGTAGATCGCGACATGCCCGCCGGAATGGGTCGAGAACCAGTTGTTCGGAAAGACCGAATCCGGGGTCTGGTCGCCCTCGTCCTCGAACAGGTGCACGGTGACACCTGCGCCCTCCAGCCGCTCGGCGGCCTTCGTCACCTCGTCATGGGCTGCAAGGGCGACGGCGCGGGGGCTGCAACCGTCGGCGGGGGCCTGAAAGGAATTGTCTGCAACCGTGGCCGGGTTGGGGGTGAACCAGTGCGGGCGGATCATCACCACCGAAGCCGGGGCCTGCGCGGAATAGCGGCTCATCGGGCGGCACCGGGCCGGGCGGCGTCCTGTGGCGGCGTCAGCATCCCGAACAGATTGCGCGGGTCGGATGGCGCAACGATCAGATCGATCTCGGTGAAGAACGGCGTGTTCCGGATACGGTCATGGATCAGCCGCAGCACCGAGAAATCCTCGATTCCGAACCCGACCGAATCGAACAGGGTCACCTGGCTGGCCGACCGCCGCCCCTGAATCTGACCCGCGATCACACGCCACAGTTCGGTCACCGGAAAGTCGGCGGGCTTGCTCTGGATTTCGCCCTCGATCCGGGTCTGCGGCGGGTATTCGACGAAGACATCGGCGCGATCAAGGATCTCGGCCTGCAATTCGGTCTTGCCGGGGCAGTCGCCGCCGACCGCGTTCAGATGCACGCCCGCGCCGACCATGTTGGCTGACAGAACGGTTGCGTTGCGCTTGTCCGCAGTGATGGTGGTGATGATGTCGGCACCCAGCACGGCCTCTTGCGCCGAGGCGCAGGTCCTGATGTCGATGTCGACGCCGTGACGCGCCATGTTGCTGCGGAACTTGGCGACCGAGTCCGGGTCGATGTCGAATACCTGCAGGCGGCGGATGCCCAGAAGCGTCGCAAAGGCAAGCGTCTGGAACTCGGACTGGGCGCCGGCCCCGATCAGCGCCATCACCGCCGAATCCTGCCGCGCCAGATGGCGGGCCGCCAGCGCCGAGGTAACGGCGGTGCGCAAGGCGGTGGCGATCGTCATCTCGCTGAGCATGA
Organism: Rubellimicrobium sp.; assembly: GCA_019454835.1. Lineage (GTDB taxonomy): Bacteria > Pseudomonadota > Alphaproteobacteria > Rhodobacterales > Rhodobacteraceae > JADYZU01. The sequence goes on from JACFNP010000007.1 coordinate 39,220, forward strand.
GCGGATAGCCGGTCACGACATCGGCCAGCACGCCGAAGGCCCCCACCGTCTGCAGTCCGAGCAGGGGGTTGCCGGGATGGCCGTTCACATATTTGCAGCCATAGAGGCGGCCGTCGCTGGCGGGCATGAGCTCGATCACGCCGACATCGGAATGCGAGGCAAGGCGCGGCGCCTTGTCGAACTCTTCCCAGCGGCAGAAGTCCTCGGTCATGTAGTCGGCCAGGGCGGCCATGAACTGCTCGATCCCCGTTTGCGCAAGCAGATCGACAAGGTTCTGCGGACTGACGAACTGCACCATGGCGGTCTCCTGAAAGCATTGCCTGGAGCAAGGGTAGGCCGGTGCAGTTATCCAGCAAAACTTGCAATTATGCTTGTGATGAATGATAAATCACGCACATTGCGCAGCACGGGCAGGCATATCGCCATGCACATCTTCGACGAACTGGATCACCGACTCATCGCCCTGCTGCGCGAGGACGGGCGCGCCCCGGTTTCCCGGCTGGCTGCGGCGCTGAACGTGTCGCGCGCCACCGTGCAGGTGCGGATGGAGCGGCTGCTGCAGTCCGGGGCACTTCTGGGTTTCACCGCGCGCGTGCGCGAGGATCACGCCGATGGCGCGGTGCGCGCGATCATGCTGATCGAGGTGGCGGGACGCTCGATCACCGCCGTCATCCGCCGGCTGCGCGGCCTGCCCGAGCTGTATACCTTGCACACCACGAACGGAGGCTGGGATCTGGTGGCCGAAATCCGCGCCGCCAATCTGCACGATTTCGACCGCCTGCTGCGCGAGGTGCGCAGCATCGAGGGCGTCCTGAACAGCGAGACGAGCATCCTGCTCAGTTCGGTCTAGCTGCGCCCTGTCACCAGGTTGCCCCTTCGGGGCCGATCCGGGAGGGCGGTGCATGCGGATGGTTTGCGTGCCGTCCGCGCGCCAGCCGCCCCCAATATACCGCCCCCGCGCCTTCCCGCAGACGCCCCCTACCGCCGCCCGGCGAAGAAATCGCGCAGGAGGCGCGCCGAATCGGTCCCGGCGATGCCGTCGAAGACCTCGGGCGCGTGGTGGCATTGCGGGTGGGCAAAGACCCGCGCGCCGTGGGCGACGCCGCCTGCCTTGGGGTCGGCGGCGCCGTAGTAGAGCCGCGCGATCCGCGCCAGCGAGATTGCCCCCGCGCACATCGGGCAGGGTTCCAGCGTCACATGCAGTTCATGGCCCGGCAGCCGTTCCGACCCCGCCGCCCGGCAGGCCGCGCGCAGCGCGAGGATTTCGGCATGGGCGGTCGTGTCGCAAAGCTCGCGCACCCGGTTGCCCGCCCGCGCCACCAGCCGCCCGCCGGGAGCCACGACCACGGCGCCCACCGGCACCTCGCCGCGCGCCGCCGCCGCCCGCGCCTCGTCGAGTGCCAGGTCCATCCAGCCGCGCGATGTCATGGCCCCGCCCGCTCAGAAATCGACCTTCACGCCGGGCAGGTCCAGCGCCTTGATCAGGTCGCGCAATTCCTGCCGGGCGGCGACGTTCGAGATGTTGAGGCTCGACACGCCCAGATCGCGCAGATCGAGCAGCGTCAGCCCGCGCGGGAACAGTTCGCGGAACACCACCCGTTCGGTGAACCCCGGCGCGACGCGAAAGCCGATCCGGCGGCTGAGATGATCGAGCGCCTTTTCCATCTTGGCCTTGTTCACCATCGCCTGCGCGCCCAGCCGGTTGCGCGCCACCACCCAGTCGATGGGCGGCAACCCCGCCTGCGCGCGCAACTGCCGTGCGTTCCAGACCATTTCCGCATAGACCGACGGCCCGAGGATCCTTTCCCCGTCGGTGTCGATATGCGCGAGCAGGTCGAAATCGACGAAACTGTCATTGAGCGGCGTGATCAGCGTGTCGGCCAGCGAATGGGCCACCTGGCTGAGCCGCGTATGCGATCCGGGGCAGTCGATGAGGATGAAATCCACGTCGGGTTCAAGCCCCGCCACGGCCAGCGACAGCCGCTGGTCCATCGCGTTCTCGCCGGGGGCCAGCGTCGCATGGTCGATCTCGGGCAGATCGACATGGATCGGCGTCGGCAGGTCAAGACCCTCGGCCTGCATGTAGCGGCGGCGGTTGTCGAAATAGCGCCCGAGGCTCTTTTGCCGCAGGTCCAGATCAAGCGTCCCGATCCGGTGGCCCATCCGCGCCAGCGCCGTGGCCACATGCATGGCGACGGTCGACTTGCCCGCGCCGCCCTTCTCGTTGCCCACGACGATGATATGCGCCACGTTTTGCCCCCCGGCCTGCCGTCCCGTGCCGCGACGATAGCGGCCAGGGCGCGGTTAGGGGAAGCGTCTCGTGCGGGCAAGGGGTCGGGGCGGGATGCGCCGCTGCCGTGGCGCGCCGTTCTTGCCACGCCCGGCCTGCGGGTGTGTGATGCGGCCCGAGTCGTCCGGTCGGCATCGGGCGCCCGATGCACCGTCATCAACCGATGGAGAGAGCCATGACCGGGCAAGCCGAACTGGCCCAGAAATTCCGTGCGCGCCACCAGCCGGGCAATCCGCTGTTCATGCCCAATGTCTGGGACGCGCTCAGCGCGCGCATCACCGCCGAGGCGGGCTTCGAGGCGCTGGCCACCACCTCGGGCGGCGTCGCCTGGGCGCTGGGCCATGCCGACGAGGAGCACACCCCCTGGGACGAGGAAATCGCCGCCCTGCGCCGCATCACGCGCGCGGCGCGCGGGCTGCCGGTGACCGCCGACATCGAGGGCGGCTTCGGCGCGACCCCGGATGATGTGGGCGACCATATCGTTCAGGTCGCCCGCGCGGGGGTGGTCGGCGTGAATCTCGAGGACAGCACCGGCGGCGCCCTGCGCCCGGTGGACGAGGCCGCCGCCCGCATCGCCGGGGCGCGCGCAGGCGCGGCCCGTGCGGGCGTGCCCGTGGTCATCAACGCGCGCTGCGATGTGTTCATGCTGGGCGGCGACACGCCGGATGCCCTGCTGGACGCGGCGCTCGCGCGCGGGCGTGCCTATCTGCGGGCCGGGGCCGACTGCATCTTTCCCTTCGGCCTGCTCGACCCGGCGCGCATCGCCCGCTTCTGCCGCGACCTCGGCGCGCCCGTGAACGTGAGCGCCCGGCCCGGCCTGCCCGGCGTCGCGGAACTCGCGCGACTTGGTGTCGCACGCATCACCACCGGCACCGCGACTACCCTTGTCGCCGCCGCCGCGACGCGCCATCTGATGCAGGCCCTCCGCGCCGGTGCGCCGTTCGACGTGCTGTCGGCAGCCATGACATATCCCGACGCGCAGGCACTGTTTCGCACAGAAGGACATCAACCATGAGCAAGAGACTCGATTCCCGCCGGGCCAATCCGGCGGTGATGCAGGCGCTGGGCGGCCTGCAGGCGGCGATCAACGATTCCGGGCTCGAGCATCCGCTGCTCGAACTGGTGAAGATCCGCGCCTCGCAGATGAACGGCTGCGCCTGGTGTCTCGACATGCACACCAAGGACGCCATCGCCGCCGGTGAAACCGTGCAGCGCCTGATGGGTGTCGCCGCCTGGCGCGAGGGTCCGTTCTACACCGACCGCGAACGCGCCGCGCTGGAATGGACCGAGGCGCTGACCGCGCTGGCAGGCAGCAACGGCGTGCCGGACGAGGTCTATGACCGCGCCATCGCGCAGTTCAGCGAGGCCGAGATGATGTCGCTGACGCTGGCGATCATCGCCATCAACGGCTGGAACCGCATCAACGTCGGCTTCGCGCGCGAGGCGGGCGACTACCACCCGCCCAAGGCCAAATCGGCGTAAGGCGACGGGCGGGGCAGCCCCTCCGTCATTGCGAGGCGCAGCCGAAGCAACCCCGACCGCTCACCTACAACATCGGGGTTGCTTCGTCGGCTGCGCCTCCTCGCAATGACGAAATATACCATTCTCCCGATTGCCCTGGGCAGCCCCGCCCCGTCACGGCCAGCCGCAGGCGACTCCATTCGCACCGGGCCAGGCGTCGGGCCGGATGGATAGCGCCGGCGGCTTCGCCGCCTCGCAATGACGCGAGAGGCGCCCTCACTGATAGCGGTAACGGAATCTCGCCGTCGGGGGGCATCCGGCGCCGGATTCCTGTTGACGCGCCCCGTCCGATGGCTTTCCCTGATGCCGTCCCCCCGCATCGAGGGGAAGGGAGAGACGGGCATTGCCCGCTCTGTTGTCATGTTAACCATCCGGGAGGATCAGATGAAGAAACTGCTTGCGGGCACGGCACTTGCGCTCATGGCGACGACCGGCACGGCGATGGCCGACGACATTTCGGCCTGCCTCATCACCAAGACCGACACCAACCCGTTCTTCGTGAAGATGCGCGAGGGCGCGCAGGCCGCCGCCGAGGAACTGGGCATCACGCTCTATACCTACGCGGGCAAGATCGACGGCGACCACGAAAGCCAGGTCGCCGCGATTGAAACCTGCATGGCCAACGGCGTCTCGGGGATTCTCATCACCGCCTCGGACACCGCCGCCATCGTCGATTCGGTGACCCAGGCGCGTGACGCGGGGATTCTCGTCATCGCGCTCGACACCCAGCTCGAACCGGCCGACGCCGCCGACGCGACCTTTGCCACCGATAACTTCGAGGCCGGGCGCCTGATCGGCGAATGGGCCGCCGGGCGGCTGGGCGACGAGGCCGCGAACGCGCGGATCGCGCTGCTCGACCTGACCGTGATGCAGCCGACCGTGGACGTGATGCGCGACCAGGGCTTCCTGACCGGCTTCGGCATCGACGTGAAGAACGTGGCCGTGAACGGCGACGAGGACGATCCCCGCATCGTCGGCAACGCCCTGACCGACGGCGCCGAAGAAGGCGGGCGTCGCGCCATGGAGCAACTGCTTGCGGTCGATCCCGGCGTGAACGTCGTCTACACGATCAACGAACCCGCCGCCGCCGGTGCCTACGAGGCGCTTGTCGCCGCCGGGATCGAGGACAACGTCCTGCTGGTCTCGGTCGACGGCGGCTGCCCCGGCGTGCAGAACGTGGCCGAGGGCGTGATCGGCGCCACCAGCCAGCAATATCCGCTGCGGATGGCCTCGCTCGGCATGGAGGCGATTGCCCAGTATGCCGCCGACGGCACCCTGCCCGAGCCCACGCCCGGCAAGGACATCTTCGACACGGGCGTCACGCTCATCACCGACAACCCGGTCGAGGGCGTGCCGTCGATCTCGTCGGCCGAGGGCATCGATCTCTGCTGGGGCTGATCCCGGCTGACATGACGCGACCTGCGCCCCACAGGGCGCGGGCCGGAACGGGGGACGGCGGGCGATAGCCGCCGCCCCCACCGCCTGACAGGGGCACAGGGGAGGACAGGGTGAACGACGGTCCAGACAGCTACGAATCGGTCCTCAAGACCCGCCGCGACGACAGCGTGGCCGAGTTCCAGGAAGAGCACACGCTTCTGCGGCGCTTTCAGCATGTCCTGCACGCGACCCCGTCGCTGGTGCCGCTGGTCGTGCTGGTGGTCTCGACGCTGGGCTTCGGCATCTATCTCCAGGCGCAGGGCAAGGCGTTCCTGTCCGCGCCGACGCTGTCGCTGATCCTGCAACAGGTGCAGATCGTCGGCATCGTCGCCGCCGCGCAGACGCTGGTGATCCTGACCGCAGGCATCGACCTCTCGGTCGGTGCGATCATGACGCTGTCCTCGATCGTCATGGGCCAGCTTGCCGTGAACGTCGGCCTGCCGACCCCGATCGCGCTGCTCATCGGCTTTGGCGTCGGCGGCGGCATCGGCTTCATCAACGGCTGGCTCGCGGCGCGGGTGAAGTTGCCGCCGTTCATCGTCACGCTGGGCACCTGGCAGATCTTCCTTGCCGCCAATTTCCTCTATTCCCGCAACGAGACGATCCGAAGTCAGGTCGTGCGCGAGGAAGCGCCGATGCTGCAATGGCTGGGCCTCAAGCCCAACGAGCAGATCGTCAACCTGGTCGAACGCCTGCAGGGCATCACATGGGACGGGCGCCGCCCGGCCAGCACCGGAAATACGGTCCTCGACCTGATCTGGTCGGTGAACATCACCTATGGCGTGGTGGTCATGGTGGTGCTGGTCTTCGTGCTGGCCTGGGTGCTGCGCAACACCGCCTGGGGGCGGCATGTCTATGCGGTGGGCGACGACCCCGAGGCCGCGCAACTGTCCGGCGTGAACGTGAAGAAGACGCTGATCTCGGTCTATGTGCTGGCGGGCCTCATCTGCGCGCTGGCGGGCTGGGCGCTGATCGGGCGGATCGGCTCGATCTCGCCGACATCGGGCTATGACGCCAACATCCAGTCGATCACCGCCGTGGTGATCGGGGGGATTTCGCTGTTCGGCGGACGCGGCTCGATCATGGGGGTGTTCTTCGGCGGCCTCATCGTCGGCGTGTTCGAGCTGGGCCTGCGCATGGCGGGCGCCGACGCGCAATGGACCTTCCTGCTGATCGGCGCGCTCATCATCGGCGCGGTGGCGGTGGACCAGTGGATCAGAAAGGTGGCGGCATGAGCAACCCCGAACCGTTCCTGAAGGGCCGCGGCCTGACCAAGCGCTTCGGCAAGGTCGTGGCGCTGAACAACTGCGACTTCGACCTTTACCCCGGCGAAATCCTCGCCGTGATCGGCGACAACGGCGCGGGGAAATCCACGCTCATCAAGGCGATCTCGGGCGCGATCATCCCCGACGAGGGCGAGATCACGCTTGAAGGCCGCCCGGTGCACTTCACCTCGCCCACCCAGGCGCGCGAGGCCGGGATCGAGACCGTCTACCAGACCCTTGCCATGTCGCCCGCGCTGTCGATCGCCGACAACATGTTCATGGGCCGCGAATTGCGCAAGCCGGGCTTTTCCGGCCGCTGGCTGCGCAAGCTCGACAAGCCGCGCATGGAAAAATTCGCGCGCGACAAGCTGTCCGAACTGGGGCTGATGACGATCCAGAACATCGGCCAGGCGGTGGAAACCCTGTCGGGCGGCCAGCGCCAGGGCGTCGCCGTGGCCCGCGCGGCGGCGTTCGGGTCCAAGGTCATCATCCTCGACGAACCCACGGCGGCGCTGGGCGTGAAGGAAAGCCGCCGCGTGCTGGAGCTGATCCTCGACGTGAAATCGCGCGGCATCCCGATCATCCTGATCTCGCACAACATGCCGCATGTCTTCGAGGTCGCCGACCGCATCCACATCCACCGCCTCGGCCGCAGGCTCTGCGTCATCAACCCCAAGAACCACACGATGTCCGACGCCGTGGCCTACATGACCGGCGCCCGCGAGCCGGAGGCCGAGCTCGAGGCGATGTAGGGGGGCGTTGGGAGGCGAAGGCAAGGCAATCTACCCGCCACCCCCGCCGCATGGCCCGCCACCCCCCGGCCGCATGGATTACCACGTCGCCTGCGGCTCCTCGCAATGACGGCGGTAACGGCCTTCCGTCATTGCGAGGAGGCGAAGCCGACGAAGCAACCCGAGGGTTTGCGCGAGCGGTCGAGGTTGCTTCGGCTTCGCCTCGCAATGACGGCGACGCCGACGCCGCCGCACCAGCCCGCGCAGGGCAACTCACCCGATAACCCGTCTCCCCCCGCTTTCGCGGTTGACGCGCCCCGGCCCCTCCCCTACTCACCGCGCCGGGAGCCCGTAGCTCAGTTGGTAGAGCAACTGACTTTTAATCAGTTGGCCGCGCGTTCGAGTCGCGCCGGGCTCACCACCCCCCTACTGCACCTCCGGCACCAGAATCTCGCGTTTGCCGACCGCGTTTGCGGCGGACACCACGCCCTGGTCCTCCATCTGCTCGACCAGCCGCGCGGCCTTGTTGTAGCCGATGGCGAGCTTGCGCTGGATATATGAGGTCGAGCATTTCCGGTCGCGGGCCACGATCTGCACCGCCATGTCGTAAAGCGCATCGTCGCCTTCCGCGCCCGAGGACAGGCCCAGCACCGCGTCGATGTCGGTGGCGACCTCGTCGTCGGGGCCGTCGGTGACGCCCGACTGGTAGTCCGGCGGACCCCAGGCCTTGAGAAAGGCCACGACTTCCTCGACCTCCTCGTCCGAGCAGAACGGCCCGTGCACCCGCTGGATGCGACCGCCGCCGGCCATATACAGCATGTCGCCCATGCCCAGCAGTTGCTCGGCGCCCTGTTCGCCCAGGATGGTGCGGCTGTCGATCTTGGACGTGACCTGAAAGCTGATCCGGGTCGGGAAGTTCGCCTTGATCGTGCCGGTGATGACATCGACCGACGGCCTCTGCGTGGCCATGATGAGATGGATGCCCGAGGCGCGCGCCATCTGGGCAAGGCGCTGGATGCAGGCCTCGATCTCCTTGCCCGCGACCATCATCAGGTCGGCCATCTCGTCGACGACGACGACGATATAGGGGAAGGGTTCGGGCAGGATTTCCTCGGTCTCGAACACCGGATCGCCGGTTTCCTCGTCAAAGCCGGTCTGCACGGTGCGCGAGAACACCTCGCCCGCGCCCAGCGCCTCGCGGACGCGGCCGTTGTAGCCCTCGATGTTGCGCACGCCCATCTTCGACATCTTGCGGTAGCGGTCCTCCATTTCCGCAACCACCCATTTCAGCGCCACCACCGCCTTCTTCGGGTCGGTGACGACGGGGGACAGCAGATGCGGGATGCCGTCATAGACGGACAGCTCCAGCATCTTCGGGTCGATCATGATGAGGCGGCATTCCTCGGGCGTCAGCTTGTAAAGCAGGCTGAGGATCATGGTGTTGATCGCCACCGACTTGCCCGACCCCGTGGTCCCGGCGATCAGCAGGTGCGGCATCTTGGCCAGGTTGGCGACCACCGGCTCGCCGCCGATGTCCTTGCCCAAAGCCAGCGGCAGCCGCATCTGGCTGTCGCCGAACTGGCGCGCCGCAAGGATTTCGCGCAGCACCACCTTCTCGCGGCGCTCGTTGGGCAGTTCGATGCCGATGACCGAACGCCCCGGCACCGTGGACACCCGCGCCGAGAGCGCCGACATGCTCCGCGCGATGTCGTCGGCCAGGCCGATGACGCGGCTGGCCTTGAGGCCCGGCGCCGGTTCCAGTTCATACATCGTCACCACCGGGCCGGGGCGGACACTGACGATCTCGCCCCTCACGCCGTAATCGTCGAGCACCGATTCCAGCATCCGCGCGTTTTCTTCCAGCGCCTCGTCCGAAAGCGTGTGATGCGGCACCCCCGCCGGATCGGCGAGCAGCGCGAGCGGCGGGAATTCGTAGCCCGCATAGCGATCTTCCAGCGGCAGCACGGGCTGCGCCTCGGCCCTCGCACGGGTCGAGGGCTGGATCGGGCGGCGGTTCATCGCCTGCACCACGCGCGGCGCCGCAGGGGCGGCGGGGCTGTTGGCGAAGGCCGGAGTCTCGACCGGGTTCTCCCAGACCTCCGCGTCGTCATCGTCGATGACCGGGTCGGCCGCAGGCGCGGCAGGGCCGGTCAGCGGCGGCTCGTCCAGATGCGGGCGCGGGGATTGCGGCGCCTGCGCGCCAAGGATCAGCGGGCGCGGGCCGCGCAGCCGGGCGATGGCCGAGGCGACGCTGCCGCCGATGGCACCCGCCGTCATTTCGCCCACCGCCTGCGGCGTCACCACCTGCCCGGCGCGGGCGCGGGCGCGGATCGCGTCGCCGATCCGGGCGCGGATGCGGTCGTCGACCGGCAGCGTGTCGATGTCCTCGTCGATGTAGTCGTCGCGGCGAGCAGACGGTGGCTCGGGCCGCTCGGCCGGGCGCGTGAAGATGCCCGGCACCCGCGACAGCAGCGCCCCGATCCCCGAGGGCGCGGGCGGCATGGCCCGGCGCGGCGGCGCGGCCAGCCCCGAGGCCGACACCGGCGGCGGCATCAGCGGCGCGCGCATGGCGGCCTCGCGCGGCGCGACCGCGGGTTCTGGCGCGCGCACCACCGCCGCCTGCCGCCGGGGCGGCGGCAGCTCGTCCTCAAGCGCGACCGCCCGTTCACGACGCGCCGCGCGCATCCCGACCGCGCGGGCCTGTGCGCCCCGCGCCACCTGCGCCGAGGCCCGCATCCCCCGGCCAAGACCGCGCAGGATCATCTCGTAGCCCCAGCCCGCGCCGAGGATCAGGAACCGCAACGCCCCGCGCGCCTCGTCGCGGGTGACGCCCGCGACCCAGGCGACCGAGACCAGCACCGCCAGCGCCAGCGCCAGCGACATGACCTTCACCGCAAACCCGGCGCCCAGCGGCAGCACGGTCAGCGCAAATCCCAGCACCGTGTCGCCGAACAACCCGCCCAGCCCGAAGCGCGGCGCCCAGCCCGCAGGCGGCGCCAGCGTCGCGCCATACAGCGCCGCCAGCGCCACGGCGAGCGGCGCGAACACCAGCCGCCCCAGCCGCTCCTCGCCCAGATGCAGCGGCAGCCGCAGCCCCCAGGCCAGCAGCACCAGCGGCACCACCCAGGCCGCCCGCCCGACGATCATCGTCAGCGGATGCGCGACCGAGGCTCCCAGCCGCCCCAGCCAGTTGTGCACCGGCGCGTCACTCGCCAGCATCCAGTTCGGATCGTCCGGGCTGTAGGACCAGAGCATCAGCCCGGCCGCCACCCCCAGCGCCGCCAGCAGCAGCCCGCCCAGTTCGAGCGAGCGGCGTTCCAGCACCGCCTGGGTTTCCCGGTCCAGCAGCGGCCCGCGTCCCCGTGTCTGATAGGTCGCCATGGCAGCTCTCCCTCAACCGTAAAGACAGGCGGCAACAAGGCGAAGGCCCCGCTGCACGTCCTGCATGGGCGCGACCATGGCCACACGGATATGGCCCGCACCCGGATTCAAACCATCGACCTCGCGCCCCAGATAGGCGCCCGGCAGGACGCGCACCCCGGTCTCGCGCCACAGCTTCAGCGTGGCCGCCTCGCTGTCCTCGACCGGCAGCCACAGGAAAAAGCCGCCCTGCGGCGCGACATAGCCGGGCACATCGCCGAACACCTCGTCGGCCAGCGCGTATTTCGCGTGATAGAGCGCGCGGTTTTCCACCACATGCGCCTCGTCGGCCCAGACCCGCGCCGCGACCGCCTGAAGCGGCAGCGGCAGCGGTGCGCCGCCATAGGCGCGCAACTGGCGCATGGCGGCGATGCCCGCGCGCCCGCCCGCGACAAAGCCCGAGCGCAGCCCCGGCAGGTTCGACCGCTTCGACAGCGAATGGAACGCCAGCACCCGTTCCGGGTCGGCGCCCATCGCGGCGGCAACCTGCAAGGCGCCGGGCGGCGGCGCGTCGCGCCAGATCTCGGCATAGCATTCGTCGGCGATGATGCGGAAATCATGCCGTTCGGCCAGCGTGATGACCGCGCGCCACCAGTCCGCATCCGCGACCGCGCCCTGCGGGTTGGCGGGCGAGCAGACATAGAACAGCGTCGTGCGCGCCAGCGTTTCCTCGGGGATCGCGCCCGGATCGGGCAGAAAGCCGGTCGCGGCGGTCGCGGGCAGGAACACCGGCTCGGCCCCGGCGGCGCGGGCGGCGGCAAGGTAGGGCTGATAGAACGGGTTGGGCATGAGGATCGCCGCCTGCGCGCCGTTCTTGCGCACAGGCGACAGCGCCAGACCGGCGGCGAACAGCCCCTCGCGGGTGCCGTTCAGGGTCAGGACGTTATCGGGTGCCATCGCCACGCCGTAGCGTCGCACCAGCCAGCCGATGATCGCGGCCAGCAGTTCGGGGGTGCCGTCGTTCGGGGGGTAGCGGCCGAAACCCTCGATCTCGCGCGCGATGATTTCGGCCACGAAATCCGGGAACGGGTGATGCGGCTCGCCGATGGACATCGACAGCGGGTCGCCGCCCGGCGCCTGCCCGTCAAGCAGGCTCCGCAGGCGCGTGAACGCATAGGCGCCAAGGTCCGTGAACCGCCCGGTTTCTGTCATCACTGCCTCAAGTCCGGGGTCGTTGCGCCCCGTGTAGCGCCAGACTAGCCCGACGCACCGGCCAGTGTCCAGAAAAACGGCACCGGAATCGCGCGCTTGCAGCGCGGCGCGTGGCTTTCGCGTCAGGCGGCGCGGCCAAGCACCCGCTCGGCGCCCGCCGCCAGCCGCAGCAGCCGCCCGTCGCAGCCCGCCAGCCCGTTCAGCAGCAGCCCGCAGGACAGCGTGCCGGTGGGCAGGCTGATCCCGCAGAGGTCGAACAGGTTGCCGAACCGGGTGTTGCGCAGGGTGCGCAGGTTCACCCGCTGGTAATAATCCACATCCGCCGCCACAAGCGCGGTTTCGGGCGGCAGGATCGGCGCGGTCGGGCACAGGATCGCATCGAAGGGCGCCGCCCAACCGGCAAACCGCTGCCGCAGCGCGTGCAATTCGTCGCGCGCCGCGATCCAGTCGGCGGCGGCGATTCCCTCGCCCGCGCCGATCCGGCTGCGGATCTGGTGATACATCAGATGGCCCTTTTCAGCGACAAGGTCGCGCCAGAAGGCCCAGGCCTCGGCGGGATACAGCACGCCCGCCAGGTCCCAGGCCCGCGCGATCCAGTCGGCCCGCGCATGGGTGATCCGCGCCCCCGCCGCCGCCAGCCGCTCGACCGCCCCGGCAAAGGCTGCGGCGGGCGCCTCGTCCACGTCCTCGCCCACCACCGACCCGAGCACCAGCAGCCGTGCACCCGCGACGCTGGCCCCCGCCAGATCGACGGGCCTTGTCCCGCCCAGCAGCGCCACCACTTCCGCCGCATCCTCGACGCTGCGCGCCAGCGGCCCGGCCACGTCGAAAGACGCGCACAGCGGCAGCGCGCCGCGCATCGGCAGGGTGCCGAACGAAGGCTTGTAGCCCACCAGATCGTTCCAGGCCGAGGGCAGCCGGATCGAGCCGCCGGTATCCGACCCCACCGCCGCCGGGGCCAGCCCGAAGGCCACCGAGGCCGCCGCGCCGGAAGACGACCCGCCGGGCAGCAGCCGCGCGTCATGGACATTGGGCGGCGTCGCCGTCACCGGGTTGTAGCCCAGCCCCGAGAAGGCGATCTCGGACATGTGGGTCTTGCCCAGACAGACCGAACCCCCGGCGGTCGCATTGGCAAGGATGTCGCAATCCGCCTCGGGCACCCGGCCCGCCAGCATCGCGGTGCCAGCCTCGGTCGCCGTGCCCGCGCTGTCGTAGAGGTCCTTCCACGACAGCGGCACCCCATCCAGCAACCCGCGCCGCAGCCCCGAACGCGCCCGCGCACGGGCGGCCCCGGCCTCGGCCAGTGCCCGTGCGCGGGTGGTGCGGGCATAGATCGCCGCGCCCTGCGGGTGGAGGTCGATGGCGTCGAGAATCCCTTCGGCCAGGTCCAGCGGATCAAGCCGCCCTGCCCCGATCCCGCGCCCCAGGTCTGCCGCCGTCGCGCCGTGCCAGTCCGCCATGCCGTCCCCGTTCCTGCCGCAGGGATGAACCCCCCTTCATCCTTGTCGAAATACTCCCGGGGGGAGGCCCGCAGGGCCGGGGGGCCGCGCCCCCCGCGCGGCTCAGCGGCGCGGCGGTGCCGTGGGGGTCGCCACGCCCGCCGCCCGGAAGCGCGCGATCTCGGCCCATGGGTCAAGGCTCTGGCGCGCATAGGCCGCATAATAGGGATCGCGCGCCGACAGGCCCCGACCGCCGCGCCCGGTGCGGCTGCGGAATGCGGCGTCCTCCTGCGCGACGGTCGCGCGGATGTCCGGGTCGGTGCGCCAGGTGCCGAGCTGCGCCAGCAGCGCCGCATCGCCCGCGACCCCCGCGCCGTCCCGTCCGCCCAGCAGCGCCATGGCCGCGCCCACCGGGTCGGGGTCGGCAAGGTTCGTGCCTCCGGGCGCGGGCAGCGCCAGCGTGTCGGGGATGACCAGCGGGCGCATCGGCAGCACCGAGAAATCGTCAGGCACCCGCGCGCCGGAGCCCAGCCGATGCAGCGCCCCGCCGCCCGAACAGGCGGCCAGGCCGAAGGCCAGCATCAGAACCCCTGCAATGCGGATCACGTCGCCTCTCACCCTTTGGCGCAACTGATAACAGGCGAAAACCCGCGCGTCACGCCCCTTTGGCCTTGCCGCCGCCGAAGAGCACGAGACCGATGGCGCCCGCGAATACCCAGACATCCGCAAGGTTGAACGAGAACGGGTTGCCCCAGCCCGGCAGGCCGGTGTTGAGAAAATCGGCGACCGCGCCGTAGATCAGCCGGTCGACGACATTGCCCAGCGCCCCGCCGACAAGCAGCCCGGCGGAAACCCGCATCGGCGGCCTGGCGCCGTGGTCGCGCGCCACCCAGACCAGCACCGCCGCCGAGATGGCCAGCGCAAAGGCGATCAGCAGCCAGCGCGCGTCGAAGCTGGAAAGGATGCCGAAATTCACGCCCCGGTTCCATGCCATGCGAAAGTTCAGCCACGGCGGCAGCACGGCGATTTCCTGCCGCGTTGCCAGATCAAGCCAGCGCACCACGATCCATTTCGACGCCTGATCGAGCAGGAAGGCCGCCAGCGCCACGATGAAGGTAAGCCGCATGTCGTGCGCCCTAGTGCCGGAAGTGGCGCATGGCGGTAAAGACCATGGCGATTCCGGCTTCGTCGGCGGCGGCGATCACCTCGGCGTCGCGCATCGACCCTCCGGGCTGGATCACCGCCCGCGCCCCGCCCGCCGTCGCGGCCAGCAGCCCGTCGGCGAAGGGGAAGAAGGCGTCCGAGGCCACGACCGCGCCCGCCGCCGCATCTCCCGCCTGTGCGGCGGCGATCCTCGCGCTGTCGACGCGGCTGGTCTGGCCCGCACCGATCCCCAGCGTGACGCCGCCCTTCGCCAGAACGATGGCGTTCGACTTCACATGCTTCACCACCCGCCAGGCGAACAGCATATCCGCCAGCTCGCGCGCATCGGGCGCGCGCCGCGTCACCACGCGCAGCGCCTGCGGGTCAACCGTGCCGTTGTCGCGGTCCTGCATCAGGAACCCGCCCGCCACCTGCCGCAGCGACAGCGAGGGCGCTGCCGGGTCCGGCAGCGCGCCGGTCAGCAGCAGGCGCAGGTTCGCCTTGCGGGCGAATATCGCGCGCGCGCCTTCATCGGCATCGGGGGCGATGACGACTTCGGTGAAAATGTCGGTGATCGCTTCGGCGGCAGGCGCGTCGATGGGGCGGTTCAGCGCCACGATCCCGCCGAAAGCCGAGACCGGATCGGCGGCCAGCGCCCGGCTCCATGCGTCATGCGCGTCCGCCCCCAGCGCGACCCCGCAGGGGTTGGCGTGTTTCACGACGACGCAGGCCGGGTCGGTGCCGAATTCGGCCACCAGTTCAAAGGCCGCATCGGTGTCGTTGATGTTGTTCCAGCTCAGTTCCTTGCCCTGCACCTGCCGCGCGGTGGCGACGCCGGGCCGGGCGCTGCCGTCGCGGTAGAAGGCCGCGCGCTGGTGCGGGTTCTCGCCATAGCGCAAAGGCTGCGCCAGCACCCCGGCCACGGCGCGGCGGCGCGGCGCGGCCTCGCCCGTCCGGTCGGCCAGCCAGTTCGACACCGCCGCGTCATAGGCGGCGGTGCGCGCAAGGGCCCTCTGCGCCAGCACCCGGCGCAGGGCGCCGCCGGTGGCACCGTCATTCGCGGCCAGTTCGTCCAGCAGCACCGGATAATCCTCGGGGTCCACCACCACCGCGACATCGGCGTGGTTCTTGGCCGCCGCGCGGATCATCGCCGGGCCGCCGATGTCGATGTTCTCGACGCAGGTGGCATAATCGGCGCCCGCCGCGACCGTGGCCTCGAACGGGTAGAGGTTCACCACCAGCAGATCAATCGCCGGAATCCCGTGCGCCGCCATCGCCGCCGCATCCGCCCCCACATCGCGGCGCGCCAGCAGGCCGCCATGGATGCGCGGATGCAGGGTCTTGATGCGACCGTCCATCATCTCGGGGAAGCCGGTCACTTCGGCCACATCCGTCACCGCCAGCCCCGCATCGCGCAGCGCCGCCGCCGTGCCGCCCGTGGACAGCAGCTCCACCCCGCGCGCGGCCAGCGCCTGCGCCAGGTCCACCAGCCCGCCCTTGTCGGACACCGAAAGCAGCGCGCGGCGCAGGGGGCGGAGATCGGGCATCGTCATTCGTCCTCTTCGGGGTCGGGACCGGGATCGCGCAGCGCGTTCGGCGTGCCGGGGGTCTTGGCCAGCGACCAGCGCACGCGGGTCGCATAATCGATCGCGCGGCCGGATAAAACCACCTGCTGCGTCGGGCGCGGCACGGTCCGCCCCGGTTCGAGCCAGACCGAGGGCCGCAGGCTGATCGCCTCGGCGCCGTCCTGGCGCAGCATCCAGACCTCGCCGCTTTTCAGGGAAAGGATGACGCAGTCGCCGCGCTCGCCCAGGCTCGCCTCGACTTCGGGGTGAAGGTGGAAGCGGATCGAGAAGGCGACCCCGCCGCCGGTATCGGCGCGGGCGCGGGCAAAGACCGCCTGTTCCGCCGCATCGAGCGCGATCAGCAGTTCCTCGCCGGTCAGCGCCCGCCCGTCGAGCGTCAGGTCCAGCGTGCGCGCATACATCAGCCCGTGCGTGCGCTGCCAGCCGTTGTGCGCCGCGCCCATGCGGTGCGAGGTGGCGGTCAGCGCCGCCTCGCCGGGCACGGTGTCGGGCGCCTCGGACAGCCGCTCGTCGCCGCCGGGGCCAAGCCGCGCCGACGAGAATCCGTCGAGCCCGAGCACCGACTGGCTGGCCGTCGCCCGTGCCGCCCGTGTCCATTGCGCCCCGAACCCCGCGCCGCTGCCGCAGTTCACGATCAGCGGACGGCGGCCCGAGGTCAGCTCGAACGCCAGCGTCGCCGCATGGGCATCGGACAGGCCGCGCGGCGGCGGCGCGGCGTCCATGATGACGGTCGAACGCCCGGCGGCAAGCCGCGCATAGCCCATCGCCAGCCCCTCGTGCCGGGCACGGCTGCCGCTGGCGGCCAGCGCGGCATCGAGCGCCCCGTCGCGCCCGCGCCCGCCGCCGTGAAAACGCGCAAGCCGCCCGTCGGCATGGCGCAGCGCGCGCAGCACCGGGGCGATGCGCTGGCGCGCGGCCTCGATGGCGGGGGGAATGTCCGGCACGGCGGCACGGCGGCAGACGCGGTTGAGCAGCGTCAGGATGTCGCATAGCGCCTGGGGGTTGCGCGAGGCGATGGCGCCATCCGCGTCGATCACTGCCTCGCAATGCCGCCCCAGCGCCACCAGCGCCGGGCCCCGGTGGTGGGCGAGCGTCTCGAAGGTCGCCGCCCCCTCGACCAGCCCGGCCAGCGCCGTCAGGCGCGGCAGCCCCTCGGGGGCCGCCTGCCAGCGGCGGGCGAGAAACAGCACCTGCCGCGCGAGGCAGCGCCCCGTCTGCGCGACCTCGGCCTCGGGCAGCCCGCGCGCGAGGAAACGCCCCTGCCCGAGCCAGTGCATCACCCGCGCCCCCGTCACCTCCGCCTGCCAGCCCGGCCCCTGCCCGCGCCCGTAACGGCGCATCCAGTCGCGCACCCAGACCTGCGCCCGCGCCCGCGCCATCGCGTCGCCCGCAGCGGCCAGATCGTCGAGCCAGGCAAAGGACTGCCGGGCGTCCTCGGCATCCGGCGGCAGCGGCACGCTCCAGAGCGTCCCCGAGGCCAGCGAGACCTCGTGCCCGGCCAGCCGGAACTGCCCGGCGACCAGCCGCGCCCCGCGCGCCGGATTGCCGGGGCCGACGGCATCCTCGCCGGGCGCGAAACCCGCAGACAGCCGCGCCCGCCCGGCAAGCCGCGCCTGCACCCGGTCGAGAAGGCCCGACCGGACCCGTCCTGCGCTGCGGCCTGTGCTCACCTGTCGCGTCACTCGCTTTTCGGGCTGCCCGGCCATGATAGGCGGGCGGCGCGGGGCTGTCACGCCGGGGGAAAGGGCGCGCGGGGGGTGGTGCTGCTTCCCGCAATGACGGGGGAAGGGAACACCGTCATTGCGAGCCGTCAGGCGAAGCAACCCCGACCTCTCGCACACAACGTCGGGGTTGCCGCGTCGGCTGCGCCTCCTCGCAATGACGGACACTCCTCGCGGGTGACGGACACTCCCCGCAATGAGCGGGGGCGCCCCCGACCCTTGCGCCATTGGCCCCGCAGGTCTAGGTGTCGCCGCGATCTCACTCAGCCTGCGAGGACACCATGGCCAGACCGAAGATCGCGCTGATCGGCGCCGGACAGATCGGGGGCACGCTTGCCCATCTCGCCGTGCTCAAGGAACTGGGCGATGTCGTGCTGTTCGACATCGCCGAAGGCGTACCGCAGGGCAAGGCGCTCGACTTGGCCGAGGCCGGGCCTGCCGCAGGCTTTGACGCCAGCCTCAAGGGCACCAATTCCTACGCCGACATCGCGGGCGCCGATGTCTGCATCGTCACCGCCGGGGTGCCGCGCAAGCCGGGGATGAGCCGCGACGACCTGCTGGGCATCAATCTCAAGGTGATGAAGGCGGTGGGCGAGGGGCTGCGCGAACATGCGCCCGACGCCTTCGTCATCTGCATCACCAACCCGCTTGACGCGATGGTCTGGGCCTTGCGCGAATTCTCGGGCCTGCCGCATGAAAAGGTGGTCGGCATGGCGGGCGTGCTCGATTCCGGGCGGTTCCGGCATTTCCTCAGCCTCGAATTCGGGGTGTCGATGCGCGATGTGACCGCCTTCGTGCTGGGCGGCCATGGCGACACGATGGTGCCGCTGCCGCGCTATTCGACCGTCGCGGGCATCCCGCTGCCCGATCTGGTGAAGATGGGCTGGACCACGCAGGAGCGCCTTGACGCCATCATCCAGCGCACCCGCGACGGCGGCGCCGAAATCGTCGGGCTGCTGAAGACGGGTTCGGCCTTCTACGCGCCCGCCACCAGCGCCATCGAAATGGCCGAAGCCTATCTGAAGGACCAGAAGCGCGTCCTGCCCTGCGCGGCCCATGTCAGCGGGGCCTACGGGGTCGAGGGGCTTTATGTCGGCGTGCCCACCGTCATCGGTGCGGGCGGGGTCGAACGGATCATCGAGATCGCGCTCGACCGCGACGAGAAGGCGGCGCTGCAGAAGTCCATCGACGCGGTGACCGGGCTGGTCGCGGCCTGCAAGGAAATCGAACCCTCGCTGGGCTGATCCCGCAGGGGGGCCCTGCCCCCCTGACCCCCCGGAGTATTTGTGCAAGGATGAAGGACGGGGCCGCACTGGGGCTGCGACGGGGGGCCGGGTGATCGAGTTGCGCAAGGTGGCCTACAGCTACGGCGGCGGCGAGTTGTTCGCCGAGGTCTCGCTTGCGCTTCAGCCGGGGTCGTTCCACTTTCTCACCGGGCCATCGGGCGCGGGCAAGACCACGCTCATGCGGCTGTTGTCGGCGGAACTGCTGCCGACGCGCGGCGAGGTCACGCTGTTCGGCCAGCCGACCGGCGCCATGTCGCGCGACGACGTGGCCGGAGCGCGGCGCAGGATCGGCCTCATCCATCAGGACTGCCAGTTTCTCGATCACCTGACGCTGGCCGAAAACGTCATGCTGCCGCTGGCCGTCGCCGGGCGCCAGCCCGAGGCGCAGGGCAATATCGCCGAGCTGCTCGCCTGGGTCGGCCTCACGCGGCAGGCCGACCAGAAGCCGCCGTCGCTGTCGGGCGGCGAACGCCAGCGCGCGGCGCTGGCGCGCGCGGTGATCGGCTCGCCGGAACTGGTGCTGGCGGACGAACCCACCGGCAACATCGACTGGGAGATGTCGCAGCGGCTGCTGACGCTGCTGGCGGAACTGAACCGCATGGGCCGCACCGTGCTGATCGCCACCCATGACCTGAACCTGATCCGCGCCGCCCGCGCGCTGGTCCCGGCGCGGACCCTGCGGCTGGCGCAGGGGCGGCTGGTGACGGCGGGGGCCGATCTGTGAGCATCCTGTCCGCCCCGCGCTCGGTCGCCGCCGAGATGCCGCCCGACCGGGTGGTGCCGCCCTCGGGGTTCACCGCGCAACTGACCGTGCTGGCCGCGGCGGCGATGGCGTTCCTGGCGGTGTTCGCGCTGGCGCTGGGGTCGGCGGCGGGGCGGCTGGCGGAAAGGTGGGACGCCGAACTCGCCCGCACCGCGACGCTGCGCATTTCCGCGCCCCCCGACCAGATCGCGGCCCAGACCGAGGCCGCGCTGCGGGTGCTGCAGACGACGCCCGGCATCGCCTCGGCGCGCGCCATGACCTCGGCCGAGGCGCAGGCGCTGCTGCAGCCCTGGTTCGGCCCCGACCTGCCCGTCGCGCTGCTGCCCATTCCGCAGCTTGTCGAGATCACCACCACCGACGCGGGTTTCGACGCCACCGGCCTGCGCGCGCGCCTTCAGGGCGAGGTGCCGGGCGCGGTGCTGGACGATCACACCCGCTGGCGCGCGCCGCTGATCGCCGCCGCCGGGCGGTTGCGGGTCTTCGGCGGGCTGGCAGTGGCGCTGATCGCGCTGTCGATGGCCGCCATGGTGACGCTGGCCGCGCAGGTGGCGCTGGCCGCAAACGAACGGGTGATCCGGGTGCTGCGCCAGGTGGGCGCGTCGGATCGCTACATTACCCGCGCCTTCGTGCGCCGCTTCACCCTGCGCGGCCTTGCCGGGGCGGCGGCGGGCACGGCGGCGGGGCTGCTGGCGGTGCTGTTCCTGCCGGGCGACGACGCCGCTGGCGGCTTTCCGACCGGGCTGGGGTTTCAGGGCACGGGCTGGCTGATCCCGCTGGCCGTGCCGCCCTTCGCCGCCGCCGTCGCCTGGATCGCCACCCGCACCGCCGCGCGGCGCAGCCTGCGCGCCATGACCTGAGAGGTTGCCGATGTTCCAGTGGCTGCGCTCGCTGATCTTCACCATCATCGTCTACGGCGCCATGCTGCCGGTCGGCATCATCTGGCTGCCCGCCGCGCTGCGCAGCCGTGCAGGCGCCATGCGCGCGGCCAAGGCCTGGTGCCGGTTCGTGCTCTGGCTGGCGCCGTGGCTGGTCGGCATCCGGGGCGAGGTGCGCGGCACGCCGCCCGAGGGCGAGGTGATGATCGCCGCCAAGCACCAGTCGTTCCTCGACATCATCCTCATCATCTCGGCGGTGCCGCACGGCAAGTTCATCATGAAGCGCGAGCTGATCCGCGCCCCGATCCTCGGCTGGTATGCCTTGCGCATCGGCTGCGTGCCGGTTGATCGCGGCAGGCGCGGGCAGGCGGTGCGGCAGATGCTGGCGGATGTGCGCGAAGGCCGGGCCGATCCCGGCCAGCTCGTCATCTATCCGCAGGGCACGCGGGTGCCGCCGGGCGAGTACCGCCCCTACAAGAGCGGCACCGGCGCACTTTACGCCGAGCTGGGCCAGCCCTGCGTGCCGGTCGCCTGCAATGTCGGGCTGTTCTGGCCGAAGAAGGGCGTGATGAAATATCCCGGCCGCGCCGTGGTCGAGTTTCTCGACCCGATCCCGCCTGGCCTGCCCGCGCCCGACTTCATGGCACAGGTCGAGGCGGTGATCGAGGGCGCGAGCGACCGGCTCATGGCCGGGACGGGCTGAACGTCAGGCGGCCAGCCCCTGCGATCCCATCGCCAGGAACTTCTGGCGCCGGTCCTGGCGCAGGGCCTTGGCGGCCTTGCCGTCGAGATCCTTCAGCCATCCGGCCAGCAGCGCCCCCACCGCCGCCATCGCCGCAGCGCGGTCACGATGCGCGCCGCCCACGGGTTCCTTCACCACCCGGTCGATGACGCCCAGCCCCGACAGGTCCTGCGCGGTCAGATGCAGCGCCTCGGCGGCCTCGCGCATCTTGTCGGCGTCCTTCCACAGGATCGAGGCGCAGCCCTCGGGCGAGATCACCGAATAGATCGAATGTTCGAGCATCGCCACGCGGTTCGCCGTCGCAAAGGCCACCGCGCCGCCCGATCCGCCCTCGCCGATGATGACCGACAGCATCGGCACGCCCAGCGCGAGACATTTCTCGGTGGCGCGCGCGATGGCCTCGGACTGGCCGCGTTCTTCGGCACCCTTGCCGGGATAGGCGCCCGGCGTGTCGACCAGCGTGACCACCGGCAGGCCGAAACGGTCGGCAAGGTCCATGAGCCGGATCGCCTTGCGGTAGCCTTCGGGGCGGGCCATGCCGAAATTGCGCTCGATGCGGCTTTTGGTGTCGTGGCCCTTCTCCTGCCCGATCACCATGACCGCGCGGCCCTCCAGCCGCGCCAGCCCGCCCATGACGGCATGGTCCTCGGCAAAGTTGCGGTCGCCCGCCAGCGGCGTGAAATCGGTGAACAGCGCCTCGATGTAGTCGCGGCAATGCGGGCGGTCGGGGTGACGCGCGACCTGGCATTTGCGCCATGCCGACAGGTCGCCATAAATCTGCGCCAGCATCTCGGACGCCTTGCGGTCAAGGGCGGCGGCTTCCTTCTCGACATCCATCTCGGGATTCGCCCGGCCCATGGCGCGCAGTTCGGACGCCTTGCCCTCGATCTCGGCAAGCGGCTTTTCAAATTCGAGATAGTTCATCAGACACTCCGGCACCCGGTCACGGCCCCAGATATGGCGGCAGCGGTCCCGGCGTGCAAGCGGGCGAAATAGTGCTGCGGACCCAACGGCAGACTTGAAACGACTCCGGGGTTCTGCGATTCTCGCGCCTGCGTGACCATACGACATCCGCAGGACACCCGGCGCGATCCCGCGCTGCATCGAATACGAACCGCCACACCCGGCATCCGGGGGCCAGGCGATCAACAGGGGGTAATTCCATGATACGGCCACTTCTCGCCGCGTTCGCGCTGGCATTCGTGACCCTGCCGGGGCTGGCGGCGGCAGATGATTCCTGCGTCTGGGCCAACGACGGCGAATGCGACGACGCCACGCTGGGCGGCACCGGCGCCTGCCAGCCGGGCACCGACGCCACCGACTGCGCGCGCACCGGCACGCCTGCGGGCAAGCCCGGTATGCTCCCGAGCGGGGCGGGCAACGATTCCTGCGTCTGGGCCAATGACGGCGAATGCGATGACGCCACGCTGGGCGGCACCGGCGCCTGCGAACCGGGCACCGACGCCACCGACTGTGCGCGGCCGGGCGCCGCCACCCCGATGGCCCCGGCGGCAGGCAACGATTCCTGCCAGTGGGCGCATGACGGCGAATGCGACGACGCCACCCTTGGCGGCACCGGCGCCTGCGAGCCGGGCACCGATGCCACCGACTGCGCGCGGCCGGGCCAGCCGGGGACGGCGGGCGGGGCGACCTCGCAGGTTCCCTTCGCGCAACTGCAGGGCGATGATTCCTGCCAGTATGCCCATGACGGCGAATGCGACGAGGGGCGTTTCGGCGGCGGCTTCTACTGCGCCTCGGGCACCGATGCGAGCGACTGCGCCGCCATCGCCGCCACGGCCCAGTGCCAGTGGGCCTTCGACCTCGAATGCGACGAGGCCCGCTTCGGCGGCGGCGGCTACTGCGCCGACGGCACCGACACCTTCGACTGCGCCATCCTTGCCACCGGCATGAACGACGATTCCTGCGTCTGGGCGAACGACGGCGAATGCGACGAGCCGCGCTACGGCGGGGCCAACTGCCGCGACGGCTCGGACACCACCGACTGCCGGGCGCAGGCCGGCGGCAGCGCGGGCGGCCCGACCAAGCCGATGTCGATCGGGAACTGAGCGCGGGCTTCCCGCCACATCCACCCGGAACCGGAAGGGGCGCGTGATGCGCCCCTTTCTTTTGCGCCCCTTCCTTTTGCGCCCGTCGCCGCTGCCGCAACGATCCCACCGCAACACCCCGGATTTGACCCTGCCAAGCCGCAATCGTGCCGGATTTGGCGGTCACTTCTCGCCGCACTGTATGGTGTGAGAGGGGGATCATGGACCGCCTGACAGAAATGGAAGCCTTTGCCACGGTCGTTGACCAGGGCGGCTTCACCGACGCGGCCCGGAAGATGGGGATTTCCAAATCCGCCGTCTCCAAGCATGTGTCGGCGCTGGAGGCACGGCTTGGTGCGCGGCTGCTCAACCGCACCACCCGTCGCGTCAGCCCGACCGAAATCGGGCTTGCCTATTATGACCGCGCCCGCCGCGTCCTGAACGACGCGGGCGAGGCCGATGCGCTGGTGACTGCCATGCAATCGGCGCCATCGGGATTGCTGCGCATCTCGGTCGCCACCGATTTCGGGGTGAACCACCTGTCGCCGGTGCTGGGCGACTTCCTGAAGGAATACCCCGACATCACCGTGAACATGGTGCTGAACAACCGTTATGTCGAGCTGATCTCGGAAGGCTTCGACATGGCGATCCGCATCGGCGAGCTTGAGGATTCCACCCTGCGCGCCCGCAAGATCGCCGACACGACGCGCAAGATGATTGCCGCGCCGCGCTATATCCAGCAATTCGGGCGCCCCGAACGCATCGACGACCTGAACGAACACAAGCTGCTGCACTATTCCAACCAGTCCAGCGCGGCGGTGTGGAAGATCACCGCGCCCTCGGGGGAAAAGCGCCAGATCCGCACGGCGGGCTGGCTGACCGTCAATGACGGCCAGTCGCTGCTCAACGCCTGTGTGGCCGGGCTCGGCATCGCCTACCTGCCCTCGTTCCTCTTCGCCGACGCGATGAGCAAGGGGCTTGTCGAGGAGGTGATGCCCGGCCTGCCGGAGGAGGTGCAGGGCATCTATGCCGTCTATCCACCGGGCCGGTTCACCCAGCCCAAGGTGCGCGCCTTCATCGACTTTCTGGTCGCGGTGTTTTCCGAGAAGGGGCCGCAGGACTGGTGAAGCGCCGGGGCGGGCCGCGCCCGGCCCGGTGCGACGGCCCTGCCCTGTTGTCCTGTCGCATTGTCGCGGGCGCCGGATGTGCCATCCGGCTGCAAAATGCTCTACTCGCCGCCCACCAGCACCGCCTCGACCCGGCGGTTGGCCTCGCGGCCCTCGGGCGTCAGGTTCGAGGCGACGGGGGCCAACCAGCCCACGCCCTCGGCCCGCATCTGGCGGCGCGGGACGCCGTAATCCGTCGCCAGCCGCTCCATGACGCTGGTAGCGCGGCGGCGCGACAGGGCGGTGTTGGTCTCGAGGCTACCCTGCGCATCGGTATGGCCGACCAGCGCCACGACCCGCGACGGATCGGCGGCCAGCCACGCCGCAAGCGCCGCAAGTGAACCGTAATCCCCCGCCCCCAGTTGCGCCGACCCCGAGGGGAACAGCAGATCGGCCAGCACGACCCGCCCGGCCCGTTCCAGCGCCGCACCGATGTCGCCCGAGGGCGCCGGGTCCGCGGCGACGGGTGCGGGGCCGGGAGCGCCTTCCGGGGCGACGGTGATGACCTGCACGAACAGCGCGTCGTCACCGGGGCTGAACAGCACACCCGCAGCCTCGGGCCCCGGCCCCTCGGCGGCGAGAAAGCGGAACGCCGCGAGATCGACCTGCATCCGGGGCGGCGGCAGCACTTCGGTCGCAAAGCGGAAGTCGAAGCCGCCGCAGTCCCGCGCCGCGCAATCGAGCAGCACCGCCAGCCCCTGCGCCTCGAGCTGCGCCCGCAGCGCGCGGATGACATCAAGATCGCCGCTCCCCTCGACGCGCCAGACCTGCCGCGTTACCCGTCCCTCGGTCACATGCACCGGCAGCGTGCCGTCCGCCCACGGCCCGGCGGGCAGCGCATAGGCACCGACGGGGGTGATGTCCTCGACCACGCGCTCGGCCGTGGCGGGCATCGTCAACTCAAGGGCCACCGCCGCGACCGGCGGCAGCACCGCAGGGATCGTCCAGCAGGCCAGGGCGACCCGCGCGATGGTCATGCAGGATACAGCGCGGCCAGCCGCGCCACGGCCTCGGCCACGCGCGGGCCATTCTCGCCGCGCACGACGACGCTGGTGCCGAAGATACCCTCGCGGTGGAACGGATAGGAGCCGATCGAGAGATCGGCATAGTCATCCGCCAGCCTGCCCAGTTCCCCGGCAATCTCGCCCTCGCCGCGCAGGATGCGCCAGGTCTGCGACAGCAGCGGGCGCCCGCCGGTGATGCCGGGCAGCACCGAGGCCACCATCGCCTCGAAGACCGAGGGCACGCCCGCCATGACATGCACGTTGCCGAGGCTGAACCCCGGCGCCGCCGAAACCGGATTCTCGATGAGGCGGGCGCCTTCGGGGATGCGCGCCATACGGCGGCGGGCATCGGTGAAATCCGACCCCCGGCTGGCATAATGGGCAGCAAGGATCGCCAGCGCATCCGCGCGCTCGCCGATGCCGACGCCGAAGGCCGCCGCGATGGCATCCGCCGTGATGTCGTCATGCGTGGGGCCGATGCCGCCCGAGGTGAAGACATGGTCCACCCGCGCGCGCGTCTCGTTCACCGCCGCGACGATGTCGCCGCTGCGGTCGGCGACGACCCGCGCCTCGCGCAGGTCGATCCCCGCGCGGGTCAGCGCCCGCGCAAGGAAATGCATGTTGGAATCGCGCGTGCGGCCCGAAAGGATTTCGTCGCCGATGACGATGATGGCAGCGCTCGGATTGGACATGGCGGCCTCCTTCGACGCAGGTATAGGCGCGCGCGGGGGGCCGTTCCAGTCCGGTGAAAGCGCCGGGGACCGGGGCATTTGCCCGCCATGCAGCGAGCGGCCCCGGATTTCCCCCTTCGGTCGTGCGCAGCACGACCGGCGCCCGCCCCGCCCCCCCAAAGCGTTTCTGTGGCGGGCGCATCCGCGCCCCCCTCGGTGCGGGCGCCGGTCATGCTGCCCCACCGTTGCACCAGGCGGCGTGCCGCGCCGGGCAAATGCGATTGCCCTGCACCTCGGGCCATGGCACCGGACGCCGCCCGCTCTGGATTTTCGCGCGCCGCTGTCCTATCTCGGCCCCTGCACAGCAGGACATTCGCCATGGACCACGCCCGGACCCCCACCACCCGCGACGGCATCCGT
Organism: Rubellimicrobium sp.; assembly: GCA_019454835.1. Classification (GTDB taxonomy): domain Bacteria; phylum Pseudomonadota; class Alphaproteobacteria; order Rhodobacterales; family Rhodobacteraceae; genus JADYZU01. Next base: position 65,897 of record JACFNP010000007.1, read on the forward strand.
CTTCACGCACCCGGCGATTTCGACGGGATGCGCCGCGCGGGCGAGGCGGCGGCGCGAATCCTCGACGACATCGGCGAGCATGTCTTTCCGGGCCAGAGCACCGCCACGATCGACCGGATCATCACCGACATGGTCAACCACCGTGGCCTGACCTCGGCCACCATCGGCTATCGCGGCTATCGCCATGCGTCCTGCATCTCGGTCAATCACGTCGTCTGCCACGGCATCCCCGGCGACAAGAGCCTGCGCGACGGCGACATCCTGAACATCGACGTGACCGTCATTCTCGACGGCTGGTTCGGCGACACCTCGCGCATGTATGTCGCGGGCAACCTGTCACGCAAGGCCGAACGCCTGATCGCCGTGACGCATGAATCGCTGATGCGCGGCATCGAGGCGGCGCGGCCCGGCAACACCTTCGGCGACATCGGCCATGCGATCCAGTCCTTCGTCGAGGGTCAGCGCATGTCGGTGGTGCGCGACTTCTGCGGCCACGGGCTGGGGCGCACCTTCCACGCGCCGCCCAACGTGCTGCACTACGGCCGCTCCGGCACCGGGCCGGTGCTGGAAGAGGGCATGTTCTTCACCATCGAGCCGATGGTGAACCTCGGCCGACCCGAGACCAAGGTGCTTGCCGACGACTGGACCGCCGTGACCCGCGACAAGAGCCTGTCGGCGCAATACGAACATTCCATCGGCATCACGGCAGACGGCTGCGAAATCTTCACGCCGTCGCCAGCCGGGCGGTTCTACACGTTCTGAGGCGGGCGGTCTGCCATCGTCATTGCGAGGCGCAGCCGAAGCAACCCCGACCGCTCACACACGACATCGGGGTTGCTTCGTCGGCTTCGCCTCCTCGCAATGACGAACGGGCGCACACCCCCTCAGATCACCCCGATCTCGGCCAGTGCGCGTGACAGGCCGGGCGGCAGCCGGTCCTCGCCGGGTTTCAGCGCGGTCAGGTCGGGCGGGGCGTCCTCGGGCTTCAGGTAGCGCCAGCCCTGGAACGGCTGTCGCGGGGCCGGAGCAACGCGGACCAGATCGCGGTCGAGCACGATGGCGCAGCGCTCGATCCCGTCGGCGCCGGTCACCCGGTCCAGCCGCAGGATGCGCTGGCGGCACAGCACCAGCCCCTTGATGACCCAGTAGATCGAGCCGCCGTCCAGCAGTTCCGCCTCGCGGCGCGGCCACATCCGCGTCGTGTGGCGCGGCAGGCCGTCCGCCGTCTGCGCGCGCTTCTGCTGCTGCCAGTCGGCAAGGTCGGCCACATCCTCGGTGCCGACCGACAGCTTGATGAGATGCAGTTTGCCCGACATGGCCGCGACTTCTCGATTCACCCCCAGATGTTGTGTTAGCCTAAAGCGCCTGCCGCGATTCTGCCAGAACCCCCGCCGCCCGAATGTCCCGAAAGGAATCCGCCGATGTCCCGCTTTGCCGCGCCGATTGCCGAACAGATCTGGGACATGAAATACCGGCTCAAGACGCAGGACGGCACCCCCGTCGACACGACCATCGAGGACACCTGGCGCCGCGTGGCGCGGGCGCTGGCCTCGGTGGAAAAGGCCCCTGCCGACTGGGAGGACCGCTTCTACGCCGCGCTCGAGGATTTCCGCTTCCTGCCCGCAGGCCGGATCATGGCGGGCGCGGGCACCGGGCGCGAGGTGACCCTGTTCAACTGCTTCGTCATGGGCACGATCCCCGACAGTCTGGACGGCATCTTCGCCGCCCTGCGCGAGGCGGCGCTGACCATGCAGCAGGGCGGGGGGATCGGCTACGACTTTTCCACCATCCGCCCGCGCGGCGCGCCGGTGCACAGCGTCGGCGCCGATGCCTCGGGGCCGCTGTCCTTCATGGATGTCTGGGACGCGATGTGCCGCACCGTCATGTCGGCGGGGTCGCGGCGCGGGGCGATGATGGCCACCATGCGCTGCGATCATCCCGACATCCTGGATTTCATCGCCGCCAAATCCGACCCCGCCCGGCTGCGCATGTTCAACATGAGCGTGCTCGTCACCGACGCCTTCATAGCCGCCGTCAAGGCCGATGCCGACTGGAGCCTGGTGTTCGAGGGCACCACCTTCCGCACCCTGCGCGCCCGCGACCTCTGGGACCGGATCATGCGCGCGACCTACGACTATGCCGAACCCGGCGTCATCTTCATCGACCGTATCAACCGGCTGAACAACCTTGCCTATGCCGAGACCATCGCCGCGACCAATCCCTGCGGCGAACAGCCGCTGCCGCCCTATGGCGCCTGCCTGCTGGGATCGGTGAACCTTGCCCGGCTGGTGCGCGACCCGTTCGGCGCGGATGCGGCGCTCGATCTCGACGCGCTGAACGATCTGGTGACGGTCGCGATCCGCATGATGGACAACACCGTCGATGTGTCGAACTTCCCGCTGCCGCAGCAACGCGACGAGGCGCAGGCCAAGCGCCGCATCGGCCTGGGCGTCACCGGGCTGGCCGATGCGCTGCTGATGACCGGGCTGCGCTACGGCTCGGACGAGGCCGCCGCCCGGACCGGCGACTGGCTGCACCACATCGCCCGCGCCGCCTATCTGGCCAGCGTGGACCTCGCGCGCGAGAAGGGGGCGTTTCCGCTGTTCGACCGCGACGCCTTCCTTGCCTCGGGGACGCTGGCGCAGATGGATGCCGATGTGCGCGCCGCCATCGACGCGCACGGCATCCGCAACGCGCTGCTCACCTCGATCGCGCCGACCGGGACGATTTCGCTGCTGGCGGGGAATGTCTCCAGCGGGATCGAGCCGGTGTTTGCCTATTCCTATTCGCGCAAGGTGTTGCTGCCCGACGGCAGCCGCACCGAGGAGGAAGTCGTCGATTACGCCGTGCAGATGTGGTGCGACAGGATGGGCGACGCGCCGCTGCCCGGCCATTTCACCGATGCGCAGACATTGTCGCCGCTCGATCATGTCAGGATGCAGGCCGCAGCGCAGGTCTGGGTCGATTCCTCGATCTCCAAGACCATCAACTGCCCCGAGGACATCAGCTTCGAGGATTTCCGCGAGGTCTACATGGCCGCCTGGGATCAGGGCTGCAAGGGCTGCACCACCTACCGCCCGAACCCGGTCACCGGCGCGATCCTGACCGCCACGGCGGCGGAAAAGCCCACGACCGGCACCGACCTTGCACTGAGCGTGCCGACCCCGCGCCCGGTGGCGCTGGAGGGTGCGACCTACAAGCTGAAATGGCCCGACAGCGAACACGCGATCTACATCACCGTCAACGACATCATGCAGGACGGGGTGCAGCGGCCGTTCGAGATCTTCATCAACTCGAAGAACATGGAACATTTCGCCTGGACGGTGGCGCTGACGCGGATGATTTCCGCCGTGTTCCGCAGGGGCGGCGACGTGACCTTCGTGGTCGAGGAACTGAAGGCGGTGTTCGACCCGCGCGGCGGCGCCTGGATGGAGGGGCGCTATATCCCCTCGATCCTTGCCGCCATCGGCGGGGTGATCGAGAAGCACATGATCGCCATCGGCTTCCTGCAGCCGGGCACAGGCCTTGGCCACGACCCGGTCGGCAGCGACATCCCGATGCAACAGGGTCCGCGCGGCAAGACCTGCCCGTCCTGCGGCAGCCACGACCTGCGCATGATCGAGGGCTGCCTCACCTGCGCAACCTGCGGCTATTCGCGCTGCGGGTAGGATCGTCATTGCGAGGCGGCAGGCGAGGCAACCCCGGCCGCTCACACGCAACATCGAGGTTGCTTCGTCAGCTTCGCTTCCTCGCAATGACGGCAGTTCCCGTCATTGCGAGGCGAAGCCGAAGCAACCTCGACGGCTCACACACACCCTCGGGCTTGCTTCGTCGGCTGCGCCTCCTCGCAATGACGAAGAAGAAGGGGGCGCGCCATTACGGCGCGCCCCCCCCATGCGCCTACATGAAATCAGCCAGATTCTCGGGCGTCACGAGGTCGAGGCCGGTGTAGATGATCTCGTCCACGGCCTCGCCGTTGTGGATCGCCAGCAGCGTGTCCATGGCGACCACGCCTTCCTCGTAGGGCCGCTGCCCGACCAGCGCGTCGGCGTAGCCCTCGCCCAGCATTTCAAGCTGCGACGGCAGCGTGTCGGCCACCACCAGCTCGACCGTATCGGGCGCGTTGTCGACAAAGTTCTTCCAGCCGTCGGGCGCGAACATCGGCCAGCCGCCGACCGGCACGATGGCGCCGATGTCGGGGTTCGCGGTGACGAGGTCGTTCGCCTGCTGCACGGCCAGCGCCGAATCGTCGTTGCAGAACATCGGCGAGCCGTCCACCTCGGTCCAGTCGGACCCGGCCAGCGCGTCGCGCACGCCCTGCACGCGGTCGGCAAGGTTCGGCGCCGCCGCGCCGCCCGAGATCATGCCGTAGGTGCCGCCCTCGGGCTTCAGTTGCAGCAGCATGTCGCCCAGCGCATGGCCGAAGTCATAGTTGTTCGTGCCGATATAGGCGGTGCGGCCCGAATCCGGTGCGTCCGAGTCGAAGGTGATGACCGGAATCCCCGCCTCGATGGCGCGCTGGATGACGGTCGTTGCCGCTGCCTCGTCGGCCACCGAGATCGCCAGCCCGTCGACGCCCTGCGTGATGAGGTCCTCGATGATCTGGGCCTGGGTCGCGGGTTCGTGCTCGACCGGGCCGATGTAGATGCACTCGATGCCGCCCAGTTCCGCCGCGCGCGCTTCGCAGCCGTCGCGGGCAAAGTCGAAGAACGGGTTGTTCATCGCCTTGGGCACGACCGCAAAGCGCAAGGTGTCCTGCGCAAAGGTCGGCCCGGCCAGAAGTGCCGTCGCGATCCCGGCGGTTGCCAGAAGTCTGGTCAGTGTCATGGTCACTCTCTCCCTGTTGCTCCGGGGCGCCACCGCCCCGGTATTCGCGCCGTTCCGTCAGCCGGTCCGGCCGGACCGCAGCCGGTCCACGAAGACCGCCGCGACGATGATGCAGCCCACCAGCGTCTGCTGCCAGTAGGGATCGACCCGCGCCAGCACCAGGCCGTTGCGGATCACCTCGATCAGGATGCAGCCGATGATCGCCCCCGCCGCCGTGCCGACCCCGCCGAACAGGTTTGCGCCGCCGATGACGGCTGCGGCGATGATGGTCAGTTCGTAGGCATTGGCCAGGTTTGCGGGCGCCGATCCCAGCCAGCCGGAAATGATGATCCCGTTCAGCCCTGCCGAGACCGAGCACAGCACATAGACGCCAATCTTCACCCGGTCGACATTCACGCCGGTCAGCCGCGCGGCGGCCTCGTTGCCGCCGATGGCATAGACATGCTTGCCCCAGGCGGTGTGATTCAGCGCCACCCACATCACGAGGGCAAGCGCGATCAGGTAGATGAACGCCACCGGCAGGTTCGGGATACCCTCGGGCATCGGGATACGCGCCGAGGTCACGGCCAGGAACAGCCCCTTGTCCGGCCCGTCCGGCGAGGTGCCGCGCCCCTGCGTCGCCACATAGGTCAGGCCGCGCACGATCGACAGCGTCCCCAGCGTGGTGACGAAGGGCGCCAGCTTCAGCTTGGCCACCGCAAAGCCGTTGGCCAGCCCGATGATCCCCGCCGTCGCCAGCCCCGCCGCGACCGACAGGATGAAGGCCGAGCCGGGAAACGGGTAGAACCCCGCATCGTTCAGCCAGCGCATCGCCAGCGAGGTTGCCGTCGCGGTCAGCGCCATGGTCGAGCCTACCGACAGGTCGATGCCCGCCGTGATGATGACCAGCGTGGTGCCCAGCGTCGCAATGGCGATGAACGAGAAGTTCTGCATCACGTTCGAGATGTTGCGCTCGGTCAGGAAGTTCGGCGAGGACAGCGCCATCACCACGATCAGCACCACCAGCGCGCCCAGCACATAGGCCGACTGGCTGGCCAGGAACCCGCGCTGCCAGAAGCGGGTCTCGCGGACGTTGGAAAAACCCTGCACACCCATCACGCCGCCTCCTTCGCGCCGGTGATGAGCGCGGTGACCTCGTCGGGTGACGAATCGGCTATCGCCTTGTCGGCCACCTTCGACCCGCGCCGCATGACGATGACGCGCGAGCAGGTCTCGAACACGTCGGGCATCCGGTGGGAAATCAGCATGACCGCGATTCCCGCCTCGCGCAGGCGGTGGATCAGGTTCAGCACCTCGGCCACCTGCCGCACCGAAATCGCCGCCGTGGGTTCGTCCATGAGGATGATCTTCGCCGCCGCCAGCCGGGTGCGGGCGATGGCGACCGCCTGCCTCTGCCCGCCCGACATCTGGCGGACGTAATCGCCCGCGCGGGTTTCGGATTTCAGTTCCTCGAACAGTTCGACGGCCCGCGCCTTCATCGCGGCATGATCGAGCAGCCGGAACGGCCCTACCTTGCGGCGCAATTCGCGGCCGAGGAAGATGTTCTCCGATGCGGTCAGGTTGTCGGCCAGCGCGAGATCCTGATAGACCGTCTCGATCCCGATGCGCCGCGCCTCGCCGGGGGAATGGATGTTCACCGGCTGGCCATCCAGCAGCACCTGCCCCGAGGTGGGCGTGTAGATGCCCGAGATGATCTTGACGAGCGTGGACTTGCCCGCGCCGTTGTCACCCATGAGGCCGACGACCTCACCCGCGTCGAGGGTGAAGCTCACGTCGTTCAGCGCGTGGATCGCGCCGAACTCCTTGGATATGTTGCGCAATTCGAGCAGGGACAACCTGCTTCCTCCCCTTGATCCGGCCTCTTTGTCGGGCCGTGGTGACATGGCTCAGCCCGGTGGCTGAAATTCGTACTCCTTCAGGCTGGCGGGCTTCATCTCGATGGAAAATCCGGGCGCCTCGGGCGGCATGTAGGCCGCGTTCTCGATCACGCAGGGTTGCAGGAAATGTTCGTGCAGGTGATCGACGAACTCGATCACCCGCCCTTCGCGGGTGCCCGCGATGCACAGGTAGTCGATCATCGACATGTGCTGGACGTATTCGCACAGGCCGACGCCGCCCGCATGCGGGCAGACCTTCAGCCCGTATTTCGCGGCCATGAGCATGACGGCCAGCACCTCGTTCAGCCCGCCCATCCGGCAGGCGTCGATCTGCACCACGTCAATGGCGCCGCGCATGATGAGCTGCTTGAAGATGATCCGGTTCTGGCACATCTCGCCGGTGGCGACCTGCACCGGGGCCACGCCCTCGCGGATTTTCCGGTGGCCCTCGATGTCGTCGGGGCTGGTCGGTTCCTCGATGAACCACGGCTTCACGAAGGCAAGCTGCCGCACCCAGTCGATGGCCTGATCGACCTCCCAGACCTGGTTGGCGTCGATCATCAGCATGACATCGGGGCCACATTCGTCGCGGGCGATGGTCAGGCGGCGGATGTCGTCGGCAAGGTCGTGGCCGACCTTCATCTTCACATGCCGGAACCCGGCGTCCACCGCCTCGCGGCACAGGCGGCGCAGCTTGGCATCGTCATAGCCCAGCCAGCCCGCCGAGGTGGTGTAACAGGGATAGCCCTCGCGCTGCAGCACCGCCACGCGGTCGGCCTTGCCCGCAGCCTGCGCGGTCAGGAAGTCCAGCGCCCATTCCGGGGTGATGCAGTCGGTGAGGTAGCGAAAGTCGATGCAGCGCACCAGTTCCGCAGGCGTCATGTCGGCGACCAGTTGCCAGACCGGCTTGCCCGCCTCCTTGGCCCACAGGTCCCAGGCCGCGTTGACCACCGCCCCGGTGGCCAGATGGATCGCGCCCTTGTCCGGGCCGATCCAGCGCAACTGGCTGTCGCTGGTGACGTGGCGCCAGAAGCGGCCCATGTCGGCCTTGATCCAGTCGAGTTCCAGCCCGACCACCAGATGCGACAGCGCCTGAATCGCGGCGACGGCGATTTCGTTGCCGCGCCCGATGGTGAAGGTCAGGCCATGGCCTTCGTGCGGCCCGTCGGTTTCCAGCACAACATAGGCGGCGGAATAGTCCGGGTCGGGGTTCATCGCGTCGGAACCGTCCAGCGCCTTGCTGGTCGGGAACCGCACGTCATGGGTGCGCAGGCCGGTGATGCGGGTCATGGCCGGGCCTTGCGCTGCTGCCGTGGGTGATGTTGGCGCATCCTCGCCTCCCGTGCCTGCCGTCCCGTTAGCGCAATCAAGGTCACGCTTCGGGTGATTCTGCAAGCGGGTGGCCGGGCGATTCCGCGCGCCCTGCCACGACGGAACCCGGCTAGGCCCGGCGCCTGCTCAGCCGCAGCGCGTTCAGCGTCACCGTGATCGAGGACAGCGACATGGCCAGCGCCGCCAGCAGCGGCGTTGCCAGCCCGACCAGCGCCACCGGCACCGCGATGATGTTGTAGCTGAAGGACACCGCGAAATTCTCGATGATGCGCCGCACCGCCTTTTGCGCCACCACCAGCGCCTCGGCCACCGGGGCGATGTCCTGCCCCATCAGCACGATGTCCGAGGCCACCCGCGCCGCATCCAGCGCGCTTGCGGGCGAGATCGACACATGCGCCGCCGCCAGCGCCGCCGTGTCGTTCAGCCCGTCGCCGACCATGAGCACATGGCGTCCCCCGGCCTTCAGCCGCTCGACGAAGGCGGCCTTGTCCTCGGGCAGCACGCGGGCGTGAAAATCGGCGATCCCCAGCCGCCCGGCCAGATCGGCCACCGGCGCCTCGCTGTCGCCCGACAGCAGATGCACCGGCAGGCCGCGCGTGTGCAGCGCCGCGACCAGCTCTGCCGCGCCGGGGCGCAGGCGGTCGGCGAAGGCGAACTCGACCGGCGCGCGGCCTTCGACTGCCAGCCAGGTCGCCGTGCGCGCCCCGGCCGTCGCGCCGACCCAGTCGGCCCGGCCCAGCCGGACGCGCCGGTCCCAGGCGGTGCCCTCGATGCCGTGGCCGGGGATTTCGCGGATGTCGTCCACCGCCACCGGCACAACCCCCGCGCGCCGCGCCGCCTCGGCCAAGGCGCGGGCCAGCGGATGCGACGACCCCGCCGCCAGCGCCGCCGCCAGCGCCAGATCCGAGGTGCGATGCGCGCCGATATCGACCGGCTCGGGTGCGCCCATGGTCAGCGTGCCGGTCTTGTCGAACACGACGCAATCGACCTCGGCCAGCCGTTCCAGCGCGGTGCCCGATTTTATCAGCAGCCCCAGCCGGAACAGCCGCCCCGAGGCCGCCGTCACCACCGCAGGCACCGCCAGCCCCAGCGCACAGGGGCAGGTGATGATGAGCACCGCCGCCGAGATGTTGATGGCAAAGCGGAAATCGCCGCCGGTAAGCCACATCCACACCCCGAAGGCGCCGAAGGACAGCAGATGCACCGCAGGCGAATAGATACGCGCCGCCTTGTCGGCCAGGCTGGTATAGCGGTTCCTTGCCTCTTCGGCGACGGCGACCAGATCGGCCATACGCGCCAGCGACGACTCGCGCCCCGCCGCCGTGACCCGCACCTGCAAAGGCCCGGTCAGGTTCACCACGCCCGCATTGATCGCCACGCCCGGCGCCACAGCGACCGGCAGGGTTTCCCCCGACAGCAGCGAGGCGTCGAGTTCGCTTTCGCCCGTCTCGATCACGCCATCGACCGGCACCCGCCCGCCCGCGCGGATCAGCACCAGATCGCCGGGCACCAGATCGGAGACCGCCACGGTTTCCTCGCCCCCGGCCCCGATCCGCACCGCGCGCGGCACTTCCAGCGCGGCCAGTTCCTGCGCCGCCGAACGCGCCGCCGCGCGCGAACGCTGGTCCAGGTAGCGCCCGCCCAGCAGGAAGAACACCAGCATCACCGCCGCGTCGAAATAGGCGTGATCGCCGGAATGAAAGGTCTCGTAGACCGAGATCGACGAGGCCAGCACGATCGCCAGCGAGATCGGGAAATCCATCCCCAGCCGCCCGGCCCGCAGCCCGCGCCAGGCCGAGCGGAAGAACGGCTGCCCGCAGAAGATCACCGTCGGCAGGGCGATGGCCCCGGAAATGGCATGGAACAGATCGCGCGTGGCACCCCCGGCCCCCGACCAGACCGCGACCGACAGCAGCATGATGTTCATCATCGCGAAGAAGGCGACGCCGATCCGCATGAGCAGGTCGCGCCCCTCGCGGTCGGCCTCGGTTGCCGACAGCGCCACCATGTCCAGCGGCAGGGCCTCGTATCCCAGCGCGGTGACGTGCTCGATCATGTCCTCGGGGGTGGCGCTGCCGTCATGGCGGATGCGCAGCCGCTTCAGCGACAGGTTCACGCGGGCATCGGCGACGCCGGGCAGCCCGGCAAGCCCGCTTTCCAGCGTCGAGATGCAGGTCGCGCAATGCACGCCGGGCACCGCCAGCACGATCTCGTCGCTGCCCGCCGCCCGCGCCACGCGCGATCCGGGGCCGCGCGCGGGCACCGCCATGCAGCCCGGACAGGCGGCTCCGCCCTGATATTCGGCAACGCTCATCTCGACCCGCTCCCGCCACTCGGCCAGGGGCCGGAACCCGGCACGAGATAGCAGCCGCCGCCCCCCGCCACAACCACGGGGCCGGTCACATCGGGGCAATCGGCATATTCCGTCATTGCGAGGAGGCGCAGCCGACGAAGCAACCCCGATGTCGTGTGCGAGCGGTCGGGGTTGCTTCGGCTGCGCCTCGCAATGACGGGACATGTCGTCATTGCGAGGAGCCGAAGGCGACGAAGCAACCTCGATGTCATGTGTGAGCGGTCGGGGTTGCTTTGGCTTCGCCTCGCAATGACGATCACCAGACCCGGTCACCACAAGGAACCGCGACCGGGCCGCCCCTCCGACCCCACGTTCCGCGCGGCCCGCCCTTGCCCTCTTTCGGGCCGGGATGATAGACGGACGAAAGCCCCGACCTGCAAGGGAAGACCGCCCGCATGGCCCCATATCCGAACCGTTTCGACCGGGAGGCCCTGCTCGCCTGCGCGCGTGGCGAACTGTTCGGACCGGGCAACGCGCAACTGCCCGAACCGCCGATGCTGATGATCGACCGCATCACCGACATCAGCGCGGACGGCGGCACCCATGGCAAGGGTCACGTGGTGGCCGAATTCGACATCACCCCCGACCTGTGGTTCTTTGCCTGCCACTTCCCCGGCAACCCGATCATGCCCGGCTGCCTGGGCCTCGACGGGCTGTGGCAGTTGACCGGCTTCAACCTCGGCTGGCGCGGCTGGCAGGGGCGCGGCTATGCTTTGGGCGTGGGCGAGGTAAAGCTGACCGGCATGGTCCGCCCCGACCGCAGGCTTCTGACCTACCGGGTCGATTTCACCAAGGCGGTGCAATCCCGCCGCCTGACGATGGGCGTGGCCGACGGCACGGTCGAGGCCGACGGCGAAGTGATCTACCAGGTGCGCGACATGAAGGTGGCGCTTTCGGCCGGCTAGGTCCGGCAGCGCGAACGGAGGAAGGCCCATGCGGCGTGTCGTCGTCACCGGAGCGGGGATCGTCTCGCCGATCGGCAATTCGCTGGCCGAGGTCAGCGAAGCCCTGCGCGCGGGCCGGTCGGGCGTGGAACATGTCCCCGAGATGGCGGAGCACGGCTTTCGCAGCCGCGTCGCGGGCACGCTGAAGATCAATCCGGCGGACCATGTCGACAAGCGCCGGATGCGCTTCATGGGGCCGGGCGCGGCCTATGCGCATATCGCCATGGAACAGGCCATCGCCCATGCGGGCCTGACCGGGGCCGAGGTCAGCCATGAACGCACCGGCGTCATCGCCGGATCGGGCGGCCCCTCGACCAGCGCGCTGTTCGCCGCGCACCAGACGGTGCTCTCCACCGGCAGCCCCAAGCGTATCGGCCCCTTCGCGGTGCCCAAGGGCATGTGCTCGACCGTGGCCGCGAACCTTGCCACGGCGTTCAGCATCAAGGGCATCAGCTATTCGATCACCTCGGCCTGCTCGACCTCGCTGCATTGCATCGGCGCCGCCGCCGAACAGATCGCCTTCGGCAAGCAGGACGTGATGTTCGCGGGCGGGGCCGAGGAACTGGACTGGACGCTGTCCTGCCTGTTCGACGCGATGGGCGCGATGTCGTCAAAATACAACGACACCCCGACCCGCGCCAGCCGCCCCTTCGATGCGGGCCGCGACGGGTTCGTCATCGCGGGCGGCGGCGGCATCGTCGTGCTCGAGGAACTGGGCCACGCCCGCGCGCGCGGCGCGAACATCCTTGCCGAAGTCACCGGCTTTGCCGCCACGTCGGACGGGCACGACATGGTGGCCCCCTCGGGCGAGGGCGGCGAGCGCGCGATGCGCATTGCCCTGTCGCAACTGCCCGAAGGGCGCAGGGTCAGCTACATCAACGCCCACGGCACCTCGACCCCGGTGGGCGACGTGGGCGAGGTGCAGGCCGTGCGCCGCGCCTTTGCCGACCGGCCCGAAGGCCAGCCGCCGATCTCGTCCACCAAGAGCATGACCGGCCACAGCCAGGGCGCCACCGGCGCGCAGGAGGCGATCTATTGCCTGCTGATGCTGCAGGACGACTTCATCGCGCCGTCGATCAATGTCGAGACGCTGGACGACGGCATCGAACCGGGCGAAATCGCCATGGCAACGGTCGCGGATGCCGGACTCGATACGGTGATGACCAATTCGTTCGGCTTCGGCGGGACCAACGGCTCGATGCTGCTGTCGCGGCTGCGGGACTGAGAGCGGCACGGGAGGAGCGGCCATGACATTCGATCTGACCGGCAAGCGCGCCCTGGTGATGGGGGTGGCGAACAACCACTCGATCGCCTGGGGCATCGCGCAGGCATTGCACGCCGCAGGTGCGGAACTTGCCTTCACCTACCAGGGCGAGGCCTTCGGTCGCCGCGTGGCGCCGCTGGCCGCCGAACTCGGCTCGGATTTCATCCTCGACGCCGATGTGACCGACGCGGCCAGCCTCGACGCCGCCTTCGCGGCGATTGCCGAACGCTGGGGCAGCCTCGACATCGTCATCCACGCCATCGCCTTTTCGGACAAGGACGAACTGCACGGGCGCTTCATCAACACCACCCGCGAGAACTTCAAGCATTCGCTGGAAATCTCGTGCTTCTCGCTCATCGACGTGGCACGGCGTGCGCATTCGCTGATGGGGCCGGGCGGCTCGATCATCACGCTGACCTATCAGGGATCGACCCGCGTGACGCCGAATTACAACGTCATGGGCGTGGCCAAGGCGGCGCTGGAATCGGCGGTGCGCTATCTGGCCAACGACCTCGGCCCCGAGGGTATCCGCGTCAACGCCATCAGCCCCGGCCCGATGAAGACCCTTGCCGGAGCCGCCATCGGCGGCGCCCGCGCCATCTTCCGCCACACCGAGGCCAACGCCCCCCTGCGCGCCAACGCCACGCTTGAGGCCATCGGCGGCACGGCGGTGTGGCTGTGTTCCGACGCGGCGGCCAGCACCACCGGCACGATCACGCTGGTGGACGGCGGCTTTCACGTCCTGTCGATGCCGCAGCCGGGGAATTTGTAGCGCGGGATTGCTGCTCGACCAGAGACTCAGCGCGGCGCCTGCAACGCCTTGGTTTCCGCGATCAGGTCGGCAAAGCACGGGCCCTGGGTCGCCTCTGAATACTTGATGTCATTATGGGCGCCGTTCCACTCCATCACCCTGGGTGATCCGGCGGCATCAACCGTCACGTCCCACCCAATCACCCGCGCAAAGGGCACCTTCTTGTGAAGAGAAGTTATCGTTTTCACGCATTCGCCAAATGCCGGAATCTTTTTATTGTGAAACGATTCTTTGCTGTCGGGGTGCGCGGTAATCCGAGTCCAGTCTGAGGAATGTCCGATTTCGCCGAGAGTCCCGGTTGCCATATCGACGGGGACTCTGATATGCGAGCGCGATTGCACGTGGGTTTCTACGCCTCTCCCCATTCGCAAGTACGCTGCGCGCAATGAAGTCCCCCCCCCCGCTCCTCAAAAACGGTCGTAAGGCGGAGAGTTGCCGTCGTTGTATCCGAAAATACACGCAGGTCGTCATGCTGGTTGATCGCCTGCTGGAAAAGCCCGTTCCCGATCCTCCTTATTGCCATTATATCAAATGTTTCGCGTGTAAAAAAGAAGATTCCTCTCCCTTGCAGCGAATTGTCTGCCTTGAATACGACACGGTCACATTCGGCAAATATGGTGTCGCGGACGAGCCTCGGCTCTATCGGGCAATAGTCTCGCGCAAACACGATTCCGTTGACATGCGATGCAATATCCGGAAACGCATTACTGCCAAACAATGCCTGATTCAACGGCTTAAGAGAAGAGATTTCGCCGTAGTCGCCTTTCAGTTTCGGGGCCACCACCTCGCCGTAATAGTTATCGGGAATCCAGCCCTCACGAAATTCCCCCGCCATTGCACTATAGACATAAAGCCACGGCGCATACTTTCGAGATCCGAATGTTTCTACAGCATAGTCATCACATCTTTTTCTCTGGGTTTCCGTCAGTGTCAGGCCATCTCGCCTGATCGCTTCGAGTATGGTCAGCGCCTGCCTGCGATGCCCCCTGTGATAATGGGTGTTCCGCACCGCGCGGATGGATCGCTTGCCGACACGTCTTGCTATCTGGCCAAGCATTAAGATTACCCTACTCTGTCACAGAAAAAGTGGCTTTCACTTCAATTCCTATGCTGCACCCTAATTGCTGTCCACGGAAAACTGCGCAGACGCCACCCTCACGCCTCCGCCCCCGTCGCCATCAGCTCGCGCGCGATCTCGCGCACCAGCGGGGCGGCCTCGGCGGCGGCCATGCCGGGGTGCAGGCGGCGGTCGTAGAGGATCCGCAGCATCAGTTCATCCTGCCGCGTCAGCCGCGCGAATTCCTCGTCGTCGTTGAAGATCGAGGGCCGCACCTGCGGATGGTCGTTGGCCAGCCCCAGCCCCTGCGCGAGTTCCTCGTGGATGCAGGCCATGCGCAGCCCGTCGGGGTGTTCGCTGCGGATGATCGCCAGCGCGCGGGTGATCGCATGGCTGTCCGGGCCGGAAAAGGTCAGCACGACACATAGCGTCGAGCGCGGCAGGTTGTTGATCGCCCGCAGCGAACTGTCGGCGATCCCCGGCACCAGCGCGCGCAGGCGGTCACCGGCGGCGCGGCGTTCGTCCTCGTCCAGAAACAGCACGTGGAAATTTGCCGCCCCGGCATCCCGCGCCATGGCGATGTTGTGGCCGCTGGCCCGCGCCAGCCGCGCGACATAGGTGCCAACCTCGGCCCGGATGCGCGAAGCATCGGCGGCCCCGGTGGCAGGCCCGGTCTCGACCGCATAGCGCACCGGGATTTCCCAGCGGCTGAGGCGGCTCGGCCGCATCTCCCGGACGATGTTCACGCCGTCGTCGGCATATTCGTCGAACAGCGCGATGCGCACGAAGTTGCGCGCCAGCATCTCGTCGGTGAAGGGCGTGTCGGCCCCGCCGCCGTCCTCGCGCATCAGGCCCTGCGCCAGCAGGTCGTTCTGGAGGCGCCGGTAGTAAAGCGCCAGCGCCGCGCTGTAATCCGAACGCGGTGCCGCCGCCTCGGGTTCGGGCGCGGGGGCGGGGCGCGCCTCGGGCAGGGGCACGCCGGTCTCGGGCGCGGGGGCCGCGCAGGCGGCCAGCCACAATCCCGTCGCCACCAGAACCCCGAACCCGCGCATCACCCCCCCTTCATCTTTCCCGATACATCCCGAGGGGTGAGGGCCGCAGGCCCGAGGGGGGCCGCGCCCCCCCTGCCTTACCCCTGGGCTTCGTCCGCTGCCGGAGCCGCCGGTGCCGCCATCGCGCGCGCCTTGGCCGAAGCCAGCGTGTCCTTCAGGTCGGCTTCCATCTTCTGCAGTTCCACCTCGGCGGCGGCACGCTTCTTCTTGCCCTCGTCGGCGATCTGCAGGCTTTCGTTGATCGTGGCGATCAGGTTCTCGTTGGCGGCCTTCACCGCCTCGATGTCGAACACGCCGCGTTCCATTTCCTCGCGCACGGTCTTGTTGGCCTCGCGCAGGTTCTCGGCATTGGCCTTCAGCAGTTCGTTGGTCAGGTCGCTGGCTTCCTTGACCGATTTCGCCGCTTCGGCGGAATGCTGGATCGTCACCGCCTGGGCAAGCTGGGTTTCCCACAGCGGAATCGTGTTCACGAGGGTCGAGTTGATCTTGGTGACCAGCGACTTGTCGTTTTCCTGCACCAGCCGGATCGAAGGCAGCGACTGCATCGTGACCTGCCGGGTCAGCTTCAGGTCATGCACCCGGCGTTCGAGATCGTCGCGGGCCGCGCGCAGGTCGCGCAACTCCTGCGCCTTGATCATGCCCTGGTCCTCGGGCGCCGCCTCGACCTCGGCGGCGCGCGCGGGGATCGTGGTCTCGTCCAGCTCGTTCAGCTTCGCGCCCCCGGCGGCGATATACAGCGCCAGTTCGTCGTAGAAATCCAGCGTCTTGCCATAGAGCAGGTCCAGCGCCTCGATATCCTTGAGCAGCACCTGTTCATGCTTGAGCAGGTCGGTCTCGACGCTGTCGATCTGGGTGCGCACTTCTTCAAAGCGGGCGGCAAACCGCGCCACCGGCGCGGCGCGGCCCAGCAGGCGGTCGAAGAACGAGCGTTCGCGGCGCACGTCCAGTTCCTCGGCGGAAAAGCCGCGAATCACCGTCACCATCTGGCGCAGGCTGTCACCCGCCGGTCCGACATCCTTGTTCTTCACGCCTTCCAGCATGGCGCGGCTGATCGACTGCAACTCGCTCTGCGCGCCGCTGCCGAAGCCGACGATGGAATTGGTGTTGGTGATGTCGATCTCGCCCATGCGCTTGCGGATTTCCTCGGACTGCGCGGGGGTGGCATCGTCCAGCGGCACCACCTCGGCCGCCGGTTCCGGCAGCACCGCCGCCGTGACCCGTTCCAGATCGCTCGGGGTGCCCTGCTGTGTCTCACTCATATCGTCACTCTCCACTGTCTTACGTTGCTGTCGTCGCCGGTCTTGCGAAGCGGCTGCTCATGGTGCGGGCTGGTCGGTGCGCACGCCTTCCCGCGCGAGCCGGTCGCGCAGCACCTTGATTTCAATGTCCATCGCCTCGCGCCCGCCTTCGAGCAGCCGGGCCGTCCGGCTCTCGAAGTTGCTTTCGAGATCGGTCAGCAGCGCTTCATAATCGCGCCGCGCATCCTCGTCGTGCTTGCGGGCGTAGAGGTCGGCAAAGCGCAAGGTCGCGTCGCGGGCGCCCATCAGGTAGACGATGAGATATTTCTTGGCCTCGGGCAGTTCGCGCGGGTCTTCCTGGACGGAACGGATCATGCGCCGCGCCATGGCCTGAAAGGCCAGCACCCGGCCTTCAAGCTCGCGGTCGCCCAGGGCGCGGATGCGCTCACGCATGGCGCCGAGATATTCTTCGGCCTCGTCCACGACGCGCGCCACCCGGTCCTGTTCAAACGTGTCGATCCCGTCGATGCGCTTGTCGTGCAGGGGGTCGGGGCCGAAGGCGCCCAGATGCAGCGCGAAGGCGATGATGCCGTAAAGCACCGCGCCCACGACCGGCGTGCCGTGCAGCGCCGCCAGCCCGACGCCCGCGCCGATCAGCAGCCCGCCCGCGATCTTGCGCGGAAATGCCGGGCGCCGCGCCACCGTGCGCGCGTCATAGGCGGCATGTGCGCGCAGGCCCTCGCGGGTCAGCCAGGCGCCCAGCCCCATCGCCAGCGCGGCCGCCAGACCCAGCGCCAGCCCCGAGGCGCCGCTCCACAGCGAGAGCACGGCTTCCAGCACCGCCGGCACGAACAGCAGGTTCGAGCGCGCCCCCGCCGCATCGACGCGCCGGTCCTCGGCCACGGCCTGCCGCACCGGATCGGCGCCGGGGCGGGAATTGGCGGGCGAATGGGCGCCTCCGAAACGCTCGGCCATGCTAGAGGCCACCCAGCCAGCCGGTGGCAATGCCGATCATCAGCGCCAGAAGCAGCGCATAGGCAACGTTACGCATGATCGCGGGCATCCGGTCCTCCATGGCGAGGGTCGTCGCGGGCGGACGGCTGCCGGTCTGGCTGACCACGCCGAGAAAGCGCAGCACCGAGGTCGCCGCCAGAACCAGCGCGGCGAAGAACACCAGAAAGATCACCAGCCGCACCATATGCGCGCCCCCGTGTGGTCGTCCCCATCACAATAGGGGATGCGGCAACGGTTTTCGAGGGGGCGCTGCAGCAAATGTCGCGGGCAGATGCCCCCGCCTCACTTGCGCGGCGGACCCTTGCGGGGCGGGCCGCTGCGGGGTGGTCCCTTGCGCGGGCCGCCCGGCCCCTGCGGGCCGGATCGCGGCCCCCTTTGCGGGCCGCTGCGCGGGGCATCGCCACGGGGACCGCCCGCACCACCCGCGCGCGGGGGCCGCGCCGGGCTGCGGTCGGGGCGGGCACCGGCCTCGCCTGCCGGGCGGCGCGGGCGGTCGGGGCGGGTCTCGGAGCGCGCATCCGGGCGCGGACCCGAGCGCCGTTCCGGGCGCGGGCCGCCCTCGCGCGGCCTGTCGTCGCGCGGCCTGTCGCCGAACGATCTTTCCCCACGCGGCGCGCCGTCGCGCGGTGGCCCGCTGCGGGGCGGACCCTTGCGCGGCCCGTCCTCGCGCGGCCTTTCGTCACGCGGCCTGTCACCGAACGATCTTTCCCCACGCGGCGCACCATCGCGCGGCGGTCCCTTGCGCGCGTGATCGGCGCGCGGGCCACCACCGCCGGGCCGATCAGCGCGCGGCCCGCTGCGCGGCGGGTGCGCATCCCCGGGCGCCGCCTCGCTGCGCGATGTCCTGCGCGGCGTGCCATCCCCCGGCCCGTCACGGCGCGGCGGGCGGGCGGGGCGGCTGTCGCCGTCACGCGGCGGCCCACGGCGCGGGGCCTCGCGGCGCGGGCGATCCTCGCCCCGAGGCGGCTTGGCATCGCGCCCGGCGGCAGGCCCAGCCCGGCCACGCTTTGGCGCGACGCGCCCGGCCTGCGGCGCCCCGGCGGCGTCCGGCGCGGCATCGGCGACCTTCGGCCTGCGCCCGCCCGTGACCGGCTTGCGCGCCACCAGCGCCCTGCCCGCCCGGCGTTCCGCCGCCGACAGCAGCGGCCGCGTGCCGCGCGCGGGGCGGTCCTCGGGTTCCGGCGCCTCCAGCCCCAACTGGTCGCGCACCACGCGCGCGCGCACCTCCTCGACCGCGCCTGGCACCAGGTCGCCAAGCTGGAACGGCCCGTAGCTGATGCGGATGAGGCGGGCGACCTTCAGGCCCAGATGCTCCATCACCCGGCGGATTTCGCGGTTGCGACCCTCGCGCAGGCCCACCGTCAGCCAGGCATTGGCGCCCTGCTGGCGGTCGAACTGCACCTCCATCGGCTGATATTCGACCCCGTCGACCGTGACCCCGGCCCGCAGGGCGTCGAGCGCCGCGTCATCGGGTTCGCCATGCACGCGCACCCGGTAACGGCGCAGCCAGGCGGTCGAGGGCAGTTCCAGCCGCCGCTTCACGCCGCCGTCATTGGTCAGCAGCAGCAGCCCTTCGGAATTGATGTCCAGCCGCCCGACCGGCATGACCTTGGGCAGGTCCGCAGGCATCTCGTCGAAGATCGTCGCCCGGCCCGCCTCGTCGCGCGCCGAGGTCACCAGACCGGCGGGCTTGTGATAGCGCCAGATGCGCAGGGGTTCGGGCGCGGGGATCACCGCATCATCGACGGTAATGCGGTCCTTCGGCCCGACGTTCAGCGCGGGCGAGGTGACGATCCTGCCGTTCACCTGCACCCGCCCCTCGGCGATCATGCGTTCGGCATCGCGGCGCGAGGCGACCCCCGCGCGCGAGAGCACCTTGGCGATGCGCTCGCCGGGAAAGTCGTCCGGGGCGTCGGGCGTGGAATCGGGGGCGGAATCGTCCTGTGTCATGCCGCCCCATATCCCGCCCGCCCGCGCCACGCCAGCGGCAATGCGGCGCCTGTCCCGTCATTGCGAGGCGAAGCCGAAGCAACCCCGACCGCTCACACGCAACATCGGGGTTGCCGCGTCGCCTTCGGCTCCTCGCAATGACGGAACCCCTCGCAATGACGGGGTTTTCGGACCCCCTATCCGCCCGCAGGGCAGCCGCGGATGTCCACGGCGCGGCCGTCGCCGATCACCGTCAGCCGCATCCGCGCGCGGTCGAGCGCCACCGGCGCGTTGCCGGTCGGCACCACCATCGCGCTGGCCGTCAGGCGCCCGCCCGCGCG
Source organism: Rubellimicrobium sp. (assembly GCA_019454835.1). Lineage (GTDB taxonomy): Bacteria > Pseudomonadota > Alphaproteobacteria > Rhodobacterales > Rhodobacteraceae > JADYZU01. The sequence goes on from JACFNP010000007.1 coordinate 85,936, forward strand.
CACCGACTGCGCGGGCGACACCCACAGGCCCGCATCGCCCGCCTCGATCACCACCACCTCGTCGGCGCCCGCGCGCGGCAGGTCGAGCACCGCCGTGACGCGCATCCCCTGCGCCTCGGGGGCGAAGGTGCAGGCCACGCCGGTCACGCCCGCCTCGGCCGCCGTGGCGGGCTGATCGACAAGCGCCGCGACGAGGGCCGGATCGCGGCGGTCGCCGACATCCAGATCAGCCGCGAAATCCAGGCTCACCGGGACGCAGATGTCGTCGCAGACGCCCAGATCGACCTCTCCGGCCAGATGCACGGGCGCGCTGGCGTCGGCCGGGGTCAGTTCCAGCGGGATCACCACCTCGTCGTGATAGCCGATGGAGCGCAGACCCGAGGTCTCGAACACCTCGGGCACCGGCCAGTGAAAGCCTGCGGCCCTGAGATTGTCCGATCCGGTCCAGAAGAACTGCGGCGGAATCCCGGCCTCGCCGGGGGCGCGCCAGTAGGTCTTCCAGCCCGGCGCCAGCCGCAGCCGCAGCCCGGCCATCACCGTGCCGCGCCCGGTCTGCCAGCCGGGCAGCACCTCGATCGACACCAGATCGCCGGGCGCCACGGGTTCCTGCGCCTGAACCGGCAGGGCAAGCAGCGCAAGACAGGCGAGGGCAGCGCGAAACATGCCCCCTGATCGGCCCGGCGCGCACAAAGGGAAAGTCACTTTGGCTTGAGAGCGGCTGCGGATCACGCTTGATCGTGGCGCGCCCGCATCACATCATCGGGCCATGGAACCGAAGGACGGCCTTGCCGCACATCTGCTGATCGCCACGCCCGCGATGCAGGATCCGCGCTTTGCGCGCGCGGTCATCTATCTGTGCGCCCACACGCCCGACGGCGCGATGGGCCTTGTCGTCAACAAGCCCGCGCCCGGCGTGGACTTCGGCGACCTGCTCGACCAGCTCGGCCTGAAACAGGGGCCGGGCGGCAGGGCGATACGGGTGCGCTTCGGCGGGCCGGTGGAACTGGGCCGGGGCTTCGTGCTGCACAGCACCGATTATCCGGGCACCGGCGCGACCATGCGCATCGACGCCGACACCGCAATGTCGGCCACGACCGAAATCCTTGCCAGCATCGCCGAAGGCACCGGCCCCGCCGAGGCGCTGTTCGCGCTGGGCTATGCGGGCTGGGGGCCGGGGCAGCTTGATGCCGAGATCGCCGACAACGCCTGGCTGGTGGCCGAGGCGCGCCGCGACATCGTCTTCGACGCCGCCGACGACAGCAAATGGAGCCGGGCGCTGGCCTCGCTGGGCATCGACCCGCTGCTGCTGTCACCCGTGCAGGGCCGCGCATGAAGCGGGCAGCACGGGGGCCGTCATTGCGAGGCGCAGCCGAAGCAACCCCGACCGCTCACACACGACATCGG
>JACFNP010000059.1 GCA_019454835.1 Rubellimicrobium sp.
CGCAGCCGACGAAGCAACCCCGATGTCGTGTGTGAGCGGTCGGGGTTGCTTCGGCCGCGCCTCGCAATGACGGAAGATGCCGTTCGCCCGGTTGCCCTGGCGTCAAACGTTCCCGTTTGACTGCGAAATGCCCTACCGCCCAGCGCTCCACGACCGCGAGGCGTGCTTGCGCGTGAAGTTCTCGGCCATGAGGCCGACGACGAAGATGCCGACGCTGACCCACAGCGCATAATGCCAGCTCGTGAAGCGCGGCGCGTAGTTCAGGAAGATGAAGCCGCGCGCCTGGTCGATCAGGTGGAACAGCGGGTTCCAGGTGAAATAGACCATCACGAATCCGGGCAGCACGTTGGCCACGAACATCTTGCCGGAAAACACCATGTTCATCCGGGTCCAGATGTTGGTGACAAGCTGCACCGCATCGGGCGCCCATGGCCTGAGCGCGTAGAACACCACGCCGACGCCGAAGCCCGAGAACCACGCGATGAGCACCATCCCCATCGCGCCCACCGGATCGTCGATGGTGATCGGACTCCAGGCGACGTGATACAGGAACAGCAAAGTCACCAGCGACAGAAGCTGCAGATAGAGCGCCCCCAGCGCCGCCGCCGTCATGGCGATCCACGGGTTGAGCGGCGCGTGCAACATCATGTTCGAGGCCGGTCCTTCCGCGCGGAACACCGCCTGCACGGTGCGGACGTGGAACATGTAGAGGAACACGCCCGACATCAGGTAAAGCATGTAGTCGCCGTGGATCGGGCTGCCCCGGATGCCGACCAGCGCGAACATCAGGTAGAAGGCCATGACGAAGATGATCGACTGCGCCATGGCGATCAGCAGCCCGGCCAGCGCGTTGCGATGGCCCTTGCGCACCTCGCGGACGGTGGAATGATAGACGAGTTCGGCCATGCGGAAGGCGGATGCCAGCGGCGATGCGCTGCGTCTGGTGTCGAACATGGCGCCTCCGGCCCTTTGTCCCGCTTTCGCAGCTTGTTCTTGCCGAACCCTTGACCCGACAGCATAAGGGCCGGGGTTCCGGCAGGCAACGACAGGTGCGGCATGGATGCGGAAAGGCTCGTGCAGGAAATGCGCCGTCTGGCGGTGCTGGCCGGTGAGGCGATTCTGCGGGTGCGCGGCGGCGACGATTTCGACGTGCGCATGAAGGCCGACGCCAGCCCGGTGACCGAAGCCGATCTTGCCGCCGACGCGATCATCAGCGCCGGGCTGCGCGCTGCCTTCCCCGACCTGGCCCTCGTGACCGAGGAACAGGCCGCCACCCATGACGCGGCGGCGGGGCGGTTCCTGATCGTCGATCCGCTGGACGGGACGAAGGAATTCATCCGGGGCCGGGGCGAGTTCACGGTGAACATCGCGCTGGTCGAGGACGGCGTGCCGCGCCTGGGCGTGGTCTATGCGCCTGCGGTCGGGCGGCTGTTCCTGACGCTGGCCGACGGCAGCGCGGTCGAGGAGGACGGCCCGCACGACCCCGACCGTCCCGGCAGGCAGCGCCCGATCCGGGTGCGGGCAGCCGACAATGCGGCGCTGCTGGTCGTGGCGTCGAAATCCCACCGCGACCGGGCGACGGACGACTATATCGCGCGTTACGCGGTGGCCGACATGGTGCCCGCCGGGTCGTCGCTGAAGTTCTGCCTGGTCGCGGCGGGCGAGGCCGACCTGTACCCCCGGCTTGGCCGGACGATGGAATGGGATACCGCCGCCGGTCACGCGGTGCTGCGGGGCGCGGGCGGGCTCGTGCTGCGGCTGCCCGACCATGCGCCGCTGACCTACGGCAAGCCGGGTTACGAGAACCCGCATTTCGTGGCCCTTGCCCCCGATGTGGTGCTGAAATGAGCGTGCTGATCGTCATTCCCGCGCGTTACGCCTCGACCCGGTTTCCAGGCAAGCCGCTGGTGCCGCTGCGCGGCGCGACCGGCGAGGCGAAAAGCCTGATCCGCCGAAGCTGGGAGGCCGCCTGCGCCGTGCCCGGTGCGCGGGTTATCGTGGCCACCGACGATGCCCGCATCGACGCGCACGCGCGGGGCTTTGGTGCCGAGGTGGTGATGACCTCGTCCGCCTGCCGCAACGGCACCGAGCGCTGTGCCGAGGTCGCGCGCATCCTCGATCATCACGACATCATCGTGAACCTGCAGGGCGACGCGCCGCTGACCCCGCCGTGGTTCGTTCAGGATCTGGTCGCGGGGCTGCGCGGCGCCGCCATGATGGACGTGGCGACGCCGGTACTGCGCTCGGACGGCGCGCATCTGGCCGGATTGATCGAGGACCGCCGCGCGGGCCGGGTCGGCGGGACGACGGCGGTGGCGGCGCCGGACGGCAGGGCACTCTATTTTTCCAAGGAGGTGATCCCCTACACCGGACAGGACTACGCCCCCGACGCGCCGACGCCGGTGTTCCATCATGTCGGCGTCTATGCCTACCGCCCCGCCGCGCTGGCGGCCTATGCCGAATGGGCGCCGGGGGTGCTCGAGCAGCTTGAAGGGCTGGAACAGTTGCGCTTTCTCGAACACGGGGCGCCGGTGCTGTGTGTCGAGGTCGAATCGCGCGGGCGGGCGTTCTGGGAGGTGAACAACCCCGAGGACGTGCCGCGCGTCGAGGCGATGCTGGCCCGGACGGGGATTGCGTGACGGCGCGCGCCAGCGTCGTCATCACCAGCCGCCAGCGGCCCGATCACCTTGCGCTGTGCCTGACCGGGGTGGGCCAGCTTCTGCATCCGGCGTTCGAGATCGTCGTGGTGGCCGACAGCGCCAGCCTTGCGACCCTGCCCGCCACCCTGCGCGCCCGCATCAAGGCCGCCGCCTGCGACGAGGCCAATATCTCGACCGCCCGCAACATCGGGCTGGGTCTGGCGGCGGGCGACATCGTGGCCTTCATCGACGATGATGCCGTGCCGGAACCGACCTGGCTGGCCCGGCTGGCCGCGCCGTTCGCCGACCCTGCCGTGGTCTCGGCTGGCGGCCATGTGCGGGGCCGCAACGGCATCTCGCTGCAATGGGCGGGGCGGATGGTGGACGGCCATGCGCGCCACCACCCGCTGCCCGACGCGCCTGCGGTGATCGTGCAGGGCCGGGGCCGGGCGCTCAAGACCGAGGGCACCTGCATGGCGCATCGCCGCGCGGCGCTGCTGGCGGCGGGCGGCTTCGACCCGGCGTTCCGCTTCTATCTGGACGAGACCGACCTGAACCTGCGCCTCGCCGCGACCGGCGCCGGGGCGGCGCTGGTGCCGGGCGCGCAGGTGCATCACGCCTTTGCCGCCAGCGACCGGCGCCGCGCCGACCGGGTGCCGGTCAGCCTGCACGACGTGGGCGCCAGCCTCGCGCTGTTCCTGCGCCGCCATGCCGGACATCCCGACCCCGCGCGGCTGGAGGAAGAAGCGGCCGAGCGTCGCGCCGGGCTGCGCGGGCATCGGCGCGCCGGGCGAATCGGCGGGGACGAGGCCGAACGCCTGCTTGCGACGCTGCGCGCGGGCTGGGACGACGGCTGCGCGCGCCCGCTGGCGCCGCCCGCGCCGCTGCCCGATGCACCGCCGCCGTTCCTGCCCTGGCAGCGGCGCTTCACCGGCCACCGCATCCTGTCCGGCCCCCGCCGCGCCCGCGCGCGGCTGATGGACGCGGCGGCGGAGCTGGTGCGGGACGGTGCCATCGTCAGCCTCTATCTGTTATCGCCCGGCGTCGCGCGCCACCGCATCGGCTTTCACCCCGAAGGCGTCTGGGTGCAGGAGGGCGGGCTGTGGGGTGCCTCGCTGCGCACCGACCCGGTGTTCCGGCCATGGCGCCGCAACAGCCGCGTTGCCCGCGAGGCCGGACTTGTGGCATCATTGCGGCACCCCGGCCCGAATGACGGGGGCAACCCGGAACAGTCGCCATGAATTCCCCATATTCATCTTCCAGAAACCATCGGTGGTCAGAGTGACGGTAGCGGCGCGCAAATCGGGTCGCCTTGCCAAAGGGGCGAAGATGAAGAACCGGGTAACGAAGGCAATCTTTCCGGTCGCAGGCATGGGGACAAGGTTCCTGCCCGCGACGAAATCGATTCCCAAGGAAATCCTCACGCTCGTGGATCGCCCGCTGATCCAGTATGCCATCGACGAGGCGCGGGCCGCCGGGATCACCGACTTCATCTTCGTGACCGCGCGCGGCAAATACGCGCTCGAGGATTACTTCGACCGCGCGCCCGAACTCGAATCGGCGCTGCGCCGCGCGGGCAAGGACGAATTGCTTGAAACCCTGCGCACCACCAACATGGAATCGGGTGCCATCGCCTATATCCGCCAGCATCGCGCGCTGGGTCTGGGACATGCGGTCTGGTGCGCGCGTCGCCTGATCGGCGACGAACCCTTTGCCGTCATGTTGCCCGACGACGTGATCGCCGCCGAAACCCCCTGCCTTGCCCAGATGGTCGAGGCCCATGCCGAGGTCGGCGGCTGCATGGTCGCCGCGATGGAGGTGCCCGCCGACCGCGCCTCGGCCTACGGCATCCTTGACGCTGGCGCCGAAAAAGGCCCGCTGATCCAGGCGCGGGGCATGGTCGAAAAGCCCCGTCTGGGCGAAGCGCCGTCCAATCTGGCCGTGATCGGGCGCTACATCCTGACGCCCGAGGTGCTGGGCAATCTCTCGCGGATCAAACCCTCGGCGGGCGATGAACTGCAACTGACCGACGCCATCGCCATGGAGATCGAGGCCGGGCGTCCGGTCCACGGCTTCCGCTTCCGGGGCGAACGCTTCGACTGCGGCTCCAAGGCCGGGTATCTGCAGGCCACCGTCGCCTTCGCGCTGTCGCGGCCCGACCTGCGCGACGAATTCGCGGGCTTCCTCGACGGGCTGAACGGCTTTCGCGCCGCCGCGCAATAGCGGGCCGGGCGATGTCGCCGCCTGCGGCACGGCTTCTCGATCTCACGCGGCTGGCCGGGCGGGCGGCGCGGGTGCTCACCGGGGTCGACCGGGTCGAACGCGCCTGGGCCGAATGGCTGGCAGCGGATGCGGCGGTGCCGCTGTTCGCGCTGGTGCGCACCCGGCCCGGATACCTGCTGCTCGACCGTGCCGGTGTGCTGGCGTTCCTTCAGGCCATCGACAAACAGGCATGGGGGGCCGCGCGCCGATTCGACCGCATGACGCGCCGCGACGATCCCGATCGCGCGCGGGTCGAGGGCACCCTGCGCCGCCACGCCATCGCGCGGGCGCCGCATCGCTGGCTGGCCTCCATGCTGCGGCGCAGGCTGCCCGCCTTGGCGCCCGATGCGCCGCTGTCCTATGTGAATGTCGGCCAGACCACGCTGCACGGCGACACCGTGGCCGCGCTGCGCCGCCTGCCGGGCGCGCGCGTCACGGTGATGGTGCATGACACGATCCCGCTCGATCATCCCGAATGGCAGCGCCCCGGCACGGCGGCGCGGTTCGCGGCGCGGCTGCGGCTCGCGGCGGGTGCCGACCGGGTCCTGGTGACATCGGGCGCGGTGGCCGCCGATGTCGCGCGCCATCTGGGCGCGGATGCGCCGCCGGTGACCGTGGCACCCCTGGGCGTCACGCTGGCCGCGCCCGATCCGGCGGCGGTGCCGGGCGGGCTGCCGGACGGCCCCTGGTTCGTCACCCTCAACACCATCGAGGCGCGCAAGAACCATGCGCTGCTGCTGGATGTCTGGGACGATCTCGGCCCCGGCGCGCCGCTGCTGTGCATCCTCGGCGCGCGCGGCTGGGAAAACGACGCCGTGCTTGCCCGGCTCGATGCCCGCCCGCCGCGCGTGCGGGAAATGGCGGGCCTTTCCGACGGCGCGGTGGCGGCGCTGGTCGCGGGCGCCCGCGCGATGCTGAACCCGTCGCTGGCCGAAGGCTACGGCCTCCCCGCGCTCGAGGCGGCGGGGCGCGGGGTGCCGCTGGTCTGCACCGACCTGCCCGTCTGGCACGAGCTGCTGGGCGACTATCCGGTTTACGCCGCCCCGGACGACCGCTATCTCTGGGCCGGAACGGTCAGATCGCTGGCGGCGGGCGGCGCACGCAAGCCCCCCCTTTCGCTGCCGACCTGGGAGGGTCATTTCACCGCCCTCTCGGGCCTGATCTGAAGGCGAGGTGGCGGGTGGGTGCCTGGCAGAGATACCGGCTGCGACTGGCGCGGCAGCGCTGGGTCATCCGCGCGATCCGCAAGCGACGCGAACTGACCCCGGTGCAGGACCGCACCCGGCGCATCCGGCGGCGCGACATCCTGGTGTTTTCGACCTTCCGCAACGAAAACATCCGCCTGCCGTGGTTCCTTGATTACTACCGCGCCATGGGGGTGAATCACTTCCTCATGGTCGACAACGGCTCGGACGACGGCGGGCGCGAATATCTGGCCGGGCAGCCCGACGTGTCGCTCTGGACCACCGGCGCCAGCTACCGGCGCGCCCGCTTCGGGGCCGACTGGCTGAACTGGCTGCAACGCCGCCACGGGCACGACCACTGGTGCCTGACCGTCGATCCCGACGAACTGTTCATCTATCCGTTCTGCGACACCCGCCCGCTGCGGGCGCTGACCGACTGGCTGGATGCCTCGTCGATCCGCAGCTTTTCGGCGATGCTGCTCGACATGTATCCCAAGGGGCCGGTCGAGACCGCGATCTACACGCGCGGCGCCGATCCGCTCGAGGTTGCCAACTGGTTCGACGCGGGCAACTACACGATCAGCCGCAACCCGCGTTTCGGCAATCTCTGGATTCAGGGCGGGCCGCGAATGCGGGCGTTCTTCGCGGACGAACCGGCCCGCGCCCCGGCCCTGAACAAGATTCCGCTGGTGAAATGGCACCGCTCCTACGCCTATGCCAGTTCCACCCACATGCTGCTGCCGCGCGGGCTGAATGCGGTGTTCGACGACTGGGGCGGGGAAAAGACCTCGGGCCTGCTGCTGCATGTGAAATTCCTCTCGACCATGGCCGACAAAGCCACCGAGGAACTGGCCCGCGGCCAGCACTATGCCGCCAGCCGCGAATATCGCGCCTATGCCGAGGGCATCGCCGGGGGCACCGACCTGTGGTGCAAGTGGAGCGAGAAATACATCAACTGGCGCCAGCTCGAGGTGCTTGGTCTCATGTCCAAGGGCAACTGGGCATGAGCCTCGGCGTCGTCATGCTGGTGCATACCGCCTTTGATCGGGCCGAGCAGGTGATCCGCCATCTGGTCGCGGCAGGCTGTCCGGTGGTCGTGCATGTCGACCGCAAGGTCGCGGGCCGCCATTTCGATGCGCTGCGCGCCGCGCTGGTCGATCTGGAGACGGTGCGGTTCTCGCCGCGCAATCGCTGCGAATGGGGCGGCTGGGGTCTGGTCGCCGCGACGCAGGCGGCGGCCGGGATGCTGCTGCGCGATTTCCCGGACGTGCGCCACGTCTATCTGATGTCGGGCGCCTGCCTGCCGCTGCGGCCGGTCGCGGAACTGCAAGCCTATCTCGACGCCCATCCCGACACCGACTTCATCGAAAGCGCGACCACCGCCGATGTGCCCTGGACGGTGGGCGGCCTGTCGGGGGAACGGTTCACGCTGCGGTTTCCGTTTTCATGGCGCCGCCACCGGCGGCTGTTCGACGGATATGTGCGGCTGCAACGCCGCCTGCGCTTCAGGCGCCGCATCCCCGAGGGGCTGGTGCCGCATATGGGCAGCCAGTGGTGGTGCCTGACGCGGCGCACGCTGTCGGCGATCCTGTCCGATCCGCGCCGTGCCGAATACGACCACTACTTCCGCCGCGTCTGGATTCCCGACGAAAGCTACTTTCAAAGCCTCGCGCGGCTGTGGTCGCCAAGGATCGAAAGCCGCTCGCTCACGCTGTCGAAATTCGACTTTCAGGGCAAGCCGCATGTGTTCTACGACGACCATCTGCAACTGCTGCGCCGCTCGGACTGTTTCGTCGCCCGCAAGATCTGGCCGCAGGCGGCGAAACTCTACCGGGTGTTCCTGAACCCCGAGAATGCCGAACGGCTGCGCGCCGAACCCAACCCCGGTCGCATCGACCGCATCTTTGCCGCAGCGGTCGAATTGCGCACCAAGGGGCGCCCCGGCCTGTGGATGCAGAGCCGCTTTCCGCATGACGGCTGGGAGAACGGCGTCACCGCCGCGCCCTGGTCGGTGTTCGAGGGATTCGCCGACCTGTTCCCCGATTTCGAGTCCTGGCTGGCGCGCATGACCGGGCTGCGCGTGCACGGACATCTGTTCGCCCCCGACCGCGTCGAATTCGAGGGGCGGCAGCCGACCTTCACCGGCGCGCTGACGGACCGGGCCTCGATCCGCGACCATCACCCCGAGATGTTCCTGCGCAACCTGATCTGGAACACGCGCGGCGAACGCCAGTGCTTCCAGTTCGGCCCCGCCGACAATCAGGCGATCTCATGGCCGATGGCCAAGGACGGCAACGCGCAGGTCGCGGTCATCTCGGGCGCCTGGGCGATCCCGCTGTTCCTGTCGAACCGCGACTTCGCCGACATCCGCACAACGGCCGCGCGGTTGCAGCGCATCGAGACCGATCACCTCTGGGCCTTGCGCTCGCAATGGGCGCGGGCGCGGGTGCAGGTCTGGACGCTGGCGGAATTCGTCGAGAACCCGATGGAGCATCTGCAGGCCGCGCTGGCGGGCGTCGCGCCGCGCAACCTGCCCCGCGTCGCCGAGGCGCCGCGCATGGTCGATCTTGCGGGCTTCGGGCAGTTCCTGCAGAACCTGAAAAATCAGGGGATGCACCCGACGCTGACCGGCGATTTCCCCGCAGGCGGCGCCGTGCAGACGCCCGCGCCGCCGCGCCGCAAGCCCTATCTGGTGCGCGGGCGCGAGTAGCGCGTGACGGTGGGGAGCTGTCGTCATTGCGAGGAGCCGCAGCCGACGAAGCAACCCCGACCTCTCTCGCACAACATCGGGGTTGCTTCGTCGGCTGCGCCTCCTCGCAATGACGGAATCTCTGGGCGGCGGTGGCGCGCCAGCCCGCGCAGCCGCAGTTCGCCCGATTGACCCGCTCTGGCGGGGTCACTCGGGCCGGGCGCTCGACATGCGGGGACCGGGTCACATCCCCGTGCCAGCCCTTGCCGCCGGCGCGGCGCGCGGACATCATGGGCGCAGCCGTCCCGCCGAAATCCCGCTGAAAGCCTGCCGATGCCCGCCCGCCCCCTTGCCCTCGCGCTTGTCCTCGCGCCCGTAGCGGCGCTGGCGGATGTCTGCGCGGGGTCCGCCGATCTCGCGCAGGGCGTCATCGTCACCTATGCAAGCGGAGGGCATGACACGTTCACCGCCGACGCCCGCCGCCCCGGCGTGGTGGTGCAGGAGGGCGAGATCGGCGGGCGCAGCCTGGGCCGGGTCGAGCTCGGGCAGGGTTATGTCTATCTCTCGGCCACCGACCCCGAGGGGCGGGTCGTGCGCTACGACTACGACACGCTTCCCGCCAACCTGCCGTTGCCGCAGCCCGGCGGCGAATGGGAAGCCGTGGCCGTGGTCAGTGCCGGTGGCGCCAGTTCCACCGAACGCCAGACGCATCACTTCGGCCCCGAGGGCACGCTGACCATCGGCGATTGCACCTGGCCGCTGGTCGAGGTGACGGTCACCTGGCCCGGCGATGCCGAGACGCGCTACTGGTTCCCCGGCATCGGCATCTCGGTCAGCGCGGGCGAACAGGTCACCGCGATCACACCGGCGGCGCTGGCGCCCTGAACGACGGCGCGTGCTGGTTGATGGCGCGCCCGATCACCAGCGCCAGCAGCGCCGCCAGCAGCGCGACCACGGCGAAAAGGCTCTGCATCCCCGCCAGCACCAGCACGGTTCCGAACAGCACCGGCCCGATGGTCCCGCCGGTCAGCCCCGCCAGCACCATCGAGGACGCCATGCGCGGATCGGGGCCAAGCAGCCCGGCCTGCCAGACATAGGCTGCCGGAAAGGCGATGCCGACGAACACCCCCGCCAGCACGAAGCCCGGCCCCGCCAGCCCGGCCGCCGCCAGTCCCGCCGCAACGGCGGTCCCGATGGCCGAGACCAGCAGCAGATGACGCGCGGCGATGTGCTTCGTCAGCCAGTAGAGCGACAGCCGCCCCAGCACATAGGCGGCGAAATACGCCGAGACGAACAACGCCGCCCCGCGCGGGTCATGGCCCAGCGCGACAAGGGCAAGCGCGGCAAAGCCGCCCAGCGCGCTCTCGATGATCGTCGAGCCGGTAATCAGCGACAGCAGCCCGATCTCGCGCCGCCGCAGCGGCGGCAATCCGCGCGCCGCTCCGGCAAAGGCGTCGTCGCCGGGCGCGTGAAGAACCAGGCTTGCCAGCGCCAGCGCGGCCAGCACGGCATAAAGCAGCAGCGTCGAGCCTGAGACCGCGACCAGCAGCGCCGGTCCCGCCACCGATCCCAGCCCGGCAATGGCGTTCACGAGGCTGACCATCGACGGCCCGCGCGGGCCGAATCCGGTCAGGGAGGCGCGGTTCACATGGCTTGCGGTCACGCCGAACCCCGCCCCGGCGACAAGACCGCCCGCGACGACGACCGCCCAGCCCGCACCCGACGCGATGAGGGCCGCGCCGGACAGCAGCATGAAGGCCGCCAGCCGCGCGGTGACCCCGCGCAGCCCCATCGTCCCGGCCAGCACCGCCAGCACCGACCCCAGCCCCCATGCGGCGAGAAAAAGCCCGGCCTGCCAGTCCGCCAGCGCAAAGCGCGCGGCAAAGGCGGGCAGCGCCACGCCGTTCGCGGCGCCGAACGTGCCGATGAGCAGGAACGCGAGCGATCCCGACAGGAACAGACGCGACTCGAAGCCGGGGGTGGAGGGCATGATGCTGACCGAAAAGAAGGCGCCGTGACCCTGCGGTCACCAGGGATCCATCGGCCGGATCGCGGGCAGCGTCAAGCGAACCAGGCGTCGAGAATCCGGCGATAGATGCGGGCAAGGGCCGCGATCTCGTCCACCTTCGCATATTCGTCGATCTGGTGCATCGTCTGCCCCGACAGGCCGAATTCCACGACCGGGCAATGGGCGCGGATGAAGCGGGCGTCCGAGGTGCCGCCCGAGGTGGACAGCACCGGGTCGATCCCGGTCTCGTCGCGCACCGCCTGCGCCACCAGCGCGCTGAAATCGCCCGGCGGCGTGATGAAGCTCTCGCCCGAGACCTTCACCCGCAGATCGGCCTCGACCCCGAATTCCTGCGCGATCCGGTCGGCCTCGGCGCGCAGGCGGGCGGTGATGCTTGCGCCGGAATGAAGGTCGTTGAAGCGCACGTTCACCGTGGCGCGGACCTCGGACGGAATGACATTGGTGGCCGGGTTGCCGGTGTCCACCGTCACGAAGGCCAGCGTCGAGGCGTCGAAATGCGCGCTGCCCTGATCGAGCGGCGCCGAGGACAGCCGGTCCACCAGCCGCGCCATGGCGGGCAGCGGGTTCAGCGCCCGTTCGGGATAGGCGGAATGGCCCTGCCGCCCCCGGATGGTGAACCAGCCGTTCAGCGACCCGCGCCGCCCGATCTTCATCATCTGGCCCAGGGTATCCGGGCAGGTCGGCTCGCCCACGAGGCAGACCGACATCGCCTCGCCCTCGCGCGCCATCCAGTCCAGCAACGCGCGGGTGCCGTGTTCGGCCTCGCCTTCCTCGTCGCCGGTGATGGCAAGAAGGATGGCGCCGTCGCCGGGCGCGCGGCCCTGCACATGCGCCACCGCCGCCGCGACAAAGGCTGCAACACCCGATTTCATGTCCGCCGCCCCGCGCCCGTAAAGCCGCCCGTCGCGGATGGTGCCGCCGAAGGGATCGGTGCGCCAAAGTGCCGGATCGCCGGGCGGCACGACATCGGTATGCCCGTTGAAGCCGAAGCTGCGCGGCGCGCCCTTCGCGCCCCAGCGGGCGAACAGATTGGCGACGCCGCCGCGATCCACGCGCGTGCAGGTGAACCCCGCGTCCGTGAGCACGGAGTCCAGCAGCACCAGCGCGCCGCCCTCGGCGGGCGTAACCGAGGGGCAGCGGACAAGGTCGGCGGTCAGCGCAACGGGGTCGATGGGCAAGGCGGCCTCCCGGTCAGTCGAAAAAGGGCGTCATCTGGGCGACGACGACGCTGTTGTCGTCAAGGGCGCGGCGCATGAGCGCGCGTTCCTCGGCGCCGATCTCCTCGCCCGCCGCCTCGCGCTCGGCAAGGGTGCCGATCCCCTGCACGTCCAGCGGCGCCAGCCCCGCCTGGCGCAGGATCGCCACGGTTTCCCGCACCGCTTCGGGTTCGTCGACGCCCGAGGCATAGATCAGCAGTGCCCCGCCGGTGGCGCCTTCGGGCAGCCCGTCGTCCGGCTTGCGCCCGACCTGCACCAGCAAGGTGTGCACCTCCTGCACACGGCGGGGTTTCGTGTCCTGTTCCATGGCGTGAAATCCCGTGGGTCTGGCGGCGAACGCCGACAGGGTGCCAGCCGCGCCGGGGCAGGGCAAGGGGCGGCCAGGGCCACGAACCCAACACCCCCGTGACATATGCCGCGCGGTCTGACTCAGT
>JACFNP010000008.1 GCA_019454835.1 Rubellimicrobium sp.
CCTGAGCATTTCGCAGCCCGCAAACTCCGTCATTGCGAGGAGGCGAAGCCGACGAAGCAACCCCGATGTTGTGTGTGAGCGGTCGGGGTTGCTTCGGCTTCGCCTCGCAATGACGGGGTTTTCGGACGGTGACACCGCACCAGCCCGCGAGGGGCCGTGCGCCCGATGCCCCGGTCTCAGTCCCGGCGGAAGGTCAGGTAATGGGGCGCGCGGCCCTCGCGCAGGGCCTTGGCCTCGTAGCGGGTCGAGGGCCAGTCGTCCCAGGCCTGCCCGAGCGGGTGATCCACGCGCGCGAATCCGGCCTGCGGCACTTCTTCAAGGGTCTGGCGCACATAGTCGGGAATATCGGTCGCCACGCGCAGTTCGGCGCCCTTCGCCATGACCCGGTGCAGCGGCCCCAGGAATTGCGGCGTGACGAACCGGCGCCGGTGGTGGCGGGCCTTGGGCCAGGGGTCGGGGTAATTCAGGAACGCCTTCGCAATGCCGCCCTCGGGCAGCACATCGAACAGGTCGCGTACGTCGCCCGCATGAAGCGCCACGTTCGCCACCCCTGCGCCGCGCAGGCGGCCCAGCAGCATGGCGACGCCGTTGATGAACGGCTCCGCGCCGATCAGCCCGACATCGGGGTTCGCCGCCGCCATATGCACCAGATGCTCGCCCCCGCCGAAGCCGATTTCCAGCCAGACCGGCCGCGCGCCGAAGCGGGCGGCCAGATCAAGCGGGCGGCGCGTCGGGTTGTCCGCCCATGTCACGCCGGACAGCGACAGCGGCCCGAGTTCTTCCTCCAGCGCGCGCTTCTGGCCCGGACGCAGCGTCTTGCCATGCGTCCGGCCGTAGAAGTTGCGCCAGGGTCCGCGTCCGGTCCCGCTCATGCAGCGCCGAATGCCCTGCGCAGGTCATCGACCAGATCGGCGCGCTCCCATGAAAAGCCGCCGTCGGCATCGGGCGCCCGCCCGAAATGGCCATAGGCGGCGGTGCGCGCGAAAATGGGACGGTTCAGCCCCAGCCGGGTGCGGATGCCGCGCGGGCTGAGGTCCACGATCCCGCCTTCAAGCACCCGCTCCAGCGCCGCCTCGTCCACCCGCCCGGTGCCATGGAAATCGGCATAGATCGACAGCGGCTGCGAGACGCCGATGGCATAGGACAACTGGATCGTGCAGCGGTCGGCCAGCCCGGCGGCGACGACATTCCTGGCCAGGTAGCGCGCGGCATAGGCGGCCGAACGGTCCACCTTGGTCGGATCCTTGCCCGAAAACGCGCCGCCGCCGTGCGGGGCCGATCCGCCGTAGGTGTCGACGATGATCTTGCGGCCCGTCAGCCCGGCGTCGCCGTCCGGCCCGCCGATGACGAAGGTGCCGGTCGGGTTCACCCACCATGTCGTCGCGGGCGTGATCCAGCCATCCGGCAGCACCTCGCGCACATAGGGTTCGACGATGGCGCGGATGTCGGCGCTGGTCTGGTGGTCGTGCGCGTGCTGATGCGACAGCACGATGGTCGTGACCTCGACCGGCTTGCCGCCCGCATAGCGCAGCGAGATCTGCGACTTGGCGTCCGGGCGCAGGTCGGGTTCGGCGCCGGACTTGCGCGCTTCGGCCAGACGGCGCAGCACGGCATGGGCGTAATGGATCGGCGCGGGCATGAGTTCGGGCGTCTCGCGGGTGGCATAGCCGAACATGATGCCCTGGTCGCCCGCGCCTTCGTCCTTGCCCTCGGCGGCATCGACGCCCTGGGCGATATGGGCCGACTGTTCGTGCAGGTAGTTCGACACCTCGACGGTGCGCCAGTGGAACTTGTCCTGTTCGTAGCCGATGTCGCGGATCGCGTCGCGCGCGATGTCCGGCACGCGGGCGCGCATCTCGTGGAGCCGGTCCTTGTCCGACAGCCCGATCTCGCCGCCGATCACCACGCGGCCGGTGGTGGCGAAGGTCTCGCAGGCGACGCGGGCCTGCGGTTCCTCGGTGAGGAAGGCGTCGAGAACCGCGTCCGAGATGCGGTCGCACAGTTTGTCGGGATGTCCCTCGGAGACGGATTCCGAGGTGAACACATAGTCCTGTCGTGACATGGGGTGCTCCATTGCAGTTCGCCTCGTCACGCCAGGAAGCCGTTGTGACGGGGGTCGCGAACAGGCGTATTGCGCGCACCGGGCAGCGTCAATGCGACTGCGCGCGAATGTCACGGGGCAAATGCGGAAAATCGGGGCAATGGGGCGGGCTGCATGTTCCGTCATTGCGAGGCGCAAGCCGAAGCAACCTCGACCGCTCACACACAACATCGGGTTGCTTCGTTGGCTTCGCCTCCTCGCAATGACGAACCATGCCGCGCGCCCGCCTGCCCGGTGTAAAAACGCGCGCATTGCGCGGGCGGCGCGCGCAGGCTAGTGCATCCCCGTCCCGCGAAGGAGCAGAGATGGCACAGGCGCTGGCCGGATTCGTCGTCGGAATCGTCATGGGGTCGCAATCCGACTGGCCCGTGATGCGCGAGGCCGCGCAGGTGCTCGACGACCTCGGCATCGCGCATGAGGCGCGGATCGTCTCGGCGCATCGCACCCCCGACCGGCTGTGGCGCTACGGCGAGGAGGCCGCCCTGCGCGGGCTGCGGGTCATCATCGCGGGCGCGGGGGGCGCGGCGCATCTGCCGGGGATGCTGGCGTCGAAGACATTGTTGCCGGTGATCGGCGTGCCGGTGCCGACGCGGGCGCTGGGCGGGGTCGATTCGCTTTATTCCATCGTCCAGATGCCGCGCGGCGTGCCGGTCGCCACCATGGCCATCGGCGGCGCGGCCAACGCCGGGCTGCTGGCCGCGCAGATCGTGGCGCTGGGCGATCCGGCGCTGGCGCAGCGGCTGGCCGACTGGCGCGCGGCGCAGGCGGTGGCGGTGCCCGAGGAGCCGCAGGATGACTGACCCCCTGCCCCCCGGTTCCACCGTCGGCATCCTCGGCGGCGGCCAGTTGGGCCGGATGCTGGCGCTGGCCGCCGCGCGGCTGGGCCTGCGCGCGCATGTCTACGAGCCGGGCGCCGGTTGCCCCGCCGCGCAGGTCGCGGCGCGGACCACCTGCGCGCCCTGGGACGACGTGCAGGCGCTGCGCGCCTTTGCGCAGGGCGTCGAAGTCGTCACCTGGGAATTCGAGAACATCCCCACTGCCGCGCTCGACGTGATCGAGTCCCTGCGCCCGATCCGCCCCTCGCGCCGCTCGCTCGAGGTGTCGCAGGAGCGGCTGGCCGAAAAGACCTTCCTGCAGGGCATCGGTCTTGCCGTCGCCCCCTTCGCGCCGGTCGAGGACCGGGCCGGACTGGACGCCGCGCTGGCGCGGATCGGGGCGCCCGCGATCCTCAAGACGCGGCGGCTGGGCTACGACGGCAAGGGCCAGGCGCGGATCATGGCGCCGGACGACGCCGGGGCGGCGCTCGCGGCGATGGGTGGCCGGCCCGCGATCCTCGAGGGCTTCGTCGCCTTCGAGCGCGAGGTCTCGGTCATCGCGGCGCGCGGGATCGACGGTTCGGTCGCGGCCTTCGACCCCGGCGAGAACCTGCACGAGGACGGCATCCTGCGCCGCACCACGGTGCCCGCGCGGCTGAGCGCCGCGCAGACATCCGACGCGGTGCTGATCGCGGCGCGGATCCTCGGCGCGCTCGATCATGTCGGTGTGCTGGGGGTCGAGCTGTTCGTGACGCCCGGCGCCCCGCCCGGCGCCCTGCCCGGCGCCCTGATCGTGAACGAGATCGCGCCGCGCGTGCACAATTCCGGCCACTGGACCCAGAACGGCTGCCTCATCGACCAGTTCGAGCAGCATATCCGCGCGGTCTGCGGCTGGCCCCTGGGCGACGGCACGCGCCATTCGGATGTCGAGATGGAGAACCTGATCGGACACGACATCGACCGGCTGCCCGCACTGGCCGCCTCGGGCGCGGCGCTGCATCTCTACGGCAAGGCCGAGGTGCGACCGGGGCGCAAGATGGGCCACGTGAACCGCATCACCGGCCCGGCAGCGCGCTGAGCATAGGGGCAGCGGGGCGAACGGCATGTTCCGTCATTGCGAGGGGAAGCCGAAGCATGCCCGATGTTGTGCGCGAGCGGTCGAGGTTGCTTCACTTCGTTCGCAATGACGAGAACTGCCGTCATTGCGAGGAGCCGCAGGCGACGAAGCAACCTCGATGTTGTGTGAGAGCGGTCGGGGTTGCTTCGGCTTCGCCTCGCAATGACGGGATATGCGGGCGCCAAATGCGCCACCAGCCCGCAAGACGCTCAGCCGAAGATCGCGTGTTCCAGCGTCAGGTCGGGGTCGAAACGGCCCTTGCCCAGAAACAGCAGCACCTGGGCGATGACCAGCGGGTTGTTCATCATGAAGGTATGCGTCACCGGCAGCGTGATGTGATCGGTCTCGCCCGCCATATGGGTCGATTCCACCGACACCTTGCCGTCGTTCGGCCCCTCGATCAGCGCCGAGGTCAGCGGGTTCACCGTGGCGCTGCCCGCGATGATGCCGATCTCGCAGGGCGCCAGCGGTGTCTCGGGCAGGGCCTGCGGGGTGTCGTCCTCGCCGGTGCCCAGCGCCAGCCCGGCGGGGCCGTTGATCCAGCGGAACGGCGCGAAGTCACCGAAGATGTCGACCAGTTCCGACCCCTTGTTGGGCGGCGCGAGCATCACCACCCGGCCCATGTTCGCAGGCCGCGCCCGCGTCAGCCAGGCCCGCACGAGGATGCCGCCCATCGAATGGGTGACGAAATGCACCCGCCGCGCGCCACATTCGGCGACCATTTGCGGGAGCCAGTCGCTTACCAGTTCGGGGATCGAATGTTCGGTCGAGGGATAGCCGGAATTGACGCAGAAATAGCCCGCGCGTTCGAGCACCAGTTGCAAGGGCAGCAGCGAGGTCGCCGAGCGCGCCAGCCCGTGAATGAGCACCACCGCCTCGTCGGCGGCGCCATCTTCGGGTTTGCGCGCGCGCAGCAGTTGCAGCAGGCCGGGATGCGACAGCGGGTCCATGGCCATACAATAGCGGCATATCGGCGCGCGAACAGGGGGGGTGTTGCGCGCTTTACCCCGCCGCGATCCGGGCCAGTGCCTGCGGCACGAGGTCGGGCAGGTCGCTGGCGATCAGGCCGGGGCCGAAGGCGCGGGCGGCCTCGACATGCACGAAGGCCGCCAGCGCGGCGGCCTCCGGCGGCGCCACCCCGCGCGCCAGCAGCCCGGCGATCAGCCCCGCCAGCACGTCGCCCGCCCCCGCCGTGGCCAGCCAGGGCGCCGCGCGATCATAGGCGGCGGCGTGCAGACGCACCCGGCCCTGCGGCTCGGCGATCACGCTCGCGCGGCCCTTCAGCAGCACGCTCACCCCCAGACGCCGCGCCAGCGCCCGCGCCGCATCGGCCCGCGAGGGCAGCGGCGCGCGTTCGCCGGGGCGGCTTGCGGCGACCAGATCGGGGGCGAGGCGGGCGAATTCGCCCTCATGCGGGGTCAGCACGCAGGCCGGATGCAGCAGCGCGCGCAATCCGGGCTGCCGCGCCAGCAGCGTCAGCGCATCGGCGTCCAGCACCACCGGACGCCGCGCGCGCAGCGCCGCCGCGACCAGCCCGGCCTCGCGCGGGCCGGTGCCCAGTCCGGGGCCGATGCACAGAGCGGTGATCCTCGGGTCGGCCTCCAGCCACGCCGCCAGCGCCGCGCCGTCCTCCAGCCCGCGCAGCATCACCGCCTCGAGCGCCGGGGCGAGCGTGGCAAGGTCGCCGGGCGCCGCACCCAGCGTCACCAGCCCCGCGCCGATGCGCAGCGCCGCGCGCGCCGCCAGCCGCGCCGCCCCCGATCCCTGGGCCGGACCCGAGACGACCAGCACCGCGCCATGGCTGAACTTGTGCCCCTGCCCCTTGTCCAGCGCCGCCGCCCCGGCGCTGCCCGGCGCGACCGCGACCCGCCGCATCGCATCCTCGGGGGCGCCCGTCAGGCCGATGTCGGCGACATGCAGCCGCCCGCAGACATCCGGGCCGTGGCCGAGATACTGGCCGGGCCGGGCGCGGTGGAAGGTCACGGTCAGGTCGGCGCGCAGCGCGGTGTCTGGCAAGGCCGCGCGCGGGCAGCCGGGATAGAAGCCCGAATCGAGGCACAGGCCCGAGGGCGCATCGACCGCGACCACCTTTCCCGCCGCGTCCCGGCGGCGCGCCAGCAGCGCGAAGGCCCCCGCCGGATCGCCGGTCATCTCGCGCACCGCCCCGGCACCGAACACCGCGTCCACCACCAGATCGACCGGCAGCGCCGCCGCGACCGCTTCGGCGTCCAGCGGGCCGGTGTCGCCGATGGCCGCCCAGCGCCGACGCATCAGGGTGGCATCGGCGCCCTGCCGGGCCGGGTCGCCATGGGCCAGCAGCCGCACCCGCCAGCCCGCCTGCACCAGAAGCCGCGCGATCACATGGCCGTCGCCGCCGTTGTTGCCCGGCCCACACAGCACCAGCGCCGATCCGGGGCGCAGTCCGGGCCAGGCTTCGGCCAGCGCGCCGACCACGGCGGCACCGGCGCGCTCCATCAGACCGGCGCCGCCTGCGGCCCCCGAGGCGATGGCGGCGTCCTCGCAGGCCCGCATCTGCGCCATGGTGAGCAGTTCGTCCATGAAGCCCCCGCTTGCGCCTGTGGCCGCTTGCCCCTATGCCGGGGACCGGCAACGGTGCGGCTGCGCGCACCCATCCCCGGAGGGCGGACACCATGAAAAAGGTCGAGGCCATCATCAAGCCGTTCAGGCTGGACGACGTCAAGGAAGCCCTGCAGGAAATCGGCGTGCAGGGCCTGTCGGTCACCGAGGTAAAGGGCTTCGGCCGCCAGAAGGGCCATACCGAGCTTTACCGTGGCGCCGAATATGTCGTCGATTTCCTGCCCAAGGTGAAGGTCGAGATCGTCGTGCCCGACGACCGGGTCGAGGCCGCGATCACCGCGATCACCGAAGCCGCGCGCACCGGCAAGATCGGCGACGGCAAGATCTTCGTCCTGCCGGTCGAGGAGGCGATCCGCGTGCGCACCGGCGAACGCGGCGACGAGGCGCTCTGAGAGGGCAATCGGGCGAACGGCTCTGCGCGGGTTGGCAGGGCGTCCCTGCTCGCGAAATCCGTGATTGCGAGAAGCCGAAGGCGACGAAGCAACCTCGATGTTGTGCGCGAGCGGTCGAGGTTGCTTCGGCTTCGCCTCGCAATGACGAAAATACGCCGTGCGCCCGATTGCCGTGGGCACTCTGAGAGGCGCACAGAGAGGCGCACCAGAGAAACACTCCGGGGCTGCCGCCACAGGATTTCCGCAATTCCTCCCCTGTCATGCCGCGATCAACAGTCTGTTTCTGATCGTGAGCCAATAACAGGAGAGCGAAATGCTCCGTGTCGTTTCCGGTTCCGGGATGTTCCCCCGGCCCCCCGCCGCCGCACACCTGCCGGTCACCCGGCTGCGGATCACTGTCCGCCGCGCCCGCCTGAACGTCACCCTCGGCCCCGGCCGCCGTGCCCACCGCAACGGCCCGCAGCCGCGCGCAGGCGAACCGGCGGCCATCCTGCGCCGGGTGCTGGGCGAGGCTTTGGGATGACCCCGCAGGCCCGTCAGGCCGGACCCTGCCCCCCCGGCAACCGGATGCCACGCGCGTCGAAATAGCGCGCGATGGCCTGCGGGTCGCCCGATGGGTCGGCCAGCGCCACCCAGCCATCGGGCCGCAGCAGGTAGGTCGCATCACGCGCGATCCCCGCCGCCCCGTGTTCGGGCCGCCACGCCGGAACCTGAAGCGCCACGCCCTGCGCGCGGCACCAGTCCGCCAGCCCGTCGCCAGCGCTGCCGTGGACCCGCACCTGCCAGCCGACAGGCGCAGGCGGCGCGGGGCTTTCGCCCGCGTCCGGCGCCACCCATGGCAGCCGGTCGCCTCCGGCCACGGCGCCCGCCCGCCCGGCGCTCAGCGCGCTGTCGCGGTAGTCGAGCGCGATCTGCGACACCGTGCGAAACAGGAACCGGCGCAGCGCGCCTGACCGCAGCGCGCGCGACAGCACCGCAGGCGCGAGCCGCGCGCGGACCACCCCCGCCGCCCGGCCCCGCGCCGTGACGATGCCGAAGATGCGGTCGGTCGTGGCCACCAGCCGCCGCGCAAAGCCGATCCGTTCGGCCTCGTAGCTGTCGAGCAGGTCGTCGCCCGCGCGGCCCGCGATGACCTCGGCCAGCTTCCACGCCAGGTTGATCGCATCGAGAATCCCGGTGTTCATGCCCTGCCCGCCCACCGGGCTGTGGATATGACCCGCATCGCCCAGCAGGAACGCCCGCCCCTTGCGGAAATGCGCGGCGACGCGGTGGTGGACGCGGTAGGTCGAGAACCAGTTCACCCGCCCCACCGTCACCTGCATCTGCGCGACGACACGGGCGCCGGCATCCTCGAAACGCGGCGCGCGGCCCCCCGGCGGGCCGCCCGCGCCAATGGTGCCGACCAGGCGGACATGGCCGGGCGCGGCCAGCGGGAAGATTCCCAGGAAATCGGCCTCGTCGAGGTCGATATGCAGATCGCCGTCGATGGCCGGGCCGCGCGCCGCGATGTCGGCGACATAGTAGTGGCCTTCATAGGTGCTGCCGCCGAAGCCGATGCCCAGCGCCTTGCGCACGGTCGATCCGGCGCCGTCGCAACCGGCGATGTAGCGCGCGGTGCAGGTTTCTCCGCTGCCGTCGCCATGGCGAAGGTCGGCGGTGATCCGGCTGCCGTCATCGGCAAGGCGCAGCAGTTCCGTGCCGCGCTCGACCTCGATGCCCGCATCGCGCAGCCGCGACTCGAGCAGGGCCTCGTGTTCGTCCTGGGGAAAGATGGTCACGAAAGGATAGGGCGTCAGCCCCGCGCCCAGCGCGCCGAAGTCGATATGCGCCGCCCGCCGCCCCCGCGCCCAGAGGTTCACCCCCTCGACCCGGTGCCCGCGCGCCACGACGGCATCGGCAAGATCGAGCTGGCGATAGAGTTCGAGCGTCCGCGCCTGGACCGCCAGCGCCCGCGATCCCGTGCCCGCCACCGCATTGCGCTCGATGATCCGCACCCCGACCCCCTGCCGGTGCAGCCAGAGTGCCAGCACCAGCCCGGTCGGCCCCGCGCCGACGATCAGGACATCCGCTTCCATCCGTGCCTCCGTCAGGGCAACGGTCCCGCCGGATCGCCTGCGGGATCGGACTCACCGCGACAGGCTGCGCCCCGCGCGGGCAACGGGCAAGCCCCTTGGGGGCAGGCGGCATGGCTATCGCATTTGACCTGCGCAGCAACCCGCGTGGTGCAACGGTGGGGCAGCATGACCGGCGCCCGCACCGAGGGGGGCGCGGATGCGCCCGCCACAGAAACGTTCTTGGGGGGGCGGGGCGGGCGCCGGTCGTGCTGCGCACGCCCGAAGGGGGAAATTCTCTGGCCGCGCGCCGCAGGTTCGGCATATGCGATTGCCCAGCCTTCTCCCCACCGTCATTGCGAGGCGCAAGCCGAAGCAACCCCGACCGCTTGCGCGATGTCCTCGGGGTTGCTTCGTCGGCTGCGCCTCCTCGCAATGACGGAACATGGCGTGCGCGCTTGCTCCGACAAGCGCGTTCACACGCTTGCGCCCTCCCGCAGAATACCTTACCGATTTAGTCACGATTGACTCACCCCCGCTGCAGCCCCGAGGAACCGCCGATGCGCGCCTTGCCGACCCTGTTGATTCCGGCCCTGCTGGCCGCCCCCGCCGCCACGTTCGCCGATGCCCCGGCGCCGACCGCCGCCGAGACCGAGGGCCTTGCGTCGGTGCGGGCGTTCACGCTTGAACACAGCACCGCGCTGGCAACCGAAGCCGCCGCCCTGCGCGACAGGGTTGCGGCCTATGCCGGGATCATCGCGGCCCATGACGGCGACTATCAATCCGCCTGGGACGCCGACGGCGCCACGCTGGCGCAGGCGATCCGCGACATCCGCGCCAACTGGCTGGCCACCCACAACGAATACGAGACCATCGAGGGCATCGTCGCGGGCCTGCCGCGCACGGCGGATTACGACCTGATCCTCGACGCGGGCAATCCCGGCACCGAGGACGACGATGTCGCCGACTACGACCTGACCCTGCCCGACGGCACCGAACTGCACCAGCCCGGCAACCTGTTCCACACCCTCAGCGAGCCGGTCCTCTGGGGGACGAACCCCGATGCGGTGCGCCTTGCGGTCGATCTGGACGGCGACGGCGCCATCGGCGCGGGCGAGATGCTGTTCGACCCGAACCTCGCGCTCGGCGCCGCCGAGGGGTTGGCGTTCTGGACCGCCGACCTGCAGGCGCAGGTCGAATCGTGGGAGCCGACCCGCGACGACGCCTTCACGGCGGTCGTCACCATGACGCCGACCATCGGCGACTACTTCGGCGAATGGAAGGATTCGCAATACCTGGGCGGGGTCGGCGAATCCTTCGTGGCGCAAAGCCGCCTCGTCGATGTCGCGGGCATCATGAACGGCTGCCAGCTCATGTATGAAAGCGCGATCTCGCCGGTTCTGGCCGAAGCGGGCGACAGCGGTCTCGACGCGGTGATCCGCAGCTCGTTCGGGCAGATGCTCGATCTGGTCTCGGACACCCACGCGCGCGAACAGGCGGGCGAGAGCTTTTCCGCCGAGGAAGCCGACGCGCTGGCCGCCGAAAGCCAGGACATCGCCGACCGCATCGTGGCGCAGGTGCTGCAGGCTGCGGCGCGCTATGATGTGACGATCGAGGACTGAGCGTCAGGCGTCGCGGGGGCCGCCGCTCGGGGTGATCGGGTGCGCGGCATGTTCCGTCATTGCGAGGAGGCAAAGCCGACGAAGCAACCCCGATGTCGTGTGTAAGCAGTCGGGGTTGCTTCGGCTTCGCCTCGCAATGACGGAGGGGAGATGTCGTCATTGCGAGGAGCCGCAGGCGACGCGGCAATCCATGGGCCGGGCGCGGCGCCCGGCATGGGTTGCTTCGGCTTCACCTCGCGGGTGACGGAATATGCCCGATCGCCCCGCGCCACGCTTGCCACACTTGAGCGCATCAGTCAGGAAATGTAAGCCCGCCCGCAACCCGCCCGGTCGCGGGTCGTATGTCCGGTGAAGCGATGGATGTGCCGTCCCGAACCATCCCGGCGCCCGCCCGCGCCGCCGCGCCGCCGCAGCGGCCGCGCGGCGGGACGCTGTTTTCGGGGCTGCTGACCGCCGCCTTCGCCGGGCTGTTCGTCTCGGGCCTGTTCCTGTGGCTCTGGCCGGGGGCGGAACCGGTGATCCTTGCGCATGTCATTGCCGGTCTCGCGGCCAGCGTCGCGCTGGTGCCGTGGCTGTGGCGCCATGTGCCGCGCGCGATCTGCCATGCGCAGCGCCCCGGCTTTGCCGCCGGAAGCTGGGCGCTGCTGGCGGTCTGGGTGCTGCTGCTGTTGTCGGGCGTGGCGATGGCGCTGCCGATGCTGGTCTGGCTGGCCGGGCCGGTCTGGTTCCCGGCCCGCGAGGTAACCGAGGCGCTGAGCCTGGTGCATTTCTGGGCCTCATGGGTGGCGATGGCCGGGCTGCTCCTGCATCTGGCCCTGCGCCACTGGCGCATCCCGGCCCGGTCCACGGGGGCGCAGGCGTGAAGCTGAAATCGCAGTTGCGCTTTCACCTGCGCTGGCTGGCACTGGCGGCGGCGGGCGTGGCGCTGGGGCTGGGGATCGGCGCGCTGGTGACGCCGGTGCCCGCGCCGGTCGGCACGGCCTTCGACGCCGTGCCCTTCTACCGGCTGCCCTTCGGCCCCGATGACGCGGGCGCCCCGCGCCCCTTCTGGCCCTCGCGGATGCAGGCGGCCAGCGCAGGCTTTGCCGACGGCGCGGCGCTGCCGTCGTCGGCGACCTGCGCCGCCTGCCACCGCCGCGAATTCGACGAATGGGCCGGGTCGCTGCACGCGGTGGCGGGTAATGAACGGGTCTACGAGGCCACCGAGGATGCCAATGCCGAGGTCGGTCGCAACGGTGCCGAGCAGGTGCGCTTCTGCGAGGGCTGTCATTCGCCGGGCACCCTGCTGACCGGCCGCGCGAACCGCTTTGCCTCGGTCATGCCGCACGAGGCCGAACTGGAAGGGGTAAGCTGCATCTCCTGTCACACCGCCATCCATGCCGACCCCGAAACGGGCAACGGCGCGCTCACCCTCGCCTTCGATCGCGCGGAAATCGAGGCGCGCGGGCCGCAGGGCGCCGCGCTGCTGGCCGACCCGCGCGCGCATCTGGCGGCCTTCGGCGCCCCCGATACCACCGCGCTGCTGAAGACCGGCGATTTCTGCGGCGCCTGCCACAACGAGACGCTTGATTCGTCGATGTCGCTGGTCCCCGATCCGGGGGTCGCGGTGCAGGCGACCCATGCCGAATGGCGCGAAAGCTGGTATGCCGACAACGGCATCACCTGCCAGACCTGCCACATGGCCCCAGACCCCGCCGCGCAGGTCATGCGCATCCGCGACGGCGACCTGCGCGCGCCCGCCACGGTCTCGCACCGCTTCATCGGCAGCAACTGGCTGCTGACCGACACCGCGCTGGGCGACAGCCTGATGATCCTGCGCGGCGGCTTCCTGCCGGGCGTCGATGCGGCGCTGGGCAATATGACCGCCGGGGCGCAGCTTGAGCAGACCCGCGCCTTCCTGCGCACCGCCGCCGGGCTGGAGCTGCGCGAAAGTCGGCTGGATGCGGCGGGCCTGCATCTGCACATCGCGGTGCAGAACCTCGGCGCCGGGCACAACCTGCCGACCGGGGTGGGCGATCAGAAATACATGGAACTCGAGGTGGTGCTGCGCGATGCGGCGGGCCGCGAAATCTTCCGCTCGGGTGGCGACGAACAGGGGCCCGAAGGCAGCGCGGCGGTGCGCTGGATGGAGGAATTCGTCGATTCGCGCGGTCGGGTGATCCCCGATCACATCACCTTCCGCACCGCCGCTGTGCGCTGGACCCGCCACGGCATCCCGCCGCGCGGCGAGGAGGTCGTCCCCTACGACATCGCCCTGCCCGATGACACCGCCGGGCCGTTCACGCTGGAGGTGCGGCTGCTCTACCGGCTGGCGCGGCCCGAGCTGATCCTGTCGAACCTGCACATGCGCGTCGATGTGCCGTTCTTCGCGCTGGCCGAACTGACCGCCACCATTGCGGGTGACGGCGCATGAGGCCGGTCCTGCGCCTGTTCGCGCTGCTCTTGTGGCTGCTGCCGCAGGCGCTGGCGGCGCAGGGCGCCCCCTGGGCCGAGGCCGAGGTGATCCGCAGCGAGGGCGCCCGGATCGAGCGCCTGATGCTGCGCCCGCCCACCGAGGCGCTGCGCGACGAGATCGCCGCCCGGCTTGCCGATGTCGGCGCCGCCTGGGATACCGCCCGCGCGGGCTATGGCGCGGGCGCCGCGACCGATGCCATCGACGCCGCGCTGGCCGCCTATGCGCAGGCCGTCCGCGCCGGTGCCGCGCCCGAGGCCGCGCGTGCCCGGCAACGGCTCTGGGCCGGGCTGATCGGGGCGGCGGGCGACCATGCGCTGGCCGCGCTGGCGGCGGGTGACGCCGATGCCGCCGGGTCCTGGCTGAATATCCGCGACTATGCGCGCAACTCGGGCGCGACCGGCGCCACCCGCGCCGTCGCGGCGCTGAAGGCGGGCACGATGACCCCCGAGACCGCCCGCGCCGAGGTCGAGGGCGAGCTTCTCACCATCGCCGCAGGCGCGTTGCGCGAGGCGGTGACGGCGGCGCGCGCCGATCTGGCGGCGGGCAACGCGGTGCTGCTGGCCGGTGATCTGGGCCGCGCCGAGGGGATGCTGGCGATCCTGTCCGACAATCTTGCCGCGCGGCTGGGGGCGCCCGCGCGCGATGCCTTGGCCGAGGCGCTTGCGCAGGTGCCGCAGACGGGCGCGGCGGCGCTCGATGCGCTGGACGAAGGCTTGCGCGGCTATGCGCCGGTCGCGCTCTCGCCCGAGGAAACCCTGCGCCGCGCCCGGCTCATGCGACGCTTCACGGCGCTGGTGCTGTTCGACTACCGCATCGGGGTGCGCGACGGCGAGATCGCGATTCCGCTGGACTATCACGAGGCGATCACCTTCCGCACACGCGCCGCCATGCTGCTGCCCGAAGTGGCGCCGGGCATGGCCGACGCCGCAGGCGCCGCGCGGCTGCACGACATCTATGCGCAGATGGAGCCGATGATCGCCGACCGGGTCGATCCCGACCTGCTGCAACCTCTGGGCGACGAGGCGCTGGCGATCATCGACCGCAGCTTCGGCGCCGAGGTCGCGCAGGGCGGCTACGATCTGGCCGTGGCCTCGATCCCCGAGGTGCTGGACCGGCTTGCCGCCGCCGCAAGCGCGGGCGACCGCGAAGGCGCCGAGGCCGCGCGGCTCGAAGCCTACGCCTGGTTCGATCCCGACATCGAACAGCGCCTGATGCCCCGCGCACCCACCCTTGCGCTGCGCCTTGAGGCCCTGTTCTGGGAAGGCAGCGCCAGCGCGCCCGGTCTGGCGCGGCTGATCGCCACGCAGGCCCCCGAGGCGCAGGTCGCGGGCGGCATCGCCGCGCTGACGGCGGCGCTCGATCAGGCCCGCGCGGTGATCGAGACGCCGCTTTCGCCGGTGACGGCGGCGCTGCAATCGGGCGGGATCATCTTCCGCGAGGGGCTGGAGGCGGTGCTGATCCTTGCCGCTCTGGTCGCCGCCCTGCGCGCCGAGGGTGTCGCGCCGCGCCGCTACCGGCTGCCGCTGGCGGCGGGCGTGGCGGCGGCGCTGGTGTTCAGCGTCGCGCTCTGGGCGGCGGCGCGCTGGGTCATCACGGTCTCGACACTGGCGCGCGAGGCGCTGGAAGGCGGCACGGCGCTGCTGGCGGCCATCGTCCTGATCTGGCTGACGCTGGGGCTGACGGCCAGGGGCGGCCATGTCGCCACGCTGCGGCGCAGGGTCGCCGCCGGGGTGTCGGGCACGGGTCTGGGGGTGCTCGCCTTCTTCGTCGTGTTCCGCGAGGGATTCGAGACGATCCTGTTTTACGAGGCGATGCTGGTCGATGCCCCCCCGGCGGGCGTGCTGGCCGGGCTGACGGCGGGGATCGTCGCCGTCCTCTTCATCGGCCGCGCCGTGCTGCTCGCGGGCCGCAGGCTGCCGCTGCGGCTGCTGTTCCGGGTGACCGGGGCGTTGCTGGCCGTGCTGGCGGTGATGCTGACCGGCGCCGGGGTCCGGGGCCTGCAGACCGCCGCCCTGATCGGCGCGACGCCGGTGGCGTGGTTCCCCGAAAGCTACACGCTGCAACTCTGGCTCGGCCTCTACCCGGTCGCCGAAACGCTGGCCGCGCAGGGGGCGGTCGTGGCATTGTTCCTTGTCGCCTGGCTGGTGCGGCGGCGCGCGGCGCGCAAGGTCGCGGTCGGCCGAGGGGCCGGGCGGCGGACAAGGGCAGGACAACCGGGGGAGGAGACATGACCACGGACGAGTCACCATCGGCGCGCATCGACGCCCGGCTGGCCGGTCTTGCAGACTGGCGCGGTGCGGCCCTGTCACGGATGCGCGACCTGATCCGCGAGGCCGATCCGGCGGTGGTCGAGACCGTCAAATGGGTGAAGCCCTCGAACCCCCATGGGGTGCCGGTCTGGGAACATGCCGGGATCATCTGCACCGGCGAGATCTACAAGGGCTACGTCAAGCTGACCTTCGCACGCGGCGCAGCGCTGGACGACCCGGCGGGGCTGTTCAACGCAGGCTTCGGCGGCGGCACCCGCCGGGCCATCGACATCCGCGAGGGCGAGACCCCCGACGCCGCCGCGTTCCGGGCGCTGGTGCAGGCAGCGGTCCGCCTGAACGAGGCGCGGCAGAAGCCCGCCCGGACCTGACGACCCCCGCCCTGCAAGGCCCCCGTCATTGCGAGGAGGCGCAGCCGACGAAGCAACCCCGATGTCGTATGTGAGCGGTCGGGGTTGCTTCGGCTTGCGCCTCGCAATGACGGGATTTGCTCGCGGGTGGCGGGGTTTGCTCGCGGGTGACGGGATTTCCGGGCGGTGGTGCCGCGCGCGCCCCGGCGTCAGTGTTCCGCCATCGCGCGCGGCGCCGGGGCATCCGTTGACGGGTTGCGCAGCAGCAGGACGATGGGGAACGCCACCAGCGTCAGCACCATCATCATCAGGAAGTTGTCGATATAGGCCAGCATCGCCGCCTGCTGCGACACCAGCCCGTCGGCCACGGCAGCCATCGCCGGGTCTCCGGACAGCAGCGCGGGGAACTGCATCGCAACCTGCGGCGAATCGAGGGGCAGCCTGCTTGCCAGTTCCGCGTGATTGACGCCCAGCATCCGGGTCAGCACCGTGGTGACCAGCGAAATCCCGATCCCCGACCCCATGTTGCGCACGAGGCTGAAGACCGAGGTGCCGTCGCCGCGCAGCGCGGGCGAGAGCGTCGCAAAGGCCAGCGTCGTCAGCGGCACGAAGACGAAACCCATGCCGAAGCCCTGCACGACACCCGACAGAATGACCAGCCGGTCGTCCATCCCGGTCTCGAAGCCGGTCATCATCCACAGCGAGACGCAGCTCAGCGACAGCCCGGCAAAGACCAGCAGGCGCGGCCCGAGCCGGTCGACGAGGCGGCCGACCACGACCATCGACAGCATGGTGCCGATGCCGCGCGGCGCCATCACGATGCCGGTGGTGATGACCGGATAGCCCATGAGGTTCTGCAACAGCGGTGGCAGCAGCGCGAGGCCCGAGAACAGCGTCAGGCCGATGACGAACATGAAGACGTTGCCCATGACGAAGTTGCGGTCGCGGAAGATGCGCAGGTCGATGAACGGCTCTCCGGCCGTCAGGGCGTGGATGACGAACACCCAGAAGCCGCTGATCGTGAGACCGAGATAGATCCAGATCTCGGGCGACTCGAACCAGTCCACTGCCTCGCCCCGGTCGAGCAGCAGTTGCAGCCCGCCCACCGCCAGCGCCAGCATGGCAAAGCCGAAGATGTCGAAGCGCCGGGCGCGGGTCATGCCGTGCGGCATGAAGAAGGCGATGCCGACCAGCGCCAGCCCGCCCACCGGCAGATTGATGAAGAAGACCCAGCGCCAGTCGAAGCTCTCGGTCAGCCAGCCGCCCAGCGTCGGCCCGATGATCGGCCCGACCATGATGCCCGCGCCGTAGATCGCCATGGCCTGGCCCAGCTTCTCGCGCGGGTTGATGTCCATGATGACCGATTGCGCCATCGGCGCGATGACCGCGCCGAAGATGCCCTGCATGATGCGCCAGAGCACCATGTCGCCGATCCCCTGCGCAAGGCCGCACAGCATCGAACTGGCCACGAAACCGGCAATGGCGCCGATGAACACCCGCTTGCGGCCCATGCGGTCGACGATCCAGCCCGACATCGGCGTCATGATCGCGGCAGCGACGATATACGAGGTCAGCACCCAGGTGATCTCGCCCTGGCTGGCGCCAAGGCTGGCCGCCATATGCGGCAGCGCCACGTTGGCGATGGTCGTATCAAGCACCTGCATGATGGTGGCGAGCATGATCGCCCCCGTCAGCCAGCCGCGATTGGCGACCTCGAGGGCCGGGCGCGAGGTCACCGGAGCGGCCATCTCAGCGCAGCCGGTCCATCCGGCTGGCGCCCGTGTCGACCGAGACGGTCACGCTCATCCCGCCGCGCAGCGGCAGGTCGGGGTCGGGGGTGATGCCGATGCGCACCGGCAGGCGCTGAACGACCTTCACCCAGTTGCCGGTCGCGTTCTGCGCCGGGATGAGCGAGAACTGCGCCCCGGTGGCGCCCGAGAAACTTTCGACCCGCCCGGCAAGCGGATGGCCGGGATAGGCATCGACGCTGACCTCGACCGGCTGGCCGGTGCGCAGCCCGGCAAGCTGCGATTCCTTGAAATTGGCCTCGACCCAGGTGTCGCCGGTCTCGACAAGGCTGGCGACCGGCGATCCGGCGGCGACGAACTGGCCGATGTTCAGGTTGCCGGTCTGGGCCATCTGCCCGTCCGCCGGGGCGCGGACCGTCGCATGATCGAGATCGCGGACCGCCGCCGCCTCGGCGGCCAGCGCGGCGCGCACCGACGGCACGTCGTCCGTCGCCACATCGGGATCGCCGCCCAGCGCCGCAGCGGCCTGCACGACCTGCTGGCGGGCCAGCGCGACCTGGTTCTCGGCGGCGCGCAGCGTCAGCAGCGCCTCGTCGAGCGCGGCAGGCGTCGCCACGCCGCGCGCCTGCAGGCCCTGCTGGCGGTCATATTCGGACTGGCGGATTTCCAGCACGCTTTCGGCGGCGGCAAGCTGCGCCGTGGCGACGCCATGCGCGGCGCGCAACCCCTCGACGGCCAGACGTGCCTGATCGACCGCCGCCGAGGCGCGGTCGAGCGCGATCCGGTAGGGTTCGGGGTCCAGCTCGAACAGCGTGTCGCCCGCCGCGACCTGCCCGTTTTCGGTGACGGCGACGGCGACGATCCGGCCCGAGATGTCGGCGGACAGCGGCACCAGCGGCTGGTGCACATAGGCGTTGTCGGTCGCCACATAGCGCCCGCCGGTCAGCCAGGCCCAGCCGCCGCCGCCCGCCAGCGCCAGCGGCAGCACGATCATCAGCAGCCGCGCCTTCCAGCTCCGGCGCCGCTTTGGCGCGGGCGGGGCAGCGTTCGCGGCTTCGGGCACCGCTGCCGGTGCCTCGGCCACCACCGCCAGTTGTGCGGGGCCGGGTGCCGGATCGGGTGTCGGATCGTCAGCGCGCGCGGCGGCGCCGGATGCGGAGGGAGTCATCTGGTCAGGGTATCCGTCATGTCACCGGGACCGTCCGGCGTGGCGGCGGCGGTGAGGTTGTCGATGATTGTCTGCAACATGCGGTCAAGCGCCGCGATGTCGTCGTCGTCCAGCCCGGCAAGCGCCTGCGCATAGACCGACTCGACCACCGGGCGCATCCCTAGCGCCAGCGCACGCCCCTCGGGTAGCAGCCGCACCCGCTTGGCGCGGGCATCGTCGGGATCGTTTTCGCGCTGGACACAGCCCATCGCCTCGAGCCGGTCGATCTGGTCGCTGATCGTCATGGGGGCGATCTCGAGGTGATCGGCCAGCGCCCGCTGCGTCGGCGCATCCTCGCGCAGCAGAACCCCGAGCGTGCGCCACTGGGTCAGCGTGAGTCGGCTGCCCTGCACGCGCCGCTCGAACTCGGCCTTCAGCAGGCGCGAGATGCGGTGGATGTGGATGCCGGTATCAGAGTGCATCGGACGGCCTTCGATACCCCCGCCGTTTGCGGCGCGGGGGTCGGGGAATCGTATGCGGGCAGATAATATGCAGGCTTACGGCTTTCAATGGGCAAAATGATGGCGCCGCCGCGAACTGCCGCGCCGTTTTCGGCCTGTCGCATGATGAAAGGTGCCCTGCCCCGCCCTTCAGGCGGGCGCGCCCGCCATCGCGCCCGTCGCTGCCCCCTCGTGCCCGACCAGCAGGTCGCGGCGCAGCATCTCGATGAAGCGGCGTCCGTAGCCCGGCAGCGGCTGGCTGCGCAGCCAGATCGCCGACATCTCGAAGGCCAGAGGCACGCCGTCGACCAGAATATCATGCGCCGCCAGCCCGGTATTCGCCTGCAATCCCAGATCGGGCACCACCGCCACGCCGCCGCCGTTCGCGGCGATGGCTGTCAGCGTATGCGGCGACCCGGCCTCGAGCGCGGGGCGCAGCAGGCATTGCATCGCGCGCGCGGCGTCCTCCATCACGGCGCGGGTGAAATGGCGGCAGTTCAGCAGCAGAAGCGGCTGCTCGCACAGGTCGGCAAAGGCGATGGCGGTGCCGTTGGTCGCAAAGGTTCCCGGCCGGCTGAAGGCGCGCACCCGCATCGCGCCGATATCAAGCCGCTCGAAGCGGTCGGGGCTGGCGAAATGGCTGGCGGTGATGGCGATGGACACCTCGTCCGCCGCCAGCCTGCGCGACAGTTCGGCGCCGCCGCCTTCTTCAAGGCGGATATCGACGTTGGGGTTTTCGCACCGCCAGCGCGGCAGGATCTGCGTCATGTGCCACTCGATCACCTGCGAGCAGGCGCCGACGCGCAGCACGCCGCATTCGCCCCTGCGCAGTTCGGCGACGCTGTCGTGCAGGCGGCGGCCAGCGGCCAGCACCTCCTGCGCGTCGGCCAGCAGCCGCTCGCCCTGCGGCGACAGGCGCAGGCTGCGACCCTCGCGCGAAAACAGCGGCAGGCCGAGATCGCGTTCGAGCCGCTGGATCTGCCGTGACAGGGCGGGCTGGGTCAGGTTCAGCCGACCCGCAGCCAGCGTGACGCTGCCCAGCCGGGCCGTGGTGACGAAGCTCCGCAACAGTCTCTCGTCCATATGGCCCCCGACTCATGCACATCCGGTATGAACGGGATACCGATATTTGCATTGGACGCATCCTGCAAGCTGTGGCTTGGTGGCGCGCGAACCAAGATGATGCCCGGAGGCCGCGATGACTCATACTCCTTCCGTCTGGACATGGTATCGGGGCGACTGGCACGCGGGCGACCTGCGGATTCTGGGCGCCGGATCACATGCGACATGGCTCGGCTCGCTGGTCTTCGACGGCGCGCGCCGCTTTGAGGGCGTGACGCCCGACCTCGACCTGCATTGCGCGCGTCTCGACGCCTCGGCGCGCACGCTGGGGCTGGAGCCGACGCTGTCGACCGAACGGGTCATCGCGCTGACGCACGAGGGGATGGCGAAATTCGCCCCCGAGGCGGCGATCTACATTCGCCCGATGTACTGGGCCGAGGACGGCGGCCCGTCGGTCGTGGCGCCCGATCCGGCCTCGACCGATTTCGCGCTTTGCCTCGAAGAGCGCCCGATGCCCGAACCCGGCGGCTTCACCATCACCACGACGCGCTTCCGCCGCCCGACGCTGGACGTGATGCCGGTGAACGCCAAGGCGGCCTGCCTCTATCCCAACAACGCAAGGATGCTGGCCGAGGCCAGGGCCAAAGGCCACGGCAACGCGCTGGTCTGCGACATGCTGGGCAATGTCGCCGAACTGGCGACGGCCAATGTCTTCATGGCGAAGGACGGCGTCGTTTTCACACCGGTGACGAACGGCACCTTCCTTGACGGGATCACCCGCCAGCGCGTCATCGCCCTGCTGCGCGACGCGGGCGTGGCGGTGGTGGAAAAGACCCTCTCGGTCGACGATTTCCGCGCGGCGGATGAAATCTTCTCGACCGGCAACATCTCGAAGGTGATGCCGGTGCTGGGCTTCGACGAGCGCAGGCTGGACTACGGCCCCTTCGCCCGCAAGGCGCGGCAGCTTTACTGGGACTGGGCAAAGGGCTGAGGAAAGGTCACGCAGATGAGCACCGTTCGACTCTGGACCGACGCCGAGGCCGAGGCCGCACCCCGCGTCAAGGCGGTCTTCGACGACATCCGCGCCACCCGCAAATCGGATTTCGTGAACAATTTCTGGCGGGCGCTGGCCAATGATCCGGCCTCGCTCGAACGCATCTGGGCCGGGCTGAAGGAGATCATGGTCGCTCCCGGCGCGCTGGACCCGCTGGTCAAGGAGATGATCTACGTCGCGGTTTCGGCGGCCAACGGCTGCACCTACTGCGCCCATTCCCACACCGCCGCCGCGCGCGCCAAGGGCATGAGCGAAGCGCAATACGGCGAATTGCTGGCCGTGATCGGCATGGCCAGCCAGACCAACGCGCTGGCCTCGGCGTTGCAGGTGCCGGTCGATCCGCAGTTTCTCGTCGGGGAATGAGTCCATGGCAGGGATGACGACAGGCGCGATGGTCGCGCGGCGCACGGGCGGGCCGGAGGTGCTGGAATGGGCCGAGGTGCCGCTGGCCGATCCCGGCCCCGGCGAGGTGCTGATCGCGCATGAGGCCGCCGGGCTGAACTTCATCGACACTTATTATCGTTCCGGCCTGTATTCCTGGCCCGCCGACGTGCTGATCCCCGGCGCCGAGGCCGCGGGCGTGGTGCTGGCCACAGGCGCGGGCGTGAGAGATTTCGCCCCCGGCGACCGGGTGGCCTGGCTGGGCCGCACCGGCGGCTATGCGGCGCGCCGGGTGATCGCTGCCGACCGGCTGGTAAAGCTGCCGCCGGGCATGTCGGCGGAACTGGCGGCCTCGGTGCTGCTCAAGGGGCTGACGGTGCAGGCGCTGGTCACCACCACCGCGCCGGTGCACAGGGGGCAGACCGTGCTGGTCCATGCCGCCGCAGGCGGGGTCGGGCTGCTGCTGGGCCAGTGGATCGCCGCGCTGGGCGCGCGGGCCATCGGCACCGCCGGTTCGCCGGACAAGGCCCGGCTGGCACTGGCCCATGGCTACAGCGATGTCATCGAATACCGCCACGAGGATTTCGTCGCGCGCGTGGCCGACCTGACAGGCGGCGCACTGTGCGACACCGTGTTCGATGCGGTCGGGCGCGATACCTGGCGCGGCTCGCTGGCCTGCCTGCGCCCGCACGGGAAATTCGTGAACTTCGGGCAGGCGTCGGGGCCGATCGAGGGCTTCGGGCTGCCGGACCTTGCCGCCGGGTCGAAATACGCAGTGCGCCCGGTGGTGTTCGACTATGTGGCAACGCCCGCAGAGCTGCGCGCGCGGGCGGCGGACCTGTTCGCCCGCCTGCAGGACGGCACGCTGAAGGCGGGCGCGGTGGCCCGCCACCCGTTGCGCGACGCCGCCGCCGCGCATCTCGCGCTCGAGTCGCGGGCGACGACCGGCGCCACGGTGTTCACGCTGGAGGGCGATCCGTGACGACGACGCAGCGCCTCAGGCCCAGGGCCACGCAGGAGGGCATCGTCCTTCTGATGGCGCTGCTGCTGTTCGCGGGCTTCACGGTCACGCTCGACGGATTCCTGTCGGCGGCCAACCTGCTGAACATTGTGCGCAGCGTCTCGGTTCTGGGCGTGCTGGCGGCGGGCATGGCCATCGTGGTCATCGGGCGCGGGATCGACCTGTCGATGATCTCGATCATGGTCGTGACGGTGGCGATCCAGTTGCAGGTCATGCACGGCGGCTGGTCCACCGGGGCGGCGATGGCGCTGGCGGTCGCCATCGCGCTGGGGCTGGGGGCGATGAACGGCTATATGGTCGCCTATGCCGGGGTCTCGGCGCTGTTCGCCACGCTGGCCTCGGGGGCCTTCATCTTCGGCTTCGTACGCTCGCAGATCCTGCGGCAGGATTCGATCACCCTGCCCGACGACGCGACCACGCTGCTCGCGCTGGGGTCGGCGCGGGTGCTGGGGCTGCCGCTGGACGTGCTGGCCTTCGCCTTCGTGGTGGTGCTTGGCTGGGCGGCGCTGCGCTGGACGCGGCAGGGGCGGTTTCTCTACCTGATGGGCGACAACTTCCAGGCCGCGCGCACCACGGGGATTCCGGTGCGCCCGCTGATCGTGGTCTCGTTCATGGCCTCAGCGGTGCTGGCATGGGCGGCGGGGCTGACCTCGGCGATCAGCCTGCAAAGCGTGAACACCCGCATCGTCAACTCGACGCTGCTTTACGACGTGATCCTCGTCGTCGTGATCGGCGGGATCGGACTGTCGGGCGGCAAGGGCGGGATGCGCAACGTCGTGGTGGGCGCGTTTCTCATCGGGGTGCTGCTGAACGGCATGACGATCCTGAACCTGCCCAACATCCACCAGAACCTCATCCGTTCGGTGATCCTGCTGGCCGCGATCATTCTCGACGGCCAGCTCAACCCGCGTGACGAACAGACAAGCCAGCAAGGCGACATCTGACCGGGGCCGGCATAACGCCGGTCCTTCCGAGAAGCCGCCGCACCCGGACCAGCGGGTCGGCAAAGAGGAGGAGAGACATGAAGACATCCATTAAGGCATCCCTCAAGACGGGCCTGCTTGCGGCAGCCTGCACGATGGCGGGCACGCTGGCGCTGACCGCGCAGGAGGCCGCGTTCGACAACCCCGGCCCCGAAGCCTATGCCAACGCCCTCGAGGGGCGGCGCGTGGTGCTGATCCCGATGACCATGGGCTTCGACCTTGCCCAGGGCTGGAACTACTTCATCGGCGAGGAAGTGCGCCAGTTCGGCGGCATCTGGGAAACCCGCGACCCGAACTGGAGCGTCGATGCCGGGGCGCAGGCGATCACCGACCTCATCGCCTCGGCGGACAAGCCCGATGTCATCATCGTGCAGTCGCCCGACCTCAATTCCTATTCGCGGCTTTACCGGCGCGCGCAGGAGGCGGGGATTTTCGTCATCCAGCTCGACAACCCGTCGAACTATGCGTCCGACGTGTTCGCCGGGTCCAACTGGCAGACCCTGGGCGAACTGGAGACCCAGGCCGTCATCGACCATTGCGGCGAGGATTCGTCGAAGAAGATCGGCGTCATCCAGGGCGACCAGGTGAATTCGTCCTCGGTCGACCAGTGGGCGGGCGTGCAGGCGGTGCTCGAACGCAACCCCGGCTGGACGGTCGCGGGCACCGGCGATTCCAACTGGGATCCGACCACCGCGCGCAACGTGGCCGCGACGATCCTGCAACAGAACCCCGACATCTGCGGCATCGTCGATTTCTGGGACGCGACCGCCCAGGGCACCGCCGCCGCCGTGCGTGACGCGGGCCTGCAGGACCAGGTGTTCATCGCCACCACCGGCTCGGGCGAGACCATCGACTGCAAGCTGCTTGAAAACGGCACCTTCGGCGCCGTGGTGATGAGCGAGCTGCCCCGCCAGTCGCAGGATACCGTGGCCGCGATCAAGCTGCTCTTGCAAAGCGGCGCGGCGCCGGGCGATGCGTCGATGTATCTCTACACCGCCGAGCGGGCGCGCACCGCCGCCGACCTGACGCCCACGACCTGCTGGGACCAGGCCGCCATCGAGGCCCGCGCGGCCGACTGACGACAACGCGAAACGCGACCGGGTCCGGGGTCCGCCCCCGGACCCGGCGCCGTCATGGACGGGAACTGCATGACACTTGCCGAACGCCTGACCCGGCTGCGCTACAACCGCGTGCCCGATCACCTGCTGGGCGAGATTCTCGCCAAGAACTGGACCGACAACCTCGTTCCCTTCGCCTTCCTGATCGTTGTCGTCGCAACCTTCGGCACCCTGCTGCCGGGCTTCTTCTCGACTGCAAGCGTCATCGACACCACCCGCCAGCTCGGCGAGTTCCTGATCGTCGTCATCGGCCTGACCGTGGTCATCATCGGCGGCGGCATCGACCTCTCGGTGGGGTCGATCTTCGCGCTGTCGGCGTTCTCGACGCTGATGACGATCTATGTCGGCGGCGCCTCGCCGGGCGTGGCGCTGGCGGCGGCGCTGGGCAGCGGCGCGCTGTTCGGCGCCTTCAACGGCTTTCTCGTGGGCTACCTGCGCCTGCGCGCCTTCCTGACCACGCTGGTCACGCTCATCATCGGGCGCTCGCTCTACGACATCCTCATCACCACCTGGGGCACCAGGCTCCAGAGTTCGCCGATCTTCAACGACAGCTTCGACGCCATCGGCATGAACAGCGTGGCCGGCCTGCCGATCAGCGCCTGGATCGCGGTCGCCTTCACCATCCTCGCCCATCTGATGATGAGCAGGTCGCGCATGGGCTGGCATTTCACCGCCGTGGGCGGCGCGCGGCGCTCGGCCTACAATGTCGGCATCGACGTGCGCCGCGCGGTGTTCCTGACCTATGTGATCTCGGGGGTATCAAGCGGGCTTGCGGGCTATCTTTTCGCCGCGCGCCTGTCGGGCGTCGGCCCCGGCACCGGCTGGGGGCTGGAACTGTCGGCGCTGACGGCGGCGGTCGTCGGCGGCAACAGCCTGGGCGGCGGGCGCGGCTCGATCCCCAAGGGGCTGATGGGCGCGCTGGCGGTGCTGCTGACCACCAACGGCCTGATCCGCATGGGCGCGGGCACCGGCACCAGCCAGATGGTCGTCGGCCTGATGCTGGCGGCGGCGATCATCCTTGACGTGCGCTGGCTGAAGAACCGCCACAAGGTGCTGTCCGAAGTCTATGTCGCGCCGCTGCACCACGCGATGCAGCCCGCCGTGTCGGCACAGCCCGGATCGGGCACGTCCTACGCGCTGAACGACGCGCTCGCCTCGGCCGAACCCATCGCGCTGGGCACGGTCGAAGGCCCCGAGGACGTGATCCTCGATGCCGACGACAACCTTTACGCAGGCACCCGCCACGGCGAGATCGTGCGCTGGTTCGCCCCCGACTACACCCGCTCGGAGGTCTTTTCGCATATCGGCGGCTTCCCGCTGGGGCTGGCGATGGACCGCGCCGGGCAAATCGTCACCTGCGTGGGGGCGATGGGGCTGTATGGCGTCTCGAAGGCCGGAGAGGTGACCGAGCTTGCCACCGAGACCCGCCGCTCGCTGCTGTCGGTCGTGGACGACGCGCGGCTGCGCGACCCCAACGACTGCGACATCGGCCCCGACGGGCGCATCTGGTTCACCGATTCCACCACGCGCTACGACGCCCACGACTGGGCGCTCGATTCCATCGAGAGCCGCCCGACCGGGCGCCTGCTGGTCCATGACCCGAAAACCGGCAAGACCCGCACCGTGCTGAAGAAGCTGCGCTACGCCAACGGCGTCTGCCTGTCGCATGACGGCCAGTCGCTGCTGATCGCCGAAAGCTGGGCCTGCACCGTGCACCGCTACTGGATCGCGGGGCCGAAGGAAGGGCAGCTTGAAACCGTGATCCGCGACATGCCGGGTTATCCCGACAACATCAACCGGGCTTCGGACGGCACCTACTGGATGGCCTGGCTGGGGATGCGCACCCCGAGCTTCGATCTGGCGCTGCGCCATCCGGCGATGCGGCGGCGCATGACCCGCAACCTGCCGCAGGACGAATGGCTGTTCCCGAACATCAACACCGGCGGCGTGGTGAAGTTCGACGACACCGGGCGGATCATCGCCACGATGGGCGATCTGGGCGGCGCCGCGCATCCGATGGTAACCTCGATCCGCGAGCACAAGGGCTGGCTTTATATCGGCGGCATCCTCAACAACCGCATCGGCCGCATCCGCCTGCCCGGCGCCGATCCCGACTGGACGAGCTGGGAGTCCTACTGGGGGGCGCGGCCATGAACCTGCTCGACCGCATCCTCGACCCGTTCCGGGGCCGGGCGATCACGATCCCGCCCTATGACGGCGCGTGGCGACCGAACACCGCGCTGGACACGGCCCGCCCGGTGGCCGCGCTGCCCGGCGCCGACAACCTGTGCGCGGACGGCGCCGGGGTGGTCTGGCTGTCCGCCGGGCCGGAGCTGCTGCGGCTGGAAGGCGACGCGCCGGTGGCGGTGGCGCGCTACGGCGCCGAAATCACCGCGCTTTGCGCCGGGGCAGACGGCGCGCTGCTGGTGGCGCTGGACGACGGCGGGCTGTTCCTGCGGCGCGGCGACGCGCAGGAGGATGTGCGCGGGCTGCTGCCGCGCCGCGTGTCGGTGACGGCGGCGATGGCCGATGGCGCGGGCTTCCTGCTGGCCGAAGGCTCCGCCAGCCACGCGGCGAGCGACTGGCCGCGGGCGCTGATGGCCAGGGCTGGCGACGGCGCGCTGTGGCACATCGACCCCGGCGCCGGGCGGGCGGAACGGGTCGCGGGCGGCCTTGCCTTTCCCGCCGGGCTGGCCCGCACGGCACAGGGCGCGCCGGTGGTGGCCGAAGCCTTTGCCCACCGCATCGCCACGCCGGACGGCAGCCGCCCGCTGCTGGAGCGCATCCCCGGCTATCCGGGCCGCCTGTCGCCCGCGGCGGGCGACGGCTGGTGGCTGGCGGTCTTTGCGCCGCGCAACCGGCTGATCGAACTGGTGCTGCGAGAGGACCGCTACCGGGCCGACATGGTGGCGCAGGTGCCACCCGAATACTGGATCGCCCCGGCGCTGCATTCGGGGGCGAGCTTCCTTGAGCCGCTGCAACGCGGCGGCGTGCGCACGATGGGGGTGCGCAAGCCATGGGCGCCGTCGCGGTCCTACGGGCTGGTCGCGCTTCTCGACGCCGGTTTGCGCCCGCAGGCAAGTTTCCACTCGCGCGCCGACGGACAGCGCCACGGGGCGACCGCCGTGCTGGACCACGCAGGCCGCCGCCTGATTGCGCTGAAGGGCGCGGGCGAGGTGATCGAGTTGACCGGAGACCTGCCATGACCGCGCTTCTGCAGGCCCGTGGCCTGACCAAGACCTTCCACGGCAACATCGCGGTGTCGGCGGTCGATTTCGATCTGACCGAGGGCGAGGTCCACGCGCTGCTCGGTGAAAACGGCGCGGGCAAGTCGACCTTCAGCAAGCTCTTGGCCGGAGTCTACCCGCCCGACGCGGGCACGATCACGCTGGCGGGCGCGCCCTTCGCCCCCGCTGGCCCCGCCGACGCTTTGCGCCACGGCATCGCCATGGTCTATCAGGAGACCAGCCTCGTTCCCTCGATGACCGTGGCGCAGAACCTGTTTCTGGGCAGCGAACGCGCCTTCAACCGCCTGCGCGGCATCACCATCGCCGCGCAGCAGTTCCTGCAATCGCTGAACTTCACCGTCGATCCCACCGCACAGGTGGCCAGCCTTGGTGCCGCGAAACGCCAGATGGTCGAGATCGCCCGCGCGGTGCGGCTGAACGCCCGCGTCATCATCTTCGACGAACCGACCGCGACCCTGACCCCGGAAGAACGCCGCCATTTCTTTGCCCTCATCAACCGGCTGCGCAGGCGCGGCGTGGCGATCATCTTCATCACCCACGCGCTGGAGGAAGCGTTGCAGATGGCCGACCGCATCACGGTGATGCGCGACGGCGCCCGCGTGCTGTGTGCGCCCGCCGCCGAACTGACCCAGGCCGACATCGTGCACGCCATGGTCGGGCGCGAACTGGCCATCGAGACCGTCTCGCGCGACGGCCACCGGCCCGCCGGGGCGCAGGTGCTGTCGGTCGAGGATGTCTCGATGGGCGCGCTGGTGCGCAATACCTCGTTCTCGGTCTTTGCCGGGCAGGTGACGGGGATCTTCGGCCTTGTCGGATCAGGCCGGACCGAGACCGCCAAGATCATCGCGGGCGTGCTGAAGCGCGACTTCCTGCGCGGCGGCGCCATCGAATACGAAGGCCGCCCGGTGCGCTATGCCACCCCCGGCCCCGCCGTGGCCGATGGCATCGTCTATGTGACCGAGGACCGCAAGCTCGAGGGTTTCTTCGAGAACATGTCGATTGCCGAGAACCTGCACGCCGGGCGGCTGAGCGTGGCGGGGGGCCGGTCGCCCTTCGTGTCGATGGCCGAGATGCGTGCGCTGGCGGCGGAATGGACCGAAAGGCTGTCGATCCGCGCGGGCAGCCCGGATGCGCGGCTGGTGGAACTGTCGGGCGGCAACCAGCAGAAGGTCGTCATCGGCAAGGCGCTGATCCAGAAGCCGCGCCTCATCATCTTTGACGAACCCACGCGCGGCGTCGATGTCGGCGCGGTGGCCGAGATTCACGCGCTGATCGAACACCTGGCCGACGACGGCATGGCGGTCATGGTGATCTCGTCCTACCTGCCGGAAATCCGCGCGCTGTCGGACCGCATCCTCGTCTATCGCCAGGGCCGCGTGGTCGAGGAATTCTCGCCCGCCGACGCGACCGACGAAGGCATCATGTATGCGGCGGTGCACTGACGGGGCAGCGACCGGGACAATCGGGCGAGCCGCAAAGCCCGTCATTTTCCGTCATTGCGAGGAGGCAAAGCCGACGAAGCAACCCCGATGTCATGTCTGAGCGGTCGGGGTTGCTTCGGCTTCGCCTCGCAATGATGGCGGCCTAGGTCGCCTCGATCAGCTTGCGGGTGTAGTCGCTGGCGAAGGCGCGCGCGCGCAACTGGTCGCGGGTCAGGGTTTCCACCGCCTGCGCGTTCTGCATGACCATCAGCCGGTCGCACATATGCGAGATGACGGCGAGGTTGTGGCTGACGATCAGGAAGGTCAGGCCCAGTTCCTCGCGCAGGTCGGCCAGCAGGTTCAGGATTTCCGCCTGCACCGACACATCCAGCGCCGAGGTCGGTTCGTCCAGCAGCAGCACGCCCGGTTGCAGCGCCAGCGCGCGGGCGATGGCGACCCGCTGGCGCTGGCCGCCGGACAGTTCGTGCGGGTAGCGGTATCGGAACGA
The DNA here is from genome assembly GCA_019454835.1 of Rubellimicrobium sp. Classification (GTDB taxonomy): domain Bacteria; phylum Pseudomonadota; class Alphaproteobacteria; order Rhodobacterales; family Rhodobacteraceae; genus JADYZU01. Next base: position 29,960 of record JACFNP010000008.1, read on the forward strand.
GGCGTTCAGGCCGATCATGTCGAGCAGCTCGCCCACGCGGCGATCAATGTTCTCCATGCCCTGAATCCGCATCGGCTCGGCGATGGCGCGACCGATGACGAAGCGCGGATGCAACGAGGCATAGGGGTCCTGGAACACCATCTGCACCCGCCGTGCCAGATCGCGGGGCCGGGTGTGGCGCGCGTCCAGCCCGTCGATCTCGATCCGGCCCGTCCAGTCGGCGGTCAGCCCGACGGCGGTGCGCAGGATGGTGGACTTGCCCGAGCCGCTTTCGCCGACAAGGCCGAAGCTCTCGCCCTTTTCGACATGCAGGCTCACGCCGTCCACGGCGGTGGCGGGGCCGAAGCGCACGGTAAGGTTGTCGACGGTAATCATGCCTGCGCCCATGCCGGATCGCGGTTCAGCACCGGCAGCCGCGCGGCGGTGCCGTCGATATCGGGCAGGCAGGCCAGCAGGCCGCGCGTGTAGGGATGCACGGCCCCGGCCAGATTCGCCGCCGGAAGGGTTTCGACGATCCGCCCCGAATACATGATGACGACCCGGTCGCAGAAGCGGCTGACGAGGTGCAGGTCATGGCTGATGAGAACAAGGCCCATGCCCCGGCTGCGCACCGCATCGTCGAGAATCGACATCACCTGTTCCTGCACCGTGACATCCAGCGCCGAAGTCGGTTCGTCCGCGATCAGCAGGTCGGGCTGGCGCACCACCATCATGGCGATCATCACCCTTTGCCCCATGCCGCCCGACAGTTCGTGCGGATAGAGGTCGAACACGCGGTCGGGCGCGCGGATATGGACCGCCTCGAGCGTTTCCAGCGCCCGCGCCCGCGCCGCCGCGCGCGACAGGCTGCGGTCACCGATGCGGATGCTTTCCACGATCTGCGCCCCCACCCGCATCACCGGGTTGAGCGAGAATTTCGGGTCCTGAAGGATCATGCCCATCCGCCCGCCGCGCAGCCTGCGGCGCTGGCGCGGGCCGGCGCGGGTCAGGTCGATGCCGTCGAACTCCATCCGGTCCACGTCCAGCCGCGCATGTTCCGGCAGCACCCCCATCAGCGCGCGGCCGGTCAGGCTCTTGCCGGAACCGCTTTCGCCGACGATCCCCAGCCTCTCGCGGCCCAGCGACAGCGACACCCCGCGCACCGCCTGCACCGGGCCCGTGTCCGAGGGGAAGGTGATGCGGAGGTTCTCGATTTCGACCAGGCTCATCGGCGTTGCCTCAGATGCGGGTCGAGCAGGTCGCGCAGGGCGTCGCCCAGCAGGTTGAAGCCGAGGCTGACGATGAAGATCGCAAAGCCCGGCGCGGTGGCGATCCACCACTGGTCGAAGATGAACTTGCGCCCGGTCGAGATCATCGCCCCCCATTCGGGCAGCGGCGGCTGCGCGCCGAGACCGATGAAGCCCAGGCCCGCCGCCGTCAGGATGATGCCCGCCATGTCGAAGGTCATGCGCACGATGACCGAACTCATGCACATCGGCACGATATGCAGCACCATGATGCGCCACTCGGACGCGCCCGCCAGCCGCACGGCATTGACATAATCGGCGTTGCGGATCAGCAGGGTCTCGGCGCGGGCAAGCCGCGCATAGGGCGGCCAGGCGGTCAGCGTGATCGCCAGCGCCGCGTTGACGATGCCGGGGCCAAGCGCGGCGACGAAGGCCAGCGCCAGCAGCAGCTTGGGGATGGCAAGGAACACATCCGTCACCCGCATGAAGATGCGGTCGATCCAGCCGCCGTAATTGCCCGCCACCACGCCGACGATCAGCCCGATGGGCGCCGAGGTCACCACCACCAGCGCCACGATCAGCAGCGTCAGCCGCGAGCCGTAGATGATGCGCGAATAGATGTCGCGGCCCAGCTCGTCCGCGCCCAGCCAGTAGGCCGCCGAGGGCGCCGACAGCCGGTCGGGCAGCGAGGTCTGGTAGGGGTTGTGCGTCGCCAGCCACGGTGCGAACAGCGCGCACAGCAGCAGCGCCACGATGATGAGCAGCCCGATGACGCCCAGCGGGTTGCGCAGGAACCGGCGCGCGAAGCTGCGCCATTCGCGCAGCCGCGCCGAACGCAGGTCCGGGGCAACGGCAGGTGTCGCGGTCATGCGCCGAACCCCCTGGAACGCGGGTCGAGCACCCGGTAGAGCACATCGGAGAAGGTATTGAGCAGCACGAACACCGTGCCGACCAGAATCGTGCCGCCCAGAACGGCGTTCATGTCGCCCGCCAGCAGCGACGAGAAGATGTAGTTGCCGATGCCGGGCCACGAGAAGATCGTCTCGATCAGCACCGAGCCTTCGAGCAACCCGCCGTAGCTGAGCGCGATCACGGTGATGAGCTGGATGCCCGCGTTGCGCAGCGCATGGTTCATCACCACCGAGAACTCGGACGCGCCCTTCAGCCGGGCGGTGAGGATGTATTCCTGGCCAAGCTGCTCGAGCATGACCGAGCGCGTCATGCGCGAGATATAGGCAAGGCTGTAGTAGCCCAGCAGCAACGCGGGCAGCGTCATGTGGCTGACGGCATTGCGGAACACCTGCATGTCGCCCGCCAGCAGGCTGTCGATCAGGATCGCGCCGGTCACGTTCGGCACGACGCCCTGGAAGAACACGTCGACCCGCCCCGGCCCCGAGACCCAGTTCAGCTTGTAGTAGAACACGAACAGCGCCACGAGGCCGAGCCAGAAGATCGGCACCGAATAGCCCACCAGCCCGACGACGCGCAGCACATGGTCGGGCCATTTCTCGCGCCAGTAGGCGGCGGCCACACCCATCGGCACGCCGAGGACGATGCCGATCAGCACGCCGATGGTGGCCAGTTCCAGCGTGGCCGGGAAGAAATCCAGCAGGTCGGTCCAGACCGGCCGCGCCGTCGAGAACGAGATGCCGAAATCGCCGCGCAACAGGCTGGTGACATAGTTCCAGAACTGCACGACCAGCGGCTTGTCGAGGCCCAATTCCAGAAAGACCCGGTCATAGACCTCTTGCGAGGCCTTGTCGCCGACGATCTTCAGCACCGGGTCGATGGGCACGACCCGGCCGATGAAGAAGGTCAGCATCGCCAGCCCCAGCAGGGTGACGGCGGTACTTGACACAAAGGTGGCGACGCCACCCAGCCTTTGCCGCAGGGATGTCACTTGTCTCGGTCACCCGTCCTTGGGTGGCGGACCGGCATCCCGGCCCGCCTGCAGGTCGCGCGTCAGTCCTTGGTCACGCCGCCATAGCGGTCGTCCGAGAAGGTGAGGCCCAGCACCAGCCCCTGCACGTCGGCGCGGGTCGCCACGCGGCGGACCTCCTGGAACATGTAGAGGAAGGGCGAGGTGTCGGTATGCACCCGCTGGATGTCCTCGTACATCTGGCGGCGGGTGTCGGTGTCCTGCTCGCGCACCGCCTCCATGGCCAGCGGCGACAGCGGCCCGGCGTCCCAGCCGAAGCGGTCGGCAAGGCTGTCCGAACCGTCCGGCGCATCCTGGCGGTTCACGCTGAACGCCTTGGCGTTGGAATGGGGATCGGGGTAGTCCGGCCCCCAGAGACCCATCCAGACATCGAGCGTGTGGTTGCGGTAGCGGTCGAGCCACTGCCCGCCGTCCACGACCTCGAGGTTCAGCGTCACGCCCGCCTCGGCCATGGTGGCCTGGATGGCCTGGGCGAAATCGGTATAGGGCGGGACGTTCCAGACCACGGTATCCAGCGTGAACGGGCCGACGCCCGCCTCGTCGAGCAGTTGCCGGGCGCGCTCGACATCCAGCGAATAGGGCGTGTAGTCCAGCGCCCCGAGGAACCCGTCGGGCACCAGCGTCTGGTGCACGGCCAGCGTGCCGCGACCGATGTTGTCGGCGATGCCCTCGTAGTCGACCAGATATTTCAGCGCCTCGACCACCTCGGGATGCGCGAGGTTCTCGTTACGCACGTTCAGGCCCATGTAGTAGATCGTCGCCGAGCGCCCTTCGAGGATCGCGATATCCTCGTTGTTCTCGATGGCGTCGAAATCATCGGGGCCGAGCTTGTTGGCGATGTCGATGTCGCCCCGCTCCAGCGCCAGCCGCTGGGTGGCGCTTTCGGGCATCTGCTGGATGAACAGCCGCTCGACGCCCGGCGCCTCGCCCCAGTAGTTGTCGTTGCGGGTCAGCAGGATCGACTGCTTGGGGTCCCAGCGGGTCAGGACATAGGGGCCGGACCCGGCCGAGTTGTCCTGCTTCAGCCAGGCGTTGCCGAAGTCGCCGTCGACCTCGTGTTCCTGCACCAGCTTGCTGTCGACGATCCCCGCCGCATACGAGGACAGGCAGTAGAGCAGGAAGCTCGGCGCGTAGGTGTCGCCGGCGGTGATGACCAGCGTGTTGGCATCGGTCGCCCGGATCGCCTCTTCGACATTGTCGGTGTCGATGCCGAACTGGGTGATGATGAAGGCCGTCCGCGACCCCATCTGCACCACGCGGCGCAGCGAATATTCGGCGTCGTAGGCCGTGACCGGATTGCCGCTGGCAAAGACCGCGTTCGGGTTCATGGTGAAGGTCAGCGTGCGGCCATCCTCCGAGACGGTCCAGCTTTCGGCCAGGACGCCGACGATGTCGGACGGGTCTTCGGGGTTGAAGTTGACCAGCGGCTGGTAGATCTGCTGCGAGACCAGCACGCCCGCGACCTCGCCCACCTCACCGGGGTCGAGGGTGATGATGTCGTCGATGGCATCGGCGATCACCAGCGTGTTCGACGGCGTCTCGGCCAGCGCCGGCACGGCTGCCGTGAGTGCCAGGGCCGAGACGGCAAGGGCTTTGAGGAAGGACATCGGTTGCTCCCGGTTGGTGGCCTGCGCAGGCAGGGCGCGACGACCCGCCGCCAGCCCCGCCCCGCGTCAGCGGTGGATCGGTGCGACACTAAAGCGCGAGTGTTCGTTGTCAACGCGCTATCCGGGGACTGTCAGGGGGAGCGGGCGGCATATTTTCGTCATTGCGAGGCGCAGCCGAAGCAACCTCGACCGCTCACACACAGCATCGGGGTTGCTTCGTCGGCTGCAGCTCCTCGCAATGACGGTGCTCATATCCCTCCGTCATTGCGAGGAGCCGCAGGCGACGCGGCAATCCACAAGGCCGGGCGTTGCACCCGGCATGGGTTGCTTCGGCTTCGCCTCGCAACGACGGGGTTCACACCGCCGCGCGATTTACCACGATACACGTCATGCTTGCATTTGAACGGCAACATCCTACATTCGACCACGGCAATGCCAACCGGAGCAGGTCCATGCTGGCCGAGGCTGCAAGAAAAATCCACGACCGCGTCGCACAGGCCGAACGGGAACAGCTCGACTCCCTGCGCGCCGCGATTCAGGCCGGGCTGGACAGCGGCCCCGGTCGCCCCGCCGACGAGGTGTTTGCCGAACTGCGCGCGCGATTCTCTGACAAGGCGTGACATGCCGCGACTGGTCGTCCTGCACGGTGCAGAGGCAGACCTCGTCGAAATCGGCATCTACATCGCCCGCGACAACCCAACACGCGCATCGTCCTTCATCGACGAGATCGAGGCGCGGATGGCCGAAATCGCGCGCCGCCCGCACCCCCCGTCATTGCGAGGCGAAGCCGAAGCAACCCCGACCGCTCACACACGACATCGGGGTTGCGTCGTCGCCTGCGGCTCCTCGCAATGACGGGGGGTCCGGGGGGCAGTGCCTTGGCCCGCGCAGCCGCAGGTCGCCCGGTTGTCCCGGCTAGAGCGGGTCGCGTTTTCACGGATTCGGCGGACCCGCTCTAACACTTTGTTTTTGCGCATTGTCGCGGGCGTCAAATGTTACCATTTGACTGCGAAATGCTCTATCCTGCCACCACGGCCGCAAGGGTCCGGGCAAGGGCCTCGTCGGGGGTCAGAGCCTCGGCATAGCCCAGTTCGCGGCGGATGCGGGTCGAATCGAGGGTCAGCGGATAGCGCAGGTCCATCGCCTCGGCGCGGCCTGCCTGCAGGCCGTTCGCATCCGGCGCAACCTCGGTCACGGCGGCGTCGGACCCCAGATGGCGCAGGATCGCCTGCAACCACCAGCGCTGCGGGTGCTGGTCGGGCAAGGCGACGTTGTAGGTCCGTCCCTCGGCCCCCGGATGCAGCGCCAGAAGGGCAAGCGCGGCGGCGACATCGTCGACGAAGGCATACGAGTTCAGCCAGCCCGCCGCCCGCGCATCGAGCGCGACAGGCCCGCCCGCCCGCGCGGCCTCGATAGCCCAGCCGAAGCGGTTCTGCGGATCGCCGGGGCCGAAGATCATCGGCGGGCGCAGGATCGCATGGGGCAGCCGGGTATCGGCGCGCAGGGCCTCTTCCACCGGCAGCTTGTCGTAATCGTCGAACAGGTCGGCGCCGACGCCCTGCGGCCGGTTCGGATTGCCGCGATAGGGGTAGCGCATCACGCGCAGGGGCGACTCCTCGGTCGCGGGGGCGTGCCGCACCGGGGGCGTGCCCTTGCGCAGCAGCCCCTCGTAATTGGCATAGACATCGGTTGAGCTGACGAGGACATATCTTGCCCCCTGATGCGCTGCCGCCTCGATCACCGGCGCGGCGTTGCGCAGGCCCAGCGCGTAGATGTCCACCACCGCCGTCACCCGGCGGGCGCGGAAGATGGCGCGCAGGGCGTCGGTGTCCATGCGGTCGGCACGCGCGAAGGGCACGCCTGCGGGCGTGGTGACGCCCCGCGCGATGGCGACGGCGGGCACCTGCATCCCGGCCAGATGCCGCATGACGGCACGGCCCAGAAAGCCGGTGCCCGAGACGACGGCGACGCTCATGCCGTGACCCCCTCCAGCCAGGTGCGGGCGGCATCACCCAGATGGGGCGCCAGCCGTGCGGCGACCTCGCGGTTGTATGCGACCAGCCAGGCGCGTTCGGCATCGGAGAGCCGCTCGGCGATCAGCATGTCGGTCTGGATCGGCGCCCAGGTCAGGTTACGGAATTCCATGAAACCGTCCTCGCAGGCGACGATCTCGAACAGGTTCTCGATGCGGATGCCGAAACGGTCGGCCTCGTAACAGCCCGGCTCGATGGACATGACCATGCCGGGCTTCAGGTCCACCGGGTTGACGGGTCTGCCGATGCGCTGCGGGTGTTCGTGCACCGACAGCCGGTGGCCGATGCCGTGGCCGGTGCCGTGGTCGTAGTCGAGACCCAGATCCCACAGCGGCCTGCGGCAGATCGCGTCGATATGGTGCCCCTGCGTGCCGGGCGGAAAGCGCAGGGTGGCCAGCGCGTGGAACGCCTTGAAAACGGCGGTATAGGCCCGGTCATAGCCCGGCGGGCGCTTGCCGAAGCTGTAGCTGCGGGTGGCGTCGGTGGTCCCGGTTTCATACTGGCCGCCGCTGTCGAGCAGATAGGGGTTCTCGGGCAGGATGGCGGCATTGCGGCCGGGCGCGGTGGCGTAATGGCACATCGAGGCATTGCCTGCGGCCGCCGAGATCGAATTGAAGCTCTCGCTCAGGAAACCGGGCCGGGCGCGGCGCAGGTGCAGGACGTGGTCCTCGGCCTCGCGCTCGGTCAGCGGATCACCGGCGGCGGCGCGGGCGGGCACCTCGCGGGCCAGCCAGGCGGCGAATTCGGTCAGCGCGATGCCGTCCTGCAGATGGCAGGCGCGCAGCCCCTCCAGTTCCACGGGGTTCTTCACCGCCTTGGTCAGGGTGATCCAGCCCGGTGCTGCGACCGGCACCGCCCCGGCGGCAAGGATCGCCCGGCGCACCGCGACCGGCGAGAAGGCCGGGTCGAACAGCACCCGCCGCCCTGCGGCCAGAAAGCCGTCAGGGGCGGAAAGAAAGGCCGATGGCGGCTGCATCCCGACCCCTTCGGGCGCCACACCGGCATCCACCTTGGCGGGATCAACATACCAGACGACCCGGCCCTGCCGGTCGGCCATCAGGAACGAGTGCGGCATCGGGTTGAAGGCCACGTCGCTGCCGCGCAGGTTGAGGAACCAGGCGATGTTGTCGGGCTGGGTCTCGACCAGCACATCGGCGCCCGTGGCCTGCAGATGCGCGACCAGCGCCGCGCGCTTTGCGGCATGGCCCTGCCCGGCAAGCTGCTCGGGAAAGCGCGTCACGGCGCCTGCGGGCGGTGGCGGCTGGTCGGGCCAGACCGCATCGACCGGATTGCCGTCGACCGCCACCAGCTCGGCCCCGGCGGCGGTGCATGCCGCCTCGAAACGGTCGAACCACAACGGCGGCAGGTGCCAGGGGTCGCAGCCGACGCGCCAGCCCGACCGCGCCGCGCCGCGCAGCCAGCCATCGGGCGGGGTGGCGGTCAGGCTGTGATGCGAGAACAGCGCGCCCGCACATTCATGCGCCGCCTGCACCGTGTAGCGCCCGTCCACGAACAGCGCCACGTCATCCGCCGTCACGATAGCCATGCCCGCCGACCCCGAAAACCCGGTGACATGACGCAGCCGTTCGTCATGGGGCGCAATGTATTCGCCCTGATGCGCGTCGTAGCGCGGCAGGATGAAGGCGTTCAGGCCGCGCCGGGCAAGCTCGGCGCGCAGGATGGCAACGCGGACGGGGGCGGTCGCTGGCATGGCTGGGGTCCATCATGGTCACGGGGGCCTCATGCCGCCGACGCGCCCGCTCCGCAAGGCGCCGCCGCCCGCAGATTCCGTCATGGCGAGGCGCAAGCCACCCCCAAACCCCGTCATTGCGAGCCGCAAGGCGAAGCAACCCCGACCGCTCACACACGACATCGGGGTTGCTTCGTCGGCTGCGCCTTCTCGCAATGACTGGGGGATTCGTCATTGCGAACGAAGTGAAGCAATCCATGCCGGGCGCAGCGCCCGGCCCTGTGGATTGCCGCGTCGCCTTCGGCTCCTCGCAATGACGAGATGAGCAACCGTCATTGCGAGCCGCAAGGCGAAGCAACCCCGACCGCTCACACACGACATCGGGGTTGCTTCGTCGGCTGCGCCTCCTCGCAATGACGAAATCCCGTCACACCGCCGCCCCGACCCGGCGTTCAGTTGCCCCGCTCGCCCCGGATCAGGCGCAGCACCTCGCGGGCGGCTTCGGGGATGTTGGTGCCGGGGCCGAAGATGGCCCGCACCCCGGCGCGGCGCAGGAAATCGTGGTCCTGTTCGGGGATCACCCCGCCGCAGACGACGAGGATGTTCCCCGCGCCGCGTGCCTTCAGCGCCGCGATCAGTTGCGGCGCCAGCGTCTTGTGTCCGGCGGCCAGCGTCGAGACGCCGATCACGTCCGCGCCCTGCGCGATGGCGGCGGCGGCGACCTCGTCGGGCATCTGGAACAAAGGCTCGCTGTCCACGGCAAAGCCCATGTCGGTGAAGGCGGTGGCGATCACCCGCGCGCCGCGATCATGGCCGTCCTGGCCCATCTTGGCGACCAGCAGGCGCGGCGGGCGGCCTTCGGCGGCGGCGAAGGCCGCGACCTCGGCCCGAAGGGCGGCAAATTCGGGATCGTCGCCCCATTCGGCGCCGTAAACCCCGACCAGCGTGCGCACTTCGGCGCTGTGGCGACCGAAGGCATCCTCCATGGCCTGCGTGATCTCGCCCACCGTCGCGCGCGCCCGCGCCGCCGCGACCGCCAGTTCCAGAAGGTTGCCCTGCCCCAAACGCGCGCCATCGGCCAGCGCCGCCAGCGTCGCCGCACAGGCCGCGCCGTCGCGCTGGCGGCGCAGGGTGGCCAGCCTTTCCACCTGCGCACGGCGCACGGCGGCATTGTCGATCTCGCGCAGATCGACGGGGTCGTCACGGTCGGGGCGGAAACGGGTCACGCCGACGATGACCGTCTCGCCCCGGTCGATGGCGGCCTGCCTGCGCGCGGCGGCCTCTTCGATGCGCAGCTTGGGCATCCCCGAGATGACCGCCCGCGTCATGCCGCCCAGGGCCTCGACCTCGTCGATCAGCGCCTGCGCCTCTTCGATCAGGGCGCCGGTCAGGGATTCGACGTAGTAGCTGCCCGCCAGCGGGTCGGCCACGCGGGTCACGCCGGTCTCGTGCTGGAGGATCAGTTGCGTGTTGCGGGCGATGCGGGCGGAAAATTCGGTGGGCAGCGCCAGCGCCTCGTCGAAGGAATTGGTGTGCAGCGACTGGGTACCGCCCAGCACCGCCGCAAGCGCCTCGTAGGCGGTGCGCACGATGTTGTTCCACGGGTCCTGCGCCTGCAGGCTGACCCCCGAGGTCTGGCAATGGGTGCGCAGCATCAGGCTGCGCGGGTCTTTCGCGCCGAAGCCCGCCATGATCCGGTGCCACAGGAAACGCGCGGCGCGCAGCTTGGCGGCCTCCATGAAGAAATCCTGCCCGATGGCGAAGAAGAACGACAGCCGCCCGGCGAAATCATCGACATTCATGCCGCGCGCCAGCGCCGCCTGAACGTATTCGCGGCCGTCGGCCAGGGTGAAGGCCAGTTCCTGCACCAGCGTCGCCCCGGCCTCGTGCATGTGGTAGCCGGAAATCGAGACCGAGTTGAACTTCGGCATCTCGCGCGCGGTGAAGTCGATGATGTCGGCCACGATCCGCATCGAGGGTTCGGGCGGGAAGATATAGGTGTTGCGGACCATGAACTCCTTGAGGATGTCGTTCTGGATCGTCCCGGACAGTGCGGCGCGCGCGACGCCCTGCTCCTCGCCCGCGACGATGAAGGCGGCCAGCACCGGGATCACCGCGCCGTTCATGGTCATCGAGACCGACACCCGGTCCAGCGGGATGCCGTCGAACAGGGTCTTCATGTCCTCGACGGAATCGATGGCCACGCCCGCCTTGCCGACATCGCCCTCGACGCGGGGGTGGTCGCTGTCATAGCCGCGATGGGTGGCCAGATCGAAGGCGACCGACACGCCCTGCTGCCCCGCCGCCAGCGCCTGCCGGTAGAAGGCATTGCTTTCCCCGGCGGTGGAAAACCCTGCATACTGGCGGATGGTCCAGGGCCGCCCGGCATACATCGTCGCGCGCGGGCCGCGGGTAAAGGGCGGCAGGCCGGGCCAGCCGCCCGGATGCGGCAGCCCGTCCAGATCGGCGGGACCGTAGACCGGGCGGGTGGTGATCCCCTCGGGCGTGCGGCTCTCCAGCGCCGCCGGATCGCGGTCGCCCAGCTCGCGGCGGGCCAGGGCGCGCCAGTCGTCGATGTCGCTCATCATATTCTCCTGCCCATGGCGCCCGTGATGCGGGATCACTCCGCCCCGAACTCGAGGATAACCTCGTCCACCGCCAGCGTCTGCCCGAGTGTGGCCGCCAGCCGGGCAATGCGGGCCGGGCGTTCGGCGCGCAGCACGTTCTCCATCTTCATCGCCGCGACCGTGGCCAGCGCCTGCCCGGCCTCGACCCGGTCGCCCTCGGCCACATGCAGATCGACCAGCAGGCCGGGCATCGGGCATCGAAGCTGCCGCGAGGCGTCGGGCGGCGCCTTCACCGGCATCAGCCGCGCCAGTTCCGCCTGCCGGGGCGTATATAGCCGGATCGCCAGATCGGCGCCGCGCCAGCGCAGCCGGAAGCCGCCGGTGAGCGGCTCGACCTTCACCACCAGAGGCACCCCGCCCACCACCAGCCGCGCCAGCGTCCGGCCCGGCTGCCATTCGCCCTCGACCCGCAGGACATCACCCCCCGCGATGTGCACATCGGTGCCGTCCGGGTCGGCCTTCAGCACCAGCGGATATTCCGCCCGCCCGATGACCGCCACCCAGTCGCAGCCGACATGGCGTTCGTGATGGTCGATCCGCCCGGAAATGCGGGCGCGGCGGATTTCAGCGATCCGGTGCAGGACCGCCGCCGCCGCGACAAGCCGGTGCAGCGCGTCCCCGGCCGGATCGGTGCCGTGAAAGCCGTCGGGCCATTCTTCGGCGATGAAGGCGGTCGTCAGCCGCCCCGCGCGAAAGCGCGGATGCTCCATCAGCGCCGACAGGAACGGCAGGTTGTGGCCGATCCCCTCGATCTCGAACCCGTCAAGCGCGTCGGCCATCGCCTCGATGGCCCCGGCGCGGTCGGGCGCCCAGGTGCAGAGCTTGGCGATCATCGGATCGTAGAAACGGCTGATCTCGCCGCCCTCGAAGGCGCCGGTATCGTTGCGCACCTTCCGCCCGTCATGTGACCCTTCGGGCGGCGGGCGATAGCGCGACAGCCGCCCGGTCGAGGGCAGGAAGCCGCGCAACGGGTCTTCGGCGTAGACACGCGATTCCATGGCCCAGCCGTCGAGGCGGATGTCGTCCTGCGCGAAGGCCAGCCTCTCGCCCGCCGCGATGCGGATCATCTGCTCGACCAGATCGAGTCCGGTGACGAGTTCGGTCACCGGATGTTCGACCTGCAAGCGGGTGTTCATCTCGAGGAAATAGAAGTTGCGCGCGTCATCGACGATGAATTCCACCGTCCCCGCGCTGGCGTAGCCCACGGCACGGGCCAGCGCCACCGCCTGCGCGCCCATCGCGCGGCGGGTGTCGTCGTCAAGAAAGGGCGACGGCGCCTCCTCGACGACCTTCTGGTTGCGGCGCTGGATCGAACATTCGCGTTCGCCCAGATGGATGCAGTTGCCGTGCATGTCGGCCAGCACCTGGATTTCGATATGGCGGGGCCGGGTGACGTATTTCTCGATGAAGATGCGGTCGTCGCCGAAACTTGCCGCCGCCTCGCGCCCGGCGGCGGCAAAGCCCGCGCGCGCCTCGTCGTCGTTCCAGGCAATGCGCATCCCCTTGCCACCGCCGCCCGCGCTGGCCTTGAGCATGACCGGATAGCCGATCCCGGCGGCGATGCGCGCGGCCTTGTCGGCATCGGTGATCGGCCCCGTGTGGCCGGGCACGGTGGACACGCCCGCAGCGGCGGCGATCCGCTTCGAGGTGATCTTGTCGCCCATCACCCGGATGGCAGCGGCGGGCGGGCCGACGAAGGCCACGCCTTCGGCGGCCAGCGCCTCGGCGAAGGCGGGGTTTTCCGACAGGAAGCCGTAACCCGGATGCACGGCATCGGCGCCGCTTGCGCGCACCGCCGCCATGACGCGCGCGAGGTCGATGTAGCTTTCGGCGGCAGGCGAGGGGCCGACATGCAGGGCCTCGTCGGCCTCGCGCACATGCAGCGCGCGGCGGTCGGCGTCGGAATGGATCGCCACCGTGGCGATCCCCAGCCGCCGCGCGGTGCGGATGATGCGGCAGGCGATCTCGCCGCGATTGGCGATCAGGAGCTTGCGGAACATCGGCACCTCACAGCGGAATGTTGTCGTGCTTCTTCCACGGGTTCTCAAGCCGCTTGCCCCGCAGCGACGCGAACGCCCGGCAGATGCGCCGCCGGGTGGAATGCGGCTGGATCACGTCGTCGATGAAGCCGCGCTCGGCGGCGACGAAGGGATTGGCGAAGCGTTCCTCGTAGTCGGCGGTGCGGGCGGCGATCTTCGCCGGGTCGTCCAGTTCGCTGCGATACAGGATTTCCACCGCGCCCTTCGCCCCCATCACCGCGATTTCCGCCGTGGGCCAGGCATAGTTCACGTCGCCGCGCAGATGTTTCGAGGCCATCACGTCATAGGCGCCGCCATAGGCCTTGCGGGTGATGAGCGTGACCTTGGGCACCGTCGCCTCGCCATAGGCGAACAGCAGCTTGGCGCCGTGCTTGATGATCCCGCCATATTCCTGCGCGGTGCCGGGCAGGAAGCCGGGCACGTCCACCAGCGTCAGGATCGGGATGGAAAACGCATCGCAGAACCGCACGAAGCGCGCGGCCTTGCGGCTGGCGTCGATGTCCAGACACCCGGCCAGCACCAGCGGCTGATTGGCGACGACGCCCACGCTGCTGCCCTCCAGCCGGATGAAGCCGGTGACGATGTTGGCGGCGAAATCGCGCTGCAATTCGCAGAAGTCGCCCTCGTCGGCCAGCTTCACGATCAGTTCCTTCATGTCGTAGGGCTGGCTGGGGCTGTCGGGGATCAGGGTATCGAGGCTGTCCTCGCCGCGCGCGGGATCGTCGAAGAACGGGCGCTGCGGCACGGGATCGCGGTTCGAGAGCGGCAGGAAATCGAACAGGCGGCGCACCTCGGCCAGCGTCTCGACATCATTGTCGAACGCGGCGTCGGCGACCGAGGAACGGCCCGTGTGGGTCGCGGCGCCGCCCAGTTCCTCGGCGCTGACCCGTTCGTTGGTGACCGTCCTGACCACGTCGGGGCCGGTGACGAACATGTAGGACGTGTCGCGCACCATGTAGATGAAATCGGTCATCGCCGGGGAATAGACCGCCCCGCCCGCGCAAGGCCCCATGATGACACTGATCTGGGGAATGACGCCCGAGGCCAGCACGTTGCGCTGGAAGACCTCGGCATAGCCCGCAAGGCTGGCCACGCCTTCCTGGATGCGGGCACCGCCCGAATCGTTCAGCCCGACGAGCGGCGCGCCGACCCGCATCGCCATGTCCATGACCTTGCAAATCTTCTGCGCATGGGTCTCGGACAGGCTGCCGCCGAAGACGGTGAAGTCCTGCGCAAACACATAGACCTGGCGCCCGTTGATCGTGCCCCTGCCGGTCACCACCCCGTCACCGGCGGGGCGGTTGGCGTTCATGCCGAAATCGCCCGCGCGATGGGTGACGAACATGTCGAATTCCTCGAGGCTGCCCTCGTCGAGCAGCAGGTCGAGCCGCTCGCGGGCGGTCAGCTTGCCGCGCGCATGTTGCGCCGCGATCCGCGCCGCGCCGCCCCCCAGCCGCGCCGCCGCGCGCCGTGCCGCCAGTTCGGACATCACATCCATGCCGCATCTCCCCTGCGCCCCGCACGATTGTGCATCATTCACCGGGCAGGCCAAGCGGGAAACCCGAAATGCAGGGCGAACGGGTGAACCGCATGTTCCGTCATTGCGAGGCGAAGCCGAAGCAACCCCGACCGCTTGCGCACAACATCGGGGTTGCTTCGTCGGCTGCGCCGCCTCGCAATGACGGCATATGCCGCGCGCCCGGTTGCCCTGACCCGAAATGCCGCGCGACCCGGCGGCCCCTACCCGCGCGGGATGGCCAGTTCGGTTGCCGGGTCGAACAGGTGGACCTTGTCCACCGGCGCTGCGGCACGGACCGTCTGCCCGGCCTCGAAACGGTCGTGGGCGCCTGCGCTGGCGGTCACCGGCACCGGCCCGGCCATGAAATGCACCAGCGTCTCGGGGCCGAGCGGCTCCATCGCCGTCACCTGCCCTTCCAGCCGCAGCCCGGTGCCGTCGCCGCCGACGATCAGGTCGTGCGGGCGCACCCCGGCCAGCACCCGGCCCGCGCCCTGTGCGGGGACATAGGCGCCGCCCTCGGCCTGCGCGGCAAGGATGTTCATCGAGGGCGTGCCGATGAAGCGGGCGGTGAACACGTCGCCGGGGTGGTCGTAGATTTCCATCGGCGTCGCCGCCTGAAGGATGCGGCCGTCCTTCATCACCACGATGCGGTCGGCCATGGTCATGGCCTCGACCTGATCGTGGGTGACATAGGCGATGGTGGTGCCAAGCCGCGCGTGCAATGCCTTGATTTCAATACGCATCTGGGCGCGCAACTGGGCATCGAGGTTGGACAGGGGTTCGTCGAACAGGAACGCCGCCGGGCTGCGCACCATGGCGCGACCGATGGCGACCCGCTGCCTCTGCCCGCCCGACAGCGCCGAAGGCCGCCGGTCCAGCAGCGGCGTCAGGCCAAGGATCGCGGCGGCGTCCTCGACCTGTTTCCTCTTTTCGGCCTTCGACAACCTCGCGGTATAAAGGCCGAAGGCGATGTTCTGGCGCACCGTAAGGTGCGGATAGATCGCGTAGTTCTGGAACACCATGGCGATGTCGCGCGCCTTGGGATCAAGCTCGTTCACCACCCGCCCGCCGATGCGGATTTCGCCCGAGGTCACTTCGTCCAGCCCGGCCAGCATCCGCAATGTGGTCGATTTCCCGCAGCCCGAGGGGCCGACGAACACGACGAATTCGCCATCGGCAATGTCGAGGTCGATGCCGTGGATCACGGTGTTCCTGCCGTAGCTTTTCACCAGCTTGCGAAGTTCGATCTGCGCCATCAGTTGGTCTCCAGCAGGGCGGCGAAGGCGGCGGTCAGGTCGGCCTCGGCCCGCGCCTCGCGCGTGGCGATGTCTTGTGCGCGCGTGGCAAAGCGGGCGGCGGCGGCGCGGTAGCTGGCCAGCGCCTCGGCCAGCGCCTCGGGCGCGGGGCCGCCGAAGCGGTTGCGCACCGCGACGAAATGCTCGGGCGAGACGATCTCGCGGAACCGCTCCGGGGTGATGGTGCTTTCCGCTCCCGTGGCCTGCGCGAAGGCCGCGCGAAACGGCGCGTAACCGCCCGAGGCCAGACTTTCGCCCGCCGCCACCACCGCGCGGGCGGTTGCGGCGGCGATCTCATGCGCCTGCCGGAAGGACAGGCCCGCGTCGCGCACCAGCGAATCCGCCAGTTCGGTGATGGTGATGCAGGCGCGGTCGATGTTGCGCGCCACCTGCGCCGCGTTGACCTGCAGCGATGGCACGAAGGCCGCGAGCAGCCGCAGCACCCGCGATCCGCTGGCGAATGCCTGATGACCGGCGGCCTGACTTTCGCCCTCGCTGTCGTTCATGTCGGTAAAAGGCGTGTTGTGCATGATGGTCAGCATCATCTGCGCCCGGCCCACGGTCTGGCTGGCCAGATGGCGCATGTGCTCGATCGGCACCGGATTGCGTTTCTGCGGCATGATCGAGGAAATCTGCACGAAGGCATCGGGGACGTGAATCTGCGCGACCTCGAAACTGGACCAGACCTGCAGATCCTGAATCAGCCGCCCCAGATGCAGGAACAGCAGTTCCAGCGCCGCATAGCTGCCGGTGATGTAATCGACCGCCGCGATACAGGAATAGGAATTGCGCTGCGGGGCGGCAAAGCCCAGCAGATCGGCGACCCGCGCCCGGTCGACCGGAAAGCCGGTGGTGGTGATCGCCGCCGCCCCCATGGAACACAGGTCACAGGTGGCGCGCGCGGATTCCAGCCGTTCCATGTCGCGGATCAGCACCTCGATGGCCGCAGACAGGTAATGCCCGAAGGTGGTCGGCTGCGCGGGCTGGCCGTGGGTATAGGCGACGATCAGGGTCTGCGCCTCGCGTTCCCCGGTGTCGATCAGCGCCGCCAGCAGCGACCGGCAATCGGCCAGCGCGCCGTCGATGCGGGCCTTCAGCGCGATCTTGAACAAGGTGTGGTCGATGTCGTTGCGCGAACGCGCGGTGTGCAGCCGCCCGCCAATGTCGGGGCCGGTGCGGGCCTTCAATTCGGCCTCGCGCAGGAAGAAGTAATCCTCGACCTCGCCGGTATAGGTCAGGCTCGCGGGGTCGATCTGCGTGTCGATTTCAACCAGCGCGCGGGCGATGGTGGCGGCCACACCGGGCGGCAGGATGCCGGTCTCGGCCAGCATCACCAGATGCGCGCGGTCGATGCGGCGGAAGCCCTCGGCATGGTCGTCGCGGGCGTTGTCGAACAAGGGCGCCAGCACGGTGTCGCGATAGACCGGGTCGGGAAAGCGGCTGTAATCGGTCATCTTACCCTTTCAGCCCGGCCAGCATGACGCCGCGCACGATGAACTTCTGCAGCGCGAGGAACACCACCAAAGTCGGGATCGTCGCCAGCGCCGCGCCGGTCATGATCATTTCCCACTGGATCGACTGTTCGACCGCGAAACTCGTCAGGCCCACCGGCAATGTGTAAAGCTCTTTCGACGTGGTCACGATCAGCGGCCAGAAGAACGCGGTCCAGTTGCCCAGGAAGGCAAAGATCGCCAGCGCCGAAATGGCGGGCGTCACCAGCGGCATCGCCACCTTCCACCAGATCGTGAACTCGTTGAGCCCGTCGATCCGCGCGGCTTCGAGGAAGTCGTCGGGCACCGTCTCGAAGAACTGCTTCATCAGGAAGGTGCCGAAGGCGGTCATCATGCCGGGAAACGCGATGCCCCAGTAACTGTCGAGCCAGCCGAAATTGGCGCTCATGAGATACCAGGGGATCACCAGCATCTCGGTCGGGATCATCAGCGTGGACAGGATCGCCAGGAACACGAACATCCGCCCGCGAAAGCGGAACTTGGCCAGCGTGTAGCCGACGAGGCTGTCGAAAAACACGCTCGACACCGTGACCGCCACCGCAACGATCATCGAGTTGACGAACCAGCGCAGAAACCGTCCGTCGGCCAGCACCTTGATGTAATTGTCCAGCGTCGGCCGCGCCGGGATCAGGCGCAGGTCGTAGATCTGCCCCGATGTCTTCAGCGAGGTCGAGAACATGAACAGGATCGGCGTGACCATGATGACGCCGCCGATGAAAACCAGCGTCCAGGTCAGGATGCGACCGGGGCGGATGCGGCCCTTGGGCAGCGGCGGGGCGATGTCGGCTGCACTCATCCGCGGTCTCGCAAAATCCAGAGTTGCAGGAGCGAGATCACCAGCAGCACCGTGAACAGCACCACTGTCATCGCCGAGGCATAGCCCATCTGATAGGACTGGAACGCGGTCTGGTAGATCAGCAGCACCAGCGGCTTGGTCGACCCCAGCGGCCCGCCGGGGTCGTTGGTGGTCATGTTGTAGACCTGATCGAAGATGCGCAGGAAGCCGATCGACGAGAACACCACCAGAAACACCGTCGTCGGTTTCAGCAGCGGCAGGGTGATCCTCCGCAGGATCGCGCCTGCGCCCAGCCCGTCGATATGGGCGGCCTCGTAGTAGCTTTGCGGAATCGCGCGCAGCCCGGCCATGAAGATGATGATCTGGAAGCCCAGCCCCGCCCAGATCGCCGTCACCATGATCGAGGGCAGCGCCCAGGTGGTCGAGCGCAGGAAATCGAGACCCGGTATCCCCATCGCGCCCAGCGCCGAATTGATGATGCCGGTGGGCGCGGGCTGGTAGAACCAGCGCCAGACCCAGCCCATGGCCGAAGCCGTGGTCAGGAACGGCAGGAAATAGAGCGCGCGCAGGAAGGTATGCCCGAAGCGCAGCTTGTCGAGGTAATAGGCGATGACGAACGACAGGACCAGGCTGATCGGCGTGCCGAGGATCAGGTAGGCGAAGGTATTGCGGAACACCTGCCAGAAATCGCGCGAGGTGAAGAGCCGCAGGTAATTGTCGAACCAGATGAACTCCGGCCCGCGTCGCAGGTTGCCGGGGTTGGCGTTGGTCAGCGACAGCCAGAACGCATCGAGCGTGGGGTAGAAGCGGATCACCCCGTAGAACAGCAGGGGCAGGGCCAGAAAGCCCCACACCCACAGCGCACGCCTCGTGCGCATGGACAGGCGCGGCGCGCCGGTGTCGGCAGTAGTCGTCATCTGCACGCCGTCCTGTCCCCTGCCCTCGGGCCTCAGTTGGCCTGATCGAGGATCGCCTGCTCCTGCGCGGCGGCCTCGGCGACCGAATCCTCGGGCGACTGGCCTTGCAGCAGGATGCGGTTCACCATGTCGATGGCGACCTGCCGCTGACCCGCCTCGTCAAGGAACTGGGTCGTATGGGCATATTCCAGCCCCTTGAGGAACGGCCCGTAGATCGGGTCCGAAGCGTTCGCTTCGGTCAGCGCGGCCGCGCGGCGGGCCGGAAGCTCGCCCACGACTTCAAGCCAGACCTGCATCGCCTCGGGGGTGGTGACGAAGGCGAGGAACTTCTCGGCCGCCTCCAGCTCCTCACCCTCGGCACCGGCACCGATGCCGTTGGCGAAGTAGGATGCGTAGTTGGAGCGCATCCCGTCGTTGTTGGCCGGAAGCTCGGTCACGCCCCATTCGAAATCCTCGATGCCGCCGAAGGCGCCCAGACGGAAGGTGCCGTCGATGGTCATGGCGGCGCGACCGGCGCGGAAAGCCGCCTGGCCTTCGTCCATGAAGCCCGAGGTGCCGACGTGATGCACGGTCTCGAGGTCGGTATACCACCGCGTCGCCGCAACGCCCGCCTCGCTGTTGTAGGTGACGGTGCGGTTGTCGTCGCTGTAGGGGGCGCCGCCGAACTGGCGCACCAGCGCCTCGCGCCACCACTGGTGATCCTGCCCGGCCATGTCGAGGGTAATGCCCTCGGTGGTGATGTTGCCACCGGCGTCACGCTCGGTCAGGGCGATGGCGTCGGCGACCAGCTCGTCGAGCGTCTCGGGCGGGTTGTCGATGCCCGCCGCCGCGAACAGGTTCTTGTTGTAGAACAACGCCAGCGAGCGCACCGCCGTCGGCAGCCCGTAATATTCGCCGTCGCGCACCATGGCGCCGACGATGGGGAAGAACTCCGATTCGATCATCTCGTGCGGGAAGGCGTCCTGCGAAAGCGGCTGCAGCACACCGGCATCGACGAACGTGTCGGTCCAGCCATAGAACAGTTGCAGCACGTCCGGCCCGTTGCCCGCCAGATTCGCGGCGATCACGCGGGTCTGGTAGTCGGCATAGGGGAAGGTCACCTGCTTCACGGTGATGTCGGGGTTCTCGGCCTCGAACATCTCGATCAGGCGGTCCATCGCCTCGACGCGGGTGTCGAAGATATACTGCCAGTATTCGATCTCGACCGCGCCCGCCGATTGCGCCGCGAACATGGCCGAACCGGCCAGAAGCATCGCCTTGAGCGTTCTCGTCATCTTCTCGTTCTCCTTGCCTGCGGCATGATGCCGCTTGTGTTTGTTGCGCCTGCGGACCCGATCCCGCGCTCGGGACCGGAAGGCACCGGCCGGTCGAGGCTGAACCCAGCCTGCGGAAACCGTCAACGCGATAACCCGCTTGAGTTCCGGCGGCCATGGTGGCAGGCCAAGCACAGATCTAGCGCAGCCTGCAACCGGCCACCAGCCACCCGCCGGGCGGGCCGGTCCGCCTGCGCGCAACCGCCGGAAAGGACACGCCTCATGCCCGCCATCCATGCGCCCGCCCGTCTTGCCGCGCGCGAGGCCGCCCCCGCGCTGCTGCGCCTGCACCGGGCGCTGTCGCGGCTGTCGGGGGTGCTCACGGTGATGAACAGCGGCGCCCACCCCGACGACGAACAGAGCGGGCTTCTGGCCTGGCTGCGCTTTGGCCTGGGTCACCGGGTGGTGATCGCCTGCTCGACACGCGGCGAGGGCGGGCAGAACGCGCTGGGTCCGGCGCGCGGCGGGCTTCTGGGCCTGATCCGCACCCGCGAGATGGAGGAAGCCGCGCGGGTGCTGGATTGCGATGTCGCCTGGCTGGGATTCGGCCCGAACGATCCGGTGCATGACTTCGGCTTTTCCAAGGACGGCGACGCCACCTTCGCCCGCTGGGGCGAGGCGCGCGTGGTCGAGCGGCTGGCGCGCGCCTTTCGCCAGTATCGCCCCGATGTGGTGATCCCGACATTTCTGGACGTGCCCGGCCAGCACGGCCACCACCGCGCCATGACCCGCGCGGCGCTGGCGGCCATCGCGCCCGCCGCCGATCCGTCCGCCGACCCCGGCGACGATCTGCCGCCTTGGCAGGTCACCCATCTCTACCTGCCCGCCTGGAGCGGCGGCGGTGGCACCTACGACGACACCGAGCCGCCGCCCGAGGCGACACTGACCGTGACGGCCGGGGCGCTCGATCCGGCGACCGGCACCAGCTATGCGGAGATCGGCGAATGGTCGCGCAGGCGCCATGCGACTCAGGGCATGGGCACCTGGCACGACACCCCGCAGCGCGAATGGCGGCTGCATCTGGCAGGCGGCGCGCCCGAGACGCGGCTTGCGCAGTCCCTGCCCGCGACCCTCGCCGAACTTGCCCCGCTCTGCGGCCCCGCGACCGCCGACCTGGCCGAGGCGGCGGCAGCCATCACCGAGGCACAGGCCGCCTTCCCGGCGCAGGGGCCGATCATCGCGCGGCTGGCCGATGCCGACCGGGCGCTTGAGCGCGCGCAGGCGCTGCTGCCGCCCGAGACCGCCGCCGCCCATGGCCACCGCCTGACCCGCAAGCGCCGCGAGGTCGGCGCCGCGCTGGCCGAGGCCGCCGGTCTGGCGCCGGTCGCCAGCGCCACGATCCTGCCGAAACACGGGCGCTCGGAGATTTCCGTGACCCTGCACCAGCCCGACCCGCATCAGGCGCAGGAGGCCCGCGCCCGGTTGCAGGTCGAGGGTGCGCCCGCAGGCGCCGAGGTCGCGCTTGCCGGTCCGGCCACCGACTGCGGCAGCGTCATTGCCGATGACCTTGCGCTGGCCTCGCAGTTTCGCGCGGGCTTCGATCCGCTGGGCGGCAACGGCCCGGTTCACGTCACGCTGACGGCGCGGATCGCCGGGCGTCCGGTCAGCATCGGGATCGACCCCGAACCCGGCCCCCTGCCCGGCCCGGCCGCAGAGATCACCCTGCGCCCCTCGGTGCTGATCCGCCGCAGGGGCGATACCGGGGTGCTGGCGGCGATGATCGGCGGCGGTGCCGCGACGATCACGCCGCCGCCGGGCTGGCAGGTGACGCAGCAGGACGCGCGGCTTTCGATCATCGCGCCCGAGGACAGCCCGGCGGGCCGCGTGGACCTGATCCCGAGGATCGGCGGCAGGCAGGCGGTCACCGTGACGCGCGCCAGCCATCCCCACACCGGCACCGTCATGCTCTGCACGCCTGCGGTGCTGCCGGTGCTGACGCTGGACGTGAACCTGCCCGAGGGCGCACGCATCGCCTATGTCGGCGCGGGCGATTCGGTCGGGCTGTGGCTGAAGCGGATCGGCCTGCAGGTGACGATTCTGGACCAGATCGCCCCGGACGAGGATTTCGCCCGCTTCACGACCGTGGTTGCGGGCGTAGTCGCCTTCGGTGCCCGCCCCGATCTGGCCGCCGCGACCGAAAGGCTTCATGCGTTCACGCAAGGCGGCGGCCACCTGGTCACGCTCTACCAGCGCCCCGATCAGGGCTGGGACGCGGTGCGCACCCCGCCGCTGCCGCTGACCGTCGGGACGCCCTCGCTGCGCTGGCGCGTCACCGACCCTGCGGCGCCGGTGACGATCCTCGCCCCCGATCATCCGCTGCTGGCCGGTCCCAACCGCATCACCGCCGCCGACTTCGACGGCTGGGACAAGGAGCGCGGCCTCTATTTCGCTGCCGCCCACGACCCGGCATATGTCGAACTGCTGGCAATGTCGGACGCGGGCGAGGCGCCGCTGACCGGCAGCCTCGTCAGCGCCGGGGTGGGGGCGGGGCGGCACACGCATACGGGACTGGTGCTGCATCACCAGCTCGACCGGCTGGTGCCCGGCGCGTTCCGGCTGATGGCGAATCTGGTGCAAGCGGCACCCGTCATTGCGAGCGAAGCGAAGCAACCCCGACCGCTCACACACAACATCGGGGTTGCCGCGTCGCCTTCGGCTCCTCGCAATGACGGGGGGTAATCGTCATTGCGAGCCGCAAGGCGAAGCAACCTCGACCGCTCACACATAACATCGAGGTTGCCGCGTCGCCTTCGGCTCCTCGCAATGACGGGGAATAATCGTCATTGCGAGCCGCAGGCGAAGCAACCCCGACCTCTCGCGCACAAGATCGAGGTTGCTTCGTCGGCTGCGCCTCCTCGCAATGACGACGCGCCTGCTCGCGCCGCCGAACGCCCTTGCGCCCGCAGGGGGGCTGGCCCATAGCTCGGGCGAATTTCCGCTTTTCCGGTCAGGCAGATGAACAACGCACCGAGGGGCATCACCCTGATGGTCCTGTCGATGGCCGGGTTCGCCGTCGAGGACACATTCATCAAGCTCGCCTCGGCGGGAATGCCGCTGGGCGAGATCATCGCGATTCTCGGCCTCGGCGGCACGATCTTCTTTGCCACGCTGGCGCGGCTGACCGGACGGCCGGGGCTGCTGTCGCGCGGGTTCTTCACGCCTGCGGTCGTCGCGCGCAACCTGGGCGAGATGGTGGGGACGGCGGGCTATCTGCTGGGCATCACGCTTGCCGCGCTCACCACCTCGACCGCCGTGTTCCAGGCGCTGCCGCTGGCGGTGACGCTGGGGGCGGCGCTGTTTCTGGGCGAGAGCATCGGCTGGCGGCGCACCCTTGCGATCACGGCGGGCTTTGTCGGCGTCATCGTCATCATCCGCCCCGGCGCCGCCGGGTTCGAGCCTGCGCTGCTATGGACGGTGCTCGGCGTCGCGGGCCTGACGGTGCGCGATCTGGCCACGCGGCGCACGCCTGCCCATGTCGACACGGTGCAGCTTGCCGCCTGGGGCATGGCCGTCAGCTTCGTTCTGGGCCTCGGGATGCTGGCCGTCACCGGCGGCGCGGTGATCCCCGACCGGCATCTGGCGCTGCTGGTGCTGGGCAGCATGGTCGCCGACTTCGGCGCCTATCTGGCCCTGACCGAGGCGACGCGGGTGGCCGAGGCCGGGGTGACGACGCCCTTCCGCTATTCGCGGCTTGTGTTCGCGCTTGTCCCCGGCTGGTTCGTCTTCGGCGAACGCCCCGACGCCTGGACCTGGGCGGGGGCGGTGCTGATCGTCGGTTCGGGCCTCTACGCGCTGGCCCGCGAACGGCGGCGCAGGCTTTCCCCGGCGCCCGCCGCGCGGTAAAGGGGCGCCAACACCAGCATCCGGAGCGCCGCCATGAGCACGATCGTCGACATCTACGCCCGCGAAATCCTCGACAGCCGCGGCAACCCGACCGTCGAGGTCGACGTGACGCTGGAAGACGGCTCGTCCGGTCGCGCCGCCGTGCCCTCGGGCGCCTCGACCGGCGCGCATGAGGCGGTGGAGTTGCGCGACGGCGACAAGACCCGCTTCGGCGGCAAGGGCGTGTTGCAGGCGGTGGCCTCGGTGAACGGCGAGATCGCCGAGAACGTGGTCGGCATGGACGCCACCGAACAGGTCGAGATCGACGCGCTAATGTGCGAACTCGACGGCACCCCGAACAAGGGCCGGCTGGGCGCGAATGCCATCCTCGGGGTCAGCCTCGCGGTCGCCCATGCGGCGGCGGAATTCACCGGCCAGCCGCTTTATCGCTATGTCGGCGGCACCTCGGCGCGGGTGCTGCCGGTGCCGATGATGAATGTCATCAACGGCGGCGAACATGCCGACAATCCGATCGACATGCAGGAATTCATGATCATGCCGGTCGCCGCAACCTCGGTGCGCGAGGCGGTGCGCATGGGGGCGGAGATCTTTCACGTCCTGAAGAAGGAACTCGCCGCCGCCGGGCTGAACACCGGCATCGGCGACGAGGGCGGCTTTGCCCCCGACCTGTCCTCGGCGCGCGCGGCGCTGGATTTCCTGCTCAAGTCCATCGAGACCGCAGGCTACCGCCCCGGCGAGGACGTGTTCCTTGCCATCGACTGCGCCGCGACCGAGTATTTCCGCGACGGCCGCTACGAGATGAAGGGCGAGGGGCTGAGCCTGGGCGCCGCCGAGAACGTCGATTTCCTCACGCAGCTTGCCGCCGACTACCCCGTCGCCTCGATCGAGGACGGCTGCGCCGAGGACGACTGGGAGGGCTGGCAGCTTCTGACCGAACGGCTGGGCGGTCGCCTGCAACTGGTCGGCGACGACCTGTTCGTGACCAATCCCGAACGCCTGGCGCGCGGCATCCGCGACGGCGCGGCCAATTCGCTGCTGGTCAAGGTCAACCAGATCGGCACCCTGACCGAGACCCTGCGTGCCGTCGAGATGGCCCATCGCGCCGGGTTCACCTGCGTGATGTCGCACCGCTCGGGCGAGACCGAGGATGCGACCATCGCCGATCTGGCCGTCGCCACCAACTGCGGGCAGATCAAGACCGGCTCGCTGTCGCGTTCGGACCGGCTGGCAAAATACAACCAGTTGATCCGCATCGAGGAAATGCTGGGCACCAGCGCCGAATATGCGGGCCGCGCGGTGCTGACGGCGGGCGCGTGACGATGCACGCGGGCGGGACCGTCGAGGTCGATGCCCGTGACCTGCTGTGTCCGCTGCCGGTGCTGCGGGCGCGCAAGGTGCTGCTGGGCCTCCCCGAAGGCACGCTGGTGCGCGTGCTGGCCACCGACGCCATGGCGCGCATCGACCTGCCGCATTTCTGCGCGCAATCGGGGCACACGCATCTGTCGCTGACCGACGAGGACGGCGCACAGGTGCATGTCATCCGGCGCGGCCCGGACCGCCCCGAGGCGGACGCATGACCGACACCGCCGCCCCGCGCGGGGTCATGCCTGCGTCGATGATCTCGGCCGCCGTGGTCGCGGCCTTCGTGGGCTACGGCTCCACCATCGCGCTGGTGCTGGCCGCCGCGCAGGCGGTGGGGGCAAGCGCCGCGCAGACCGCAAGCTGGGTGCTGGCGGTCTGCTTCGCCAAGGCCATCGGCACCATCGGCCTCAGCCTCTGGGCGCGCATCCCCGTGATCCTGGCCTGGTCCACCCCCGGCGCGGCGCTAATCGCGGCGACGACCGGCATTCGCATGGAGGAAGCGGTCGGCGCCTTCATCCTTGCCGCCGCGCTGATCGTGCTGACCGGGCTGATCCGCCCGCTTGCCCGGCTGATCGCCCGCATCCCCGACGGGGTGGCGGCGGGGATGCTGGCCGGGGTGCTGCTGCCCTTCGTGCTGGCGCTGGCCCCGGCGGCACTGGCGCAACCGGCCTCGGTGCTGCCGATGGTGCTGGTGTTTCTGGCCTTGCGCCGGGTGAACCCGTCCTATGCGGTGCTGGCGGCGCTGGCGCTGGGCGTGGCGCTGGCGTTCCTGACCGGCGCCGCCGCCCCCGTCGAGGGCGCCTTCGCCGCGCCACATCCGGTCTTCATCCGGCCCGAGTTTTCGGCCAGCGCGCTGATCGGGCTGGGCGTGCCGCTCTATCTCGTCACCATGGCCTCGCAGAACCTGCCCGGCTTTGCCACCCTGCGCGCCGCAGGCTACACGCCGCCGGTGGCGCCCGCGCTGACCGTCAGCGGTGCGCTGTCCGCCGTGGCGGCGTTTTTCGGCGCGCATACCGTGAACATGGCCGCGATCACGGCGGCGATCTGCCTGGGCGACGACGTGCACCCCGACCGCGCGCAGCGCTGGCGGGTGGGCTTTGCCTATGGCGCCACCTGGATCGCGCTGGGCCTGTCGGGGCCGCTGGTCGTGGCGCTGATGGCGGCGCTGCCGGGGTCGCTGATGGATGCGCTGGTCGGTATCGCGCTGCTGGGGCCGATCACCGGCGCATTGACCGCGACGATGGGGCACACCGGGTCGCGCTTTGCCGCCATCGTCACGATGATCGTCACCGCCTCGGGCGTGACGGTGCTGGGCATCGGCGCGGCCTTCTGGGGGCTGGTGGCGGGGCTGGCGACGCTGGCGTTCGAGCGGCGCTAAAAGGGCACGTCCCCCGCCTGCGCGCCCGCGACCAGATAGGTTGCGATCACCTTCTTCTCGCCCGCATGGTCGAAGGTGACATCGCATTTGTTGCCCTCAACCGCGCCGACGGTGCCGTAGCCGTATTTCTGGTGGAACACCCGCGCGCCCGTGGCGAAGGCAGGTTCCTCGTCGCGCTTTGCGGGCCGCACCGGCGCCTGCGGATGGATGCCGCGCGATTGCAGCCGCTTCCAGCCGGGCGAGTTGTAGACATCGGCACCGGCGGCGCGTTCCTCGACCACCGAGGCCGAGGGCGCGGCAGACGCCGCTGCCCGTCCGCCATAAAGGCCCGGCGGGGTCAGCACCTCGACATGCTCGGGCGGCAGCTCGTCGATGAAGCGCGACGGCAGCGCCGCCTGCCACTGGCCCCAGATGCGGCGGTTGCCTGCAAAGGAAATGACGCAGAACCGTTCGGCCCGCGTGATGCCGACATAGGCGAGCCGCCGCTCTTCCTCGAGACCGCCCGCATCCATGCTGCGCTGCGAGGGAAACAGCCCGTCCTCCCAGCCCGGCAGGAACACGGCGGGAAATTCGAGGCCCTTGGCCGCATGCAGCGTCATCAGCGTGACCCGTTCGCCGCCCTGCCCCGAATCGTTGTCCATGATCAGCGCGACATGTTCGAGAAAGCCCTGCAGGTTGTCGAATTCCTCGAGCGCCTTCACCAGTTCCTTGAGGTTCTCCAGCCGCCCCTCGGCCTCGGGCGAGCGGTCGGCCTGCCACATCGCCGTGTAGCCCGAGTCGTCGAGGATCACCTGCGCCAGTTCGACATGATTCGCGCCCGCCAGCACCGCATCATGCCAGCGCGCGATGCCGTCCAGAAACGCCCGCAGCCCCGCAGCGCCCTTGCCCGCGACCTTGCGCCCGGCCAGCGCCGCCTCGGCCCCGCCCGCCAGCGACAGCCCGTGCGCGCGGGCGGTGGACTGGATCGTCTGCAACGCCTTTTCGCCCAAGCCCCGGCGCGGCAGGTTCACCACCCGCTCGAAGGCCAGATCGTCGCCGGGGCTGACCGCAAGCCGGAAATAGGCCATGGCGTCGCGGATTTCCTGCCGCTCGTAAAAGCGCGGCCCGCCGATGACGCGATAGGGCAGGCCGATGGCCAGAAAGCGGTCCTCGAAGGCGCGCATCTGGTGGCCCGCGCGCACCAGAATCGCGATCTGGTCCAGCCCGAAGGGGTCCATCCCCCGCGTGCCGCGTTGCAGCGACTCGATCTCCTCGCCGATCCAGCGGGCTTCTTCCTCGCCGTCCCAGTGGCCGATGAGGCGGACCTTCTCGCCCTCCTCCAGCTCGGTCCACAGCGTCTTGCCCAGCCGCCCCCGGTTGGCCGCGATCACCCCCGAGGCGGCGGCAAGGATATGCGGGGTCGAGCGGTAGTTCTGTTCGAGGCGGATCACCCTGGCGCCGGGAAAATCCTTCTCGAACCGCAGGATGTTGCCGACCTCGGCGCCGCGCCAGCCATAGATCGACTGATCGTCGTCGCCCACGCAGCAGATGTTGTGATGCGCCTGCGCCAGCAGCCGCAGCCACAGATACTGCGCAACATTGGTGTCCTGATATTCATCGACAAGGATGTAGCGGAACCGCCGCTGCCATTCGGCCAGCACGTCCTCATGCGTGCGGAAGATCGTCAGGCAATGCAGCAGCAGGTCGCCGAAATCGCAGCAGTTCAGTTCCCGGAGCCGCTGTTGATACGCCGCATAAAGTGCGGGCGCCCGGCCCTCGAATTCGGCACCCTCGGCGCCGGGCACCCGGTCGGGGGTCAGCGCGCGGTTCTTCCAGCCGTCGATGATCTGCGCCAGCAGCCGCGCGGGCAGGCGCTTTTCGTCGATACCTGCGGCGATGATGACCTGCTTCATCAGGCGAAGCTGGTCGTCGGTATCGAGGATCGTGAAGCCCGATTTCAGCCCGGCCAGTTCGGCATGGCGGCGCAGGATCTTGACGCCGATGGCATGGAAGGTGCCCAGCCACGGCATCCCCTCGCCCACCTCGCCCAGAAGGCGGGCCACCCGGTCGCGCATCTCGCGGGCGGCCCTGTTGGTGAAGGTGACGGCCAGAATTTCATGCGGCCGCGCCCGGCCCAGCGCGATGATCTGCGCGATCCGCGCGGTCAGCGCCCGCGTCTTGCCGGTGCCCGCGCCCGCGAGCATCAGCACCGGCCCCTCGACAGCCTCGACCGCCTGGCGCTGCGCGGGGTTGAGATCGGCAAGCCACGGCGCCGCCACGGGGCGGGCGGCGGCACGGGTCGAAAGCGGGATGGCGGTATCGGTCATGCGCCCAGACTAGCGGTTCGCGCCGGGGCGCGGAAGGGGCTGTTCTGCCATTGTTCGCATCAGGGTCAAACTTCGTTAACCTGTGGTGCCGCGCGTCGTGCCGGGGTGAGCGGGTTCGTCATTGCGAGCCGCAAGGCGAAGCAACCCCGACCGCTCGCACGCGACATCGCGGTTTCTTCGTCGCCTGCGCCGCCTCGCAATGAAGAACCCGCTCACCCCGCGCATCGTGCAAGACCATTGCCCCCGGCGCCAATCGCCCTATCTTCGCTGCATCTGCACGATACCGTCTTGCCCGGAAAGGCACCCGATGACGATTCCGGCCCCTGCCTTCACGCTCATCACGCCCACGGCCACCATGTCCTCGGCGGTGCATGGCGGGCGGGCGAAATGCCTGCAACGGCTGGTGCGGCTCGAGATGCCGGTGCCGGTGACGGTCGCGCTGTCCTTCGCCACGGTGCGCGCCATCGCCGCCGGGCAGATGCCCGAGATGGGCGACCTGCTGGCGCCCTTCGGCCCGGCGCCGCTGCTGTCGGTGCGGCCCTCCAGCCTCGACCCGGACTGGGGCGGGCCGGGGGCGATCCTGAACATCGGCATGACCGATTCGCGCCATGAAACCATGTGCGCGGCCATCGGCGAACGCGCCGCGACCGCGCTTTACCTGCGCTTCATCCAGTCCTGGGCGATCCATGTCGCCCGGCTGGACCCCGAGGCCTTCGATCTGCCCGACACGCCGTCACGCGACGCACTGCGCGCGATGCTGGCCGCCTACGAGGCCGAGACCGACGAGCGCTTTCCGCAGTCGATCGCGCATCAGTTGTCCGAAGTGCTGCGCTCGATGGCCCGCGCCTGGGAAGGCACCAGCGCGCGGCTGTTGCGGCAGGCGCGCGGCGCCCCTGCGGATGCCGGGTTGGGGCTGGTCGTGCAGGCGATGGCGCTGGGGGTCGGCGCGGGCGAATCGGGGTCGGGCGTGATCCAGTTCGTCAACAGCGCCACCGGCAGCCCCCGGATCGAGGGGCGTTATCTCAGCCAGTCGCAGGGCCGCGACGCCCTGGGCGACGGGGCGGCGTTCCACCTGACCGGCGCCGAGGGCCATCCCTCGCTCGAAGACCTCGCGCCCGACGCCTTTGCCGAGCTGATGCGCTACGGCGCCGCGATCCGCGCCCGGCTGCGCGAGGAGATGCAGATCGAGTTCACGCTGGAAAACGGCGCGCTGCGCATCCTCGACGGGGTGCGGGTGCCGCGCAACTCGCGCGCGGCGGTGAACATTGCCGTGGCGCTGGCCCGCGACGGCGTGATCGCGCGCGAAGATGCCGTGCTGCGCGTCGCACCGGCGGCGATTTCGGAACTCATGCACCGGCAGGTCGATCCCGCCGCCACCCGCGACGTGCTGGTCACCGGCATCGGCGCCAGCCCCGGCGCCGCCTCGGGCCGCATCGTGCTGACCGCCGAAGAGGCGCAGGCCGCCGCCGCGCGCGGCGAACACTGCATCCTGATGCGCCGCGAGACCACGCCCGAGGACATTCGCGGGATGCACGCCGCCAGCGGCGTCGTCACCGTGCGCGGCGGTATCACCAGCCATGCGGCGGTGATCGGGCGCGGGCTGGGCCTGCCCTGCGTGGTGGGCGCCGCCGGTCTGGACATCGACCGGCGCAGCGGCATCGTCACCACTCCCGAGGGGCGCGTGCTGCAGGTCGGCGACATCGTCACGGTGGACGGATCGTCCGGCGAGGTGCTGGCGGGCGAACCCATGCTGCTCGAGGTCGCGCTTGACGGCGCATCCGCCGAAATCCTCGACTGGGCCGACGAGTTCCGCGACATCGGCGTGCGCGCCAATGCCGACACGCCGCGCGATGCCGCCACCGCGCGCAACTTCCGCGCCGAGGGCATCGGCCTGTGCCGCACCGAGCACATGTTCTTTGAAGGCCCGCGCATCGGCCTGATGCGCGAGATGATCTTTGCCGAAGAGGCCGAGGACCGCCGCGCCGTCCTTGAACGCCTGCTGCCGCTGCAACGCGAGGATTTCGCCGAAATCTTCCGCATCATGCAGGGCCGCCCGGTCTGCATCCGGTTGTTCGACCCGCCGCTGCACGAATTCCTGCCCTCGGACAAGGCGGGGATGCGCGAACTGGCCGAGGGGCTGGCGCTGCCTCTGTCCGACATCGAGGCGCGGGTCGAGGCGCTGCAGGAATACAACCCGATGCTGGGCCTGCGCGGCGTGCGGCTGGGGGTCACGGTGCCGGAAATCTACGACATGCAGGCCCGCGCGATCTTTCAGGCCACCGTCATCGCCGGAGAGGCGGGTGACCCGGTGGTGCCCGAGGTGATGATCCCGCTGGTCTCGGCCCACCGCGAGGTCGAACTGGTGCGCACCCGCGTCGACCGGATCGCGGCGCAGGTGAAGTCGGAATCGGGCCGCGACTTTGCCTATCGGCTGGGGGTCATGGTGGAAACCCCGCGCGCCGCGCTGCGGGCGGCGGAAATCGCCGCCGATGCCGCGTTCCTGTCGTTCGGCACCAACGACCTGACGCAGATGACCTACGGCCTGTCGCGCGACGACGCGGGCCGCTTCATGTCGGCCTATGTGAGCAAGCATGTCTATGAGGAAGACCCGTTCCATTCGCTCGATCTGGACGGCGTGGGCGAGCTTCTGAAGATCGGCGCCGAGCGCGGCCGCCTTGGCCGCCCCGACATCACCATCGCCATCTGCGGCGAACATGCGGGCACCCGGCGCGCCATCGAGTTCTGCCGCGCGCAGGGGTTCGACTATGTGTCCTGCTCGCCGTTCCGGGTGCCCGCCGCGCGGCTGACCGCCGCACAGGCCGCGATCCGCGAACGCCGGACGGCAGCAGCCGACGACGCGGACTGACCCGCACACAAACCCCGTCACCCGCGAGGCGAAGCCGAAGCAACCCCGACCGCTCATACACGACATCGGGGTTGCTTCGTCGGCTTCGCCTCCTCGCAATGACGGAAGATGCCGCCGCGCCGCCCCCTTTTCCGCCGTCATTGCGAACGCAGTGAAGCAACCCCGACCGCTCGCTCAACACCCTCGGGTTGCTTCGTCGGCTGCGCCGCCTCGCAATGACGGGATATGCCGCCCGCCCGATCACCCCGCCCCGCCACCGTGCCCCTTGAAACCGGCGCCGCGCTCGTCGACAGTTGTGCCAGCCTGCCGCCGCATCACCACAACGGACGGACCATCATGCCGATCTACAAGGTCAGACCGCACGCCGAATCCTACGGCCACGACATCGGCATCCTGCTGATCGACTGCCGGACACCCTTCATCCCCGGCGATGTCGGCAACGCCACCTCCTACCGCTATCCGGTCCTTTACCGGACGGTTCCCGACGTGACGCTCGACCGGCTCATCAACCGGGGCGACCTGTCGCTGACCGGGAACGTGCTGGCCACGGCGCGCGGACTGGAGGCCGTCGGGGTCCGCGCCATCACCAGCGACTGTGGCTACATGCTGCATTTCCAGAAGCAGGTCGCGGCGGCGGTGTCGATTCCGGTCATGCTCTCGCCGCTGCTGCAACTGCCCTTCGTCGAATCCCTGCTGGGCGATGATGCGGCCATCGGGATCATCTGCGCCAACCGGCAGCGCCTGACGCCGGACCTGCTGGCCATCGCGCTGCCGAACCCGCGCCTGCCGGTCCATGTCGCCGGGCTGGAAACCTGCCCGAACTTTCGCGGGCCGATCCTCGACGAAACCGACACGCTCGACAGCGACGCCATCGAGGCCGAGGTCGTCGCCGCCGCAAGCCAACTGTGCGACGCCCACCCCGCCATCGGCGCCATCGTCATGGAATGCTCGAACCTGCCGCCCTACGCCCATGCGGTGCAGGCCGCGACCGGCAGGCCGGTGTTCGACTTCCTGACCATGATCGACCACGTCCGCGCCGCGACACGGCGCAGGCGCTATGCGGGGCATTACTGAAGCCCGCAAATTCCGTCATTGCGAGGCGCAAGCCGAAGCAACCCCGACCACTCACATACAACATCGGGGTTGCTTCGTCGGCTTCGCCTCCTCGCAATGACGGCAGTTCCCGTCATTGCGAGGCGGAGCCGAAGCAACCTCGACCGCTCGCGCAAAGCCTTCGGGGTTGCCGCGTCGGCTTCGGCTCCTCGCAATGACGGGATATGCCGCGCGCCCCGCCACACCACCTTGCGCGACGCGGCGCAGGTGTTATGCCTGAGGCCATGCAACGGACTCGGGCCATAGCGGCCATTGCCAACCGCGACGGGCTGGATTCGCAGGCCCTTCTCGAAGCCGCCGCCGAAGGCTGGCATGCGGCGGGGCTGGTCGTGGCGGGGCTTGTGGCCGAAAACAACCTGACCGACGGCGAATGCAGCGCTTCCTTCCTGCGCGACATCACCTCAGGGCGGCGGTTCTCGATCCAGCTTGACGCCGCGCCCGAAGGCACCACCTGCCACCTCGACGCCGCCGGGCTGGACGTGGCCTGCGCCGACCTGCTGCCGCGCCTTGCGGGCGCCGATGTCGTGATCCTCAGCAAGTTCGGCAAGACCGAGGCCGCAGGCGGCGGGCTGCGCGCCGCCTTCGCGGGCGCCGTCGCCTCGGGCGTGCCGCTGCTGACGACGGTATCGCCCAAGCATGTCGAGGCATGGGCGGCCTTCGCGCAGGGCACGACCTGGCTGGAACCCGACCTGCCGTCGATCCTGCGCTGGCGCGACAGCGCCACGGCCTGAGCTTTTCGCGGCCAGACGGGACATTCAGCGCCCGCGACAATGCGAAAAAACAAAAGGCTGCGGCACGACTTGCGACTCCGAAGGATCGCACCTGCGTCAGACTGGCTCGATCCGCGCCTCGATCCGCGCGCCGCCCAGCGCGGCAAAGGCCCGCTGGCGGCAGGTGAACACGATGATCTGCTGGTCCTGCGCGACGCGGTGCAGCGCGGTGAACATCGCCTCGATGCGGTCGTCGTCGCTGTGGACCAGCGCATCGTCAAGGATCACCGGCACCGGCCGCCCGGTGCGCGCGAACAGCCGGGCAAAGGCCAGCCGGGTCAGCACCGCGATCTGCTCGCGCGTGCCGCCCGACAGGATGTCGAGCGCCTCGTCCTGGCCGTCGCGGGTCAGCACCGAGGGCAGCAGGCTGGCATCGTCGATGCGCAGGCTCGCGCCGGGGTGGATGATCGACAGCAGCGGTTCCAGTTCATGCAGGACGGGGCCGAAATAGGCCTCGCGCGCCGCGTGGCGGGCCTGATCCAGCGCGTCGCGCAGCCGTGACAGCGCCGCGACCTCGCGTTCGTAGCGCGCGGCGCGCTCCAGCGCGGTCGCCTCGCGGCCGCGCAATTCGTCCAGCGCCTCCTCGATCCCCTCGTCGGCCAGCCCGCCGATCAGGCCGTTCGCTTGTGCCAGCGCCATGCCAAGACGCTCGCGGTCGCGCGCGCGGCCATCGACCACCGCGCGCAGCCGTTGCGCGGCGGCGCGGGCGGTGGCGATGTCGGGGGCATTCGCCCTGAGCGCCTGCAAGGCGGTCTCGGCCCCGGCCACGCCCGCATCGAGGCCGGGCTGCGCCTGCGCCAGCACCATGATCCGGGCGCGCAGATCGACCGGATCGCCCGCCTCGGCGCGCGCGGCATCGGCCGCCTGCCGCGCGGCCTGTGCGGCGGCCTGCCGGGCGGCATGGGTCTCGCGCAGGGTGGCATGGCGGCCCTCGGCCTCGCGCAGGGCGGCCATGGCCTGCGCCTCGGCCTCGCGCGCGGCGCGCAATGCCGCCTCAAGGCCGTCGATGTCCTCGGGCGGGGTGTCGGCGGCCTCGCCCGCCTCGGCCAGCGCGGCGGCATGACGGGCGCGCAGCGCATCCAGCCCGTCGGGCGCGAGTTCCTGCAACAGCGCCCCGGCCTGCGCGATGGCGGCGTCCAGACGCTGCGCCTCGGCCAGGGCGGCGCGGGCTGCCGGCAGGTCGCGCACCCCGCAGGCGGCAAGGGCGCGTTCGCGCACCGCCCGCGCCTTGGCAAGTCTGGCCTCGATGTCGTCGCCGCCGGTCACGCCCGGCTCGATGAACATCCGGCCGATGCCCGGCAGGTCCAGCCGGGTGGCGCCGCGCAGCCGCATCCCTTCGGCGCCGACGGCACGGCCGTCATGCAGCACCCGCGCGGCGCCGTCATAGTCGATCCGCAGCGACACCAGCCGCGCCTCGGCGCGCATATTCAACTGGTCGCAGGCGGCCTGCGCCTTCTCGGCCTGCTCGACGCGCTCGGGCGTCACCTGCAACACGGCGCGGGCGGCGCGGTGATCCTCGATCCGGTCGCGCTGGCGCGTGGCGCGGCCAAGTTCGCCCGCCAGCGACGCCGCACGATCACGCGCCGCAAGGGCAAGGCGCAGGCGCTGGGCAACCTCCAGCCGCCCGGCCAGAGCGGCGGCGGCATCGCGCGCGGCATCGTGGCGCGCGGCGGCCCCGGCCTCGGCCTGCGCGCTGTCGGCAAGCAGCGCGGCCACCTGCGCCAGGTCGGCGGCAGCGGCATCACGCGCGACCTCGGCTCCGGTCAGCCGTGACTGCAACCCGGTCAGGCGGTCGATGCCGTCCTTGCCCTGCGACGCGGTCAGCCGCGCAAGGCTCAGGCCCGCCTCGGCCTTGCGGATATCCTCGCCATGCGCCTCGCCGGCCTTCAGCGCGGCTTCGGCAGCCGCCAGCGCCGCCTCGTCGCGCGCGCTGGCCGCGACATCGGCCACCTGCGCAAGATCGCGCTGGATGCGCGCGCGTTCGGCAAGCTGGCCCGACAGCCGCGCGGCCTTGTCTTCAAGTTCGGCGCGTTTCGCCGCCAGCGCCGCCGCCTCGTCCACGGCCCGCGCCCATTCGCCGCCGGATTTCGGGCGCCCGGTGCCGGTGGCCAGCGCCACCAGCGCATCGCGGACGCGGGCGGCGATCTGGTCCATGCGCCGCCCGCCGGTCATCAGCTCGATCTCGCCCGCAACCGAGGACAGCAGGTCGCGCCGCGCCGCCAGCCCCTGTTCACGGTCGTTGCGGTCCGCAGCCCCGGCGCCTTCGGGTTCCATGCCGGTCAGGCCCTGCCGCACCCAGAGCAGCCCCGACGGCCCGGCCAGCCCCCGCCCCATGAGCCGCTCGATCCAGGCCTCGGCCTCGTCCTCCTGCGCGACGGGGCGGCCTGCGGCATCGAGCACCCGTGCAATGGCGCGCGACAGCCAGCGCTTTTCAAGACGGAAGCGGCCCTCGGGCAGGTCGATTTCCACCGCCGCCTCGGGCGCACCGCCCGCCAGCGGCCGCAACGCCTTGATCTGCGCGGTCTGGCTGCGATGCGGCGCGAAGAACAGCGCGTGCAGCCCGTCGAAGAAGGTCGACTTGCCGTATTCGTTCGGCTGCGCAAGGACCGAGATGCCGTCGCCGATCCCCTCGATCCGGGCGCGCTGCCCGGCAAAGCGGCGCAGGTTGGTCAGCTCGACGGCGCGGATTCTCATGCCTGCACCTCGAGGACGAAGGCATAGAGCCGCGCCAGCGCCATCTCGGCGACCGCGCGCGCGTCCGGCCCGAGCGTGTCGTCGGCCGCCTCGGCCAGCAGGCTGTCGGCAGCCTGCCGCAGGGCGCCGCCCCGGTCGATGAGATCGAGATCGCCGGTCTCGACCTCGACCCGCAGCCGCGCGAGATCGGCCTCGAACCAGCCGAAATCGGGCGCATGGGCCGCAAGCGCGGCCTCGAGCGCGGCGCGCCCGGCAAGATGCAGCCGCCCGTCGGCCTCGACGCGCAGAAGGGTGTCGCGGCGCCCGGCAGCAGGGGGCAGCAGCGCCGCCAGCCGGGCAGGTGCATCTTCGCCGGGCAGGAGCGGCAGGGACAGGCGCTGCCAGCGGAACTGGCCGGTTTCGGTCACCGTGACCTGCACGGGCGCACCCGGCGCGTCGATGCGCACCACCAGCGCGCCGGGCGCGTCGTCGTGCTTGAAGCCGTCGGCCTCGGGCGTGCCGGAATACCAGGTCGCGGGTCCGATCCGCCTGCGCCCGTGCCAGTCGCCGAGCGCCAGATAATCGAGGCCCGACAACTGCGCCCGGTCGGGCGGCACGATCCCGGTGCCGCTGCCGTCCTCGCTGAAATCGGTCACCGCGCCGTGGCCGATGCCGATGCGGATCGCGCCGTCGGGGGTGGCGGCGGACATCGCCTCGGTCAGGTCGCGCCCCGGACGGCGCTGCGTGCAGGGTGCGGGCAGGAACCAGACACCGGGCGCGGGCGTATGCGGCGCGGGACTGTCCAGCACCACCAGATTGCCCGGCCCCTCGGCCCCGATCCGCCGCCAGAGTTCCGTCGCCGCGAGGCTGTCGTGATTGCCCGGCAGCAGGAACCAGCGCAGATCGCCCTCGGCCTCCATGGCGCGCAGGGCATGGCGCAGGGTCTCGGGCGCGGGGGTCTCGGCGTCGAACGTGTCGCCCGCGACCACCACATCGCCCAAGCCCGCCCCGCGCGCGGCCTGCGCCAGCCGGGCGATGACGCCATGACGCGCCTCGCGCAGCCGACCACGGATGCCTTCGGGAAAGGTGCCGAAGGCGCGACCGAGATGCAGGTCGGAGGTATGGAGGAAGGCGTAGCTCATGCGGCCTCGCGTTGATGCGGAAGGCGGGCCGCGCCCGCCCCCCCCTACACCCGTATCTCGCGCCCGCCGCCGACGCGCATCAGCAGCATGAGCGACACCATGGTCAGCCCCAGCAGGATCGTCGCCAGCGCCGCCGCGGTGCCCATCTGGCCGCGGATCACCTGCGTGTAGATGCCCAGCGACAGGGTCTGCGTCGAGATCGTGTAGAGGAACAGCGTCGTGCTCAGTTCGGTGATGATCGTCACCCAGCTCAGCACCGCGCCCGACAGGATGCCGGGCGCCAGCGAGGGGATGATGACCTGCAGCAGTGTGCGCGGCTTCGAGGCGCCGAGGCTGATCGCGGCCTCCTCGATGCTCGGGCTGAACTGCAGCATCAGCGCGGTGGTCGAGCGGATCGTGTAGGGCAGCCGCCGGATCGCCAGCGCCAGCACCATGATCGCGAAGGTTCCGGTCAGCACCAGCGGCGGCTGGCTGAAGGCGGTAATCAGGCCGATGCCGATGATGAGGCCGGGCACCACATAGGGCACCATCGTCAGCGTATCGAGCACGCCGGTCAGCAGCCCCCGCCGCCGAACGGTCAGATACGAGACCAGCACCGCGATCACCACCAGCAGCACCAGCGCACTGAGGCCGATGGTGAAGGTATTCGTCACCAGCCGCGTGATGTCGCGCTGCGAGGAAAAGTAGCTCTGGAGCGAGAAGCCATGGGTGAACTGGCCGTAGAGCGTGTTGCGGAACGAGCTGACGACCACAACGAGCAGCGGCGCCAGCGCCAGGATCAGGAACGTGTAGATATAGGCGTAAACGCCCCAGTTGCGCCAGCCGCGCAGTTGCACGGGTTCGATCGGGCGCATGGCCGTCATGGAGAACGTGCGCCGGTCGACGATGAACTTCTGCACCAGAAACAGCGCCAGCGTGACGACGACGACGATCATCGCCACGGCGGCGGCAAAGTTGCTGTCGATGCTCACCTCGCCGACGAAGGAGGAATAGATCAGCACCGGGATGGTGCGGAATCCCTGACCGATCAGCATCGGCGTGCCGAAATCGGCGAAGGCGCGCACGAAGACCAGCAGGCTGCCGCCCAGCACGGTCGGCAGCAGCAGCGGCGTGATGACCTTCAGCGCGCGCTTCCAGCCGGTGACGCCCATGCTCTCCGCCGCCTCGAGCAGCGAGACATCGACCGTCCGCCAGGCGCCCATCAGATAGGTGAAGATCAGCGGCACCAGTTGCAGCGTCAGCACCAGCAGGATGCCCGCGAAACCGTAGATGCTGGGCGAATCGATCCCCACGCCGCGCAACCCGCGCGTGACGATGCCGTTGTTGCCCAGAAGCAGGATCCACGAATACGCGCCGATAAAGGGCGGCGACATCATCGAGGCGAGGATGAGGATCTGGATCGCCCGGTTGCCCCTGATACGGAACATCGTCATGAAATAGGACAGCGGAAAGGCGACCAGCAGCGCCAGCACGGTCACGCAGACCGTCACCAGCAGCGAATTGGTCAGCGTCCCGTAATACAGCTTCGACGAGAAGAAGGTCCGGAACCCGTCCAGCGTCGGCGCGCCGTTCTTCGTCACGCTGTTGATGAGCACCGTGACGAGCGGCCAGACGACGAAGAACAGATAGCCCGCCGTGATGGCGAGCGCGATCGACATCCAGCCGTCGATGCCCCTGCCCTGCCCCTTCACGCCGAGGCTCCACGGGCGACCGAAGCGCCGCTGTCCGGGTCGAAGACGGTCAACTGATGCGTCTCGATGGCAAGGCGAAGCTGCACACCCGGCTTCAGCGAGGACGATTGCTGCGAGAATTCGAGGAACTCGATCATCTCGCCGCTCGCCAGCCGCGCCCGCACCTGCGAATGCGAACCGAGGAAGGTTTCGTCCAGCACCTCGGCAGGCACGCCCTCGGCGGCGACGCTGACGGCCTCGGGACGCACCGAGACCTGCACCCGGCCCTGCGTGGCGGGATCGACCAGCCCGGTCACGTCGATGGACACACCCGGCCCCATCTCGACCGTGGCCCGACCGTCCTGCCAGCGCAGGTCGCGTTCGAGCAGGTTGGTCTTGCCGATGAATTCCGCGACAAAGCGGTTGGCGGGGCGGCGATAGATTTCCGCAGGCGTGCCCACCTGCTGCACGACACCGAGGTTCATCACCGCGATGCGGTCCGACACCGCCATCGCCTCTTCCTGGTCGTGGGTGACGTAGACCGTGGTGATCCCGGCCTCGTGCTGGACCTGACGGATCGTCTCGCGCATCTCGACGCGCAGCTTGGCGTCGAGGTTGGACAGGGGCTCGTCCATGAGCAGCACCGCCGGTTCGATGACCAGTGCGCGGGCAAGGGCCACGCGCTGCTGCTGGCCGCCGGACATCTGGCCGGGCAGCCGGTCGCCCAGATGGGCCATGCGCACGGACTCGAGCGCGCGGGCAATGCGCGCATCGGCCTCGGCGCGGGGAATCCTGCGGGTCTGGAGGCCGAAGCCCACGTTCTTCGCCGCCGTCATCTGCGGGAACAGCGCGTAGTTCTGGAACACCATGCCGATGTTGCGCTCGGCCGGCGGGCGGTCGTTGATGACCGTGCCGTCGAAGGAAATCGTGCCGCCCTCGATGGAATTGAACCCGGCGATCATCCGCAGGAGCGTGGTCTTGCCGCAGCCCGAAGGGCCGAGCAGGGTGAAGAATTCACCGTCCCCGATCTCGAGCGAGAGATCGGGGATGGCCACCTGCCCGGCGTATTCCTTGCGGAGCGACTGAAGCGCGATGCGTGTCATGGCGCCTCACCCGTGACTGCTGCCGTCATGTTCAGAGGTTGGCCTCGAGAATCGCGCGATAGCGGTCGACGATCTCGCTGCGGTGCTCGGCAACATAGACGCCGTCCTCTTCGACGGTCGGGATGTCGGTCAGCGCGGGCAGGCCCGG
Source organism: Rubellimicrobium sp. (assembly GCA_019454835.1). Taxonomy (GTDB): domain Bacteria; phylum Pseudomonadota; class Alphaproteobacteria; order Rhodobacterales; family Rhodobacteraceae; genus JADYZU01. The sequence continues at coordinate 70,846 of JACFNP010000008.1, forward strand.
CTTCACCACGCCGTCACGCAGCGGACGACCGGCGGTTTCCGTGGCGATGATGGTCTGGCCCTGTTCCGAGATCACGAAGTCTATGAAGGCATAGGCCGCGTCCGGGTTCGGCCCGCCCGCGATCACCTGCATGGTGGCAGGCAGGAAGGCCGCGCCTTCCTCGGGATAGACGATCTGGACCGGCGCGCCGCTGAGGACGAAGTTCTGCGACAGCGGTTCGTAGGTCAGCGCGACGACATATTCGCCGTTGGCCACGTCCTGCGCGACCTGGGTGGACGAGCCGATGGAGATGCCGTCAAGCTGCTTCACCAGCGCGGCGACATAGTCCCAGCCAGCATCCGATTCATAATCGCCGCCCATCGCCTTGAGCATGTTGGTCACCTGCGCGAAGGCCGAGGACGAGGCCGTCGGGTCGCCGAACGCGATGCGGCCCTTCAGTTCCGGTTGCAGCAGGTCGGCATAGCCGTTGATCTGCAGGCCGGTGCTTTCAATCAGGTTGGTGTTCACCAGCAGGTTCGAGCCGTCGGCCTGATAGGGCGTCACCGCGCCGGTGGTGTTGTGACCCAGCGGCACCATCGCATCGTTCTCGGGCGAGGTATATTCCGCCCAGAGGTCGATGTTCGCCACCGCCTGCGCATTGCCGCCGCCGAACATCACGTCGCCCTGCGGATTGCCCGCCTCGCTGCGGATGCGCGAATAGAGTTCGCCGGTCCCGGCGGTGATGAGCTGCACATGGACGCCCGAGTTTTCCTCGAACACCGGGATCAGCGCGTTCAGCATCCCCTCTTCGTTGGGCGTATAGACGATGAGCGTCGACCCCGCGATGTCCTGCGCCTGCGCTCCGGCAAGCGTCGCAAGCGACACCCCCGCGGCAAGCAGGGTCGCCGCGGCATATTTCGTCAGACTGGACATGATTCGATCCTTGACCACGCAGCCTTCGTCTCGAAGGCCGTACATTTCGGGGCGCGCACCCGCCGAACGGGCGCACTTCTTGACAGCGTCCCCCGGCGCGATCCCGGCGCCCGCGCAGGCGCCACGGGAAGGCCCGCTGCCGGAAGACTGCCACATATGAAGCCGACGACCTCACCGACTGCAACCCATTTCTGCGCGCGGTGTCGCCGCCCCGTCATTGCGAGGCGCAGCCGAAGCAACCCATTCCCGGCGCAGCACCCGGCCCCGTGGATTGCCGCGTCGCCTTCGGCTCCTCGCAATGACGGGAAGGGGTGCGGCGGCACTCAAGAAAGCCGTCATTGCGAGGCGCAAGCCGAAGCAACCCCGACCGCTTGCGCAGGGCCATCGGGGTTGCTTCGTCGGCTGCGCCTCCTCGCAATGACGGGATTTGCCCGCCAACCCCCCGCTTGACACGCGGGGCCGGGGCGCCCAGTCAACGCAGTCAGGCGGTCCGGCAGGGACCGGCACCGATGTTTGCAACGGATGGGCGACCGTGACCCCGACAGCTTCCGCAATCACCCGGCCGCGCACCTACATGGCCGTTCTGGTCGTCCTCGGCCTCACGCATCTGCTCAACGACCTGATCCAGTCGCTGATCCCGGCGCTCTATCCGATCTTCAAGGATGATTTCGCGCTCGACTTCGTGCAGATCGGCCTCATCACCTTCACCTTCCAGATCACCGGCTCGCTGTTCCAGCCGGTGATCGGCCAGATCACCGACCGCCACCCGATGCCCTATTCGATGGTCGCGGGCATGGGATTCACCATGCTCGGGCTGGCCAGCCTCGGCTTTGCCACCAGCTACGGCGGCATCCTCGTCTCGGTCGCGCTGATCGGGGTCGGCTCGTCCATCTTCCACCCCGAGGCCACGCGGCTGGCGCGCCATGCCGCGGGCGGGCAGGACGGTCTGGCGCAGGGCATCTTCCAGGTCGGCGGCCAGACCGGAGGGTCGCTGGGGCCGCTGCTTGCGGCCTTCATCATCGTGAAATACGGACAGCACAGCCTGCTGTGGTTCACCCTGCTCGCGCTGCTGGCCATGATGCTGATGGTCTGGACGGCCCGGCAGCAGGCGCGCATCCGCGAGCATCTCGCGGTGCTGCGCGACACCGATGCCGCCAACGGCCACGAAATCCGCCGCCACCCCCGGCGGGTCGTCATGGTCGGGCTGATCACGCTGACCGTGCTGATGCTGTCGAAAGTGACCTATTTCGAGAGCTTCCGCTCGTTCTACACCTTCTACACGATCGAGCGCTTCGGCGTGACCATCCAGACCTCGCAGGTGCTGCTGTTCGTCTTTCTCGTCGCGCAGGCGGTGGGGGTGCTGATCGGCGGCATCGTCGGCGACCGGATCGGGCGCTACCGCATCATCTGGATTTCCGTGCTGGGGCCGCTGCCGTTCACGCTCATGCTGCCCTTCGCCGGGTTCTTCTGGACTGTGGTGCTGACCATCGTCATCAGCCTCATCATGGCCAGCGCTTTCGCCTCGATCCTCATCTACGCGATCGAGCTGGTGCCCGACCGGATCGGTCTGATCGGCGGGCTGTTCTACGGGCTGAACTTCGGCCTTGCCGGGATCGCGGCGGCGGGGCTGGGCGGGCTGACCGATATCATCGGGATCGAGGCCGTCTACCAGATCTGCGCCTTCCTGCCGCTGGCCGGGTTCCTGACCTGGTTCCTGCCGCGCATCGACGAACGCTGACCGCTCAGGCGCAGCGGCTGCGGCGCCAGACCTCGATCATCCAGCCGAGCATGGCGGCATTGAGCAGATGCCACAGGAAATGTGTGCCGAAAGGCAGCGCATGGCAGAGCGGCCCGTCCAGCGTCCGCATCACCAGCGACAGGACCAGGATGCCGGCGCCCAGGGTAAGGCCGCGCGCCGTGGCGGGCATCCGCCGCCGCAACAGTGCGGCATAGGCAAGGATCAGCACCGGCACCGGCGCATAGCCCGCCGAGGAGCCGATGCCGGGGATCAGCGCCGCCAGCGGCACCGTCACGGCGGCATAGGGCACGAACCCCGCCGTCACCAGCACCGCGCGCCACGGGCGCAGGCCAAGGAAATCGCGGCTGGCGGCAAAGAGATAGAGCAGGATGAAGCCGACGATCGGCAGCACGTCGGCCAGTTCGGTCAGCCGGTTGGCGTAGGTGTGGAACAGGAACGAGCCTGCACCGATGACGGCCAGCAGCGCCGCCATCACCAGCCCCGTCGCCAGCCCCGGCCCCTTCAGCCGCCGCCACAGGATCGCCGCCGCGACCACGAAGGCGAGGTTCGTCACCGCATTGAGCGGCTCGGCCCAGATGCCGGGGCCGATGCGTTCGCAATAGGCATCGACGGGCGCGAGCCAGTTCATCCGCCCGCCTCCCCGCGCCTGTCCCGCGCGCTACACAACGGCCCGCACCCCGACCGCAGGCCGCGCCACGAGGGCGGCGATTCGTTGCAGCGCCTGCGCCAGCCTGTCGTGGTCGGGCGCGGACCCCAGCGAGACGCGCACCGCCTCGGGCGGATGGGCGACGGCGGCGAACAGCGAGGCGCGCGCGACCGGCACCCCGGCGCGTTCGGCGTGGTCGGCAAATTCGGCGGCGCGCCACCAGGCGGGCAGCGGCAGCCACAGATGCGGGCCGTGAGGGTCGGCCACGGCGCCGAACCCGCCGAGGACTCCGGCGGCGATCTGCTGGCGCGCGGCATTTTCCGCCGCGATGGCCAGCGCCAGCCGCCCGAGCGTCCCGTCCGCGATCCAGCGGCTTGCCAGCGCCGACATGATGGGCGGCGCCATCAGCACCGTGGCGCGCAACGTCCCGGCCAGCCGCGCCGCCCCCGCCGCGTCGGGCGCGAGGACATGGGCGACCCGCAGCGCCGGTGACGCGCATTTCGACAAGGTGGCGATGTGCCAGGTGATGTCCGGCGCCAGTTCGGCCAGGGACGCGGTGCGCGCAGGCAGCAGCGCGGAATAGGGATCGGCCTCGATCAGGGTGACGCCGTGGCGGCGCGCGGTATCTGCAATGGCGCGGCGCCGGTCCTCGGGCAGGGTCGCGGTGGTCGGGTTGTGGATGTCGGGGATGACATAGAGCGCGCGCGGCGGCTGCCTCCGGCACAGCGCCTCGAAAGCATCGGGCAGGATGCCCTGCGCATCCATCGCCAGCGGCACCAGCCGCAGGCCCTGCCCGGTCGCCACCGCCTTCAGGCCGGGATAGGTCATCGCCCCGGTGGCCACCGCCTCGCCGGGCGCAAGCAGCGTGGCGCAGACGGCATGCAGCGCGCTTTGGCCGCCCGAGGCCACGACGATGCGCCCGGCGTCGGTGCCGGGGATGCGCAGGCCCAGCCAGTCCGCCGCCGCGCGCCGGTCCGCGCCGGTGCCGGTACTGGCCTGATAATGCAGCAGATCACCGCCCGCAGGCCCGGCCAGCAGCGCGGCGACGCCCTGCGCGATCCGCCTGCGCAGGGCAAAGCCGGGCGGGTCGGGCGGGACGTTCATGCCCAGATCGACCCGCGCGGGCGCCTGCCCCGCCGTGCCGCGCGCGGGGGCGACGAAGGTGCCGCGCCCGGCGCTCGCCTCGATCAGGCCGCGACGGCGGGCTTCGGCAAAGGCGCGGGTAACGGTGGTCAGGTCGACGCCCAGCGCGCGGGCGACGGCGCGCTGCGCAGGCAGGCGATCCCCCGCCGCGACGACACCGGCGCGGATGTCGGCCTCCAGCGCCTCGACGAGGCCAAGATATTTCGCGCGGGCACCTTCGCGCAGCCTTGGCTCCCACATGCGCATCTCCCGGAGTGCAGGGCGTCGTCAGTGACGGGGTTTGCAACAGGAAGGCGCAGCCGGTTGATGAAAGTCAACCGGCTGAAGCTCCCGTCATTGCGAGGCGCAAGCCGAAGCAACCCCGAACGCTCACATACAACATCGGGGTTGCTTCGTCGGCTTCGCCTCCTCGCAATGACGGCAGTATTTTCGTCATTGCGAGGCGAAGCCGAAGCAACCTCGACCGCTCGCGCGCAACGTCGGGGTTGCCGCGTCGGCTGCGCCTTCTCGCAATGACGGGGGGTTCTCGTCATTGCGAACGAAGCCGAAGCAATCCATGCCAGGCGCAGCGCCGCCTCCCGTGGATTGCCGCGTCGGCTTCGCCTCCTCGCAATGACGGCAGTATTTTCGTCATTGCGAGGCGAAGCCGAAGCAACCTCGACCGCTCGCGCGCAACGTCGGGGTTGCTTCGTCGCCTGCGGCTCCTCGCAATGACAGGGGTTTTCGTCATTGCGAGGCGAAGCCGAAGCAATCCATGCCAGGCGCAGCCCTCGGTCCCGTGGATTGCCGCGTCGGCTGCGCCTCCTCGCAATGACGGAAGATGGCGCCCCCACCCGCCACTCACCGCGCGGCGCGGTCATCGTCGTCGAGCAGCACCCGTTCGCCCGCGCCGTCGAGGTCGTCGTACTGGCCGCTGCGCAAGGCCCAGATGAAGGCCGCAAGGCCGCCCAGCCCGAACACCAGCGCGATGGGGATCAGATAGACCAGCACGCTCATTGCATTGCCCCGTCGCGGATCGTGACCCGCCGCGCCTCGCGGTAGGGATGGTCGAGCGCGGTGACTTCGGCGGCGATGGCGATGATCCACTGGCCATCGGGCAGATCGACGGGCGCCGAAAAGCTGCCGTCCTCGCCGCGCACCAGCACCGCCGCGCGGTCGGCGGAGTCGTAGGCGGGGTGACGGAACTGCGCCGTCACGCCGTCCGACCAGACCGGCGCGCCGCTGCGGTCCGTCAGGCGCCAGGTGACGACGCCGCCCGCGACCTCGAGCGCCGAAGTCCAGCCCAGCGCCGCCTGCGCACGGCCCTCGGCGGCGTTGGCGTTGAACTCCTGGCTGGCGATATAGGTGTCCTCGACGACGATCCCGGTCCAGCTACGCCCCGCCATGACCGCCATGGTCACGTTCACCGCGATGATGACGCCGAAGAAGGCCACCATGATCGCCAGCATGTGCCGACCGGTGAATTCCCCCTTGCGCGCGGTCATTGCACTGCCTCCGCCGGGGCGTCGAAGGTCGCCCGGTAGCTGGCGCTTTCACCCATGCCGCCCTGCTCGTCCACCGCGAAGGTGAAGTGCTGGCTGGTGCCCGCAATCGCGTCCCGCGGCTGGCTGACATAGACCTTCAGCGTGCGCAGCCGGTCGGGTTCGACCTCGACGGTATAGCTGGTGGCGGCGGCGGGATCATCGATGCCGGTGATGCTCATCCCGGCGCCGGGCAGCCCGTCCAGCGACAGGGTGAAGACGCGCGGCTCGGGCACCATGTTGAGCAGCTTGACCGTATAGCCGTTGCGGATCGAGCCGTCGGACAACACCACGTATTGCGGGTTGCGGTCGGCCAGCACGTTGACCTGCAGCCGGTCGCGGCCCATCAGCACGAAGACCATGCCAAGGCCGACCAGCACCCAGGCGGCCAGATAGACCAGCGCGCGCGGACGCAGCAGCTTGCGCAGGTGGAACGACGCCACCTTGTCCGACAGGCCGCCGCTGTCGTCGTGCGTCTTGCGCGGGTCGATCGGCGCGGTGCCGCCGTCGGTCGCAAGGTCCATGTTGGCCTGATAATCCGCCAGCGTCGCATAGGAGATCAGGCCCAGCGGCTTGCCGATCTTCTCCATCACCGCATCGCAGGCGTCGATACACAAAGCGCAGGTGATACATTCGAGCTGCTGGCCGTGGCGGATGTCGATGCCCATCGGGCAGACCGCGACGCAGGCGTTGCAATCGACGCAGTCGCCCGCAACCTGCCCCGCCGCCGCCGCCCGCCGCGCGCCGCGCGCGCGGGGTTCGCCGCGCCAGTCGTTGTAGGTGACGGTGAGCGAGTTCTCGTCCATCATCGCCGCCTGGATACGCGGCCAGGGGCACATGTAGGTGCAGACCTGTTCGCGCATGTGGCCGCCGAAGATGTAGGTGGTGGCGGTCAGGATGGCGATGGTGAACCACGCCACCGGCGCGGCGCGGCCGGTGAACAGATCGACGGCCAGAGTCGGCGCGTCGGCGAAATAGAACACCCATGCCCCGCCGGTCGCCACCGCGACCAGCACCCAGACGCCGTGTTTCAGCACCCGCTTGCCCAGCTTGCCCGCGCTCCACGGCGCGGCATCCAGCTTCATGCGGGCGTTGCGGTCGCCCTCGATGCGCCGCTCGATGGCCATGAACAGGTCGGTCCACACGGTCTGCGGGCAGGCATAGCCGCACCACGCCCGCCCGACCGACGAGGTGACGAGGAACAGCCCGAACCCCGCCATGATGAGCAGCCCGGCGACGTAGTAGAATTCCTGCGGCCAGATCTCGATGAAGAAGAAGTAGAAGCGCCGGTTGGCGAGGTCGATCAGCACCGCCTGGTCGGGCGCATGAGGCCCGCGATCCCAGCGCAGCCAGGGCGTGATGTAGTAGATCGCCAGCGTCACCGCCATGACCGCCCATTTCAGCCGCCGATAGGTGCCGTCGACCCGGCGCGGGAAGATCTTCTTGCGCGCGGCATAGAGCGGATCGCGGGTCCGGGCGGCGTTCACCGCCTCAACGTCGAATATCTCGACCTTCGATGCGTCGGACATGGTCGTCATCCTTCTGCAGCGCCGGGGCTGCGCATGTCGTCAGGCGGGCTGCACCGGGGCCGCCGCTTCCATCATCTCTCCCTGTCCCGCGTGCCGGGCTGCCCGCAGGGTGCCCGGTCTGTTGGCCGATCCGCTGCCCGGCGCCTATTCGCCACCGCCGAGCGAGTGGACATAGACGGCCAGTTCCTTCACCGTGGTCTCGCCCAGCCGGTCCTGCCATGCGGGCATCACGCCGTGACGCGGGCTGCGAACCTGCCGGGTGATGTCGGCCACCGACGATCCGTAAAGCCAGATCGCATCACGCAGGCTTGGGGCGCCGAGGTCGTGGCTGCCCTCGCCCGCGTCGCCGTGGCAGGCGGCGCAGTTATCGAGATAAAGCGCCTCGCCCTCGGCCAGCGCGTCGGCATCCGCATCCCCGGCGCCGCCGGTGAAGGCGGCGACATGCAGCGCGATCCGGTTGATCTCGGTCGCGGTCAGCACATCGCCGAAGCCCGGCATTTCCGACCAGCGGGTGTCGGGGTCCGGCTCGTAGCGGATGCCGTGGGCGATGGTCAGGCGGATGTCCTCGGGCGTGCCGCCCCAGAGCCAGTCGTCGTCGTTGAGGTTGGGATAGCCCGCGCTGCCCTGCGCGCCGGACCCGTGGCATTGCACGCAGTTCACCCGAAAGGCGGCGGCGCCCGCAGCGGTGGCGAAAGTGCGCAGCGCGTCGTCGGCCATGATGTCGTCAATGTCGCTTGCAGCCACGGCGGCCAGATAGTCGGCCCGTCCGGCCTCGGCGGCGTCAAGCTCGGCGCGGGCCTCGGCGCGGGTCGAATAGCCCAGCAGTCCCCTGGTCGCGGTGTTTACCAGCGGCCAGGCCGGATAGGCGATCACATAGCCCAGCGCCCAGACGATGGTGCCGTAATAGACCCACAGCCACCAGCGCGGCATCGGCGTATCGAGTTCCCTGATCCCGTCCCATTCGTGACCCGTGGTCGCGGTGCCGGTCACATCGTCGATCTGCTTCTCGGCCATGTCAGTCTTCGTCCCTGAACGGAATTTGCGCGGCATCGTCGGACAGTTTGCGGCTGCCGGGGCGGAAGGCGTAGAGGATCGCGCCGACGAAGAAGACCGTCATGGCGAGCAGCCCCCAGCTATCGGCGAAATGGCGCATGGCGGTGTAGGTTTCCACGTCCGCCCCCTCAGCGATAGCCGCTGGCTTCGTCATAGGTCGAGAAATCGACCAGCGTGCCGAGCATCTGGAGGTAGGCGACCAGCGCATCCATCTCGGTCAGCCGGTCGGGCTGGCCGTCGAAGTCGCCGATATGGATGTTCACGTAGCGCGCCTCGAGACCCGAGGTGTCGGCGTCCGGCATCGCCTGCGCCCGCATGTCGGCGGCGGCCTCGGCGATCATCTCGTCGCTGTAGGGCACGCCGACGCGGCGGTTGGCGACCAGATGGGCGGCGATGTCCGACGTGTCCAGCGGCGCGTCGCGCAGGAACGCATAGGCGGGCATGACCGATTCCGGCACCACGGCGCGCGGATCGACCAGATGCTCGACATGCCATTCGTTGGAATAGCGCTGCCCGACGCGGGCAAGGTCCGGCCCGGTGCGTTTCGATCCCCACTGGAACGAGTGGTCATACATCGATTCCGCCGCTAGGCTGTAATGGCCGTAGCGTTCCACCTCGTCGCGGAACGGGCGGATCATCTGGCTGTGGCAGGTATAGCAGCCCTCGCGCACATAGATGTTGCGGCCCGCCAGTTCGAGCGGCGTATAGGGCCGCATCCCGTCCACTTCCTCGACGGTGTTCTGCAGGTAGAACAGCGGCGCGATCTCGACGATGCCGCCGATGCTGACCACGACAAGCGAGGTCACCAGCAGCAGCGTCGCGTGGCGTTCAAGGGCCGAGTGCCGGTTCAGGATGGACATCGGACGCTCCTCATTCGGCCGGGGTTGCGGCGGCTGCCGGGGTCGGGGTGACGCGGCCGCCCATCGGGGTCTCGTCGCGGACGCGGCCCTTCAGCGTCTGCCAGACGTTCCACACCATCACGAGCCCGCCCGCGAGATAGAGCAGCCCGCCCGTCGCCCGGATCAGGTAGTAGGGGTGCATGGCGGCGACGGTTTCCACGAAGGAATAGACCAGGAAGCCCTGCTCGTCGTATTCGCGCCACATCAGGCCCTGCATGATGCCCGACACCCACATC
>JACFNP010000060.1 GCA_019454835.1 Rubellimicrobium sp.
ACCACCACCAGGACCGCGCATTCGCCGCCTGAAACGGTTGTTCAGAGCCGACTATCTACAAAGCGGATCGACACCCCGGCCGGCACCGTCACCGTGCAGGTCCCCAAGACCGCCGCGCATGAGGGCGAGCCTTTCTACCCGCAGTCTCTGGAGCGCGGTCGGCGCTCGGTGCGGGCGGTGATGCTGGCGGTGGCCGAGATGTATATCAAGGGCGTTTCCACCCGTGATGCCGAGGCGTTGATGCGCGAGTTCGGCATCGACAGCCCGTCATCCTCGCAGGTCAGCCGGGCGGCGAAACCGCTCAATGACGAACTGGAGGCTTAGCGCAGCCGCCCAATGGCCTGATTTTGCTCCGCCGTTGACACGCGTGCGGGGAACAGGCGACCGGCGTTACCGGCAGGCCATACTTGTTCGGATCATCCCCGCGCGTGCGGGGAACAGGCGCCGCAGACCGGCCAACAACAATCCACGGGCGGATCATCCCCGCGCGTGCGGGGAACAGCCCTGTCACCTTCGACACAACGCTGCGCAACGCGGATCATCCCCGCGCGTGCGGGGAACAGTTACCTCCGGCCATTCGATACGCCGCGTCCAGCGGATCATCCCCGCGCGTGCGGGGAACAGGCCAAGAACCCCGCGATTGTCGACGGGATCATCGGATCATCCCCGCGCGTGCGGGGAACAGTTGCGGAGGATATTTGCATCGGCGATTGTTGGCGGATCATCCCCGCGCGTGCGGGGAACAGTCAATCAGCACCGGGACAGTCCAGCCCCACTCCGGATCATCCCCGCGCGTGCGGGGAACAGCCGGTGTAGTAGACCAGGCCTTCTCCGGGGTCCGGATCATCCCCGCGCGTGCGGGGAACAGTTCACATGGTTTTGCCCCGGCCAGGATAGCCGCGGATCATCCCCGCGCGTGCGGGGAACAGGCCGCAGAATGGCTCGAACAACACGTCGCCGACGGATCATCCCCGCGCGTGCGGGGAACAGTCAACGCCCGAGGCCAGCGCCATGCCGTCAAGCGGATCATCCCCGCGCGTGCGGGGAACAGGTCAAGCGCTGGGCAGCCGGTGAGGGCAAAGACGGATCATCCCCGCGCGTGCGGGGAACAGGTCGCGTTGCTCAAGGGCTTGCCGACAAATGACGGATCATCCCCGCGCGTGCGGGGAACAGAGATCGGCGCGGATGTATTCGACAGCGTATTGCGGATCATCCCCGCGCGTGCGGGGAACAGGCCCCCAGAGAGTGGCGCTGACAGCCGATCTGCGGATCATCCCCGCGCGTGCGGGGAACAGCCGAAATTGCCGCCTGTGCTGATATGGGCCAGCGGATCATCCCCGCGCGTGCGGGGAACAGGGCTGCACGCTCTATCAGGCGCAGCGTGGCGACGGATCATCCCCGCGCGTGCGGGGAACAGGCTTGTTTTTGTGGTGAAGCCAGTGGTTGAGCCGGATCATCCCCGCGCGTGCGGGGAACAGAGTCGTGACCGACGATCACGGCGCGCCCGCGCTGGATCATCCCCGCGCGTGCGGGGAACAGCCCGGCTGTTAGGGTGCAACTCACGCGGGGGCCGGATCATCCCCGCGCGTGCGGGGAACAGTTGCCATTCACTTCGTCCCTTCAATGGGGACACGGATCATCCCCGCGCGTGCGGGGAACAGGGGTTCTGACCCGTTACGGTTATCGGCGTGTCCGGATCATCCCCGCGCGTGCGGGGAACAGACCGATCATGACTGGCTGGCCGCGCATTACGACGGATCATCCCCGCGCGTGCGGGGAACAGCACCTGCACCGGGTGCGCCGCGACATCGAGGACGGATCATCCCCGCGCGTGCGGGGAACAGTCTTGCTGCACAGTATTGAACTTCCAGCATAATTCAACACCCGAGAATTGCACCGGTCACTTGCCCTTTTCGGGGCGGAACTGGACCAGTGTCATGCCGTCGAAATCAACCGGCACGCGGCGGTTGTGGCCGACGGTCTGGAAGGCATAGCCCTGGTCGGTCGGCGCGCGCCAGACCATGACGGCATCGCCGTCTTCGATATAGGCCTCGACCTGCTCCCAGATGCGCTCGCGGGTACGGGCGGAGTAGTCGCCGACGAAAACGCCGGCGCGGACTTCCAGCAGCCAGGCCGCCAGGCGGCCGCGCAGGCGCGGCGGGGCGCTTTCAACCACGATGACCATCATCGCCGGATACCTCGTCAGGAAAAGCGGGGCCTGCGGCCTCGGGGGGTGGCTCGGGCCGGGGCAGGTCGCCCGCCGACAGAACCTCTTCGATGGCGGGGATGATCCTGCCCAGCAATCCGGTCCGGCGAAACGCATCGCGGCAGGCAAGGCGCACGGCGCGGTCCGGCGTCGTCTCCAGCTTGCCGCGTGCGTGCTGGCCTGCGATGCGGAAGGCCTCGGGCACCACGGTGTCGAGCTTGTAGAGATCGGCGATGTCGTAGACGAAGCTGAGCGGCTTGCCGGTATGCAGAAAGCCGATGGCCGGGGCGTAGCCTGCAGCCAGCACGGCGGCCTCGGTCAGGCCGTGCAGGCAGGCAGTCGCGGCGGACAGGCAGCGGTTGGGAACGTCGCCTGCCTCCCAATCCCCGGGGTCGTATTTGCGGCGTGCCCATTTCACCCCGTGTTGTTCGGCCAGCAGGGCGTAGCTCTGGCGGACCCGGACACCCTCGATGCCGCGCAACTGGTCGATCGAGCGGCGCTGCGGCGCACCCTCGCCGAAGCGGCGCGCATACATCGCGCGCACCACCCGCAGCCGCGCCGCCGGGTCAAGCGCGATGGCGGCCTGCCAGAGCAGCTTGTCGGAACGCGCCCCGCCCGGCTGACCGGCAGAGTAAAGCCGCACACCCGCCTCGCCGATCCAGGTAATCAGCGTGCCGGTGTGCGCCGCAAGCGCCACGGCGGCATGACTGATGCGCGCACCCGGTTCGAGCATCAGTCCGGCGAGGCCACCTATCGGGATATGGGTGCGGGTGCCGTCGGCATTGACCGCGACGAAGGCCCCGTCGAGCACGTCAAGCTGTGCGCGCTCGACAAACACCAGCGACGAGCGATCCCTGAGCGGGATCGGTCGTGGCGGTGGCAGGCCCTTCATGCCTCACCCGGTCCGGCGGATCAGCATCAGCCCGCAACCGAAGGCCTTGGCGCGTCCGAATCCGTGCCCGAGTGCAGCCAGAAAGGCGACCGGATCGGTCACGACGAGCGTGCCCGCAAGGTCCATGATGCCGTATTGCGGCTGCCCCTGACGCCGTCCGCGATAACCGGGCAGGACCGATACGCCGTAGTCGGCCAGGGTGATCGCCTCGGGATCGAAACCGTGACGCGACCCCTGTGCGGCGAGCCAGCTTTCGGCGACGCCCTGCGCCAGTTTCATTCTGACCTCGGCACGCTCGCCCTTCGGCACGGGTTTCAGCGCGTCCATGACCAGGTCGATATGGCGTTTCCTTTCGCGCCCGCCGGACGAGAGACCGCCGGTCTTTTCGGTCCGCGTCGCGTTGGCGCGCAGCGCAAAACCCAGCCGGTCGCCGGGCTTCAGGTCGGGGGCAAATTCCTTGACCTCGGGCGGATCGAAAAGCGGGCTTCGTTCCGGCGGGCGCTGCGAGAGGGTCAGGAACAGGCCGCGCCCCTCGGTGCGCCAGAGAAAGTCGCGCCTTTGCTCGGGGTCGTTGGCAAAGCAGGACCAGATCAGCCGGTGATGGGCATCCTTGCGCGCCCCTGCGGCCCCCGGATTGAGCAACCCGTCAAGCGCCCGCGTGGCCGGGTCGCGCGCCAGCCGCAGGCGCGACAGATAAAGGGTCATGGCGCGGCCTCGGCACTGCCGGGGGTGATCGCAACCGGGATCATCGCCACCCGGCGCGGCCCGAAGTGCCAGGCACGACGGTCGAGGGCGTTGTCGTGACGTGTCTCGAAATGCGTTGCATCGGGGCGGCCGTCGCTGGCAAGCAGATGCGCCCTTGACCCGCTTCGCCATGGTGGCAGGCGCAGCAGGGCCAGCGCCGCCTCGGCGGTGTCGGCGGTGACGATCTGCGGATCAAGCGGCGCGGCCAGCGGGCAGGATCGTCGCCCCAGATATGGCGCAAAAGCAGGGCGAGTGAGCGCACGGGCAAGGCCCTGCATCGCGCCGCCCCAGACCGCCACGCCGTAGAGCGGTGTCTGGCGATAGTCGCGCAGGGTGATGGTGGTGTTCGTTCGCAGGCCGGAATCGTGCAGGGCCTGCGGACGTGATTGCGGCTGGCGCACGGCAGCCGAAGGCACGGTCTGGGCGGTATGATAATCCCGCAGGACCGCGCCCGCGTCGAAGATCGCCACCGCCATCGACAGCCGTTCGAGCGCCGAGAAATCCCCGTCCCGGCGGATGCCGAGCGCCGCCCCCATCAACCCGATCAGCGCCGAGCGTCCCGGCCAGGTGAGCGAGCCGCGCCGCTCGTGTCCAGCGAACTCGCCCATCGAACCAAGCGCGGCGGTCAGTTGAAAGATCAGGTGCTCAGCCATCGACCGCCCCGGCGGCGAAGGCGGCGATCTGGTCCAGCGAGCCGACCTGCGCAACAATGTCCATGGTCTCATGCGCATCGCAGCAGGCGCCATAGGCGCGGTCGATCTGCGCGGCAGTCGCATCGAGCGCGTCCTTCGACGCCTTCAGCAGATCGTTGCCGCTGACCGGGGTGAAGAAGGCGCCGGTTAGGTCACGCGGTTGTTGCGGTCCCTTTTCGACCCGGATGAAACCTGCGCGGGGGTGATGGGCAAAGCTGTTCTGCTTGCCGGTGGGCGTGGCAATGGCCAGTGCGCGGGCAAGCGAGTCCATCCCGCGCTTTGCCAGTTCCCGGTCCCCGGCCAGATTCTCGACCAGAAGATCGACGTTCACACAGACATAGAGGTAATAGACCCCCGACCCGAAGCCCGTCTCGCCCAGATGGCCCGCGCCCGCGTCCTCGTCGCGGGTCTTGAGGTCGTCGACCGCCGCAAACCAGTCATCCTCGGCCAGAACCCGGTGGGTGGTGATGGCGTGGCCGACCTGCACCGCCGCATCGCGGTTGTAGTCGGGGTCGTCGGCCAGCATGCGCCCGAACATGGCAATGTCGACGGCACCATCAGCCCGGCGCAGGACCAGCTTTTTCAGATCCTTGTCCTTGGGCAGTTCCTCACCGGCCAGCATTTTCGCCGCGAGTTCCTCGGCCAGGCGCCATTCGTCCGGCGAGATGAAGGCCAGGGTGGTAGCCATCAGCTTTTCCGGCTCGGCCTTTTTCGGTGCCTCCAGCTTGCCGAAAATCTTTGCCACCGCCTCGGCGATATCATGCGCCGACTTGTCCGTGACCCCGTCGCCGAGCAGCTTTTCCTTCAGTTTTTCAAACAGCCGCTTGGTGCGCGTGCCGGTGTTCCCGGCCAGGTCGTTTGCGAAATAGCTGCATTCCCGCACCGCCCGCTTGATCGATTGCGAGGACAGCCGCAGCCGTGGCGCCCCTCCCATCAGCGCCTGCTTGGGCCTGCCCTGATCGTCGCGGTTGGGGTTCGATGGCGGGTAGGCGGTCAGCAGGTGGAATTGCACGAATGTCGTCATGCGGGTGTCTCCGTCGCAATGGGTTGGGGCGCCTCTGGCTGGGGCGCGTGGAAATAGTCGAAACTCCACCGCATGCGGGTGGTGTCGTTCCAGTAAAGCAGGTCCTGCCCGAGGCGGGCGATGTTGCAGCGCCGCGTCTCGACCGGGCCGAGCATGCGGGCGGCGCGGATCAGCGCCGTGGTCAGCTCGTCCCCGTCCGCGCGCAGCAGGCGTTGAAATCGCGCCGGGGACAGGACCGGATCAGAGCCACCGAGACGGTGCGCGAAGCTCTCGGCGCTGTTGTCGCGGAACTCGGCCAGCACGCGGACAAGGCGCAGCAGGCGGCGGGCGTTTCCGGCGCTGTTCAGCCCCAGCTTTGGCGCCAGCTCCTGCACCGGCGCCTCGCACAGGATTTCCACATCCGTGTTGCGTCGCAGCCGCGCCGCGAGCGCGCGCGCGGCACCGGAGTCGCGCAGGCCGATGTTCTGCCCCCACCAGCCGAGGATCACGGCGCCGGGGCTTGCGGGATCGTCGTTCATGCGGCCTCCTTCTTTTTCTTCGGCGGCACGGGGAGCATCAGCGCGCCAAGTGCCTTGCTGCCATAGTCGCCATAACCCGCAAACGCAGAAGCAAGGTTACGATGGGCATAGACAATATCGCGCTGGGTGCGGGCCTCCTTCACGTTCTTTCCCGACGCCGAGGGCTTTTTCATCAGTTCACGATCTGCCAGCCCCGGCAAGGCGCGGGCCTCGAACAGCACCATGGCGGTGCGGTGCATGGCGGCTACCCAGTCGCGCGCTACCTGCTGCGGCTCGGCGCCGGCTTCCAGTTCGCCCAGACCTGCCTCGAACGCGGCCTGAGTTTCGGCATGGAAGGCTTCGCGCACCGCCTCGCGCGCCTCACCCTCGGCGAGGACCGGGCGCAGCGCCGCACGCAGGGCAAGGCCGAATTGCTCGGCTGCCTCGATCATGCCCAGCAGCAGCCCCAGCGCCATTCCCTGCAGCGCCACGAATGGCGGCGAGGACTGCACGAAATCGCGCGGCTTCATGTTGTCCATCGCCCAGCCTGCGACCAGAACCCGCGCCGTCTTGCCGCCGCTGCGATCATGCCAGGCGCGCAAGGTTCCGGCGCGGCGCTGCAAACCGCTATCCTCTTCACCGGCGACGATGACGCCCAGCCAGCCGCGATAGCCGAACAGCCCGGCGCGCGGGTGTTTCGGCAGCCATTCATCGGTCAGCTTCAGCCGGTAATACGGCGTCAACGGGTGGTCCCAACCGGCGTAATTGGTGCCGTAGGGGCGTTGCACGACGCCGGTAATCAGGCCGTTTTCCGCGATCAGGCGCAGGCGGCGCGGCATGCCGAAGAAGGCCTCGGCCGGGTGAGCCTGCGCGGGGAAGACCTGCTTTCCGCCCTCGGAAGTGATGGTCGGGCGCATCCACGGCAACGCCTCGGGCGTCGCAGAGGTGCCGTAGGGCACATTCGCCCGGATCAGCGACCACAGCCCGCCCTCGGGCTGAACCAGCGTGACCATCGGCCCGCCGCCACGCATCGAGGTGCGGTTGCCTGCGCCACCAGAGGGCGCATGGGCCTGCAGCGTGTATAGCGCCATTGCGGCCAGCGCCGGATCAAGCGCCGGGTAGCGGTCGCGCCAGACCATCAGATCGGCGTTGTTGCGCACCGTCTGTCCGCCCGCGCTGTCGATGAACAGCATGTCGGGTTTGCTGGCATCGCCCTCGATCCGGGCACGGTCCTGCATGAAGCGCGGCCCCTCGCCCAGCAGGTCGAATGCGGGGACGAACGGAGCGAGGCGCGCCCGCAGCCGTCCGGGGTCCGGGGACGGGCGGCCATGCCAGTCCCTTCTGTCCGCTGGCGGATCAGCAAGGAAAACCAGCCCGATCAGCAACTCCAGACAGGCGATATTCAGGTCGGGACGCGGCCAGTCCGGGCGCAGGATGGCGTCGTCTGCCATCTGCCAGGGGGCGATCACCCGCCGCGTGCCATCCTTGTCGACAACCGGAATCCAAGCATTGTTGACGAGATTAAAGGAATCATCCCGCATTCTCTGGCCTCTCAAAGTGACCCATACGGCCATTCAAGAAAGATCGCCGATATCGAGATAATCGCTGAGACCCTCGGAAAGACAAGTATTATCCTCGGCCGTCATCAAAAACGATCCCCGTGTTTGCATCGTAATGCAGCCCTTCGCAGATGCGCCCACCCTCACCTATAGTGCAGATCGTCGCGGCTCTCTTGCGCCACTCAGGCCAATCCGCGGTCAGCGCGGCGATTTCGGGGTTGTCCTGTTTCGGCAAATCGAGATGCGCGACGCGATGCTCGGCTGCCTGCACTTCGGAAAGCTGCCAGCCCTCGGCATCATTGCTGCCCGCATAAGGTGCCAGACCGCCCGCCTTCCTTTTCACCAATAGCAAGACGCGCTGCGGGCGCCCGAGCCGGGTCGGATAGTCGGTATCGGGGGCGGCCGGGTTGCCGCGGTAGCCGTCCTCGATCCGGACCAGGTTGCGCCGCGCCTGGTTGGCCTCGGCAAAGCCCTCGCCTTCGCGGGTGATCTCGGCCGCCTCCAGCGTCGCAGGGATGGGCGGGGCGTCTGCGCCATGCGCGGCCTCGATCAGATCACGCAGGCCGCCGGGGGCGTCGATGCGACCCGCATCGAACAAGGCGCGTGCCGTGCGCCATTGCAGGTCCAGCGGGTAGACCCAGGCGCCGCGATCGAGCACCCGGTGCAGCCATTGATCGTCCTCGACCACCTCCGGATCGGGCGAAATCACATGCAGCATCGGTGCCGGTACCGGGCGCGCCGCAGTCGGGCGGCGGTCCATGTGCCGCCACAAACGGCCGGCCCGCTGGATCAGCGCCGCCATCGGTGCGAGGTCCGACACCATCACATCGAAATCCAGATCGAGCGAGGACTCCACTACCTGCGTTGCAACCAGCACCTGCCCCGCGCGCCCCTCGCCCGCCTTGCCGAAGCGCGACAGCAGGCGGGATTCGTGGCGCAGCCGGTCGGCGAGCGCAAAGCGCGCATGCAGCAGATCGGCCGGAATCCCGGCGTCGCGCAGCGCATCGACGGCCGCAATCGCGTCATCAACCGCGTTGCGCACCCACAGGCAGGCCGCTCCCGCCGCCGCCTTCTCGCGCAAAAGCGCGACGGCTGCCTCGTCGTCGGACAGCCGCGTCACCGCCACCGGGCCGCGCGGGCTGGCCACCTGCGGCAGCGCCTCGGCGCGGCGCGCACCGGCAACGGTCAAGACGGGATAGGCCCGGCTGCCATCGTCCTCGGCCCCCCAGGCCTCAAGCAGCATCCGGCGCTGCGCCAGCGGCAACGTGGCCGTCAGCAGGATGGCCGAGCCGCCCGCCATCCGGTGCAGGCGCAGAAGCTGCGCCAGCTCTGTCGCCATGTAGGGGGCGCCCATCTCGTGCACCTCGTCCACGATCAGGATCTTCGAGGCCAGCCCGTAATGGCGCAGCGTGGCGAACCGGGTCGGCAGTACCGAGAGCAGCGCCTGGTCGATGGTGCCGACGCCGACCGTGGCCAGCAGCGCCCGGCGGCGGTTGTCGGCCAGCCAGTCCGAGCAGACCGGGGCGTCGGAATACCGGGCGGACGTTCCCCGAAGCGCCTTGAAGTCCTGCGACAGGGCTGCGCGGCCATGGGCCAGCGTCAGGCTGGGGGGTGCGGCGAACATGCACCCCACCACGTCCCGCGCGCGGGCGAACATCGCATCCGCCGTTGCCGTGGTCGGCAGGGCGAAGAACAGCCCGCGCCCCTTTCCCGCCAGCATCATGCGCTGCGCGAGGATCAGGGCCGCCTCGGTCTTGCCCGAGCCGGTCTCATCCTCGATCACGGCCAGCATCGGGCCATCGGGCAGCGGGACCGCCGAGCAGGCCGCCTGCATCGGGCGTGGGGCGAGATCGAACAGCGGCCCGGCCGCAGGCGACGGCGCGTCCAGACCGGCCGCCGTCACCGCCCGGGCAGCGCGGCCCCGCGCCCCGGCAAGATACTCCGCAAGCCCCGGCCCCGGCGCGGTGGCCGGGAACCATTCGGTATTCGATCCGATCCAGTCGGCGGTTGTGATAAAGCCGGGCAGCCACCATTCCAGCGCCTGCAACGTGCTATCGTCCATATCGGACAGCGACGCATCGGGCCAGAATGCGGAGAATGCGCGGATCACCTCGCACGCATCGCGCATCGCCTGCTCGCCGATATGGTAATCCAGCCTGAAATCATCGAGCGGGCCCGAAGGCGGGCGGCCATGATGGCCCGCAACGCAGGCATAGAGGGATTTGCGCTGGTAAACCTCCAGCCCGAGAATTTCGCCAATGACGGAATCGTGGCGATATAGCAGAACCTCGGTCATTTCCCAATGACGCCGGTACTGCCGCGTGCCATCCCGCAGCATGTTGCGAAAACTGTCGGAAATCTTGCCCAGATCGTGCAGTCCGGCCAGAAGAACGAGGGCATCACGAACGGGCCGCAGGAACCCCCAGGGTTCGATCAGGATTTCGGCAACCGCCGCAACATCCAGCATATGATACAATGCCGGGTGCTCCACCCCGTCGGCTGCCGCGCTCTTGCCGGGCCACAAGGCGAGAACTTCAGCAAGACGGTACAAGCGCGATCTCCTGGCGGGTCGAGTCCGTGGATACTACAAGTCGTCGCATGACGTAAGCACGGGCCGCTGTGCCTGCCTGTCGACAGCACCGGTATCATGACGGAATGGCAGGACGCGCGCATCGCGGTGCTGGAGGCGCTGGATCACGCCGCTGTGAGGTCGGCGGTGCAAAATTAGTCCAGGGGGGGCGCCTCGAAAAATTGCCCTGACCGGGCAGCCGGGGTATACAGCATGGCATCTCTATCAATGGGGCGACAAGGTCGAGGTGATCGCGCCCGAGGGGCTTTGCGCCCTGGTCGAAGGCCATCGAAGGCCAGATTTCGATGCCTTGCCGTGACGGGTTTTCAGTGGGAGATCGTGGATGAAGGATGTACTCGACCACGCGGCGTTGAAGACCAGGCAGCGCGCCATCCGCGCGGGCTTTCCCGAGACCATGGGCCTGCGGGTCCATCGCGCCATTAGCTGGATCGGGCGCGCCGAGGCTTGCGGCGAGGACGATGACGCCCGCTTCGTCTTCCTCTGGATCGCCTTCAATGCCGCCTATGCGGACGAGCGGGAATTTCAGGCCATTGCCCCCGGAGAACGTGCGGCCTTTGCCGATTTCTTCGGGCGGCTGGTGGCGCTCGATGGCGACCGGCGCATCTACAAGGCCATCTGGCAGCGGTTTTCAGGGCCGGTGCGGCTGCTGCTAGAAAACCGCTATGTCTTCAATCCGTTCTGGCAGCATCACAACGGCATCGACGGATTCGACGATTGGGAGGAGCGGTTCAAGTCCTCGGCTCGGTCCTTCACGCTGGCTTTCCAGGCGGGCGACACGGCGCGCGTTCTCAGCTTTGTCTTCGACCGACTCTATGTCCTGCGCAACCAGCTAGTCCATGGCGGCGCGACCTGGAACAGCGGCGTGAACCGGGCGCAGGTCCGAGATGGCGCCGCTATCCTTGGCTTCCTGATGCCGGTCTTCATTGATCTGATGATGGACAGCCCGAGCAAGGACTGGGGCAAGCCGTTCTATCCGGTGGTCGAGTAGAGATCGCGGCCCTCAGGTTCCCGGCTGGGAGCCACGACGCCCGATCATCCGCTGATCGATTTCCGGCTCGTCTCACTTATCCGCGACGGCCATCCACTTCTCGATCTCGGCCCGCAGCTTCTGGTCGTCCGCGCAGAGGTGGAACGTGTAGAGGCGGTTCACAATCTGCCGCATCAACTCGCGCATGTCGTCATTGGTAATATGCGAGACCGCGGTCCAGGGAATGCGCCTTCCATCGGCATCAACCACAGTGACGTCGCTCCAGTCACCGGTATGGGTTACGGGCGTGAGGCCCGCATGGATGGTCTCGATATGGGTGTTGCGCACACAGAGCATCGTCATCGTCCTGGCGAGCCTGGCGGCGATGCGCTTTTCGGCGTCCTTGTTCATGGGGGGAGCTTATCCACCGCTGCCTTGTCTGGCCACGAATTTCCCTCTCGCCGCTCAGCCGACCTTCGCGACCCGGAAACACGTGTGATCGGCGAAGAAGTAGCCGCCCGCGACCCGGTAATACCCCTGCAACTCGACGGTATTGGCAATCGCTACCCGCGCATCGCAAGCGGCTTGTCGACGGGGCGAGGGGCAGCAGGCCGACCCTGCCGCCCCCTACCGCCCCCCACCTCACGTGATCCCGCCCCTTCGCTTGGCAATCCTCGACCAGAGGAAT
>JACFNP010000009.1 GCA_019454835.1 Rubellimicrobium sp.
TCGTCGCCTTCGGCTCCTCGCAATGACGAAAAGGCCAGTGGCGCACATGCCCCGCCCCGCCCCGTCCTTGCGGCTGCCTGCCCGCGCGGGCAGAAGGGGCGGGTGTCAGGAGGGTTGCCATGCATGTTCTCATCACGGGTGCGGCGGGGATGCTGGGCCGCAAGATTGTGGCGCAGATCGCGGCCGGGGGGATCGGCGGGCAGGCGGTCACGCGCCTCGGGCTGGCCGATGTGGTCCCTGCGCCGGTGCCTGCGGGCTTTGCCGGGACCGTCGATGCCCTGACCGGGAACCTGGCCGATGCGGGCGTCGCCGCTGCCTGGCTTGCGGGCAAGCCGGACGTGATCCTTCATCTTGCCGCCGTGGTCTCGGCCGAGGCGGAGAGCGATTTCGACAAGGGCTATGCCGTGAACCTCGACGGCACGCGCGCGCTGTTCGACGGCATCCGCGCGCTGGGGTATCACCCCCGCGTCGTCATGGCCTCGTCCATCGCGGTCTTCGGTGCGCCCTTCCCCGAGAAGATCGGCGACGAGTTCTTCAATGCGCCGCTGACCAGCTACGGCACGCAGAAGGCGATGGCCGATCTGCTGCTGTCGGACTACACGCGCAAGGGCATCTTCGACGGCGTGGCGCTGCGGCTGCCGACGCTGATCGTGCGACCGGGCAAGCCGAACAAGGCCGCCTCGGGGTTCTTCTCGTCGATCCTGCGCGAGCCGCTGGTCGGGCAGGAGGCGCTGCTGCCGGTGGGCGACGACGTGCGCCACTGGTTCGCCAGCCCGCGCCGCGCCGCCGGGTTCTTTGCCCATGCCGCCGCGATGGACACGGCGCGGATCGGCCCGCGCCGGGCGCTGAACATGCCCGGCCTTTCGGCCACCATTGGCGAGATGATCGAGGCCCTGCGCCGCGTCGCGGGCAGCGATGCCGTCGCTTGCATCCGCCGCGTCGATGACCCGGTGACGGAAGGGATCGTCGCAGGCTGGGCGCGGGACTTCGACCCGGTCCGCGCGCGGGCGCTGGGGTTCGTCGCCGATGCCTCGCTCGACGAGATCATCCGGATTCACATCGAGGACGATCTCGGCGGCAGCCTGTAGCGGTTTTCCTACAGCGCCGAACAATCCATCGCATAGCGCGTGCTGAAGGCGACCCCCGCCGTCAACCGCACGGCGGTGGCGGTGCCCGCGCGGTTCAGCGGGTTGGCGCCCGCCGCGATGGCCGGGCCAAGGTCGAACGGCGCCGCGACGGGTTCGACCCCGAGGCCGCGGAATCGTCCCGACCACGGGTAGAACAGCCGCCCCTGCCCGGAAACCCAGAGCTGGCACGAGGGCAGGTGTTCCTCCTGCCAGGTCAGGTCCAGCCGACAGCCCATGCGCGGCAGCTCGCAGCCGATGCGGCCGCCCAGCCCGGTCAGCAGCACGAGGTCTTCCGACTGCGAGGGCAGCGGCAGGCGGCGGATGTCGATGTGGCGCCCGTCGCGCAGCGCCACCTGCGCCGGGTCGATGTCGCGCTGGTCGACGGCGATGATGCTGCGGCCCGGTTCAGTGTCGACCGGATAGGTCCAGGCGCGCGCGCCATGGGCCAGATGCAGGATCACGCTGTCGGGGTCCGCCCCCAGCGGCAGCACTGGATGCAGCCCCAGCGGCAGCAGGCAGTCGCGGCGCGGGTGGAGGACAAGCCGGAATTCGACGCCCGCGCGGTCATGGGACAGCCGGATTTCCCGCTCGATCCGGGCAAGGGCGTGATCCTCGGGCGGCTCGATGGCGAGGACGATGCTTTCGTCGGCGCGCTCGACCAGTTCCCAGTCGTTGTTCGCGCAAAAGCCGTGCAGGTCGGGGTCGGTCACGGTCAGCGGCGAAGCGTCCTGCGGCTGCCAGTCGTCCGGCAGCTCGGGCCGGTCGGCATCGCTGCCGAACGGCGCGCAGGGCCATTCGCCGCGCAGGCGCCGGATCGTGCCGGGCAGGGCGTCGAATTCGGGGCCGGTGTCATCGCCCCAGGGCGCGACGGCCAGCGGCTCGACCCAGCGGTCGCCAAGACGGAACCGGACCGGGCCGATCATCGCGGCAAGACTCTGCACGTCGGCCTCGGTCGTGCGCGACGCGAGTTTCCAGGTTACGGCCATTTGATTCATCCTTTCGGTTCGATCCGGCCGTCGCACCGCAGGGTGCCTCGTGCGGGTGAATCCGGCGGCGCTTGCACGGGAACGTATACCGGCGCCGCGCGCCATGCGCCAGCGAGGGGCCGCCTCCCCGCAAACCCCGTCATTGCGAGGCGTAAGCCGAAGCAATCCCGACCGCTCGCGCAATGCCATCGGGGTTGCTTCGTCGGCTGCGGCTCCTCGCAATGACGGAAGGTGCTGCGCGCCCGATCACCCCTGACCGGCGCCCGATCCGGCTTGCGCCGCCTGCCGCGCGCCCCTATATCCGCGCCTCGAGAGGCTGGCGCGGGCAGGCGCCTCGCCAACCCGGTCAGGTCCGGAAGGAAGCAGCCGCAACGAGCCCCGTCTGGGTCGCTGTCCAGCCTCTCACTTCCCCGCGCATTTCTTTTCGTCATTGCGAGCCGACAGGCGAAGCAACCCCGACCGCTTGCGCGATGCCCCATGGATTGCCGCGTCGCCTGCGGCTCCTCGCAATGACGAGCCGACCCTACCCCTTCAGCCGCCCCTCGATCAGCGCGTGCAGGGCCAGCGTGTCCTTCTGGAAGTTGCGGATGCCCTCGGCGAGCTTTTCGGTCGCCATCGCGTCCTCGTTCATTTCCCAGCGGAAACCTTCCTCGGTCAGCGAGCGGCGCTTCACGCCGCTGGCGCCTTCGGGCGACAACGCGCGCGGCAGGTCGCCCTTGTCGGCGTCTAGCTGTTCCATCAGCGCGGGCGCGATGGTCAGACGGTCGCAGCCTGCCAGCGCCTCGATCTGGCCGGGGTTGCGGAACGAGGCGCCCATCACGATGGTCCCGATCCCGTTCGACTTGTAATAGTCGTAGATGCTGCGCACCGAGGCCACGCCGGGGTCGGTTTCGGGGGTGTAGGTTTCACCCGTGGCCTTGCCGTACCAGTCGGTGATCCGGCCCACGAAGGGCGAGATGAGATAGGCGCCCGCCTCGGCGCTGGCCACCGCCTGCGCCATGGAAAACAGCAGCGTCATGTTGCAGCGCACGCCTTCCGCTTCAAGGATGCGGGCGGCCTCGATCCCCTCCCAGGTGGAGGCGAGCTTGATGAGGATGCGGTCCGGCCCGACCCCGCGTTCGCCATAGGCGGCGACCAGCGCCTTGGCCTTGGCGACCGAGCGGTCGCGGTCGAAGGACAGCCGCGCGTCCACCTCGGTCGAGACATAGCCCGGCACGATCCCGGCGAGCGTCGCGCCGACCATGATCGTCAGGTCCTGCGCGATGGAGTCGACGGCATTGTCGCGGCCCTTGCCCGCCTCGATCACCTTCGCCACCTCGTCGGCGAAGGCCGGGGTCTTGACCGCCTTGAGCACGATGGAGGGGTTGGTGGTGCAATCCTCCGGCTTCATCCTGCGCACCGCGTCGATGTCGCCGGTGTCGCCCACGACCACCGTCATGGAGCGCAACTGCTCGAGCTTGCTGGTCATCTTACCCTCCGTAACCGCCACGACTGGAATATGGGGAATGTCCGGGGAAAGCCAAGCCCGCGCTTGCCGCGCGCGGGCGTATTTGCGACAACCCGTCAGCCCTCGAATGCGGAACGCGACATGCCCGATCTCCTTGTCCTGAACGGCCCGAACCTGAACCTGCTGGGCCTGCGCCAGCCGGAAATCTACGGGCGCGACACGCTGGCCGATGTGGAATCTTTGTGCCGCGCGACCGCAACCGGGTTCGGCGTCGATTTCCGCCAGACCAACCACGAAGGCGAGATGATCGACTGGATCCATGCCGCGCGTGGCGTCAATCCCGGCATCGTCATTAATCCCGGCGGCTGGAGCCATACCTCGATTGCGCTGCTTGATGCGCTGAACGCCTACGAAGGCGCGGTGGTCGAGGTGCATGTCTCGAACATCCACAAGCGCGAATCGTTCCGGCATCATTCCTATGTTTCGGCGCGGGCCGAGGCGGTGATCGCCGGTTGCGGGGTGCAGGGCTATGCGCTGGCGCTGCTGCATCTGGCCGCGCGGCTGAAGGCATGAAGCTGCTCGTCACCGGCGGCGCGGGCTTCATCGGTTCCGCCGTGGTGCGCCGGGCGTTGCGCGCGGGGCACGAGGTGGTGAACCTCGACGCGCTGACCTATGCGGCCAACCCCGCCAATGTCGCCGAGGTGGCGGACCTGCCCGGCTATGCCTTCGTCCGCGCCGACCTGCGCGACCGGGCGGCGCTGGATGCGGCGCTGGCCGCGCATCGCCCCGACGCGATCATGCATCTGGCCGCCGAAAGCCATGTCGACCGTTCCATCGACGGGCCTGCCGATTTCATCGCCACCAACATCACCGGCACCTTCAACCTGCTTGAAGCCGCGCGCGCCTGGTGGGAGGCGCAGGGGCGCCCCGACGGGTTCCGCCTGCACCATGTGTCGACCGACGAGGTCTTCGGCCATCTCGGCCCCGACGATCCGCGGTTCACCGAAGCCATGCCCTACGCGCCGCGCAGCCCCTATTCGGCGTCCAAGGCTGCCGCCGACCATCTGGTGCGGGCGTGGCACGAAACATACGGCCTGCCGGTGGTGCTGTCGAACTGCTCGAACAACTACGGGCCGTTCCACTTTCCCGAAAAGCTGATCCCGGTCATCATCCTTGCCGCCCTGCACGGCCAGCCGATCCCGATCTACGGGCGGGGCCAGAACGTGCGCGACTGGCTGTTCGTCGAGGATCACGCCGAAGCCCTGCTGCTGGTGCTGCAACGCGGCCGGACCGGGCGCAGCTACAACATCGGCGGCGAGGCCGAGGCCGCCAACATCGACATCGCCCGGCGCATCTGCGCGCTGATGGACGAGTTGCACCCCTCGGGCGCGCCGCACGACCGGCTGATAACCTTCGTGCCCGACCGCCCCGGCCATGACCTGCGCTATGCCATCGACCCTTCGCGGATGCGCGACGAACTGGGCTGGCGGCCCTCGGTCACGCTGGATCAGGGGCTGCGGCGCACCGTCACCTGGTATCTTGAGCACCGCGACTGGTGGCAGCCGCTGCTGTCGCGGCCCGGTGTCGGGCAGCGGCTGGGGGTTGCGGGGTGACGGTCGTGGTCATCGGCCGCACCGGGCAACTGGCCCGCGCGCTGGCACGTCTGGCGCCCGACGCCCGGTTTCTGGGCCGCGAGGCGCTGGACCTCGCCGATCCGGCGGCGGCGGTGGCGGCGCTGGCGCCGCATCTGGCAGGCGCCGGGGCGGTCATCAACGCCGCCGCCTACACCGCCGTGGACCGGGCCGAGGCCGAGGAACCGCTGGCCTTCACCGTGAACGCCGCCACGCCGGGCGCGCTGGCGGGTGCGGCGGCAGGTGCCGGGGTGCCGTTTGTCCACGTTTCAACCGATTACGTCTTTGACGGCTCGGGCAACCGCCCGTGGCAGCCTGCGGATGCGCCTGCGCCGCTGAACGCCTATGGCCGATCCAAGCTGGCCGGGGAACAGGCGGTCGCGGCGGCGGGCGGGGTCCATGCGGTGCTGCGCACCTCGTGGGTGTTCTCGGGCGAGGGGCAGAATTTCGTCACGACGATGCTGCGGCTCGGCGCCACGCAAACGCGGCTGCGCGTCGTGGCCGACCAGACCGGCGGGCCGACCCCGGCCAGCGCGCTTGCCGGTGCCTGCCTGACCATTGCCCGCGCCCTGGCCCGCGACCCGGCGCTGTCGGGCGTCTACCACTACGCGGGCGCCCCGGATACAAGCTGGGCCGGTTTCGCCCGCGCCATCCTTGCCGCCGCCGGACTGGCCGCGCAGGTCGAGGACATCCCGACCGCCGATTACCCGACACCGGCGCGGCGCCCGCTCAATTCGCGGCTGGACTGCAGCGCTACCGAAACCGCCTTCGGTCTTGCCCGCCCCGACTGGCGCGCGGCGTTGCGCGACCTGCTGGCGCAAGGGGGGGCGGCCTGATGGAGATACGCACCACGCCGCTGCCCGGCCTGCTGGTCCTGCACCCGCGCCGCCATGCCGATGCGCGCGGCTGGTTCAGCGAGACCTGGAACCGCGCGACCCTGCGCGGCCATGGCATCGACCTTGATTTCGTGCAGGACAATCATTCCTTCAGCACCGCCCCCGGCACGGTCCGGGGCCTGCATTATCAGGCCCCGCCCCATGCGCAGGCCAAGCTGGTGCGCTGCACCGGCGGCGTGATCCTTGACGTGGCGGTGGACGCCCGGCCCGGCTCGGCCACGTTCGGGCGCTGGTTCGGGGTCGAGCTTTCCGCCGACAACGGGCTGCAACTGCTGATCCCCGAGGGCTTCCTGCACGGCTTCGTCACCCGCAGCGCGGGGGCCGAGGTGGTCTACAAATGCACCGCCGCCTATGCGCCCGCTGCCGACGGCGCGGTGCGGTTCGACGACCCGGACCTGGGCATCGACTGGGGCATCGCGCCCGCTGCGGCGATCCTGTCCGACAAGGACCGCGCCGCGCCGTTGTGGCGCGACTGGGCAAACCCCTTCGGCACGGAGGCACCATGACGCGCAAGGGCATCATCCTCGCAGGCGGCTCGGGCACACGGCTGTGGCCGATCACGCTGGGCCTGTCGAAGCAGCTCGTGCCGATCTACGACAAGCCGATGATCTATTATCCGCTGTCGGTGCTGATGCTGGCCGGGCTGCGCGAGATCGCGGTCATCACCACGCCCGAGGATCAGGCCCAGTTCCGCCGCGCGCTGGGCGACGGCAGTCAGTGGGGCGTGCATCTGCATTACATCACCCAGCCCAGCCCCGACGGGCTGGCGCAGGCCTATCTGCTGGCCGAGGACTTCCTTGCAGGCGCGCCTTCGGCGATGATCCTTGGCGACAACCTGTTCTTCGGCCACGGCCTGCCGGAAATGCTGGCGCAGGCCGGGGCGCAGGCGCAGGGCGGCACGGTGTTCGGCTATCGGGTCGCCGACCCGGAGCGCTACGGCGTCGTCGGCTTCGATGCCGAAGGCCGGGTGCGCGAGATCGTGGAAAAGCCTGCGGTGCCGCCCTCGAACCATGCGGTGACCGGGCTGTATTTCCTCGACGGCAGCGCGCCCGCGCGGGCGCGCGCGGTGCGGCCCAGCGCGCGCGGTGAGCTTGAAATCACCTCGCTGCTGGAAAGCTACCTGCGCGACGGGCTGTTGACCGTGCAGCGCATGGGGCGCGGCTTTGCCTGGCTGGACACCGGCACCCATGCCAGCCTGCTCGAGGCCGGAAACTTCGTCCAGACCCTCCAGAACCGGCAGGGGTTGCAGACCGGCAGCCCCGACGAGGTGGCCTGGCGGCAGGGCTGGATCGACGATGCCGCGCTGGTTGCGCGGGCGCGGCTGTTCGGCAAGAACGCCTATGGCGACTATCTCGCCGCGCTGCCCGGCAGCGACGAGTGATTCGCGGCGTTTGTCGCGCCGTCCGGGAACAATCAGGCCCGCGCGTCTCGATTGGCGCAGGTGTCGGCGCGGCTTTCGGGCCGGATTCGGGCGGGCGCCGCCCCGGCGACTGAAAACGGATTGTTCCTGCACCGGGCCTGATCGGCGGCGGGGCCGTGCACGGTCTTGTCGGAAAAATGCCGCGCCGGATGCGTGAATGTGGCGGGATGGTGTCGGATCGTTCCCGGTGCATCGACAAACCCCCGAAAGTCGCCGGTATCTCGGGCCGGGTCGTTGACAATCGGCGGTTCAATGGCGGCTCGGCGGGACGTTGCGTAATCCCTGTCGCGGGGGCCGGAATGTACACGAATCCGTGTTTCTCCCGCAGCTTGCAGCGTTCGGGCACGAACATTCCTTTGACTTCGCCGCCCTCGAAATGGATATATTCAATTCGCCTGAAATTATCCGCGAAGGCTGCGGGTCGGGCGCGGGTGGTGGG
The DNA here is from genome assembly GCA_019454835.1 of Rubellimicrobium sp. GTDB lineage: Bacteria > Pseudomonadota > Alphaproteobacteria > Rhodobacterales > Rhodobacteraceae > JADYZU01. The sequence goes on from JACFNP010000009.1 coordinate 7,947, forward strand.
GACTGCCAGTTGCCTTGGGTGCCGGGACCAACCCGGTGAGGGCGCCGGACCGGCGCCTGTGGACGAGGAACACGGGGCCGAACCGGAATCGTGGCGGGTGCTGTCAGCCTGCTGCAGGTGGCCTTGTTACAGCAAAACCCTGGGGGGTTCAGTGACGTATCATTTTCGCGGTTACGAGACCGCGCCCTTGCCGATGGCCGCCCGGCCGGAGGGCAGGCGCGAGCCCAATGGCCCATATCCCCGACTGTTCAAGCGGCTTCTCGACATCATCCTTGTGATCGTCGCCGCACCGGCGGTCCTTGCGGTCATCCTGCCTGCCGCGCTGGCCATCGCGTTGCAGCACGGCTCGCCGTTCTACGTGCAGGAACGGGTCGGCCGTGGCGGCCGCATCTTCCGGATGTGGAAGCTGCGCACCATGGTCCCCGACGCCGATGCGCGGCTGGAGCGGCATCTGGCCGACAACCCGGCGGCGCGTGCCGAATGGGACGAATACCAGAAGCTGCACGACGACCCGCGCGTCACGCCGCTGGGCGCGCTGCTGCGCCGGTCGTCCATCGACGAGCTGCCGCAGCTCTGGAACGTGCTGAAGGGCGACATGTCGATCGTCGGCCCGCGCCCGTTCATGCCGTCGCAGCGCTCGCTCTATCCCGGCGAGGAATACTACCGCATGGCGCCGGGCCTGACCGGCATGTGGCAGGTGTCGCTGCGCAACGAGAGCAGCTTTGCCCAGCGGGCGCAGTTCGACCGGCTGTATTTCCACAACCTGTCGCTGCGCACCGATCTGGCCCTGATGCTGCGCACGGTCGGGGTGCTGCTGCGCCCGACCGGGGGCTGAGCCGCAGGAAACGGCGCCGCCGGTCGCCGGAAGCCATGCTTTGGCCGGAAATCCCGGCTATATGATCCGAAGCAGCCGCGAGGGATACCCTCGCGGCGTCGGCGTCGGGGTGCGGCGACCGGCACCGGGAAAGAGGCGCGCGTGCCGAACCTGCTTGCCAATGCTGTGCTGGTGCTGTGGCCGGCGGTCACGCTGGCGCTGTGCCTGCGCCTGCGCCTTGCGCCGGGGCGGGCGATCATCGCCGCGATCCTCGCCGGGTATCTGCTGCTGCCCCCCGCGCCTGCCGCGCTGGACCTGCCGCTCCTGCCCGATCTCGGAAAAGAGGAACTGCCCGCGCTGGCGGCCTTCGTGATCGCGCTGGTGCTCTGGCGGCCGGGGCTGTCGATCCTGCCCGAAAGCCCGGTCCTGCGCGCCTTGCTCGTGCTTTACGTCCTGTCGCCGGTCGGCAGCTCGCTCACCAACCCCGAGCCGCTGGTCTACGGGCCGCGCGTCCTGCCGGGACTGGGCCTGCGCGAGGCCGGGGGCGCGGTGATCCTGCAGGCGATCAAGGTCATGCCGTTCCTGCTGGCGCGGCATTTCCTTGCCCGGCCCGAGGATCGCCGCGACCTGATCCTTGCGCTGATGATCGGCGGGCTGGCCTATTCGCTGCCGGTTCTTGTCGAAATCCGGCTGGCGCCGCAGATCAACGTCTGGGTCTACGGGTTCTTCCAGCATTCGTTCGAGCAGATGATGCGCGCAGGCGGGTTCCGGCCCATCGTGTTCCTGTATCACGCGCTGTGGGTGGCGTTCTTCATGATGACGGCGCTGGTCGCCGCCGCCGCCGTGGCGCGCGAACGCGGCGGCGGCGCGGTCGCGGTCGTCGTGGTCCTGTGGCTGGCCGCGATCCTGGTGCTCGGCAAGTCCTATGCGGCGATCCTTTATGCGCTGCTGCTCGTGCCTGCGGTGCTGGTCCTGTCGCCGCGCTGGCAGGTGCATCTCGCCGCGCTGTTCGCCGTGGCCGCGCTGGCCTGGCCGGTGGCGCGCATCGTCGATGTCGCGCCGGTGGATACCATCGTCGCCATGGCGTCCGAACTGGGGCAAGACCGGGCACATTCGCTGGATTTCCGCTTTGACAACGAACGCGCGCTGACGGCGCGCGCGATGGAGAAGCCGGTCTTCGGCTGGGGCATCTGGGGGCGCAACCAGATCTATTCGCCGCAGGACGGCAGCGAGCTGAGCATCACAGACGGCCGCTGGATCGTGGTATTGGGGATGCAGGGTCTTGTCGGCCTTGCCGCCGAATTCGGCCTTCTCGCGCTGCCGCTTCTTGGCGTATGGCGACGGCGCCGGGACATCGCCGGGGATGACGGCGCAATCTGGACGGGGGCGCTGGCGCTGATCCTGGGGGTGAACATGCTCGACCTTCTGCCTAACGCGACGCTGACGCCGCTGACCTGGCTGGTGGCCGGGGCGGTGCTGGCCGTGGCCGAGACGCGGCAGGCGGCGGCGGTGGCCTCTGCACCCGCACCCGCCGCCACCGCCCCGATCGCGACGGTGCTGTGATGGCGGGCGGGCGGCGGCGCATCCTTGTCATTGCCGAGCAGGCGAACCCCGACTGGGTGAGCGTGCCCCTCGTCGGCTGGTCGCTGGCGCGGGCGCTGGCGAAGGTGGCCGATGTCCACCTGGTCACCCATGTGCGCAACCACGCGGCGATCCTGCGCGCCGGGCTGCGCGAGGACGAGGATTTCACCAGCATCGATTCGGATGCGGTGGCCGGGCCGCTGTGGAAGCTGGCCGAACGGCTGCGCGGCGGCGAGGGCCGGGGCTTCACCATCCTGCAGGCCGCCGGGGCGCTGTCCTATCCGTGGTTCGAGCATCTGGTCTGGCGTCGGCTGGGCGCGCGCATCCGGGCGGGCGAATGGGACATCGTCCACCGCATCACGCCGCTGTCGCCGACGGCCAGCGGCGCGCTGGCCCGGCGCTGCGCCGCTGCGGGCGTACCCTTCGTCATCGGCCCGCTGAACGGCGGCTTTCCCTGGCCTGTCGCCTTTGCCGCCGAACGGCGGCAGGAGCGCGAATGGCTGGCGCCGCTGCGCGGGCTTTACCGGCTGATGCCGGGGCGCGGGCGGATGCTGCGCCATACGGCGGCGATCATCGCGGGCAGTCACCATGTCGCCTCGGAAATCCCCGCGCCGCTGCGTGACCGTGTCGTCTGGCTGCCCGAGAATGCCGTCGATCCCGCCCGCTTCACCCGGCATCCGCACAGGCCGGACGGCGTGCTGCGCGCCTGCTTCATCGGTCGCATGGTGCCCTACAAGGGCCCCGACATGCTGATCGAGGCCGCCGCGCCGCTGATCGCCTCGGGGCGCATGACGCTCGAGATGATCGGCGACGGCCCGCTGCTGCCGCAGTTGCGCGCGCAGGCCGGGGCGCTGGGCCTTGACGCCGGGCTGACGTTCCACGGCTGGATCGCGCATGACCGGGTGCATGAGGTGGCCGGGGGATGCGACATCCTCGCCTTCCCCTCGATCCGCGAATTCGGCGGCGGCGTGGTGCTCGAGGCGATGGCGATGGGCCTTGCGCCGGTGGTGGTCGATTACGGCGGGCCGGGCGAACTGGTCACCGACGCGACCGGATGGAAGATCGCGCTGACCGACCGCGCGGGCGTCACCCGCGACCTTGGCGCCCTGTTGGCCCTGCTGGCCGATGACCGGGCAGCGGTCGCGGCACGGGGCGCGGCGGCGCGGGCGCGGGTGTTGCAGCATTTCACCTGGGAGCGGAAGGCCGCGCAGGTGTTGCTGGTCCATGACTGGGCGCTGGGCCGCACCCCGCGCCCGGACCTGTTCGGCCCCGACGACAGCGAGGCGGCGGCATGATCCTGCGTGTCTGGCTGGTCCTTGTCCTTGTGCTGGTGACGGCGCCGCTGCGGGCCGAAAGCGGGGCGCAGGTGTTCTTCTTCGGCAATGCGGCAATCTACCCCGCAGGCGGTGATGACGACGACGCCGTGCCGCTGTGGCTGGCGCGCATGGCCGGGGCGGCCGGCGTGGCGTTCGCCGCCGACGGCACCTCGGGGGTGCCCGCGACATTCGCCCGCGACCTGCCGCCCGCGCCGGACTGGCGCATCGACGGTGTGGCGCGCGGGATGGGCGACAGCCCGCGCTCGTTCCGCATGGCGGGCTTCGATACCGTGGTGCTGGCGCCGGGGATGATCGACGCCGGAACCGCCGCCCTTGTCCGCCGCACCTTCGACTGGGCCGGGCGGCAGGGGGTGCGCCGCGCGCTGCTCTACGAGGACGGCCCCGGCGCCGCCGCGCTGGTGCAGGAAGTCGCGGCGGGGTCGCCGGGTCCGGCGGTCGGCATCGTGCCGGTCGCCTCGACCATGGCGGCGCTGGGCCTTGCGCCTGTTGACGGCACGCCCGACGCCGCGCTGCTTGCGGCGATGGTGACGTGGTCGGCGCTGTTCCGTTCGGCCGCGCCGGAGATCGCGCTGCCCGACACGGTGTCGGCGCCTCTGCGTGACGGTTATGCGGGGATCGCCGAACGCATCTGGCTGCATGTCGCCGGGGCGGTGGCGCCCGAGGGCGCGGTGCTGACCCCGCCCGCGACCGGCCTTGCCGATCCGTCGCTGGCCTTCGGCCTGGCCGGGATCGCCGACTGGTCCACCGAAATGCCCTTCATCGACGTGATGAAGACCGCCCGGCCCTGGATCGGGCATCTTCCCGGCCAGTGGGGCGGGGTCGATGCCGCAGACCTGCGCGCGGGCGGGTTCCTGTCGCCCGAGGGCTGGCCGCTGGCGATTCCCGACGGGGTCGAATCGCTCGAGAGCCTCGTTCTCACCGACCTGCCCGAGGATGCTGCGGATACCGCCGGGCGCTATGTGGTCCGCTGGCGCGGCGAGGGTGCGCTGGCGCTGACCGGGCGGGCGCGCGATGTCGATTTTGGCGACCACGCGGCGCGTTTCACCTTCACGCCGGGCGAGGGGTTTGTCGGCGTGCAGCTTGCAGCCATCGACGCCGCCGACCCGATCCGCGACATCACCATGATGCGCGAGGATCACGCCGACATCGCCCGCGCGGGGGCGGTGTTCAATCCCGATTTCCTGGCCACGGTGCACGACGTGCGCAGCCTGCGCTTCATGGACTGGATGGCGACGAACGGTTCGGGGCAGGTGACATGGGACGACCGCCCGCGCCCCGATGACGCGACGTTCGCCCGCCGTGGCGTGCCGGTCGAGGTGATGGTTGACCTTGCCAACCGCGCCGGGGTCGATCCGTGGTTCACCCTGCCGCACATGGCCGACGATGATTATGTCCGCCGTTTCGCGCAATATGTCCACGACCACCTGCGCCCCGGCCTGCGCGCGAATGCGGAATGGTCGAACGAGGTCTGGAACTTCACCTTCCCGCAGGCCGGATGGGCCGCCGCGCAGGCGCGGGCGCGCTGGGGCGATGCCGCCGGGGACGATGCCTGGATGCAATACGCGGGCACCCGCGCCGCCGAGGTGGCCGACATCTGGGCCGGGGTCTTTGCCGACGATCCGTCGCGGCTGGTGCGGGTGGTCGCCACGCATACCGGCTGGCCGGGGCTGGAGGACGCCCTTCTCGACGCGCCGCTGCGGCAGGCCGAGGGGCTGCCCGCGCCGGTTCGGTCGTTCGACGCCTATGCGGTAAGCGGCTACTTCGGGCACGACATCGGCGCCGAGGAGTTTGCCCCGTCGCTGCGGGCGTGGATCGCGGCGGGCGAGGCGGATGCGCGGGTGACTGCGGCGCTGCGCGAGGGGTCGGTTGCCGATCTCGTCACCCGGCTCTGGCCCCATCACGCGCGGGTCGCGCGTGAACGCGGGCTGATGCTGCTCATGTATGAAGGCGGCAGCCATCTCGTCGGGCAGGGCGCGGCGGGCGAGGATGCGGCGATCAACGCCTTTCTGGCCCGCTACAGCTACAGCCCCGACATCGCGGCGATCTATGCCGATCTTCTTGCCGCATGGCGCGCGTCGGGCGCGGCGCAGCCCGTGGGGCCGTTCAACGCCTTCGTCGATATCGCGCCGCCGTCGCGCTGGGGATCATGGGGGGCGCGGCGCCATACCGGCGACGTGAACCCGCGCTGGGCGACGCTGGCCGCCTGGAACAGCGTGCCCCTGGGCGAGGACCGGGGCGATGCCCTGCGCCACGGCGTGCTGCGCCGCGCCGGGGACGGCGGCGGGGTGCTGGCCGGGACGGCATGGGCCGACGTGCTGACGGGCGGTGCGGGTGACGACGTGATCGTCGCGGGCGGCGGCGCCGATCTGGTCGGCGGCGGCGCCGGACATGACCGCGTGGTGCTGCCCGGCAAGGCCGCCGACTGGATGCCTGCCGCCGAGGGCGATGTGCTGTGGATGATCGGCCCCGAAGCCGAGGTGCGCATGGTCGATGTCGAGGAGATCGCCTTCAGCGACGATCCGGGTGCGGTCCTGACCGTTGCCGCGCCTGCGGAAGGTCGGGAATAGGGTCGTCGTCATGCGCCATCGGCAGGAAGCCCGTTTCGCGCAGGATATGCAGGGCGCCGCGCCTTGCGTCGTGGTCCGTCTCGCTCCGGGCGCGCGCAAGGATCGACAGGCGCCGCGCCAGTTCGGCGTTCCCGGCGATCTGCAGGATCGCCCGCGCCAGCCCGGCGGGCGCCCTGGGCTGCACCAGCAGCGCGTCGCGCCCGTCACTTGCGATTTCACGCACGCCGCCTGCGGCGGTGGCGACCGAGGGTACGCCGCAGGCCATCGCCTCCATGAGCGCGGTGCCCAGCGGCTCCTGCCACGAGGGCAGCACGAAGACATGCGCGGCAAGAAGCTCGTCACGCACCCTGGCGGCATCCAGCGCGCCCGCCAGCGTGACATGGCTGCCAAGCCGCAACTCCTGGGCCAGCGCGGCCAGAGCGGCGCGGTGGCCGGGGGCGGACTCGGGGTCTTCACCCGCGATGGTCAGGTGCAGATCCTGCCCGCCGTCGAGAATGATGCGCGCGGCTGCAAGCAGGTCCTGGAACCCCTTGCCCGGCGCCACCACCCCGCAGGCGAAAAGCCGCAGCGTTCCGCCCGGCGCCAGCGGCACATAGGCGGCGTCGCGGCGGAAGAAGGCGGTGTCCACGCCTTGCGGCTGCACGGCGATACGCAGCGGCAGGTCGTCGCGCAGCACGAAGCGGGTCTCGTTGAGGATGCGCGCCGTCGCCACGGTGGCAAAGCGCAGGCCCTGCCATTTCAGGTTCTGCCCCGGCCCGCCCTCGGACAGCGGCCCCGGCAGATAGAGCGAGACCGTCGGCCCGCCCATCCGCCGCGCCAGCGCGGCGATCAGGGCGCCGGTGCCCGCGCCCTGCACATGGACGTGACGGAACCCCTCGCGCCGGGCCAGCCCGGCCAGCCGCGCCGCCGGGGCAAGCGCGGCAAACGCATCACGGGCCAGCCCGCGTTCACCGGCCATCGCGGCAAGGGGCAGGGCGGGCAGGCCGCGCAGGAACGGCAGCACCCCGGCGCCGCCCAGATAGCGCGTGCGCGCCATGGCGACGCGGCCCCAGTCATGCGGCATCCGCACCGCATCGGGCGGCTGCGTCGAAAGAATGACGACATCGACGCCCGCGTCCTCGATCGCGGCGATCTCGGACCATGCGGAAGTGTGACTCTGGTCGGGGAAGCGCGGCACGAGATAGCCAAGCCGGGGCCGGGAGGACATGAAACAGGCTTGCCTTTGCCACATGCACGCGAGACAGGCGCAGAATGAACGGTTTTCAGGGTGCAGTCAAAGGGGAGACAGGCGATCGCCGGGCAGCCGCGCGATCTGCCCTGCGCGGGCTGGCATGGCCTGTTCCGTCATTGCGAGGCGCAAGCCGAAGCAACCCCGACCGCTTGCGCGATGCCCTCGGGGTTGCTTCGTCGGCTGCGCCGCCTCGCAATGACGAAACCGGCCGCGCGCCCGCTTTCCCTGCGGGCGACCGCTTGGCAGCCGGGCGAACGGCGGCTGCGCGGGCTGGCATGGCGTCGTCGCCCGAAAATCCCGTCATTGCGAGGCGAAGCCGAAGCAACCCCGACCGCTTGCTCAACGCCCTCGGGGTTGCTTCGTCGGCTGCGCCTTCTCGCAATGACGGAACAGGCCGTGTGCCCGATTGCCCTGCGGGCGACCGGCCCGGCGTGGACGCGCGGCCCGGCGCGGACGCGCAGCCGGGCGGGGGCCTTGCCGTCATCATTCCGGCGGCGAACGAGGCGGCGCGGATCGGTGCCTGCCTGGCGGCGCTGGCCGCGTCGGATGATCCCGGCCTGCCGGTCGCGGTGATCGTGGTCGCCAACGGCTGCCGGGACGCGACCGCGCAGGTCGCGCGCGATGCAGGGGCCGCGATTGCGGCGCGCGGCTGGGCGATGCAGGTGCTGGAGCTGGCCGAAGGCGGCAAGACCCGCGCGCTGAACGCGGGCGACGCGGCCACGGGCGCGGGGCTGCGGCTGTACCTCGACGCCGACGTGACGCCCGGTCCGGGGCTTCTGGCGGCGCTGGCCCGCGCGCTTGCGGGCGAGGCGGCGGCCTATGCCTCGGGGCGGGTGCGCATCACCGGGCGCGGGGCGGTCGCGCGGGCCTATGCGCGGGTCTGGGCGCGGGTGCCCTTCATGGCGCGCGGCGTGCCGGGCTGCGGCGCCTTCGCGGTGAACCGCGCGGGCCGGGCGCGCTGGGGGGCCTGGCCCGACATCATTTCGGACGACACCTTCGCGCGGCTGCAGTTTCGCCCCGGCGAACGCCATCTCGTCGCCGCCGCCTACGACTGGCCGGTGGCCGAGGGCTTCGGCGCCCTTGTCCGCGTCCGCCGCAGGCAGGATCGCGGCGTGGCCGAGATCGCGGCACGTTTCCCCGATCTGCTGCGCAACGACGACAAGGCGCCGCCGGGCGCCGCCGGGTTGCTGCGCCTGCTGGTCCGCGACCCCGCCGGTCTTGCGGTCTATGCCGGGGTCGCGCTGGCGGTGCGCCTGAAGCGCGGTGATGCGGGATGGAGCCGGGGGCGATGACCGGGGGTCTGGCGCAGATGCTCCGGGGCGAGGGGCTGGTGACGCGGGCCTTGCGCGCGTCGGTGATTACCGGCACCGGCTTTGTGGTGCAGCAGGCGGTGCGGCTGGCGTCGAACCTGATCCTGACGCGGCTGCTGTTCCCGGAAGCCTTCGGGATGATGGCGCTCATCACCGTGTTCCTGACGGCGCTCATCATGTTCTCGGACCTCGGCGTCGGCCCCTCGATCATGGGCAGCGCGCGCGGTGACGACGCGGATTTCCTTGATACCGCCTGGACGATCCAGATCGGGCGCGGCGTCATCCTGTGGATCGCCGCCGTGGCCTGCGCCTGGCCGGTATCGGCCTATTACGGCGAGCCGGACCTGGTGCTCTATCTGCCGGTCGCGGCGCTGGTGCTGGTCATCGCGGGCTTCAACCCGACCCGGCAGGACAGCGCGAACCGCCACCTGCGCGCCGGGCGGCTGACGCTGATCGAACTGGGCGGCCAGATTGCGGGCATCGTCGCGGGCATCGTGCTGGCCTGGCTGCTGCACTCGGTCTGGGCGCTGGTCATCGCGGGTCTGGTCGGGCCGCTGGTGCTGCTGGCCGGGCTGAACCTGTTCCTGCCCGGCCCCCCCAACCGCCTGCGCTGGGAGCGGGCGGCCGCGCATGAGCTGATCCATTTCGGCAAGTGGATCTTCCTGTCGACCTTCATGGGCTTCGTCATCAACCAGGCCGACAAGGTCGTGCTGGGGCGCCTGCTCGATCTGGGGGTGTTCGGGCTTTACAACATCGCGTGGTTCCTTGCCTCGTTCCCGCTCTTGATGGGCGGCGTGGTGATGGGCCGGGTGCTCATCCCGGTCTACCGCGAAAGCCCGCCTGCAGAGTCGCCCGAGAATTTCCTGCGCCTGCGCAACATGCGCGGCGCGGCGATGGCGGTGCTGCTGGCCATGGTCGCCATGCTGGCGCTGGGCGGGCACTGGCTGGTCGGCATCCTCTATGACGACCGCTATGCCGCCGCCGGAGCAATGACCGTGCTTGTCGCCGCCGTGCAGGTGCCCGCGCTGGTCATCATGACCTGCGAGCACGCGGCCCTTGCCGCAGGCGATTCGCGGCGGTTCTTCATCTACAGCACCATCCGCGCCGCCACGGTCAGCGGCGGCATCCTTGCGGGCTGGGCGCTGGCCGGGCTGCCCGGCGCGGTTGCGGGGCAGGCGCTGGGGAACCTGCTGGCCTGGCCCGCGCTGGGCTGGATGCTGCATCCGCATCATGCGTTTGACTGGAAGCTCGACCTTGCGGTCATGGCCGCCGGGGCGGTGATCGGGGCACTGGCGGTGATGCTGAACGCGGGTCCGGTGGCCAGCCTCTTCGTTTATGCCGGAGCGTGACCATATCCATGTCACAATCATCGGTCATCCCTGCCGCTGACCGTCAACCGCCGCTGCCAGAATGTCCGAAATGACCTCCGACCGTCCCGCCGACACCGACATCGCCATCATCGGCATGGCCGCGCATCTGCCCGGCGCGGCCGGTGTCGCCGACTACTGGCGGAACCTGCGCGACGGCGTCGAATCGATCCGCAGGCTCTCGCGCGAGGAATTGCTGGCTGCGGGTGAACTGCCGCATCTGATCGACCATCCCGACTATGTCGCCGCCGCCGCGCCGCTGGACGGGTTCGAGCAGTTCGACGCCGATTTCTTCGGCCTGTCGCCCAAGGAAGCGGCGATCATGGACCCGCAGCACCGGCAGTTCCTGGAAGTGGCCTGGCAGGCGCTGGAAGATGCCGCCCACCCGCCGGAATCGTTTCCGGGCCGCATCGGGGTCTTTGGCGGCTCGGGCCAGGGCACCTATTACTGGGTGAACCTGCGCTCGCACGCCGATCTCGTCGATGACGCGGGCGTGTTCCTGCTGCGCCACACCGGCAACGACAAGGACGTGCTGACCACCCGCGTCAGCCATTTGTTCGACCTGCGCGGCCCCAGCGTGAACGTGCAGACCGCCTGCTCGACCAGCCTTGTTGCGGTGCATTATGCCATCCGCTCGCTGCTGGCGGGGGAATGCGACATGGCGCTGGCGGGCGGGGTCTCGCTCGAGCTGCCGCAACTGCGCGGCTATCTGTTCAAGGAGGGCGAGGTTCTTTCGCCCGACGGCCATTGCCATGCCTTCGACCACCGCGCGAAGGGGACGGTGTTCTCGTCGGGCGCGGGCTGCGTCGTGCTGCGCAGGCTGGCCGACGCCATCGCCGACGGCGACGACATCCGCGCCGTGATCCGGGGCAGCGCCGTGAACAACGACGGCGCCGCCAAGGCGGGCTATCTGGCGCCTTCGGTGGACGGGCAGGCCGATGCCATCGCCGGGGCACATGCCGCCGCAGGGATCGGCGCCGATACCATCGACTATGTCGAATGCCACGGCACCGGCACCTATCTGGGCGACCCGATCGAGGTCGCCGCCCTGACCGAAGCCTTCCGCCGCAGCACCGACCGCACCGGCTTCTGCCGGATCGGCAGCGTCAAGACCAACATCGGCCACACCGACACCGCCGCCGGGGCGGCCTCGCTCATCAAGACGGTGCTGGCCTTGCAGCACCGCCAGATCCCGCCCTCGCTGGGCTATGAAAAGCCCAATCCCGCGATTCCCTTCGACGGCTCGCCCTTTGCGGTGGCCGACCGCCTGCTGCCGTGGCCCGAACGCGACCACCCACCGCGCGCGGGCGTGAACTCGCTGGGCGTCGGCGGCACCAATGCGCATGTCGTGCTCGAGGCGGCGCCCGAACGCGCGGCCTCGGATGAAAGCGACTGGCCGTTCCAGATCATCACGCTGTCGGCGCGCTCGAAGGCGGCGCTCGACGATGCCTCGGCACGGCTGGCCGCCTGGCTGCGCGCCAATCCCGAGGTGCCGCTGGCCGATGTCGCCTGGACGCTGCAGGCGGGCCGCCGCGCCTTTGACCGCCGCCGCGTGCTGGTGGCCGAAACCGCCGGGGAAGCCGCCGCAAAGCTGGAAGAAGCCAACCCGCGCCGGGTCTTTACCCATCAGGTCGCGGGCGACGCGCCGCAGCCGGTGTTCATGTTCCCCGGCATCGGCGCGCAATATGCGGGCATGGCGCGCGACCTTTACGAAACCGAACCCACCTTCCGCGACTGGATGGATCGCGGCCTTGCGGTGCTGGCCGGGTTGACCGACGCGGACACCCGCGCGCTGTGGCTGCCCGAACCCGGCGACGAGGAGGCCGCCGACAAGGCGCTGTTGCGCCCGTCGCTGCAGACGCCGCTCATCATGATCGTGGAATATGCGCTGGCGCAGCTCTGGATGGAATGGGGCGTGCAGCCTGCGGCCTTCATCGGTCACTCCATGGGCGAGAACACCGCCGCCGCGCTGGCGGGCGTACTGTCGTTCGAGGATTGCATCGCCCTCGTCCACCTGCGCGGGCAGGTTTTCGACGATGCCCACGGCGGGCGGATGCTGTCGGTGCCGCTGTCGGCCGAGGCGCTTGCGCCCTATCTGGTCGGCGAGGTCGAGCTTGCCTCGGACAACGCGCCGGGCCTCTGCGTCGCCACCGGCCCCGAGGCGGCGATGGACGATCTTGCCGCGCGGCTGAAGGCCGACGGCATCGAGACCCGCCCGATCGCCGTCGATGTCGCAGCCCATTCGCGGGCGCTCGAACCGCATCTCGACCGCTTCCATGCGTTCCTGTCCGGCATCGCGCTGCATCCGCCGCGCATCCCGGTCATCTCGAACCGCACCGGCGACTGGCTGACCGATGCGCAGGCGACCGATCCCGGCTACTGGGTCGCGCATCTGCGTCATACCGTGCAGTTCCGCGCCGGGCTGACGACGCTGTCGGCGGACCCGAACCGCATCTACATCGAGGTCGGCCCCGGTCATGCGCTGGCCTCGCTGGCCGGGCAGCACGGGGCCATCACGCCCGCGCAGGTCGTCTCGACCCTGCGCCATCCGGCGGACGACACGCCGGACGATGCCTATTTCCTGTCGCAGCTCGGCCGGGTCTGGGCCTGCGGCGGTGCGTTCGACTGGGGCCAGATCTGGGGTGATGCACGGCGCAACCGCGTGGCGCTGCCGACCTATCCCTTCCAGCGCCGCCCCTATTTCATCGCCCCCGCCGCGCTGCAGGCCAGCGCCGCCCCCGACCTTCCCGCGCGCGAGGCCGACCTTGCCCGCTGGGGCTGGGTCGAACGCTGGAAGCCCGCTTATGCCGACTGCGACCTTGACCCGACCGGCGATCTGGCGGACCTGCCGCCCGAAAACTGGCTGATCCTTGCCGACAAGACCGGCCATGGCGCCGCACTGGCCGACCGCCTGCGCGCGGCGGGGCAGACCGTCGCCATCGCCCGGCCCGGCGATACCTTCGCGCGCACCGGGACGGGCGACTACCTGCTTGCGCCCGAAGAAGGCCAGGCGGGTTATGATGCCCTGCTGTCCGACCTTGCCGCGCGTGGCCGGATGCCGCAGCGCGTCGTGCACATGTGGCTGGTGACGCGCGGGCGCGAAGTCACCCGTCCCGGATCGCGGTTCTTCCACGAGATACAGGAACTCGGCTTCTGGAGCCTTACCCATCTGGCCCGTGCCATGGCGGCGCGGGGGGCCGCTGCGCATGTCCTGCTGGTGACGAACGGCGCGCGGTCGCTGCGCGGCGAGGCGCTGCCCGCCCCCGAGAAGGCCACCGCCTTCGGCCCCGCCCGCATCATACCGCGCGATCTTGCGGGCATGACGGTCGCCATGCTCGACATCGACGACGACGCGCCGCTGCCGGTGCTGCTGGCCGAGGCGCTGGCCGCGCCGGGCAACACGGTGGCCGCCTGGCGCGGTGCGACAAGGTTTGAACGCGGGCTGCGACCCCATGTCCTGCCCGAGCCCGCACCGCTGCCCGAAGGGCCGGTCCTCGTCACCGGCGGCGCGGGCACCATCGGCCCGCAGCTTGCCCGCGCGCTGGCTGCGGCGGGCCGTCAGGTGGCGCTGGCCACACCTGAAGGCGATGGCGGCCCGGACGGCATTCTCTGCCTTGCGGCCGACCCCGCCAATGTCGACGACATGCGCCGCGCCCGTGCCGCCGCCGAGGCCGCCTTCGGCCCGCTGGCGGGTCTGGTCCATGCGGCGGGTGCTGCCGCCGACCTGCCGCTCGGCACCGCTGCACCCGCCGATCTTGCCGATGCGCTGGCCCCCGCCGTCATGGGCGCCGAGGTCATTGCCGAAATCTGGCCCGACGGCGATCTGCAATGGCTGGCGCTCTGCGCGGCGACGGCGGAGGCGCTGGCCCCGGCGGGGCAGGCCGCCCGTGCCGCTGCCGACGCCTGCCTTGCCGCCATCGCCCGCGCCCGCACGGGCAGCCGGACCCGCGCCACCGCCATCGACTGGGCCGCGTTGCAGGCCGATCCGGCCACCGCGCCCGACGCGCGCGCGCGCCATGTCCTTGCGCAGGGCATCCGCGAGGATGAACTGGCCGAAGCCTTCCTGCGCGCCATGGCCGCAGGCACGCCGCAGATCGCGCTTTCGCCGCTGGCGCTGGACCGGCTGGCCGTGGCGCAGGGCGCACCCGCGCCTGCCACGGCGCCCGCCCCGGCCTTTGATCGGCCCGATCTCGACGGCGACTACATCGCCCCCGAGGGCGCGGTCGAGACGCGCCTTGCCGCCATCTGGGCCGATCTTCTGGGCGTGGCGCAGGTCGGGGCCGAGGATTCCTTCTTCGATCTCGGCGGTCATTCCCTTGTCGCGGTGCGGCTGTTCGCGGCGATGAAGCGGCTCTGGGGTGTCGATCTGCCGATCTCGGTCCTGTTCGAGGCGCCGACGATCCGCAGGCTGGCCGCCCTTGTCGGCCCCGTGGCGACGCCTGACGCCGGGGCGCCCGCCGTTGCCGTGGCTGCGCCCGTGCCCGCCGCAGCGGCGGCGCGGTTCACCCATGTCGTGCCGATCCACCCCGGCGGCAGCGGCACGCCGTTCTTCATCGTCGGCGGGATGTTCGGCAACGTCCTGAACCTGCGCCATCTGGCGCAGGGCCTGGGCCACGACCGCCCGGTCTGGGGCCTGCAGGCGCGCGGCCTGTTCGGCGAGGCCCCCCCGCACGAGACCACCGCCGAGGCCGCAAGCGACATGATCGCCGAGATGCGTCAGGTTCATTCCGGGCCGTGGATGGTGGGCGGTTATTCCGGCGGCGGCATCACCGCCTACGAGATCGCGCAGCAGTTGCACCGCGCGGGCGAGACCGTGGCCGCCGTCGTGCTGCTCGACACCCGCCAGCCGCAGCCGCGACCGCTCAGCCTGCGCGACCGCGTGGCGATCAAGCTGATCGAGATGCGCGAGGAAGGCATCATGTTCCCGCTGCGCTGGTATGCGCGCCGCCGTGCCTGGCGCCACGAGCTGCGCAACGTGGCCCGCGACCCGGAATCGCCCGCGCATTTCCACAACGCCGCCATCGAGGCCGCCTTCATGCGCGCCATCGGGACCTACCGGGTCGAACCCTGGGCCGGGCCGCTGGCCCTGCTGCGCCCGCCGCTGGTCGCGCGCTGGCAGGTCGCCCGCGACCGCGCCATCAGCGACGAACGCGCCTATCTTGCAGCCGACAACGAATGGGGCCGCCATGCCCCGGCGCTGGAGGTGATCGAGGTGCCCGGCGACCACATGACCATCGTGCTCGAACCGCATGTCCGCGTCGTGGCCGCCCGCCTTGCGCAGGTGCTGGCGGCAGCGGACCCGCTGCATCCGGACCGGCAGGTCGCCGCCGAATGAGCGCGCGTGTCCTTGTCGTCATCCTCAACTGGCGCACCCCCGACATGACCCTGCGCGCCACCGAGGCCACCCTTGCCGCGATGGAGGGTGTCGAGGGCGCCGTCACCGTCGTCGACAACGATTCGGGCGACGGCTCGTTCGAGCGGATGCGCGACGCGGTGGCGGCGCGCGGGTGGGGCCGGGTGCGCGTGCTGCAATCGGGGCGCAACGGCGGCTTCGGCGCGGGCAACAATGCGGGCATCCGTGCCGGGCTGCCCGATGGGCGGCCGGATTTCGTCCTCGTGCTGAACTCGGACGCCTTCCCGCGCCCCGATGCCATCCGCGCGCTGCGCGACCACCTGCTGGCCCATCCCCGCGCGGCCTTTGCCGGAAGCTGCCTTGTCGACGAAACCGGCACGCCGCAGCTCAGCACCTTCCGCTTTCCGACCATCCCCGGCCAGTTCGAGGGCGCGGCCCGCACCGGCCCGCTCACGCGGCTTCTGGCGCGCTGGGTGGTGCCGGTGCCGGTGCCCGAACGCTCGTGCCGGGTGGACTGGCTTGCGGGCGCCAGCCTGATGATGCGCATGGACGCGCTGGACGAGATCGGCCTCTTCGACGAACGGTTCTTTCTCTACTTCGAGGAAACCGACCTGTGCCTGCGTCTGGCGCGCGCGGGCCACGAGGTCCATTTCGTGCGCGACTCGGTGGTTATGCACATCGATTCCGGCACGACCGGGGCCAAGGACTGGGACGAGGTGCCCGGCTACTGGTATGAGTCGCGCTGGCACTATTTCGAGAAGAACCACGGTCGCGCCTACGCGCTGGCGGCGACGGCGGCGCAGGTCGCGGGCGGGTTGCTGCACCGGCTGCGCAGCCTGCTTGCGGGCAGACGGCCGGACGAACCGCGCCGGTTCCTGCGCAGGCTCGTGGCGCATGACCTGCGCGCGCTGTTCGGACCCGCCCGCACTGCCGCCGGACCCGCGCCGCAGGCTGCGGGCCGCATTTCGGAGAACAACTGATGTCCGCCTTCGACGCGATCCTGATCGGCCACGATACCCTGACCCGCGAGGCCGGGCGTCTGATGATCGAGGCCGGGCACCGGGTCCGCGCGGTCGTCACCCGCGCCGAAGGGGTCCGGGAATGGGCGCTGGCCGAGGGGCTGCCCGTCATCGCCCCCGGCCCCGGTCTGGCCGCGCTTCTGCCCGATGCCGACTGGCTGCTGTCCGTGGGCAATCTCGACATTCTCGCCCCCGAGGTGCTGGCGCGCGCCGCAAGGGGGGCGGTGAACTTTCACGACGGCCCGCTGCCGCGCCGTGCCGGGCTGAACGTGCCGGTCTGGGCGATTCTTGCGGGGGATGCGGATTACGCCATCACCTGGCACCTGATCGAGGGCGGCCTGGACGAAGGCCCGGTCCTCGTGCAGCGGCATTTCGAGATCGCCGCGGACGAGACCGCGCTGACGCTGAACGGCAAATGCTTTGCGGCGGCGCTGGAGTCGTTCCCCGAGGTGCTGGCCGCGCTGGCCGAAGGCCGCCGGGGCAGGCCGCAGGACCTGGGCCTGCGGCACCTGCACCGCCGCAACGACCGCCCGCCCCATGCAGGCCGCATCGACCCGGCTGCGCCGGTGGCCGGGATCGTGCGGCTGGTGCGGGCGCTCGATCATGGCGACTACCCGAACCCGGTCGGCACCGCGCGGCTGGTGACCGGCGCGGGCTGGTTCACCGCCACCCGTGCCGAACCGGCGGCGGGCGACGGCGCGGCGGGAGTGGTGCTGGATGCCGATGCCGCCGGTCTCGTGATGATGGCGGGCGATGGTGCGGTGCGGCTGTCGGGCTTGCGCGATGTGGCGGGCCGGTCGGTGCCCGCCGACCGGATGGCGCGGCCCGGCGAGGTGATCGCCCGGCCCGACGGAACCGAGGATGCCACGCTTGCCCTTGCGCTGAAGGACGAAGGCCACTGGCGCGCGGCGCTGGCGGCGCAGGTGCCCGCCGCCGTGCCGCTGCCCGGCGGCGTGAAGGGCGACGCGCCGCTGACGGCGTCGTTCGATCTGGCGCTCGATGCCGACGCCGCGCTGGCCCGCTTTGCCGCAATGATCGCCGAGGGCGACGAACGCGGCCCGGTGGATTTCGCGCTGGCGCGGGGACGGGGCGGGCTGTTGTCCGACCGGGTGCCGGTGCGGTTCGATGACGAGCCGGGCTTTCCCGCCGCGCTGGCCGCTGCCCGCGCCCGGCAACCCTTTCCGGGCGATCTGGTGCTGCGGCTGGGAATGGCGCACGAAACGCTGCCGGTGGCGCTGTCGGACGATCCCGAGGCCGGGCTTCTGCCCGGCACCGCGCTGACCTTTGCCGCCCGCGAGGGCAGGGCGCGCCTTGTCGCCTGCCCCGACCGGATCACGCCCGCCGCCTTCGCGCTGATCGCGGCGCGGCTGAAGGACCGGCTTGCCGGGGGCAGCGGCCTGTCGCCCGAGGACCGCGCCCTGATCGACGCCGCCAATGCGACCGGCGTGGCTGTCGTCCCGGCGGTGATCGACACGCTGATTGCCGCGCAGGCCGCGCGCATGGCGGATGCGACGGCCCTGATCTGCGAGGATCGCAGCCTGACCCATGCGCAGGTGCAGCAGGCGGCGAACCGCATCGCCAACCGCCTGATCGCCGCCGGGGTGCGGCGCGGTGCGTCGGTCGGCCTGTTCCTGCACCGCAGCGAGATGCTGCCGGTCGCGGCGCTGGCGATCTGGAAGGCGGGGGCGGCCTATCTGCCGCTCGACCCGTCCTATCCGCCTGACCGGCTGGCGCATTATCTGGGCGATTCGGGCGCGGAGCTGATCCTGACCTCGGGCGATCTGGCGCCGCTGCTGCCGGATCACAAGGCGCGGGTGCTGCTGGTCGAGGATGCGGGCGATGACGCCACTGCCCCGGCGCCGCGCGCCACGCCCGCCGACGCGGCCTATGTGATCTACACCTCGGGATCGACCGGCACGCCCAAGGGTGTCGTCGTCGAACACCGGCAGGTCGCCAATTTCTTCGCCGGGATGGATGCGCGCATCCCCCGCGACGGTGACGCGACCTGGCTGGCCGTCACCTCGCTGTCGTTCGACATTTCCGTGCTCGAACTGTTCTGGACGCTGGCGCGCGGCATCCGTGTCGTCATCGCCGGGGAAAACGACCGGGCCATGGTAGCGCGGGCGGCGGCGGACGGCGCGCCTGCCGATGATGATTTCTCGCTGGCGGCGCTGATCCGCCGTCATGGCGTGACGCATCTGCAATGCACGCCCTCGATGGCGCATATGCTGGCGACGAACGAGGTCAGCCGTGCCGCGCTGGCAAGCTTGCGCCACCTGCTCATCGGCGGCGAGGCGCTGGCGGGCAGTCTGGTCGCCGACCTGCAACGGGCAAGCCCCGCGCAGATCACCAATCTCTACGGCCCGACCGAGACGACGATCTGGTCCTCGACCGGCCCGGCGCAGGCGGAGGCGGCGGTCAGCCCGGTCGGCACGCCCATCGCCAACACGCAGTTCCACATTCTCGATGCCGGGATGCAGGCGGTGGTGCCGGGGGTCGCGGGGGAACTCTGGATCGGCGGCGCGGGCGTGGCGCGCGGCTATCTGGGGCGCGACGACCTGACCGCGCGGGCCTTCGTCGCCGACCCCGCGCGCGGGCGCATCTACCGCACCGGCGATCTGGCGCGGTGGCGGGCCGATGGCAGCGTCGATTTCCTTGGTCGCATCGACGGCCAGGTGAAACTGCGCGGCCACCGCATCGAGACCGGCGAGATCGAGGCCGCGCTGACGGCCTGCGACGGCGTGCGGCAGGCGGTCGCGGTGCTGCGCGACAGTGCACTGGTGGCTTATGTCACGGGCGCGGGCGCGGAAGCCGCGCTGAAGGCGCAGCTTGGCCGCAGCCTGCCCGCCTATATGGTGCCCGCGCGGATCGTCACGCTTGATGCGCTGCCGCTGACCCCCAACGGCAAGATCGACCGCAAGGCGCTGCCCGCCCCGGTGACGGCACGGCCCGCCGCCGCGCCCCTGGCGGCGGGTGACGCCGGGGGCGTGCAGCGGCGCATCGCCGAGGTCTGGGCGCAGCTTCTGGGCGTGTCGGGGATCGCCGCGCGCGACAGTTTCTTCGATCTGGGCGGCAATTCGCTGCTTGCGGTGCAGGTGCACCGCGACCTGCGGCAGGCCGTCGGCGTGGCCGGTCTCTCGATCACCGACATCTACCGCTTCCCGACGCTGGCGGCGCTGGCCGCGCGGATCGAGGCTCTGATCGCCCCCGCGCCCGCCGCACCGGTGGTGCCCGAGCCGGGCGCCGACAGTCGTGCCGATGCGATGGCGCGCAGGCGCGCGCTGCGGGCGCGGCGGGGTGCCTGACCTCGCGGCACTGGCGCGGGGCCTGCTGCCCGCAGGCGTTGCCGTCGCAGGCGGGCGCATCGCGGCGTGGCAGGGGGTGCTCTACCCGCAGGAAGAGGCCGCGCTGACCCGCGCCCGCGCGGTGCGGCGCGCCGAGTTTACCGCCGGGCGCGTGGCGGCGCGCGGGGCGCTGGCGCAGCTTGACGTGGCCTCCGGCCCGCTGCCGCGTGATCCGCGCGGGCCGGTGCTCTGGCCCGATGGCGTGACCGGCAGCCTCAGCCACGGCGCGGGCCTCGTGCTGGCGGCGGTGGCGCGGCGCGCTGTCGTGGCGGCGCTGGGCATCGACATCGAGGCCGCAGGCGCCGCCGTGCCGCTGGACGACATCGCCGGGCCAGCCGAAATCGCCGCCCTCGGCGGGCGCGATCCGGTGATCCTCTTTTCGGCGAAAGAGGCGGCCTACAAGGCGCAATTCGCGCTGACCGGCCGCATGTTCGGCTTTCGTGACCTGATGCTGATGCTGGGCGACGCGCATTTCACAGCACAGGTGCCGGACGGCCCCGCCGTGGCTGGCCGCTGGCTGCAATCGGACGGCATCGTCCTGACGGCGGCCACGCTGCCCGCCACCGTTCAACCCATCGCGTGACGCCAGCCCGCCGAATAGGCGCCGGTGACGAAATGTTCGAGCTGGCGTTCGATGTCGCCCAGCAGGCTGGACGCGCCAAAGCGGAACAGGTCGGGCCGCAGCCAGCGGTCGCCCAGTTCGTCCTTCATCAGCGCCAGATAGGTCAGGGCATCCTTGGCCTTCGATATGCCGCCCGCAGGCTTGTAGCCCACGCGCAGGCCGGTGGCGTCGAAATAGTCGCGGATCGCGCGGATCATCACCAAGGACACCGGCAGCGTCGCGTTCACGCTTTCCTTGCCGGTCGAGGTCTTGATGAAGTCGGCGCCCGCCATCATGCACACCAGACTCGCCCGCGCGACGTTGCGCAATGTGCCCAGCTCGCCGGTGGCCAGAATGGTTTTCATATGGGCAGGCCCGCAGGCGGCGCGCATCTCGCGCACCTCGTCGTAAAGCGCCTGCCAGTTGCCGGTCAGCACATGGCGGCGCGAGATGACGATGTCGATTTCCGAGGCCCCGGCGCGCACGCTTTCGCCGATTTCCGCAATGCGCAGCGGAAACGGGGTCAGCCCCGCCGGAAAGCCGGTGGAGACGGCGGCGACCGGGATGCCGGAACCGGCGAGGGCCTCGACCGCCGGAGCCACCATCTCGTGATAGACGCAGACGGCGCCGGTGGTCAGGCCCTGCATCCCCAGCGCGTCCAGAATCGCGGGCGAAACCGGCTGGCGGGCCTTGGCGCAAAGCCGCTGCACGCGGCCTTCGGTGTCGTCGCCCGACAGCGTGGTCAGGTCGATCATGCTGACCGCGCGGCACAGCCAGGCGGCCTGATGTTCCTTCTTCACCGACCGCCGCCCCGGCAGGGTGGCGGCGCGCCGCTCGATGGCCGAGGTATTGGCCTGCACCCGTGCCACCCAGTCGAGATCGAGCGGCAGGCCGTGGTTGCGTTCCGGATGCGGCGCCTCGGCGCGCTGCGGCAGTTGCGCGCTGCCGGTTCCGATCCGGGCGATGTCCGTGTGCATGTCAGCCTCCGCGTCTGTCGAAGATGTGGCACCGCGCCGGGCGGCTGGCAAGGTGGCGGGCGGGATCATGCGGGGCAATCGCATATGCCCGGCGCAGCAGCCCGCGTGTTGCAACGGCGGGGCAGCATGACCGGCGCCCGCACCGAGGGTGGGCGCGGATGCGCCCGCCCTGGGGGGCGGGGCGGGCGCCGGTCGTGCTGCGCACGACCGAAGGGGGAAACCTGCGGAGGCGGCTCGCCGCATGGTCGGCAAATGTGATTACCCTGCGGGATCGTGCGATTGCCCTGTGCGACTGCCGCCCCCCGATTGACGCGAGGGGCAGCATCCCCATAGTGACCCTCGCAATTACCCCCGGAGAGAGAGATGGAAGAAAGCTGGCGCTGGTTCGGGCCGTCCGATGCGGCGACGCTTGCCCATGCGCGGCAGGCCGGTGCGCGCGGCATCGTCACGGCACTGCACGACATCCCCTATGGCGAGGTCTGGAGCGAGGACGCGATCCGCGAACGTCTGGCCCTGATCGGTGCCGACCCGGCGATGGGCCTGCGCTGGAACGTGGTCGAAAGCGTGCCGGTGCACGAGGACATCAAGCTCGGGCGTGGCGATCTGGACCGGCTTTATGCCAATTTCGCCCAGACCCTGCGCAACCTCGGCGCCTGCGGCGTGCGGACGGTCTGCTACAATTTCATGCTGATTCTCGACTGGGCGCGCACCGACCACCGCTATCCGCTGCCCGGCGGCGGCACCGCGCTGCGGCTGGACATGGTGGAACTGGCGGTCTTCGACCGGCTGCTGCTGAAGCGGCCCGGTGCCGAGGCCGATTACAGCGCCGAGGTGCTGGAACGCGCCGAAAGGTGGCACCGCGACGCAGGTGACGACGGCCGCGCGCGGCTGTGGTCGAACATCATGGCCGGGCTGCCGGGCGCCTTCAAACGCTACGACCCCGACGAATTGCGCACGGTGGTGGCCGACCAGAGCCGGATCACCCGTGACGAGCTGCGCCGCAATCTGGTGCGCTTTCTCGAGGCGGTGATCCCGGCGGCCGAGGAGGCCGATGTGGCGCTCTGCATCCATCCCGACGACCCGCCGCGCGATCTGGCGGGCCTGCGCCGCATCGTGAAGGATGCGGACGATCTGGCGCATATCTTCGATGCGGTGCCGTCGGACTATAACGGGCTGACACTATGCACCGGCTCGCTGGGGTCGAATCCGGCCAATGACGTTGTCGCCATCGCGCGGCGTTTCGCGGACCGCATCCGCTTTGCCCATTTGCGCAACGTGCGGAAAGAGGCCGACGGCTCGTTCACGGAATCCGATCATCTCGACGGCGACAACGACATGGTCGCCGTGGTGCGCGCGCTGCTGGACGAAGAGGCGCGGCGACGCCGTGACGGTGCGCGCTGGGCCGAGATTCCGTTCCGCCCCGACCATGGCCATGATCTTGCCGACGACGCGACGCGGGCGACCCATCCGGGCTATCCGGTCACAGGCCGGTTGCGCGGGCTGGCGGAACTGCGCGGGGTCATTGCCGCGCTGACACATGAGGAAGGAAGGTCGTGATGACGGGATCACGCAAAAGCGCCATCGTCACCGGCGCCGCCATGGGCATCGGCCGCGCGGTGGCCGAGGTGCTGGCCGCGCGCGGCGCCGGGCTGGTGCTGGTCGATCTGGCCGAGGCGCCGCTGCACGAGGCCGCCGAGGCGCTGCGCGCGCGCGGCGCGCAGGTTGAGGTCGTGGTTGGCTCGGTCGCCGACGAAGATGTGGCAGACCGCGCCGCGCAGGTTGCGCGGGACAGCTTCGGCGGTCTCGACTGGCTGTCGCACAACGCTGGCATCCAGCGCTACGGCAATGTCGAGACGACCGAACCCGCGCTCTGGGACGAGGTGATGTCGGTCAACCTGAAGGCCGCCTACCTGTTCTGCCGTGCCGCCATGCCGCTGCTGCGCGAACGCAGGGGCGCCATCGTGCTGATTTCTTCCGTGCAGGGGCTCGCCACGCAAGAGGGCGTGCTGGCCTATACCACCGCCAAGCACGGCGTCATCGGCATCGCGCGTTCCATCGCCGTCGATTACGCGGCCCATGGCGTGCGCTGCAACGCGGTGGCGCCGGGTTCGGTCGACACGCCGATGCTGCGCAACGCGCTGGCGGGTGCGGACGACCCCGATGCGGTCTGGCGCGAGGTGAACGCCATGCACCCGATGGGCCGCCCCGCCCGCCCCGAGGAAGTGGCGCAGGTCGTGGCCTTCCTGCTGTCGGACGCGGCGTCTTTCGTTACCGGCGACGTGGTGCGGGTGGACGGCGGGCTGCTGGCCCGGATCGGCGGCTCGCCGCAGAAGGATTGACCGGGCGCGGCTACCTGAGCGGGTCGCGTCATCATGGATTCGGCGGACCCGCTCTAACCCTTTGTTCTTGCGCATTGTCGCGGGCGCCAAATGTTCCATTTGGCTGCGAAATGCTCTCGCCGAAGGCCGCCGCCATCAGCGCGCGCGTGTAGTCGGTCTCGGGGGCGGCGAAGATCGCCGCCGTCGGGCCGGATTCGACGACATCGCCGTCCTTCATCACCATGACCTTGTGCGCCAGCGCCCGCACGACGCGCAGGTCGTGGCTGATGAACAGATAGGCCAGCCCGTGCCGGGCCTGCAGCTCGCGCAGAAGCTCGACGATCTGCGCCTGCACCGTGGCGTCGAGCGCCGAGGTGGGTTCGTCCAGCACGATCAGGCGCGGGCGCAGGATCAGCGCGCGGGCGATGGCGATGCGCTGGCGCTGGCCGCCGGAGAATTCGTGCGGATAACGGTCCATCTGCGCGGCGTCGAGGCCGACTTCCTGCATGATCGCCGCCACCATCGCGCGGCGGTCGCGGCCCCGGTCAAGCTGATGGACGCCCAGCCCCTCGGCGATGATCTGCCCCGCCGTCATGCGCGGCGAAAGCGATCCATAGGGGTCCTGGAACACGATCTGCAGGTGACGGCGCAGCGCGCGCATGTCGGCGCGCTTCTCGCGCCTGCCCGGCGCCGGGGCGGAAATGTCGCGCCCGTCGAAGGTGATGCGGCCTTCGGAGCCGATCAGCCGGGTCAGCGCCAGCGCCAGCGTGGTCTTGCCCGACCCGGATTCGCCGACGATCCCCAGCGTTTCCCCGGCACGCACCGACAGGCTGGCGTCGTTCACCGCCTTCACATGGCCGGCCGTGCGCCGCAGCAGCCCGCGCCGGATCGGGAACCAGATGCGCAGGTGGTCGGCCTGCAGCACGGTTTCGGCGCCGTCGGGCACCGGCAGCGGCTGGCCTGCGGCCTCGGCGGCCAGCAGCATCTTCGTGTAGGGGTGTTCGGGCGCCGCAAAGATGCGGGCGGTCGGACCCTGCTCGACAATCTCGCCGTTCTGCATGACGCAGGTGCGGTCGGCGATCTGGCGCACGACCCGCAGGTCGTGGGTGATGAACAGCATCGACAGGTGGCGTTCCGCCTTCAGCCGCGCCAGCAGGTCGAGGATCTGCGCCTGAATGGTCACATCCAGCGCGGTGGTCGGTTCGTCCGCGATCAGCAGGTCGGGGTTGTTGGCCAGCGCCATGGCGATCATCACCCGCTGGCGCTGCCCGCCCGACAGTTCGTGCGGATAGGCGTTCAGCCTGCGCGCCGCGTCGCGGATGCCGACCTGGTCGAGCAGTTCGACGATGCGCCCGCGCGCGGCATCGCCCTTCACGCCCTGATGCAGCTCCAGTGTCTCGCCCAGTTGCCGCGCGACGGTGTGCAGCGGGTTGAGCGAGGTCATCGGCTCCTGGAAGATCATCGAGATCGCGTTGCCGCGCAGGGCGCGCAATTCGTGCGCGCTGGCCGCCGCGATGTCGCGGCCCTCGTGCAGGATGGTGCCGGTGACGGTGGCGTTGTCGGGCAGCAGCCGCAGCGCCGACAGCGCGGTGACCGACTTGCCCGAACCCGATTCGCCCACCAGCGCGACGGTTTCGCCCTTGCGCACCGCAAAGCTGACCCCGCGCACGGCATGGACCTCGCCGCCGTCCTGGCGAAAGCACACATGCAGGTCGCTGACCGAGAGCACGTCGTTCATGCAAAGGTCTTTCGGGGATCGAAGGCGTCGCGGATGCCCTCGAAGATGAAGACCAGCAGCGCCAGCAGGATCGCAAAGACGAAGAACGCCGTCAGGCCCAGCCACGGCGCCTGCAGGTTCTGCTTGGCCTGCATCGACAGTTCACCCAGCGACGGCGCCGAGGACGGCAGCCCGTAGCCGAGGAAATCCAGCCCCGCCAGCGTGCCGATGGCGCCGGTGACCAGGAAGGGCAGCATGGTCAGCGTCGCCACCATGGCGTTGGGCAGCAGGTGGCGGAACATCAGCACGGTGTTCGACACCCCCAGCGCGCGGGCGGCGCGGACGTATTCAAAGTTGCGCGCCCGCAGGAATTCCGCCCGCACCACGCCGACCAGCGCCGTCCAGCCGAACAGCACCGTCAATACGACCAGCAGCCAGAAACTTCGCCCGATGATCGCGAACAGGATGATGATGACGTAAAGCGACGGGATGCCCGCCCAGATTTCGATGAACCGCTGGAAGATCAGGTCCACCCAGCCGCCGAAGAACCCCTGCACCGCCCCCGCGACAACCCCCAGGATCGACGAGGCCACCGTGACCACCAGCGCGAAGAACACCGACAGCCGCACCCCGTAGATCACCCGCGCCAGCACGTCGCGTTTGGTGTCGTCGGTGCCAAGGTAATTGTCGCCGCCCGGCGGCAGCGGCGCGGCGCCGGGGCGGTCGACGATGGTGGTGTAGTTGTAGGGGATCAGCGGCCAGATCATCCAGCCGGGGTCATAGCTGGGGTTGCCGTCCAGCGCGCCCGCCTTTGCCGCCGCAATGGTTTCCTCGGGTTCGTAGAAGCAATCCTCCAGCCCGCCTGTGGCGATCAGGCATTGCACCGGCGCCTCGCGGTAGGCGGCCTCGGTACGGTAGGTGCCGCCGAACGCGGCCTCGGAGTAGAACGACACCACCGGCACCCGCCACTCGCCCCGGTATGACACCAGGATCGGGCGGTCGTTGGCGATGAATTCGGCGAACAGCGACAGGCCGAAGATCACGCAGAAGAGGATCAGCGACCAGAACGCCCGCCCGTTGCGGCGAAAGTTGCGCAACCGGCGGCGGGCAAGCGGCGTGAGCAGGCGGCGGCGGGGCGGGGGGGCTGCGGCTTCGGTCATCCCCGGCTCTCGAAGTCGATGCGCGGGTCGATCAGCACATAGGTCATGTCCGAGACGATGCCGATGACCAGCCCCAGCAGCGAGAATGCGTAAAGCGTGCCGAACACCACCGGATAATCACGCGCCACCGCCGCCTCGAACCCCAGCCGCCCCAGCCCGTCAAGGCTGAACAGGGTTTCGATGATGAGGCTGCCGCCGAAGAACACGGAGATGAACACCGCCGGAAAGCCGGAAATCACGATCAGCATCGCGTTGCGGAACACATGGCCGTAAAGCACCCGGCGTTCGGTCAACCCCTTGGCGCGGGCGGTCATCACGTATTGCTTGCGGATTTCGTCGAGGAAGCTGTTCTTGGTCAGCAGCGTCAGCGTGGCGAAGCCGGAAATCGACAGCGCCAGGATCGGCAGGGCGATGTGCCACAGGTAGTCCGGGATCACCCGCGTGACGCAGGTGCGCAGCGTGAAGGCATCCGACCACGGCGCGCACATGGCGCCCGACAGGTCGCTCGACAGCAGGCCGCGCAGCGGGAAGATGCGCCAGTAGCTGCCGCCCGCGAACAGCACGATCAGCAGGATGGCGAACAGGAAGCCGGGGATCGCATAGCCCAGGATGATCGCCCCCGAGGTCCAGGTATCGAAGCGCGAGCCGTCGCGCACCGCCTTGCGGATGCCCAGCGGGATCGAGACCAGATAGGCGAGCAGCGTCGTCCACAGCCCCAGCGTGATCGACACCGGCAGCTTTTCGGCGATCAGGTCGACCACGGTGATCGAGCGGAACCAGCTTCGCCCGAAATCGAAGCGCAGGTAGTTCCACATCATCATGGTGAACCGCTCGAACGGCGGCTTGTCGAAGCCGAATTCGCGTTCGAGCTGCTCGATGAACTGCGGCGGCAGGCCGCGCGCGCCGATATATTTGGAATCGAGCGCCATCGCCTCGGCCGAGGGCGCCTGCGCATCGCCGCCACCGCCGGAAATGGCGCCGAAGACATCGCCGCGCCCCTCCATCTCGGCGATGATCTGCTCGATCGGGCCGCCGGGGACGAACTGGGTCAGCGCGAAGTTCAGCACCATGATGCCGAGCAGCGTCGGGATGACCAGCAGCAGGCGGCGAAGAAGATAGGCGCCCATCCGGTTCCCTAGCGCAAGGCGCCCGCGCTGCGCAGCCGGGCGGCCGCATCCGCGTCATACCACCAGAAATCAAGCTGGCCGAGCGCATAGGGCGGCAAGGTGTCGGGGTGGCGATACATGTCGTAATAGGCGACCCAGTAGGTCGGGTTGTACCAGGTCGGCACGACGAACAGTGCCCGGCGCATGATGCGGTCGATGGCGCGCACGCCCGCCTCCATGTCCTCGCGGGTCGTGGCATCGACGACCCGCTCGATGAGCCGGTCCACGGCGGGCGAGGCATAGCCCGCCGGGTTGAACACATCGCCCAGCCCGTCCGAGCCGAACCTCTGCCCCAGCCCCAGCCCTTCCTCGAGGCCGGTCGAATAGCCGTCGTAGATCATGTCCCAGTCGAAATTGCGCGCGCGGTCGGTGTATTGCGCGGGATCGACGCGGTTGTAGGTGGCGCCGCCTTCACCGAGCAGCCGGTTCAGGCTGTCGACATAGGGGATGAAGATGCGGTCGAAGGTCGGCTGGTCGGTCATCATCTCGACCGTCAACCGCTGCCCGTCCTTCCACATCCGGCCCTGTTCGTCGGCGGCATAGCCCGCCTCTTCCAGAAGCGCGATCGCGCGAGCAAGGTTGCCCCGGTCGACCGGCGCGCGGGGGTCCGAGACATGTGGATGCGTGACTTCCTCGGTCAGCACCGCCGGATCAAGGTCATCGGCCACGGCCTCCAGATCGGCCAGTTCCTGCCCCTCGGGCACGCCCTGCGCCTGCAGGTCGGACCCCTGCCAGAAGCTCTCGCGCTGTTGGAACAGGCCGTATTGCAGGCTTTCGTTGGTCCAGGAAAAGTTGAACATCAGCGCCAGCGCCTGCCGGACGCGGATGTCCTGCAACTGCGGACGGCGCAGGTTGAAGACGATGCCCGCCGCATAGGGCAGGTTGCCGTTGGGCAGTTCCGCCTTCACCACCCAGCCGTTGTCGAGCGCCGGGAAATCGTAGCGGGTTGCCCAGGCAAGCGAGCTGTTTTCCTGCCGGAAGGTGTATTCACCCGCCTTGAACGCCTCGAAGGCGGCGTCGGTGTCGGCGAAATACTCGATGCGGATACGGTCGAAATTGTTGCGACCGCGGTTGATCGGCAGATCGGCGCCCCAGTAGTCGGGGTTGCGCACATAGGTGATGCGCTGGTTCACGTCCACGGTTTCCACCATGTAGGGGCCGGACCCCGGCGGGATGTCCAGCCGCGCCTCGTCCAGCCGGGCGCCGGTCTGCGTGAACCAGTGTTCGGGCCAGACCGGGATCCCGCCCGCCTGGTTGATCAGGTTCTTCCTCGGCACATCGGGGGCGAAGGTGAACTTCACCGTCAGGTCGTCCAGCGCCTCGGCCTCGGGGATCAGCGCCCGCACGGCTTCGGCGTAGGAGGGCAGGCCCTGGTCGAGCAGCAGGAAATGCGAGAACACCACATCCTGCGCCGTCACCGGCGTGCCGTCGGAAAAGCGCGCCTCGGGGTTGATGTGGAAGATCACCCAGTCCTCGCTTTCAGGGTATTCGAGCGAGGTGCACAGCAGGCAGTATTCGGCGCTCACCTCGTCGGCGGTGCCCTGAAGCAGGCTTTCATAGCCGATGGTCGACAGCGCCCCAGCGCGGCCCTGCCGGGCGTAGGGGTTCATCGAATCGAAGGTGCCCAGCGCGAAGATCGAGATTTCCCCGCCCTTCGGCGCATCCGGGTTCACATAGTCCAGATGCTCGAAACCGGCCGGATATTTCAGGTCGCCGAAGGTGGAATAGCCGTAGGTCGAGATGATCTCCTCGCCGAAGGACGGCGCGGCGACAAGGCAGGCAATCAGCGCGAATGCGTGGCGGATCATGGCGCTCTCCCTCTCTCTGGCGCAGGGGTAACGACCTGCGCCGGGGTGTGGCAAGACGCGAATGCGTGACGCGCGGCCCCGCCTGTCGCCTTTCCGCAAATATCCCGTGGGCCGCGCAGCGGCGGGGGGCAGGCCCCCCTCGCGCCTCAGTTGGTGAGCGTTGCGAGATACGCGATCAGGTTGGCCCGGTCCTGCACCTTGGGCAGGCCCGCGAAGGTCATCTTGGTGTTCGGGTCGTAGGTGCGCGGCGCGGTCAGGAACTGTTGCAGCTCGTCCGGGGTCCAGCCGTCGTTCAGGTCGGCGAAACCGGCGGAATAGGAAAAGCCCGCCTCGGTCCCCGGCGCGCGGCCGACGACGCCGAACAGCGAGGGGCCGGTCTTGTTCTCGCCATCGGCAACCGAATGGCAGGCGGCGCAGGGACGGAACACGGTCTGGCCGGCCGCCGGGTCGGCGCTGGCGTAAAGTTCATCGAAGCTGGGGCCTTCGTCGGCGGGGGCGGCATCGGCCACGTCATCGGTGCCGGTGTCGACGACGAATCCCGGTTCGGCCCCGGCGGGCAGGCCGCCCGAATAGACCGATTCCGTGAACCAGCTTGCCAGAAGAAAAACCAGAAGCGCGCCGGTGAGGCTGCCGCCGATCTTGGTGAGCGTCATCGTGTCGAACATGTCGCGAGCCGTTCCCTTCGCCTCTTTGGGGCCATCTATGCGCTTCACGCACCGGGACGCAAGGTATAGGTCGCCCCCTGTGCGCCCTGCGGGGCGCGGATGTGACACGGGAGAAACGCATGGCGGCGACCGAGACGAGGCGCATCGCATTCCAGGGCGATCCGGGCGCCTATGGCCATCAGGCCTGCGCCGAGGCGCGGCCCGATCTCGAGGCGCTGCCCTGCGCGACCTTCGAGGAGGTTTTCGCCGCCGTCCGCGACGGGGCCGCCGATCTGGGCATGATCGCGGTCGAGAACACGACCTATGGTCGCGTCGCCGACGTGCACCAGCTTCTGCCCGAAAGCGGCCTGCATGTCGTGGACGAGGCCTTCGTGCGGGTGCGCATCAACCTGATGGCCCCCAGGGGCGCAAGTCTGGCCGATGTGCGCCGGGTGCGGGCGATGGGGATTCTGCTGGGGCAGGCGCGCGGCTTCATCCACGACCACGGGCTGGAAACGCTGAACTGGTCCGACAACGCCGCCGCCGCGCGCGAGGTGGCGCGACTGAACGATCCGACCGAGGGCGCGCTGGCCTCGGAAATCGCCGCGCGCATCTACGGCCTCGACATCCTTGCCCGCGACATCGAGGACAACGACAGCAACACCACGCGCTTTCTCATCATGGCGCGCGATGCCGACCTGTCGCGGCGCGGCGATCTGGGGATGATCACCTCGTTCGTGTTCCGGGTGCGCAACATCCCGGCAGCGCTCTACAAGGCGATGGGCGGGTTTGCGACGAACGGCGTGAACATGACCAAGCTGGAAAGCTACATGGTCGGCGGCGCCTTCACCGCGACGCAGTTCTACGCCGAGGTCGAGGGCCACCCCAACGACCGCAACCTGCAACTCGCCTTCGCGGAGCTGGGTTATTTCACCGACAGCCTGAAGGTGATGGGCGTGTATCCGCAGGCCCGCAAGCGGCACGTCTGAAGCGGCGGGGGCGGGGGGGCGCCGTCATTGCGAGGAGGCGCAGCCGACGAAGCAACCCCGAGGGATTGCGTGAGCGGTCGGGGTTGCTTCGGCTGCGCCTCGCGGGTGACGAGACCATCCCCCGCAGGCGGGT
Source organism: Rubellimicrobium sp. (assembly GCA_019454835.1). Taxonomy (GTDB): domain Bacteria; phylum Pseudomonadota; class Alphaproteobacteria; order Rhodobacterales; family Rhodobacteraceae; genus JADYZU01. The sequence continues at coordinate 39,383 of JACFNP010000009.1, forward strand.
CAGCCTGCCGCCAGTTCCGCCGCCAGCCGCGCCACGGCGGCGTCGAACCGGCGTTGCAGCCGCCCGCGCGCAAGTTTCAGACCCTGAAGCGCCACCCGCGCGCCCATGCTCTGCGGACGGGCGACGAAGGCCACCCTCATGCGGGTGCGGTCCGGCCCGGCCTCGGTCAGCGCGATCCGGTTCTCGATGGCGAAGGCCGGTGAGCTGCCGGTGAACGCAAGGTTCGCGGGCGATTCGCAGGCGCTGCGGGTCAGGTGCATGTGACGCTCGGCGCCGCGCAGGCGGAACCGCAATTCCCATGCCTCGCCACCGGCATCAAGGCGCCGCACCTGCACCCGCGCGGCGGCAAGGCGCCGCTCGAACTCTGCCGGGTCCGCCAGCGCCGCAAAGACCCGCGCGCGCGGGGCGGCGATGTCGTGTTCGGATGTCAGTTCCATGGTCGCCCTCGTCTGCCGCTGTCCCGTCCAGAGCGGGTCTCGTTCAATCTGGTCCAGCGGCCCCGCCCTGACTTGTTGTCCTGTCGCATTGCCGCAGGCGCCGGATGTATCCATCCGGCTGCGAAATGCTCTATGCCTCGGGGTCCAGCCGTCCGGCAAGCCACATCTCGACCAGATGCCGGGCGATCGACCCCGGACGCGGTGCGGTGATGTCGGGATCGGCGCCGCCGATCACCCGCAGCATCCGCTCGCGCGACACCCAGGCGGCGGCTTCCAGTTCGACCGGATCGACCGCGATGTCGCGCGACACCGCCCGCCCGGTGCAGCCGAGCATGAGCGAGGCCGGAAACGGCCAGGGCTGGCTGCGCACGAAGCCCACCTCGCCGATGCGCACGCCGGTTTCCTCGCGCACCTCGCGGCGCACGGCGGCCTCGACGGTTTCGCCCGGCTCGATGAATCCCGCGAGCAGCGACATCATCCCCGGCGGCCAGCCCGCCGAGCGGCCCAGCAGCACGTCGTTGCCATGGGTCACCAGCATGATGACGACGGGATCGGTGCGCGGGAAATGCTGGGCGCCGCAGGCGGGGCAGTCGCGCCGCCAGCCGCCCTCGCGCATGTCCGAGCGGGTGCCGCAGCGGGCGCAGAAGCCATGCGTTTCGTGCCAGCCGAACAGCGCGCGGGCGGTGGCGGCAAGTTCCTGGTCGCGCGGGGAAAGCTGCGTCATCATCGCGCGCAGTTCGACGAAACGGTGGTCGGACGGCAGCGCGGGGTGGTGCTGTTCGCTCGGGTCGAAGAAGCCGCCCGTGGCGGCAAGGTCGGCGGCATCGGGCGCCCAGGTGGAAATGTCCTCGGCGCAGATCACCTGGCCGCCGTCGCCGCGTACGAGCAGGATTTCCGGGCCGGTCTGCGCGCTCAGCGCCGGGTGGTCAGGCGCCAGCCGCGCAAGGCGCGGGGCATCCGCAGGGCCGCAGACCAGCGGCTTGCCGCGCCAGAACACCAGCCATTCGGTATCGGCCCTGCCGCGCAACTGCCCGAACTCGGTCGCCCGGCGCCGCAGGTCCTGCGCGCGGTCAAGGCCGGAGCCCGCGAAGGCCATGCCGTGCACCTGCGCCGCGCTCATAGCCGCAGCATCGGCGCGGGCGCCTGCGCATCCGCCATCCGCCCCACGACCGCCGCCTCGGCAAAGCCCTGTGCGCGGAAGATGTCCAGCACCGCATCCACCGTATCCGCCGCGCAGGCGACCAGCAGCCCGCCCGAGGTCTGCGGATCGCTCAGCAAGGCGCGTTCGAGCGGGTCGAAGCCCTCGGGCAGCGCCACTTCGGCGCCGTAGCTGTCCCAGTTGCGCCCCGAGGCGCCGGTGACGCAGCCCGCGCGGGCCAGGTCGCGCACGCCGTCCATCACCGGCACGGCGGCCCAGTCCAGCACCGCATCCAGCCCGGCGCCGCGCGCCATTTCCAGCCCGTGCCCGGCGAGGCCGAAGCCGGTCACGTCGGTCATGGCATGGACGCCGGGCAGCGCGGCCAGCGCCTCGCCGGGCGTGTTCAGCCGTGTCGTGGTGGCGATCATCCGCCCGTAGCCCGCCGCGTCCAGCATCCCCTTCTTCAGCGCCGAGGACATGATGCCGACGCCCAGCGGCTTGCCCAGCACCAGCAGGTCGCCCGCCTGCGCCGCCGCATTGCGCCGCACCCGCGCCGGATCGACGAGGCCGAGCGCGACAAGGCCGTAGATCGGCTCGACCGAGTCGATGGTATGGCCGCCTGCAACCGGGATGCCCGCTGCGGTGCAGACCTCGGCGCCGCCTGCAAGAATCGCGCCGATGGTCGCGGGCGACAGCACCTTGACCGGCATCCCGACCAGCGCCAGCGCCATGATCGGCCGCCCGCCCATCGCATAGACATCCGAAAGCGCATTGGTCGCCGCGATCCGCCCGAAGTCGCGCGGATCGTCGACGACCGGCATGAAGAAATCGGTGGTGGCGACCAGCGCCTGCCGGTCGTTCAGCTTCCAGACGGCGGCATCGTCGGCGCTTTCCATGCCGACCAGCAGCTCGGGCGGCACCGGCAGCGCGGGCGTGGCGCGCAGGATTTCGGACAGGACGGCGGGCGCGATCTTGCAGCCGCAGCCGCCGCCGTGGGCAAGCGAGGTCAGTCCCGGTTCGGTCATCGTGTCAGGTCCAGTGCATGAACGGCATCGGCCACACGCCCGGCAAGGGCGGGCAGCGCGGCGGGGGAAAGGTCGTCGGCGGTCACTTCGGCCACCGGCCGGGGCAGGGGGGCGCGCTGGCGGGCATAGCGCGGGTCGTAGTGATGTTCCATCAGCCCCGAGGCCAGCGCCTCGAACGCACCCGCCTGCGCCAGCCCGTGCCAGGCGTCGATGCGGGTCGCGGGTTGCAGCGGGCGCAGCCGGTCGATGGCCCCGGCCAGCCGCGCCGGGTCGGCGGCGACATCGGCATAGGCGCGCGCCAGATAGGCGGCCCGCGCGGGCAGCGGCGCCCGGATCGCCACGCGCGGCGCGGTCTTCATCGCCGCCCACAGCCGCGCGGGCAGGTTGATCCCGCCGATGCGCGCGCTTTCGGCCTCGATCACCACCGGGCGCGCCGGGTCGAGCGCCGCCAGTTCCAGCGCCAGCCCGGTGTCGAACCCGGCCTGCGCGGGCTGCGCCCCCATGTGGCCGAAGACCGAGCCGCGATGACGGGCCAGGCCCTCGAGGTCGATCACCTGCAGGCCAAGGCCGCGCAGTTGCGCCAGCAGGTCGGTTTTCGCCGACCCGGTATTGCCGTCGAGCAGCACCACCGGCGCGGCCACGTCCTGCGTCGTCAGGGTCTCGACCACCAGCCGCCGCCAGGCCTTGTAGCCGCCCGCCAGCACCTCGACCCGCCAGCCGATCTGCGACAGGATCGTGGCGAAGGCGTTCGAGCGCATCCCGCCGCGCCAGCAATAGACCAGCGCCCGCCAGTTGCCGGGGCGGTCGATGAGCACCTCGTCGATATGCCGCGCCGCATTGCGCGCGACCATGGCGGCGCCGGTCTTGCGGGCGGTGAAGCTGTCGACCTGCACGTATTGCGTGCCGACGCGCGCGCGTTCGGCGTCGTCCAGCACCGGCAGGCTGATCGCGCCGGGCAGGTGGTCGCGCGCGAATTCGGCGGGGCTGCGGACATCAATGATGTCGTCGAAGCCGAGCGTTGCCGGATCGGTGATAGAGCGCAGCGTGATCGCCATGCCGCCGCCTTAGCGCAGGGTCGGCGGCGCGGGAAGGGGCGGGGTCGGCGGGCAGGCGGGGCAATCGACAGCAGGTGGGTTGAGCGGATGGGTTGCATGTTCCGTCATTGCGAGGAGGCGAAGCCGACGAAGCAACCCCGAGGGCATTGCACGAGATGTCGGGGTTGCTTCGGCTTCGCCTCGCAATGACGGAACAGGCCGGTTGCCCTGCGCAGGTCGGCGGTCACGCGCCGTCGACCGGCCCCGCCAGATGCTGCCGCGTCACCGCGAAGGCGGCGTCCTCGATCTCCTGCTGCACGTCCAGGCGCAGCCGGGCGCGGCGGCGTTTCGAGCGCGGCACGCTTTCGGGCGGGCGGTGGGGCAGCGGCAGGTGAAGCAGAAAGTTCCCGCCCATCGGCTCGCCGCCGCAGTCGCGCCAGAAATTGTCGTAGGATGCGGCGAACTGCGCCGCGCGTCCGGGGCCGACCGAAGGCTGGCCCGCCGCGCCGATTGCCGCGACCCGGTCGTGACCCAGCGCCCGCAACATGCCGACAAGGGCGACGAAGGCCAGCTTGGCCGCGCTGATGTGGTGAAAGGCGCGGTGGAACTCGGGCTGGTAGTCGCGCTCCATCGTCTGCTGTTTGCGGGTGACGAACCACAGGCTTTCGGGCAGCTCCGGCCCGCCGGGCACGGCAAGCACCCGGCCCGACACCCGCGAGAACGACAGCACGGCGTGGATGCCGCCGTCGATGCGGAAGATGAGGCTGAGCGCCCCCTCGTCGGCCACGTCGCGGCCCCTGCGCAGCACGATGTCGTGATCGTGGGGCGCCACCGGACGGCGCCAGAGCACCAGCCCCTCGCCGCCGCCGTTCACGGCGCGCAGCCAGGCACCGTCGAAGCGGCGGTCCTGTTCGAGGTAGTGGCAGGCCGCCGCCGCGATCCGGGCGCGGGCGCCAAGCCCCCGTGCAAGATAGTGGCGCGAGGACAGCCAGAACAGCGGATCGCCGCCGCCTTCGGTCGCCGCATGGGCGGCGACGCTGGCCGAGCCGAGCAGCGCCCGCGTGCGCGCCGGGTCAAGCAGCATCCGCCCGCGCCGCAGGCTGCGCATGACGATGGCGGGCGGCGCGTAAAGCCCCCGGTCGGCCGCAAGCCCGCGCAGCCACGCCCGTGCGAGGCTGGCGGGAAGCGGCGGGGCCGTGGCGCCGGTCGATGCGGAATCGTCAACCGCCGTCGTGGATTTTCCTTGCGCCAGCAATATTTCCGTCCGTCCCGTCACACTACCCGCATGTCGGCGACAATTCGGGTCACAATGAGGCACGCTCCGGGCCATCCCGCCCCGACTGTGCCCCGGACCGCCCGGCGGAGCAACCTTCGGGGGGCGCGCGGGGCGGGCGGGCGCACATACCGAACATGCGGTGAGCGGCCCGCAGATTTCCCCCTTCGGGCGTGCGCAGCACGACCGGCGCCCGCCCCGCCCCCCAGGGCGGGCGCATCCGCGCCCACCCCCGGTGCGGGCGCCGGTCATGCTGCCCCACCGTTGCAACACCCGCCCTGCCGCGCAGCGCTCATACATTCCCACTGACGATGCGCGGGGTGAGCGGGCGCACCGCATGTCCCGTCATTGCGAGGAGGCGCAGCCGACGAAGCAACCTCGATGTTGTGTGTGAGCGGTCGAGGTTGCTTCGGCTTGCGCCTCGCAATGACGGGGGCGGGGTGGATGCGGCGCATCCCACGCGCCCTGTCCCTGTTGCCACTTATCCACAGCCCTTGCCGCAAAGCCGTGATTCTTTGTTGCAATGATTCGCCCGAACGCGCAGTCTGCGGCCAATCGCGGGCGAAAAGACCCGCCCAGGGCAGTGATCGAGAGGCAGGTCACATGACATTCGGACATCTGATGCGTGCGGCCGCCCTTGGCCTGCTGGCGGCTGTTGCAGCCGCACCCGGCCTGGCGCGGGCCGAGACCCTTCACGTCATCACCGGCTCGGCCTCGTCGCCGCTGTCGGTGCCGATGAACCGCGCCATCGTGGTGGAAAGCGACACGCCCTTCACCGAAGTGTCGATCGCCAACCCCGGCATCGCCGACATCTCGTCGCTGTCGGACCGCACCATCTATCTGCTGGGCAAGGAGCCGGGGCGCACGACGCTGACGATCCTCGGCGCCGAGGGCCAGCTCATCACCAATGTGGAAATCCACGTCACCCCCGACATCGCCGAGTTCAAGGAACGCCTCCAGCAGATCCTCCCCGGCGAGCCGATCGAGGTGCGCACCGCCAATGACGGCATCGTGCTGTCGGGCACGGTATCGTCCGCCGGGCGGCTGGATCGCGCGCTGGAACTGGCGCAGCGCTACGCGCCCGACCGGGTGTCGAACCTGATGTCGGTGGGCGGCACGCAGCAGGTCATGCTGCGGGTGCGGTTCGCGGAAATGAACCGCACGGTGTCGCAGGCGCTGTCGTCGCAACTGACCCTGACCGGCACGGGCGGATCGACCGGCGTGCTGGGCGGCCACGTCAGCGGGTCGCCGACGGGCACCGCGAACCTGATCGGCCTCAACGCGGGCGGATTGCAGATCGGCCTTCTGCTCGAGGCGCTGGAAAGCCGCGGCGTGGCGCGCACACTGGCCGAGCCGAACCTGACCGCCCTGTCCGGGCAGGAGGCGCGCTTCCTTGCCGGGGGCGAATATCCGGTCCCGGTGAATGACGGCGGCAACGTCTCGGTCCAGTACAAGCCCTTCGGGGTCGAGCTGAACTTCACCCCGCGCGTCGTTGACGGCGATCTCATCAATCTGGAAATGAACGCCGCCGTCTCGTCCATCGACACCGCGAACGGCGTCGATGTGGGCGGCTTCCGCATCGACGCCTTCAAGCGGCGCGAGACCTCAACCACGGTCGAGCTGCGCGACGGCGAAAGTTTCGCCATCGCCGGGCTGCTGCAGGACGATTTCCGCGACGCCATCGGGCAGGTGCCGTGGCTGGGCGACATCCCGGTGCTGGGTGCGCTGTTCCGTTCGTCCAGCTATACCCGCGCCCAGACCGAACTGGTCATCATCGTCACCGCCCATCTGGTCACGCCGACGCGCGGCGAGGTGCTGGCGCTGCCCACCGACCGGGTGCGGCCGCCCAGTGCAAGTGACCTGTTCCTCTTCGGCCGCACCGAGGGCCGGGGCGGCCCGACCAGCGGCGGCGCGGGCGAGGTCGCGCGGCAGGATTTCAGCGGCTCCTACGGCTATGTCCTCGACTGAACGGAGACGGGCGATGCGCAACCTGACCATGGCAATCCTGGCGACCGGCGCGCTGGCGGCCTGCGACGTGCAGCCCGGCGAGGGGCCGGAAGTCGGCCTCTGGGGCGATTCGGGCTTCGGCAACGCGACGATGAACAATGTGCTGGTGCACAGCGGCCAGGCCGATTTCCGCATCAATCTGGCGCACAGGTTCGCCGCCGAAGTGCCCTCGACCATCAATTTCGACTTCAACTCGGCGGTGCTCGACGCGCAGGCGCAGGCGGCGCTGCGCCAGCAGGCGGCATGGATCCGCCAGTTCCCCGAGGTGCGCTTCCGCGTCTACGGCCACACCGACCTCGTGGGGTCGTCCGCCTACAACCAGAGCCTCGGCCTGCGCCGCGCGCAGGCGGCGGTGAACTACCTGCTCGGGCTGGGGATCGAACGCGCGCGCCTCGAGGCGGTGGTCAGCCGGGGCGAGACCCAGCCGCTGATCGTCACCGAGGGCCGCGAACGCGCCAACCGCCGCACCGTGACCGAGGTGTCGGGCTTCGTGCAGAACCACCCGGCGGTGCTGGACGGCCAGTATGCGGCGATCATCTACCGCGAATACGTCGCCTCGGCGACCGCCACCAGCGGCACCGGCGCCCCGCAACTGTCGGGCGACTGACGGCGGGGGTGTTCACCGTCGAGGGAGGCGCCGGACCCGAATTCCGGCGCATCACACCATCATGCCTGCCCCAGGAAGGTTATCGGCGTGATACCATATGTCGGTTGCGGGCCAGTTCGAGGCGCTGGCGCCGCAGGATCTGGCGGGTGAAGGCCTCGCTGAACCGCCCCAGGGGGATACGGTCCTCCAGATAATACGAGCGTTCCCAGATGTCGGTATTGACCTCGTCGACGATGACCCACAGCGGAATATCCGTGTCGAGGCCCGCCCGGCGCGCTTCGAGCAAAGGCACGGCGATGGCGGCCCTTTGCGGATCGGGGCGACGGCTGGTGATCGGCGCGATGAACAGGACCGTCTCGCCCCTGCCATTCTGAACCGCAAGAGCAAGACAGGACGGGCGGGACTTGCGACCCTCGGTCTCGCCGCGCTGATCCTGCCAGTGCCAGAGATAGGGATACGAGAAAACCTCGCCGGGGACGGGCAGGTCAGGCTTCGTCAAGGTAGTCGCCCAGGCCCTTTTCGAGCAGTGCGGCCATGTCGTCGGGCATGTCCTTCACGGCAAAGCTGCGCCGCGTGTCGCCGGGGGCCACAAGGCGCTCGTAATGCTCCATCGTCATCAGCACATAGCGCGGGCGGCTGTAGCGGGTGATGGCGACCGGCGCGGTATCGGCAGAATGCAGGAGTTCACCGGAGTCGCGGGTGATCGCGGAAGACGGAAAATGTTTCATGGCGTGACTCGCGGATGCAGGGTGTGACTCCATGTAGCACGAAATACAAAACATTCAACTGATTTGTAACTTGCGGAGCCGCCGCGTGGCCGATTTTCCCCCGCCTGCCCGCGTGAACGGCACAGGGAAATCGGGCGAACAGCATGTCCGTCATTGCGAGGAGCCGCAGGCGACGAAGCAACCCCGATGTCGTGTGTGAGCGGTCGGGGTTGCTTCGGCTTGCGCCTCGCGGGTGACGGGATTTGCAGGCGGCGGTGCCGCCGCAACCCGCGCAGGGCCGCTCCCCCGCCAGCCCGCGTGAACAGCGCCCTCGCTTGCGCGTGATCGTCGCGCGAAACCAAACAATGACTGCGGTTCCGCCCCAATCCCGTCACCTTTGACCGTGATCGTCCATCCCATGAGACATCTCCGGCCGCGACAGACGGCCCGGCGGGTGGAGGCCGGTGTCCGCACCGTTCCGCCCGGCGAAGGAAAGGGACGACATGGCCATGAGCAGCACCGCCGCACTTCAGCCGGAACCGCAACCGCTGGTTGCCTGCACGATCTGCCGCGACGTGCGCGCCTTCGATCTTCTGATCGAGGACATGGAGGCGACGCTCGGCGAATCCTGGGGTGACCTCAGCTTCACCGAGGCGCTGGTCTTTCTGGGTCAGCCGGACGCGGCGACGCTGCAGTTCGTGGCGGTCGCGCTGGGTGCCGAGGACGAGGCCGATCTTGCGCTGGTCACCGAGGTCATCGCCACCGCCAAGCGGCGCGGCCTGAAGGTGATCCTGATCGCCGACGACGTGAGCCCGGCGGCGCTGCACCAGCTTCTGCGCGAGGGCGGCGACGAATTCGTCCCCTATCCGCTGCCCGAGGGCGAACTGTCGCGGGCCATCGCCCGCGTCACCGCGCCGCCGCCCGAAACCCCCGCCGCGACCCCGACGGCGCCGCGCGCCACCGACGACCGTTCCGGCGTGGTGATCCCGGTGCAGGGCCTTGCAGGCGGGGTCGGGGCGACCACGCTGGCGGTGAACCTCGCCTGGGAGCTGGCGACGCTGGGCAAGGACGATCCGCCCAAGGTCTGCCTGCTCGACTTCGGCTTCCAGTTCGGATCGGTCGCAACCTATCTCGACCTGCCGCGCCGCGATGCTGTGCTCGAGTTTCTTTCCAATGCCGAAAGGCTGGACAGCGATTCGTTCATGGGCGTTCTGCTGCCCTTCAACCAGCGCCTGCACGTCATGACCGCACCGGCGGAACTGGTGCCGCTCGACCTGCTCGGCCCGCGCGAGATCGAGCATATCATCGAGATGGCCCGGATGAATTTCGACTATGTGGTCATCGACCTGCCCACCACCATCGTCGACTGGTCCGAATCGGTGCTGAACGCCGCGCATGTGTATTTCGGCGTCCTCGAACTGGACATGCGCTCGGCGCAGAACGCGCTGCGCCTCAAGCGGGCGCTGACCAGCGAGGGCCTGCCCTTCGCCAAGATGCGCTTCCTGCTGAACCGCGCGCCGGGCTTTACCGACCTGTCGGGCAAGTCGCGCGTGAAGCGGCTGGCCGAAAGCCTCGGCATCTCGATCGAGGTGCTGCTGCCGGACGGCGGCAAGCCGGTCGGCCAGCAGAACGACCATGGCGTGCCGCTGGCCGAAGGCGCGCCGAAGAACCCGCTGCGCAAGGAAATCGCCAAACTGGCGAAATCCGTCCACGACATCAACACCGCCGAGACCGGCGCCAGGGCGGCAAGGGGCTGAGACGATGTTTGCGCGCTACAAGAAGAACAGCCCCGCCCAGCCCGCCAATGCCGCATCGCCGACGGCACCTGCCGCCGCGCCCGCGCAACAGGCCGCGCCTGCGCATACGGTGATCCGCCCGCTTCCCAAGGCCGAACCCGCCCCGGTGGACCGCGAAAAGAAGCGCAAGGAACGCCTTGGCGAGATCAAGCTCGAACTGCACAAGGCGCTGCTCGACAACCTGAACCTCGCCGCCCTCGACAAGGCGAGCGAGCAGGAACTGCGCGCCGAGATCAACGCCATCGCCACCGAATCGCTGGAAGCACAGGGCATCGTGCTCAGCCGCGAGGAACGGACGCAGATCAACCAGGACCTCTACGACGAGGTGCGCGGCCTCGGCCCGCTCGAACCGCTGCTGAAAGACGAATCGGTCTCGGATATTCTGGTGAACGGCCCGCAGCAGATTTTCGTGGAACGCGGCGGCAAGCTGCAGCTTACCGACATTACCTTCAAGGACGAACGCCACCTTCTGCGCATCATCGACAAGATCGTCTCGGCCGTCGGCCGCCGCGTCGATGAATCGAACCCCTATGTCGACGCCCGGCTTGAGGACGGCTCGCGCTTCAACGCCATGGTGCCGCCGGTCGCGGTGGACGGCAGCCTCGTGTCGATCCGCAAGTTCAAGAAGGACAAGCTCGCCATCGACGATCTGGTCCGCTACGGCGCCTTCACCGAGGAAATGGCCGCCTATCTCCAGGCCGCCGTCGCCACACGGCTGAACATCATCGTCTCGGGCGGCACGGGTTCGGGCAAGACGACGACGCTGAACGCGCTGTCGTCGTTCATCGCCAATGCCGAACGCATCCTGACCATCGAGGACACCGCCGAACTGCAGCTTCAGCAGACCCATGTGGGCCGCATGGAAAGCCGCCCCGCCAACGTCGAAGGGCGCGGCGCCGTCACCCAGCGCGACTGTCTGCGCAACGCGCTGCGGATGCGCCCCGACCGCATCATCGTCGGCGAAACCCGCGGCGAGGAAGTGATCGACATGCTGCAGGCGATGAACACCGGCCACGACGGTTCGATGACCACGATCCACGCCAACTCGGCCCGCGATGCCGCCAGCCGCCTCGAAAACATGGTGGCGATGGCCGGGATCGAGATGCCGATCAAGGCGGTGCGCGCCCAGATCGCCAGCGCCGTCAACATCATCGTGCAGGCCAGCCGCCTGCAGGACGGCTCGCGGCGCATGGTCTCGATCACCGAGATCACCGGCATGGAGGGCGAGGTCATCTCGATGCAGGAAATCTTCCGCTTCCAGCGCACCGGCCTGACCCCGGACAACAAGATCATCGGCCATTTCACCGCCTCGGGTGTGCGCTCGCACTTCTCGGAACGCTTCCGGCTCTGGGGCTATGACCTGCCCGCGTCGATCTTCGAGCCATTCAACGGATAGATGCCATGACCCTCTCCATCGAGCCGCTGATCTACGGCCTCATCTTCGTGGCCGTGATCGTCATTGTCGAAGGGCTGTATCTGACCGTTTTCGGCCGGTCGATCAGCCTGAACGCGCGCGTGAACCGGCGGCTGGCGCTGCTGGAAAAGGGCAACCGCCGCGAGGAAGTCCTCGAACAGCTTCGCAAGGAGATGTCGCAGCACATCCGCTCGCGCAGGCTGCCGCTCTATTCGATCCTTGCCGACCGGGCGCAGAAGGCGAACATCGCCTTCTCGCCGCTGCAACTCGTCATGGTCATGGTGGTCCTCTCGGCGCTGGCCTTCGTCGGCCTGACCATCGGCACCGGCGCCGCCGCGCCGCTGCGGCTGCTCATCTCGGTGGTGATGGGCGTGGGCGGGGTGTTCGTCTGGGTGAACGGCAAGGCCAAGAAGCGCCTCGAGATGATCGAGGAGCAACTGCCCGACGCCGTCGAACTGATGGTGCGCAGCCTGCGCGTCGGGCACCCGTTCTCGTCGGCCATCGGCATCGTCGCGCGCGAGATCCCCGACCCGCTGGGGTCGGAGATGGGGATGATCTCGGACGAGGCCGCCTACGGGCGCGACATGGGCGAGGCCCTGAAATCCATGGCCGAACGCATCGACCTGCAGGACCTGCGCTTTCTGGCCGTGGCCGTGACGATCCAGCAGACATCGGGCGGCAACCTTGCCGAAATCCTGCACGGGCTGTCGCAGGTGATCCGCTCGCGCTTCCGGCTGTTCCGCCGCGTCAAGGCGATCACCGCCGAGGCGAAATGGTCGGGCGGCTTCCTGTCGATGTTCCCGGTCCTCGCGCTGGTCGGCATCAACATGCTGCAACCGGACTATTACGACAAGGTGATGGACACGCCGGTCTTCATCCCTGCCGCCCTGGTCGTGGCCGCCTTCCTCATCACCAACATCTTCGTGATGAAGGCCCTCGTGAACATCAAGGTCTGAGGAAACAGCCATGCTTGCGCAGATCAACCAGACCCTCATCGACCTGCTCGGCCCCTTCGGGCCGCTGATCGCGGTCGGCATGCTTGGCGTGGCGATGGTGCTGCTGACGCTGCCGATGCTGTTCCAGAAAAGCCGCGACCCGCTTGACCGGCTGCGCGAACAGGCCCGTGATCCCGCCGTCGAGCGCCGGGCCGAGCGGTTGCGCCAGGAAGGGCCGGGCGACAAGCTGGCGAAGTTCTCGACCTTTCTCGAACCGCAGAGCGAGGAGGAATATTCCGCCGCCCGGCTGAAGCTGCTGCGCGCGGGCTATCGCTCCAAGAACGCGGTGCGCATCTATCACTTCGCGCAATTCGCGCTGGGGATCGGTGCGCTGGTGCTGGGCGGCGCCTATACGTTCCTGCTGTCGCAGACCGGCGATCCGTCGATGCAGACGGTAATGCTCGGCATCATCATCCCCGGCGGCGCGGGCTACATGCTGCCGAAATACTGGGTGACGCGCCGCCAGGCGGTGCGCGAGGAGAACATCACCCACGCCTTCCCCGACTCGCTCGACCTGATGCTGGTCTGCGTCGAGGCCGGGCAGAGCCTCGACCAGTCGATCCTGCGGGTCAGCAACGAGATGCGCGCGGGCTTTCCCGACCTTGCCGAGGAATACCAGATCGTCAGCCTCGAGATGAAGGCGGGCAAGGACAAGACCCAGGTGCTGCGCGACATGGCGGAACGCTGCGGCGTCCCCGACATCGCCTCGTTCGTGACCGTGCTCATCCAGAGCCAGCAGTTCGGCACCTCGATCGCCGACGCGCTGCGCGTCTATGCCAGCGAGATGCGCGACAAGCGCGTAATGCGTGCCGAGGAAAAGGCCAACAAGCTGCCCACCAAGATGACCCTCGCCACGATGATGCTGACGGTGCCGCCGCTTCTGGTCATCTTGATCGGGCCGTCGATCTGGGACATCTACACGATGTTCAACGGCGGCATGTGATACGGGGCCGTCCAGGGCGGGGGCGGTGTGCGCGGCAGGTTTCTGGTCATCGGTATCGCCGTCCTTCTTGCCGGTTGCGGCGCGGACGGGCTGAACCGTCCGGCGGGCGGCGTCTATGCCCCCGGCGTGGCCGGAGGCCGGGGCGAGGATGCGCTTCTGGTCGGGCACCGGCTCATGGAGGCGGGGCAATACGAGCTGGCGCTGGACGCCTACATGCGCGCCGCCGGGCAGCAGGGGCTGAACGTCGACACGCTGTCCGCGCTGGGGTCGGCCAACCTGCGGCTGGGGCGGCTGGGCCAGGCCGAACGCCTTCTGCGCCGCGCCGTGGCCGAGGACGCGACCTTCGTGCCCGCGCAGAACAACCTTGGTGTCGTGCTCATGGAGCAGGGCAAGATCGGCGAGGCGGCCGAGGTCTTTCGTCGCGCCTATGCAACGGACAACGGCAATAGCGACACGATCCGCGACAATCTGCGCCGCGCGCTTTCGCAGCTTGCCGATCCCGGCTATAGCGAGGGCCAAGAGAACGTGCAGTTCCAGTTGATCTACAGCGGCACAGGATCGGGACCACAACCCGGCGTCGAACCGCTGTAGCGGGCAGAAAGGGGCAAGGAGGCAGATGCGCCATCCTCAGCTTGTGATTCTCATGGCCGTCATGGCCCTGGGCCTTTCGGCCTGTGGCCGTTCGGGCGAGGACGAGGTGCAGCGCGCGCTCGACGACATCAACGTCATCGACTCGACCAATCTCAACGAGGTGATGCTGACCGTGGGCGATCCCGACGAGGCGGTCGCCTATTTCACCCGCGCCGTCGGATCGGCCCCCGACCGCATCGACCTGATGCGCGGGCTGGCGGCCTCGCAAATCCGCGCCGGGCGCATCACCGAGGCGATCACCGCCTGGCGTGCCGTCACCGCGCACCCGGAAGCAACCTATGACGACCAGGTGGAACTTGCCGACGCGCTGATCCGCGGCAACGAATGGAGCGAGGCGCAGGCGGTCCTGAACGCCATTCCGCCGACGCACGAGACCTTCAAGCGCTATCGTCTGGAAGCGATGGTCGCCGACGCGAACGAGGAATGGGCGCGCGCCGACAGCTTCTACGAAATCGCGGCGGGCCTGACCACGACGCCTGCGGGCGTGCTGAACAACTGGGGCTTTTCCAAGCTGACGCGCGGCGACTATCGCGGCGCGGAACGGCTGTTCACCGATGCGCTGCGCTACGAACCCGACCTGTTCACCGCCAAGAACAACCTGGTGATGGCGCGCGGCGCGCAGCGCAACTACGAACTGCCGATCGTGCGCATGACCCAGACCGAACGCGCGCAACTGCTTTACACACTGGCGCTGACGGCCATCAAGCAGAACGACATCACCATCGGCCGCGGCCTCCTGCAGGAGGCCATCGAGACCCATCCGCAACATTTTGAAGAGGCGGTGCGGGCGCTCCGTGCCCTCGGCGACCGTTAAGAGAGCACCCATGGCCATCACGACCACACAGGCAATCGTCTTCCTGATCCTCACGCTGCCCTCGTGCATCTGGGCGGCGTGGTCGGACATGAAGGCGATGAAGATCCCCAACCGCGCCAACGACCTCATGTTCGCGGTCTATGTCGTCGCGGGCGCCGCACTGGTCCTGTGGGGGCCGGATGCCGACTGGACCTGGAAGGCGTATCTCTGGCGCTACGCCAATTTCGCCGTCGTGCTGGTCATCGGCATGGCGATGACGGCGACAAGGCTGATGGGGGCGGGGGACGCGAAATTCCTGGCCGCCGCCGCGCCCTTCGTCGCGCTTGGCGATCTGGGGCTGGTGCTGATGCTCTACCTCGCCGCGCTGATCGTGACCTTCATCCTGCACCGCACCGCGCGGGCAACGGCGATCCGCAATCTCGCGCCCGACTGGACAAGCTGGCTGCCGGGCAAGCGCTTTCCGATGGGGCTGGCCTTCGGGGTGACGCTGCCGCTCTATTTCCTGCTTGGTGCGCTGGGCCTGCCGCGCATCTGACCGCCGCGCTTCACGCTTTCGCCACATTCGCGCGCGACACCCGTGCCAAAACAGGCCGGGCAAGCGCGGAGCGGACAATGAACATGCAGGCGAATATCATGGCACCGCCGCCGCCGCGCAGCCTTGCGGCCATGGCGCTGCCAAAGGTGATGATGCGCGACATCCTGCTGAAGACCATCTTCCGCATGAATGTGGCCGCGACAACCGAAATCGCCCGCGCCGTCTGCCTGCCGGTGCCGGTCGCACAGGAACTCATCGACCTCGCGCGCGGCCAGCGCCTGCTCGAGGCGATGGGCACGATGAGCGCGGGTGCCTCGAACGAGATGACCTACCAGTTGACCGAGGGCGGCAAGGCCCGCGCGCTGGATGCGCTGGCGCAGTCGGAATATTACGGCGCCATGCCGGTGCCGCTGGATGCCTACCGCGAACAGGTCACGCGCCAGTCGATCCGCAACATCCAGATGACGCGCGACCGGCTGACGGCGGCGATGGGCCATCTGGTGCTGCCCCGGACGCTGATCGACCAGTTGGGGCCTGCGGTCAGCGCCGGGCGCTCGATCCTGATGTACGGCCCGCCCGGCAACGGGAAAAGCTCGATCTCGAACGGCATCAAGGATGCGCTGGGCGACAAGATATATATCCCGCGCGCCATCGAATATGCGGGCCAGGTCATCACCGTCTACGACCCGATCGTGCATTCCGCCGCCGAGGAGGACGTGGACGATCCCAATTCCCTGCGCCGCCATGCCGCAGGCCGCTTCGACACCCGCTATGTCCGCTGCGAACGCCCGACCGTCATCACCGGCGGCGAACTGCGGCTCGACATGCTTGATCTGGTCTACAACCCCACGGCGCGCACCTATCAGGCGCCGCTGCAACTGAAATCGACCGGCGGCATCTTCATCATCGACGACCTCGGCCGCCAGACCGAACCGCCGCAGGCCATCGTCAACCGCTGGATCGTGCCGCTGGAAGAAAACCGCGACATTCTGGCGCTGCAGTCGGGCGAAAAGTTCGAGGTGCCCTTCGACACGCTGGTGATCTTTTCCACCAACTTCCACCCCAACGACATCTTCGACAAGGCGGCGCTGCGGCGGATTTTCTTCAAGATCAGGATCGACGGGCCGGGGCAGGAGGATTTCCTGAAAATCTTCGCGCTGGTCGCCCGCAAGCGCCAGATTCCCATCGACGAGCGCAGCCTCATCCACCTGCTGAAGGTGAAATACCCCAGCATCGACAACGTCTATGCGAATTATCAGCCGGTGTTTCTCATCGACCAGATGATCTCGGCCTGCGACTTCGAGGGCATCCCCCGCCAGATGACGCCCGACCTCATCGACCGCGCCTGGGAAAACATGTTCGTGAGCGAGGGCGCCTTCGACCATTAGGCGGGGGAGACCGCCTCTGGCGTCATTGCGAGCCGAAGGCGAAGCAACTCCGACCGCTCACACGCAACATCGGGGTTGCTCCGTCGGCTGCGCCTCCTCGCAATGACGGGGGTTGGTCCGTCATTGCGAACGAAGTGAAGCAACCCCGACCGCTCACACACGACATCGGGGTTGCTTCGTCGGCTGCACTTCCTCGCAATGACGATATGGACGCCGCCGCCATTCGTGCTTGCGCGCCGTGTTTGCAGTCCGTATCAACCCCGGTGCCGTTGCCAACACGACCCTCAGGGAGAACATCATGCGTATTGTGACCGTCGCGAGCGCTTCCGCGCTTGCCCTTGCTGCCGCATCCGCCATGGCGCAGGACTCGCAACTGACCGTCTTCGACTATGCGGGGTTCGAGCTCCCCGAATACCATGAGACCTATATCGCGCTCCACGGCACCAGCCCGACCTTCACCTTCTTCGGCGACGAGGACGAGGCGTTCCAGAAGGTCACCTCGGGCTTTCGTCCCGATGTCACCCACATCTGCGCCGGTTCGGTGAACAAGTGGACCGAGGCCGGGATCATCGAACCCTGGGACACCAGCCGTCTCACCTGGTATGACGACCTCGACGCGAACCTGATGGGCACCGACACCTCGCAGGGCGAAGCCTATTTCATCCCCACCGACTGGGGTTCGACCGCGATCATCTACAACCCCGACGAAGTCCCCGCCGAGGACGTGGCCTCGCTGCAGGTCTTCAAGGACCCGAAATACGCGGGCCGCATGACCGTGCCCTACAACGTCGACGACACCTGGGCGCTGGCCTTCCTGGCCACCGGCACCACCGACATGGCCCATGCGACCGACGAACAGATCGACGCCGCCGCCGACTGGCTGCGCGAGGTGCACCCGAACCTGCGCACCTACTGGACCGATCCCGCCGAACTGGCGCAACTGGTCGCCACCGGCGAAATCCTCATCGCCTGGGCCTGGAACGAGACCTTCCCGACGCTGGTCGAGGAAGGCGTCCCCGTCGAATTCCAGCGCGAGGCGGTCGAGGGATCGTCGGTCTGGCTCTGCGGCATGGTGAACATGGCGAACGGCGCCGGTGACGAACAGCGCGCCTACGACTACCTGAACGCCTTCCTCGACCCCAGCGCCACCGTGCCGCTGGTCGAGAACGGCTACGGCAGCGCCAATGCCACCGCCATGGCCGACCAGATCAGCGAGGAAGACCTCGAGGCGGCGGGTCTCGGCCACATCGACGTGCCCATCGCCGCGCAATTGCCGATGTCGCAGGAACTGCGCGAACGGCTGGCCGAAGAGTTCGAGCTGATCAAGTCGGGCTTCTGAGCCGGGTGACGGACGAGGGCGGCATGCGGGCCGCCCTTACCGGGGTTTTGGCGGGCGGGGGGCGGAAGCTGGCATTTCGGCGCGTTCGGGCCTATGGTCGATGCCATCAGTCCCGGTCCGGAACTCGACACATGGCTTCGGTTGCGACAAGGATCATGGCGACCGTGAATGCGCCCTATCGCACGGCGGTCACTGCCGACCGGCTGGCCGCCGGTCTGGTCGATCCGGCAAGCGTGACGGCGCGCAATGCGGCTGTTTTCGCCTTCCTCTCGGAAGTCCGGCCGCAGCTTCAGCGCGAGTTCGTCACCGTGATGGGCCTCGACATGGCACGGGTCCGGCAGGTCGCCGACGGATTTTCCCGGCTGGCGGGCTACAGGCTGCCGCTGGCCGAATGATGGCCCCGCCAGGCACCAGCCGCTGGCCCGAGTTGCTTGAACTGGCGCTTGCCATCATCGACCAGGCAAACGAACGCGGACTCGACCTCGATGACTGGAGCTTCGGCGGCGGCACCGCGCTCATGCTCCAGATCGACCATCGGGACAGCCACGACATCGACCTGTTCGTTACCGATCCGCAAGTCCTGCCGTTTCTGAACCCCGACACGCAGGGTTTCCGGCTCGGGCAGATGCCGGACGGCATCGACAGTGACGGTGTGCGCGCGCTGAAGCTGATCTACACGGGCCTTGGCGAAATCGACTTCATCTGCAGCACTGCGCTGACACCGACGCCCTGCGAGACCGTCGAACTGCTCGGACGCCCGATCCGTCGGGAGACAGCGGGCGAAATCATTGCCCGGAAGGTCGTATTCCGCGGCCACGCCTTGCAGCCGCGCGACATGTTCGACATCGCGGCGACGGCCATCTCGCTGGGCAACGAGGGGATCGTCCGCACGCTCCGGTCATTTCCCGTGGCGGCCGGCGAGGCGCTGAAACGATGCCGCGCCATGGATGCAGGTCTGGCACGCGCCGTGATGGGGCAGCTGATGGCCCGCCCGGCATTCGCGCATCTGCATGAAGACGCACAGGATATCTGCGCGGCCGTGCTCGAACAGGCTGTCGCCTGAGCGCCGGGATTCCCCCCGCACCGCATCTCCCCTTGATCGCCGCTGCGCGGCGCCCTACATTCCGCGTGCTCCCTCGGGGGCTATGGACATAAACGCGCATGTAATAACCGGATCGGACCCGGGGGCGGTACCCGGCGGCTCCACCAGAACCCTCGTTGGGGGCTTTGGGGCCGAAACAGGATCGACGAACGACTAAAGATGTAGCTTTGTCCCGGTGAGCCACCACCGTTATCGGTGCACATTGCATAGTTGCCAACGACAACCATGCTCCGGTGCGTGCTCTGGCTGCGTAAGCAGTCCGACACTACCGAACCCTAAGCCCTGAGGGTTAGCCCCTTCAGGCGGGGCCCGCAGGAGCCTGGCAACAGAATCCTGCACCTTCCCCCGCACCAGCGACTGCAGCGATGCCGCCCCGGCATAGGGGCGGCGGGCGCGCACGGTCTGGCCACCGTCCCCCCCCTTTCCCTTGTCTCCGAATCCCGTATGTTCGGCCCCGGCCATCCGGGGAGGTCACGGTGACGCGCAGCATTGATTACGGCAACCTGATGCATCGGGCGATGCGCGGCCTCATCCATGAGGTGCTTGCCGACGTGGGCCGCAACGGCCTGCCGGGCGCGCATCACTTCTTCATCACCTTCGACACAACGCATCCCGACAGCGAGATGGCCGACTGGCTGTCGGACCGCTACCCGCAGGAGATGACCATCGTCATCCAGCACTGGTTCGACAACCTTGTCGTCGATGACGAGGGTTTTGCGATCACCCTCAATTTCGGCGACAGCCCCGAGCCGCTTTACATTCCCTATGACGCGATCCGCACCTTCGTCGATCCGTCGGTGGAATTCGGCCTGCGCTTCGAGACCCAGGACGAGCCGGATGACGGCGATGCCCCCGAGGCGCCCATCGAGGAAGAGGCGCAACCGGCGCCCGAACCCCCGCAGGGCGGCGCGGAAGTCGTCAGCCTCGACAAGTTCAGGAAGTAGCGGGGCGCAACTATCCATTTTTGGCTATCCAAATTTCCAGAAATTTGGACACGCGACCCGTTGAAAAATCGTTAAATTCCCGACCCCCACCGCTGCTTTTGCCCCCGCGTGACGAAATGGCCACCGCTGGCGGCGCCCCGGCCGGACCCGGCGCCGCGCCGCCCCGGTTGCCCCCCCATGCTGCGGCGGCTAAACCGCCATCGACGCATCCCGGAGAACCGCCATGGCCGCATCACGCACCCGCACCGAGACCGACAGTTTCGGCCCCGTCGAGGTTCCGGCGGACAGATACTGGGGCGCGCAGACCGAACGCTCGCTCGAGAACTTTCCCATCGGCTGGGAGCGGCAACCGAAACCCGTCATCCGCGCGCTCGGCATCATCAAGAAGGCCTGCGCGCTGGTGAACGTGGCGCAGGGCGACCTCGACCCCGCGCTCGGCGAGGCCATCGCCGCCGCCGCGCAGGAGGTGATCGACGGGCGCTTCGACGACAATTTCCCGCTGGTCGTGTGGCAGACCGGCTCGGGCACCCAGTCGAACATGAACGCGAACGAGGTGATCGCCAACCGCGCCATCGAGATGCTCGGCGGCGAGATCGGCTCGAAATCCCCGGTCCATCCCAACGACCATGTGAACAAGGGCCAGTCCTCGAACGACACCTTTCCGACCGCGATGCATGTCGCCATCGCCATGCACACCCGCGACGTGCTGCTGCCTGGGCTTGAGCGGCTGGCTCGTGCACTGCAGGCGAAATCGGACGAATTCCGCGACATCATCAAGATCGGCCGCACCCATACCCAGGACGCGACCCCGCTGACGCTGGGGCAGGAGTTTTCCGGCTATGCCACCCAGGTGCGGCGCGGGATCGAGCGGGTCAAGCTGACGCTGCCGCATATCCACGAACTGGCGCAGGGCGGCACGGCGGTCGGCACCGGGCTGAACACGCGGCTGGGCTGGGACAGCCGTGTCGCGGCGCAGATCGCGGAACTGACCGGCCTGCCCTTCATCACCGCCCCCAACAAGTTCGAGGCGCTGGCCGCGCATGACGCGATGGTGATGTTCTCGGGCGCGCTGCGCAGCGTGGCGGCGGGACTGTTCAAGATCGCCAACGACTTCCGCTTTCTGGGGTCAGGGCCGCGTTCGGGTCTGGGTGAATTGATCCTGCCGGAAAACGAACCCGGCAGTTCGATCATGCCGGGCAAGGTGAACCCGACCCAGGCCGAGGCGCTGACCATGGTTTGCGTTCATGTCATGGGCAATGACGCGGCGGTGGGCTTTGCCGGGTCGCAGGGCCAGTTCGAGCTGAACGTGTTCAGCCCGATGATGAGCTACAACATCCTCCAGTCGATCCAGCTTCTCGGCGATGCCTCGGCCAGTTTCGCCGACCGCATGGTTGCGGGCACAAGGGCCAATACCGCCCGCATCGAAAGGATGATGCGCGAATCGCTGATGCTGGTCACGGCGCTGGCGCCGACCATCGGCTACGACAACGCCAGCCTCGTGGCCAAGACCGCGCACCACAACGGCACCACGTTGCGCGAGGAGGCGATCAACCTCGGCTTCGTCACCGGCGAGACCTTCGACCGCATCGTGCGCCCCGAGGGCATGATCGGTCCCAGGCCATGAGCGACCCGAACGCGCCGGTGAACCTCAACTGCGCCCGCAAGGACCGCGCCCGCGCCGAGGCGAAGGTGCAGGCCGATGCCAATGCCGCACGGCACGGCCGCACCAAGGCCGAACGGGTGCTCGAGGCGGCGCGGCAGGAAAAGGCCCGCCGTCATCTCGACCAGCACCGTTTCGAGGAATGAGCGGCCCGCCGCAGAAACATTCGCTGACCCTGCAGGGGCACCGCACCTCCGTGTCGCTCGAGCCGGAATTCTGGGAGGGCCTGCGTGCGCTGGCACGGGTCCGTGGCATGGCGCTGAACCGGCTGGCGGCAGAGATCGACACGGCGCGCGGCACGCGGGGCCTCGCCTCGGCGCTGCGGGTGGCGGTGCTCGGGGCGGCGCTCACCGGCGAGTTGCCGCCCCGAGCACCGGCGTCCGCGACGATGCGAATGGGTGAAAGGTCAGACCGGGACCGCTGAACCGGATCGAACGGCAGGGGATTCGGGCGAACGGCATATCCCGTCATTGCGACGCGAAGCCGAAGCAACCCCGAACGCTCATGCTCAACATCGGGTTGCTTCGTCGGCTGCGCCTCCTCGCAATGACGAAATATGCAGTTCGCCCGGTTGTCCCGGATGGAACGCGGTCCCTTCCGGACCGGCCTCAGCCGACGATTTCCAGACCCGAGAAGAAGAACGCGATCTCCTGCGCCGCCGTTTCCGGCGCGTCCGAGCCGTGGACCGAATTCTCGCCGACCGACAGCGCGAATTCCTTGCGGATCGTGCCCGCCTCGGCATTGGCCGGGTTGGTCGCGCCCATCACTTCGCGGTTCTTCGCAATGGCGTTCTCGCCTTCCAGCACCTGCACCACTACCGGCGCGGAGGCCATGAATTCGGTCAGTTCGCCGAAGAAGGGCCGCTCGCTGTGGACGGCGTAGAATGCCTGCGCCTGCGCGAGGCTCAGATGGAGGCGCTTCTGCGCGACGATGCGCAGGCCCGCGTCCTCGAACTTGGCGTTGATCCTGCCGGTCAGGTTGCGCTGCGTCGCGTCGGGCTTGATGATGGAAAGGGTGCGTTCGATGGCCATGTTGGTCTCCGTTGCGGGGCGACGGGTGCCCCCCCCCGTGAATTCAGGCGCGCCCTAGCACGGGGGCGGGCGGGTGAAAAGGCTGTGTGCGGGGCGCAAACTCCGTCATTGCGTGGCGCAAGTCGAAGCAACCCCGACACCATCGCGCGAGCGTTCGAGGTTGCTTCGCCTGACGGCTCGCAATGACGGTGGGAAATCTCGTCATTGCGAGGAGGCGAAGCCGACGAAGCAACCCCGAGGTTGCGTGTGAGCGGTCGGGGTTGCTTCGGCTGCGCCTCGCAATGACGGGTGGCGCCGCGCGGGCAACGCCCCGTTCAGGCCAGCCCCTTGCCGATCAGGTCGCGCGCGATCACGCGCCAGGCGTCGGCTACCGGGCCGTCGCCTGCGGCAACCGGGGTGCCTTCATCGCCCGCCAGTCTGGTGTCGAGGTCGATGGGCAGGGTCGCCAGCAGCGGCACGCCCAGCGCCTTTGCCTCGGCCGCGACGCCGCCATGGCCGAAGATGTGGCTTTCGTGGCCGCAGTTGGGGCACAGGAAGAACGACATGTTCTCGATCAGGCCCAGAATCGGGGTCTTGAGCGTGTGGAACATGTCGATGGCCTTGCGGGCGTCGATCAGCGACACGTCCTGCGGGGTCGAGACCACGATGGCGCCGGTCAGTTCCGCCTTCTGGCAGAGCGACAGTTGCACGTCGCCGGTGCCGGGCGGGAGGTCCACCAGCAGGATGTCGAGCTTGCCCCACTCCACCTGCGTGAGCAGTTGCTGCAATGCGCCGATCAGCATCGGCCCGCGCCAGATCACCGCCTTCTGCGCATCGACCATCAGGCCGATGGACATCATCGTCACGCCATGGGCGCGCAGGGGAATGATCGTCTTGCCGTCGGGCGAGGCGGGGCGTTTCGACACGCCCATCATGCGCGGCTGCGACGGCCCGTGAATGTCGGCGTCGAGCAGCCCTACCCGGCGCCCCTCGCGCGCCAGCGCCACGGCGAGGTTCGAGGTGACGGTCGACTTGCCGACCCCGCCCTTGCCCGAGGCGATGGCGATGATCCGGTCCACCCCCGGCACCTCCATCGGCCCCGCCGTCGGATGGCGGCCGATGGACAGCGACGGCGCGCCGCCCCCCGCCGGAGCCGCCGCGCGCGGCGCGGGGGCGTGGGCGGTCAGGATGACCGACACCGTCTCGACCCCCGGCAGCGCCTTGACCGCGCGCTCGGCCTCGGCCTGCTGCGCGCTCATCTCGCGGGCCTGGGCGGGGCTTTCGGCCTCGATGACGAAGCTGACCTTGCCACCCTCGACGCTCAGCGCGCGGATCATGTCGCGCGACACCAGATCGCCGCCGCCGGGTGCGGCGATACCGGCAAGGGTGGAGAGGATCTGGTCTCGTTCGGTCATGCGCTGCCGCCCCCACGGCCGGGCAACCCTGCCCGAATTCCGGTTCTGTATATCCACTTTGCCGGCGCGATGCACCGACACGAACACAATCTGTCGGCGCCACGCACCGCAGCCAAGCCAATCTGTCGGCGCCACGCACCGGCGGGCGGACAATTCCGCGCTTTGACCCGGTGTGCAAGGGGCATGGCCCTGTCCGGGGCGCGGCACGGCGGCGCAGGTTCACGAAAAAGCCAGCATTCCGTTACCACTTATGCGGATGCTGCATGGCAGCATTGCCGCCGCCAGCCATTGTGCATCCGCAGCACCCGGCCCATGTAGTGACCCGAAGACGGCACCGACCCGAAGCAGGGTCACCGCCGGACCCGACCGTGGCGCCGTGGACAGAATGAGGCGCCAGCAAGAAAGAAAGAGAAACAACATGGCCCATCTGACCGAAACCCGTTCCGCCGCCCCCTCGCTGGGCGCCCGCTTCACCGAGTTCCGCGCCGCCCTGGCCGAGCGCGTTGCCCGCTACCGTGCCTATCGTTCGACCTTTGCCGAACTGACGGCGCTTTCCGACCGTGAACTGGAAGACCTCGGCATCTGCCGCGCGGACATCCACCGCATCTCGCAAGAGGCGGCGGTCGGCAACTGAGCTTCCGGCCCCGGCACCTTTCTCCTCCCTGAGTGCCGGGAACCGGACGCGCCGCGTTTCTCCTCCCTGGAACGTGGCGCCCGCTGGCGGCGGTGTCCTTCTCCTCCCTCGGACGCCGCCGCCACAAAGTTTCCGGGCTGATGCCCGGTCCCCTTCGGACGCGAACTCCTCCCTGTGCGCGCCCGGACATGCGGCCCGCTCCCTGCCTCCCCAGGGACCCGGTCGCCCCGGCCGGGGCGCGCGCGACCTGCTTCTCCTCCCCTGCAGGCGCGCGCGGCCCCGGCCCTCGCTTTTCCCCCATTCCTTCGACGCAGCGTGATCGCGCACGGCCTGTCCCGTCATTGCGAGGCGCAAGCCGAAGCAACCCCGACCGCTTGCGCACAACATCGAGGTTGCTTCGTCGGCTTCGCCTCCTCGCAATGACGGGATTTGCACCCGACTGCCCCCCGCCGACGCTCTCTTCTTGCACCCGGCTTGTGCGATGCTCTATGCACGCGCGTGGGTTCGGCACCGGACCGCGACGGCTAGGGAAGGCACGGGATGGCGGCAAGGAAGAAGAGCAATGTCCTCACCTATTCGCTGCTGTTCCTGCTGGCCGTGGGTCTGGTTGGCTTCGGCCAGGTGAATTTCAGCGGCTCGCGCAACCGCGTGGCCTCGGTGGGCGACCGCACGATTACCGTGCAGGAGCTTTACAACCGCCTTCGCAGCCAGATCGACGGCTTCTCGCGGCAGGCCGGGGTCGCCATCTCGTTCCAGCAGGCGCAGTCGCTGGGCCTCGACCAGGCTGCGCTTGGAAGTCTCGTGCTCGAACGCGCGCTCGACAACGAGGTGGGCCGCCTCGGCATCGCCGCCGGTGACGACCGCGTGCGCGCGACGCTGGTGACGATTCCCGACTTCCAGCGGCTTGACGGCAGCTTCGACCGCGAGACCTACCGCCGCACCCTGCAGGCGCAGGCGACCAGCGAGGGCGACTTCGAGAACGGCATCCGCGACGCGCTGGCCCGGCAGATGCTGCAGGCCGGTGTTGCGGGCGGTTCCGCGCCGCAGGACGATTACGGGCGGGTCATCTCGGCCTGGCGCGGCGAGCGGCGCGATATCGCCTGGGCCGCCATCGGCCCCGATGTCCTGACCGGCGCGCTGCCCGCCGCCACGGATGCCGAGCTGCGCCAGTGGTATGACGACCACCCCGACACCTACACCCTGCCCGAGGTGCGCAACATCACCTGGGCCTGGCTTTCGCCCGACATGATCCTCGACAAGGTGACGGTGGACGAGGCCGACGTGCAGGCGCTTTACGACCTGCGCCACGACGAATTCATCCAGCCCGAGCGGCGCATGGTCGAACGGCTGGTCTATCCCGACGAGGCCCGCGCCGAGGCGGCGAAGGCACAATACGACGCGGGCGAGGCCAGCTTCGAGGATCTGGTCGCGGCGCGCGGTCTCGATCTGTCCGACATCGACCTTGGCGACATCAGCCGCGGCGATCTCGGCCCGGCGGCGGATGCGGTCTTTGCCACCGAACCCGGCGAGGTGACCGGCCCGGTCGAGACGACACTCGGCCCGGCGCTGTTTCGCGTGAACGCCACTCTGGCCGCGCATGAGGTCACGCTGGACGAGGTTGCCGACGACCTGCGCGGCGAACTGGCCCTGCAACGGGCGCAACGGCTGATCCAGGACCAGGGCGAGCAGATCAACGACCTGATCGCGGGCGGCGCCACCATCGAGGAACTGGCCGCCGCCGTCGACGGCATGGAGCTTGGTCACACCGCATGGTCACGGGACGCAAGCGACGGGATCGCCGCCTATGAACCCTTCCGGGCCGCTGCGGCGGCGGCGGTCGAGGGCGACTTCCCCGAACTGCGCCAGATGGACGACGGCGGCGTCTTCGCGCTGCGCCTCGACAGCATCGACCCGCCGCGCCTGCAGGACTTCGACGCCGTGGCCGACCGTGTCGCCGCCGACTGGCAGGCCGATGCCGCGCGCACGGCGGTGATCGCCCGCGCCGACGAACTGGCCACCGCGCTGCGCGACGGCGACGACGCGGCGCTAGCCGGGCTGGCCGCGACCGAATCGCAAGGGGTCAGGCGAACCGACTTCCTTGAAGGTGCCCCCGATGGGCTGGTGGCCGACGCCTTCACCCGCGCCGCGGGCGAGGTCTGGATCACCCCCACCGCCGACGGCGCCGTCATCGCCCGTATCGAACAAATCCGCCCTGCCGATCCTGCGGACCCCGCCGTGGTGTCCGAGGAGAGCCAGATCGCCGCCGAGGCACAACAAGGCATCGACGCCGATATCTTCGCCGCCTTCGCGTCCCGCATCCAGCTCGACACCAAGGTTGATATTGATCCGGCCGCCGTTGAAGCGGTCTATTCACAGATGCGATAAAACCAATGACACTCGAACCTTCCTTCGACACGTTCCGCACGGAATTCGAGGCGGGGCACAATCAGGTCGTCTGGACGCGGCTTGCCGCCGATCTCGACACGCCGGTCAGCGTGATGCTGAAGCTCGCGGGCGCCGGCCGGAATTCGTTCATCCTCGAAAGCGTCACCGGCGGCGAATTACGCGGGCGCTACTCGATCATCGGCATGAACCCCGACCTGATCTGGGAATGTCAGGGCACCGGATCGCGCGTGAACCGTTCGGCGCGCTTCGACGACGACGCCTGGGAGACCTGCGCGGACGAGCCGCTGACCGCGCTGCGCGGCCTCCTTCACGAAAGCCGCATCGACCTGCCCGAAGGGCTGCCCGCCGCATCGGCCGGGCTGTTCGGCTATCTGGGCTACGACATGGCGCGGCTGGTGGAACCGCTGGGGCCTGCCAAGCCCGACCCGATCGGCACGCCCGATGCGGTGCTGCTGCGCCCGACCATCGTGGCCGTGCTGGACGGGGTGAAGGGCGACGTGATCCTTGTCGCGCCCGCCTGGGCCGGATCGGGCCTGTCGGCCAAGGCCGCCTGGGCGCAGGCCGCCGAGCGGGTGACCGACGCGCGCGCGGCGCTGGAACGCGGACTGCCGCGCGCGGCGCGCGACCTGGGACCGGCGCAGGCCCCCGGCGAGGCGGTGTCGAACTTTACCCGCGAGGGCTTCAAGGCTGCCGTCGAGCGCGCGCGCCAGTCGGTCATCTCGGGCGAGACGCTGCAGATCGTGCCCGCGCAGCGCTGGGCGCTGGATTTCCACGAGCCGCCCTTCGCGCTGTATCGCAGCCTGCGACGGACGAATCCCTCGCCGTTCATGTTCCACTTCAACTTCGGCAGCTTCCATGTCGTCGGCGCCTCGCCGGAAATCTGCGTGCGGCTGACCGGCGGCGAAATGACGATCCGCCCGATTGCAGGCACCCGCCGCCGGGGCGCCACCCCTGCCGAGGACCGTGCGCTCGAGGCCGAACTGCTGGCCGACCCCAAGGACCACGAGGAGCACGAGATGCTCATCGACCTCGGCCTCGAAGACATCTCCAAGGCCGCCGCCCCCGGCACGGCGCGCGCGACCGAGACCTTCGTGGTCGAGCGGTATTCGCATGTCATGCACATCGTCTCGAACGTGACCGGCACGCTGGCGCCGGGCAAGGACGCGCTCGATGCGCTCATGGCGGGGATGCCGGCGGGCACGGTGTCGGGGGCGCCCAAGCTGCGCGCGCTCGAGATCATCGACGAGCTGGAACCCGAAAAGCGCGGCATCTACGGCGGCGCCTGCGGCTATTTCGGTGCGGGCGGCGACATGGACATGTGCATCGCCCTGCGCACCGGCGTGGTGAAGGACGGCAAGCTCTACATCCAGGCGGGCGCGGGGATCGTCGAGGGTTCGGTTCCCGAAAGCGAATACATGGAAACCGTGCACAAATCCGCCGCCCTGCGCCGCGCGGCCGAGGATGCGGCGCGGTTCCGCGACGGCGGGCGGTGATGTCCGGTCCGGCGGGCGAGCGCCGCAACATTGTTGCGCCCGCCCGCTGGCGTGCGACATTTTTACGCGCACAGGCGGTTGACCTTGCTGCGCCTGCATGGTTTGAACTTGCGCAGGGCAGGGCGTCCTGCCCCGCCGCGACAGGTGTGATGACGGAATGGATCTCGGGCTTGGCATCGTAGGACCGTGGCGCATGGGCCGCTAGACGGCAGACCCTGACGGTCACCCATGCGCCCCCGGATGAACACCGGGGGTTTTTTGTTGCGCAGGCGGCGGGAAAGCGAAGGAGTGCAGGATGGCACGCGAGATGACCGGGGCACAGATGGTTGTGCAGGCGCTGAAGGACCAGGGCGTCGACGTGGTGTTCGGCTACCCCGGCGGCGCCGTGCTTCCGATCTATGACGAGATCTTCCAGCAAAACGACATCCGGCACATTCTCGTGCGCCACGAACAGGCCGCCGTGCACATGGCCGAAGGCTATGCGCGCTCGACCGGCAAGGTCGGCGTGGTCATCGTCACCTCGGGCCCCGGCGCCACCAATGCCGTCACCGGGCTGACCGACGCGCTGATGGATTCGATCCCGGTGCTGGTTCTGTCGGGGCAGGTGCCCACCTTCATGATCGGCTCGGACGGCTTTCAGGAGGCCGATACGGTCGGCATCACCCGGCCCTGCACCAAGGAAAACTGGCTGGTGCGCGACACCGACCAGCTTGCCCCGACCATCCACGAGGCGTTTCACGTCGCCACCACGGGGCGGCCCGGCCCGGTGCTCATCGACATTCCCAAGGACGTGCAGTTCGCCACCGGCCTTTATCAAGAACGCGAGGCGCACCGATCGAGCTACAGCCGCCCGACGGCGCCCGACCCCGACGCCATCGAGGCGCTGGTCGATCTGATCGAGCAGGCCGAACGGCCGGTCTTCTACACCGGCGGCGGCATCATCAATTCCGGCCCCGAGGCCAGCGCCGCCCTGCGCGACCTCGTGCAGGCGACGAATTTCCCCGTCACCTCGTCGCTGCTGGGGCTGGGCGCCTATCCGGCCAGCGACCGGCACTGGCTGGGGATGCTGGGGATGCACGGCCTGTATGAAGCCAACATGGCGATGCACGACTGCGACCTGATGATCAACATCGGCGCCCGCTTCGACGACCGCATCACCGGCCGCATCGACGCCTTCTCGCCGGGTTCGCGCAAGGTGCATGTCGACATCGACCCGTCGTCCATCAACAAGGTCATCCATGTCGACATCGGCATCATCGCCGATGCCGGGCTGGCGCTGAAGGCGATCATGGCGGCATGGACCCGGCGCGGCCGGAGGACGAAGGCCGAGGCGGTCGTCGCATGGTGGCGGCAGATCGACGAATGGCGCGCGGTGAACTGCCTCGCCTACAGGCAGTCCACGACGACGATCAAGCCGCAATACGCGCTGCAACGTCTCGAGGCGCTGACGAAGGACCGCGACCGCTACATCACCACCGAGGTGGGCCAGCACCAGATGTGGGCGGCGCAGTTCCTGCATTTCGAGGAACCGAACCGGCTGATGACCTCGGGCGGGCTGGGGACGATGGGCTACGGCTTCCCGTCCTCGATCGGCGTGCAGATCGCCCATCCCGACGCGCTGGTCATCAATATCGCGGGCGAGGCGTCCTTCCTGATGAACATGCAGGAGCTGGGCACCGTCTCGCAATTCCACCTGCCGGTGAAGCAGTTCATCCTCAACAACGAACGGCTGGGCATGGTGCGCCAGTGGCAGGAACTGCTGCACGGCTCGCGCTATTCGCAGTCGTGGAGCGAGGCCCTGCCCGATTTCGTCATGCTGGCCGAGACCTTCGGGCTGAAGGGCATCCGCTGCTCGGACCCCGCCGAGCTCGACGATGCGATCATGGAGATGCTCGACCATCCCGGCGGCGTGGTCTTCGACTGCCTGGTCGAGCGGCACGAGAACTGCTTCCCGATGATCCCCTCGGGCAAGCCGCACAACGAGATGCTGCTCGGCGACGCCTCGACCGAGGGCGCGATCAAGGCCGACGGCGCGGTGATGGTGTGAGGGGGATGCCCCTCATCGCCACGCTGGCTCTTGCGGGCTGCGCCGCGCCGGTCGCGGGCTTCATGCCGGGCGAGACCGTGCAGGTCGCGGGCGACACCTTCACCGTCACCGTGGACGGCAACCGCGCCGTGGCGCGCAACTTCGCCACCGGGCTGCACAATCAGGACCGGCTTTACGCCAACGCGCAGGCGGCCATCGCGCAGGTCTCGGGCTGTGCGGTCGGCGATTTCGCGCAGGACCCCGGCGTCAACACCTACCGCGCGCGGCTTCACTGCGCCTGAACGGAGAGCATCATGTCTGCACTGAACATCAAGCAGGGCTCGACCAGCCATTCCGCCTACAACCTGCGCGCCTCCTATACCGAGACGAGCGAGCGGCACACGCTGGCGGTGATCGTCGTCAACGCGCCCGGCGTGCTGGCCCGCGTCATCGGCCTGTTCGCGGGTCGCGGCTACAACATCGAGAGCCTGACCGTGGCCGAGATCGACCACGCGGGCCACCGTTCGCGCATCACCATCGTCACCTCGGGCACCCCGCAGGTGATCGAGCAGATCAAGGCCCAGCTTGGCCGCATCGTCGCGGTCCACGAGGTCCACGACCTCACGGTCGAGGGCCGCGCGGTCGAACGCGAACTGGGCCTGTTCAAGGTCGAGGGCACCGGCGAGCAGCGCATCGAATCCTTGCGGCTGGCGGAAATCTTCCGCGCGCGGGTGGTGGATTCGACGCTGAATTCCTTCATCTACGAGATGACCGGCACGCCCGACAAGCTCGATGCCTTCGCGGAACTGATGCGCCCGCTCGGCCTGTCGAACATCGCCCGCACCGGGGTTGCCGCGCTGCTGCGCGGACCGGGGGCGGCCAGCAAGTGACGGCGCCGCGCAAGATCATCATCGACACCGATCCGGGACAGGATGATGCGGTGGCGATCCTGCTGGCTCTGGCCAGCCCCGACGAACTGGACGTGCTGGGGCTGGTCGCGGTGGCAGGCAACGTGCCGCTGGCGCTGACCGAGGCGAACGCCCGCAAGGTCTGCGAAGTGGCGGGCCGCCCCGATGTGAAGGTCTTCGCGGGCTGCGACCGGCCCATCGCGCAGCCGCTGCTGACCGCCGAACATGTCCACGGCGCCACGGGCCTCGACGGGATCGACCTGCCCGCGCCGACCATGCCGCTGCAGGCGCAGCACGGCGTCGATTTCATCATCGACACATTGCGCGCCGAACCGCCGGGCACGGTGACGCTGTGCACCCTGGGCGCGCTGACCAACGTGGCCACCGCCTTCGCCCGCGCCCCCGACGTGGTGGGCCGCGTGGCCGAACTGGTGATGATGGGCGGGGCCTATTTCGAGGTCGGCAACATCACGCCCGCCGCCGAATTCAACATCTACGTCGACCCCGAGGCCGCAGCGGCGGTCTTTGCGTCCGGCGTGAAGATCACGGTGGCGTCGCTGGACGTGTCGCACAAGGCGCTGACCTCGCGCGACTGGGTGGCGGGGATGCGGGCCCTGGGCACGCGCGTCGGCGAGGTGGTCGCCGCCTGGACCGATTTCTTCGAGCGCTTCGATACGGCGAAATACGGATCAGAGGGCGCGCCTTTGCACGACCCGCTGGTGATCGCCTGGCTGCTGCGCCCCGACCTGTTCACGGGTCGACAGGTGAATGTCGAGATCGAGCTTGAAGGCAGATTCACCCGAGGCATGACCGTTGCCGACTGGTGGGGCGTCTCGGGCCGGGCGGCGAATGCGTTCTGGCTGGGCGGTCTGGACCGCGACGGGTTCTATGCGCTGCTGAGCGAACGTCTGGCAAGGTTGTAGCAGCTTCGTCATTGCGAGGCGCAGCCGAAGCAATCCATTCCGGGTGTGGCGCCCGGCCCCGTGGATTGCCACGTCGGCTACGCCTCCTCGCAATGACGGGGCCTCATTCGTCATTGCGAGGTGAAGCCGAAGCAACCCCGACCGCTCGCGCAAAACATCGGGGTTGCTTCGTCGGCTTCGCCTCCTCGCAATGACGGGCCACGGTGACCTCTGGCGCGCGGGTTTGCGACGGCCTATCTGACAGCCATGGCCACCCTTCCCTTCGACAATTCCTATGCCCGCCTGCCCGAGCGCATGTTCGCGCGGGTGCAGATGCAGCCGGTGACGGCGCCGCGCCTGGTCGCGCTGAACGCGGTGCTGGCGCGCGAGATCGGGCTGGACCCGGCGCGGCTGCGTTCGCCCGAAGGCGTCGCATGGCTGGCGGGCAACCTCGCCCCGCCCGGCGCCGAGCCGGTTGCCGCAGCCTACGGCGGGCACCAGTTCGGCACCTGGAACCCGCAGCTTGGCGATGGCCGCGCGCTGCTGCTGGGAGAGCTGGTCGGGCCGGACGGGCGGCGGCGCGACTGGCAGTTGAAAGGCTCGGGGCCGACGCGCTGGTCGCGGGGTGCCGACGGCCGGGCCTGGCTGGGGCCGGTGCTGCGCGAATATCTGGTCTCGGAGGCGATGTTCACGCTGGGCATCCCCACGACCCGCGCACTGGCCGCGACGCTGACCGGGGATCAGGTGGCGCGCGACGAATACCTGCCCGGCGCGGTGCTGGCGCGGGTGGCCTCCAGCCATATCCGGGTCGGCACATTCCAGTATTTCGCCGCCCGTGGCGACACCGACGCCCTGCGCGCGCTGACCGATCACGTCATCGCCCGCCACTGGCCGGATGCCGACGGCCCGCTCGGGCTGCTGGCAGCGGTGGTCGGCGCACAGGCGCGGCTGGTGGCAAAATGGATGGCCGTCGGGTTCGTCCACGGGGTGATGAATACCGACAACATGACCGTGTCGGGCGAAACCATCGACTACGGCCCCTGCGCGTTTCTTGACGGGTTCTCGCGCGTGGCGGTGTTTTCCTCGATCGACCGGCGCGGGCGCTATGCCTACGGCAACCAGCCGCGCATCGCGCTGTGGAACCTCACGCAATTCGCCACCGCGCTGGTGCCGCTGTTCGACGACCGCGCGGCGGCGGTGGCGGACCTGACCGGCGTGCTCGAAGGCTTTGCCGACAGCTACGCGCAGGAATGGAACGCGGTATTCGCGGCAAAGATCGGCCTGCAACCCGGTGAGGCCAGCGAAACGCTGGTGCGCGACCTGCTTGACCTGATGGAGGCGGGCGGCTCGGACTTTACCGCCACCTTCACCGCGCTGGGCGAAGGCACTGCCCGCGACCGGATCGCCGACCGTGACGCTTTCGACATCTGGGCGCGGCGCTGGCAGGCGGCGGGGCCGGATGCGGCGCTGATGCGCGCCACCAACCCGCGCGTGATCCCGCGCCACTACCTGATCGAGGCCGCGATCACCGCCGCCCGCGCGGGCGATTTCGCCCCGTTCGAGGCGATGCTGGCCGCCGTCACCCGCCCCTTCGCGCCCGACGCCAAACACGAGCGCCCGCCCGAGGGGGGCGAGCGCGTCACGTTGACCTTCTGCGGGACATAAACGGGGTCAGTCCTCCACCCGCACCTGCGCCATCATGTCGGGAAACTCGGCAACGGCGCCGGTGCGCGGGTCGCCGCGCTTGATCCGGTCCAGCACGTCCAGACCCGAAGTCACATGGCCGACGACGGTATATTGCCCGTTCAGGTGCGGGGCGGCGTCGAACATGATGAAGAACTGGCTGTTGGCCGAATTGGGGTTCTGCGAACGCGCCATGCCGACCACGCCGCGCTCGAACGGCACGGACGAGAATTCGGCAGGCAGATCCGGCAGGTTTGAGCCGCCCGTCCCCGCCATGGCCAGATTGCCGCCGCTGCGCCCGAACTGCACGTCGCCGGTCTGCGCCATGAAGCCGTCGATGACGCGGTGGAACACCACGCCGTCATAGGCGCCCTCGCGCGCCAGCTCGGCCAGCCGCGCGGCCGAGAGCGGGGCGTTGGCCTCGTCCAGCTCGATGGTGATGGTGCCGTTGGCCTCACCCTGCACGTCGATCTGCAGCGAGGTGGCCAGCGCCGGGCTGGCCGCCAGCGCGAATATCAGCGCGAGATTACGCAACATCGGCGGCCACCCTGACGGAAATCATGCGGTCGGGGGTTGCGGGGGGTTCACCGCGGGTGATGGCGTCGACATGCTCCATGCCGGAAATCACCCGGCCATAGACAGTGTATTGCCGGTTGAGAAAGTGGTTGTCGCTGAAATTGATGAAGAACTGGCTGTTGGCCGAATTGGGGTTCTGCGAGCGTGCCGCCCCCAGGGTGCCGCGATCATGGGCGATGTTGGAAAATTCCGCCGGAAGGTCCGGCAGCTTTGACCCGCCGGTGCCCGCGCGGCGCAGGTTGAAGCCGTCCTCCATGTCGCCGTGTTCGACATCGCCGGTCTGGGCCATGAAGCCCTCGATCACGCGGTGGAAGGCGACGTTGTCGTATTCACCCGCACGGGCGAGCTCCTTCATCCGCGCCGAATGCAGCGGCGCGATGTCGGGCAGAAGCGCGATCACCACCTCGCCGCCCTTCAGGGTCATGATGATCGTGTTCTCGGGGTCCTTGATCTCGGCCACGGGCTTTCTCCTGTTGCGGGGCTGGCGGTTGACATAGGCAGATGGCATGGAAAAGCCAAGAACCGCGCGGGATGGAGGGACGGATGGGCTGGAAGGTGCTGGACGACATGGATCTGGCGGGCAGGCGCGTGCTGGTGCGCGTCGATATCAACGTGCCGGTCGAGAACGGCCATGTCACCGACGCGACGCGGATCGAGCGGATCGCGCCGACGGTGCGCGACATTCTGGCGAAGGGCGGCAAGCCGATTCTGCTGGCACATTTCGACCGGCCCAAGGGCAGGGTGGTGCCCGAGATGTCGCTGGCGCAACTGGTGCCCGCGCTGGCCGGGGCGCTGGGCGCGCCGGTTGCCTTTGCCCGCGACTGCGTGGGCGACGTGGCCCGCGCGGCGGTGGCGGGGATGCAGCCGGGGCAGGTGCTGCTGCTGGAAAACACCCGCTTTCACGCGGGCGAGGAAGCGAACGACCCCGCTTTCGCCCGTGAACTGGCCGCGCTGGGCGACGTGTTCGTGAACGACGCCTTTTCCGCCGCCCATCGGGCGCATGCCTCGACCACCGGCATCGCGCATCTGCTGCCGTCCTGCGCCGGGCGGCTGATGGAGGAAGAGCTTTCCGCGCTGGACCGCGCGCTCGGCAACCCCGAACGCCCGGTGCTGGCCATCGTCGGCGGGGCCAAGGTCTCGACCAAGATCGACCTGTTGCGCAACCTTGTGGGCAAGGTGCAGCATCTGGTGATCGGCGGCGGCATGGCGAACACGTTTCTGGCCGCCCAGGGCGCAGGCGTCGGCAAGTCGCTGTGCGAACACGACCTCGCCGACACCGCCCGCGCCATCCTGGCCGAGGCGAAGGCGCAGGGCTGCGCCGTGATCCTGCCCGCCGACGTGGTGGTGGCGCGCGAATTTCGCGCCGGTGCGGAAAGCCGGGTGGTGGCGGCGGATCAATGCCCCGACGACGCGATGATCCTCGATGTCGGCCCGGTCAGCGTCGCGCATGTGACCAAGGCCGTGGCCGCCTCGCGCACACTGGTCTGGAACGGCCCGGTGGGCGCCTTCGAGACCCCGCCCTTCGACGCTGCGACCATGGAAATCGCCCGCGCCGTAGCCGCCAAGACCCGCGCCGGACGGCTGGTCTCGGTCGCAGGCGGCGGCGACACGGTCGCAGCCCTGCACGCGGCGGGGGTGGCGGATGACATGACCTATGTTTCCGGCGCGGGCGGCGCGTTTCTGGAATGGATGGAGGGGAAGGTGCTGCCGGGGGTGGCGGCGCTGGGGTGAGGGATCTGGATCCGGTGATCCCGCGCTGATAGAGTATTTCGCAGCCAAATGGAACATTTGGCGCCCGCGACAATGCGGCAAGACAACAAGTTAGAGCGGGTCCGCCGAATCCATGATAACGCGACTCGCCCTAGCGTCATCCGGACGACAGATCGGGAGAAACCCGTGTTCCAGCGCCTTGTCGACGACGGGTTCGACATTGCCATCCGCAATCACGCCGGGGCGATCCTGTCGGTCGATTTTCCCGACCAGATCGCCGGGCTTGAAAGCGCCCTGCTCGAACCTGCGATTCCGGTCGGGGAACTGATCGGGTCGGGCGGGGGCGAGGCGAAATCGACGCAGCGGCTGCGCAATCGCCTCTACGCCGAGGGTTGGCGGAAGCACAATTTCAACTTCCGGCTGATCGTGGACGGTGTCGAGACAGTCTCGCACAGCCATGAAATCGACCACGTGTGCCGCAGCGCTGCGGGGGTGATCGCGCTTGAAATCGAATGGAACAACAAGGATCCGTTCTTCGACCGTGACCTCGAGAATTTCCAGCGCCTGCACGCACAATCGGCGATCTCGCTTGGCGTCATCATCACCCGAGGCGCCTCGCTTCAGGGGAACATGGTCGCACTGGTGCGCGATTGCATCGAACAGCGTGGCATTACCGACGAAGCGGGCATGATTGCAGCTTTCAGCATGAAGGACCGCACGCAGCGCCAGCGCGAGGCGGTCGCGGGCCGGATGGCGCGCGGCGAGAGCTTTGCCCAGGGCTTCGCGCAGGCTTTCGTCGCCGACAAGTTCGGACAGGCCACGACCCACTGGGCCAAGCTGAAGGAACGTATCGACCGTGGCGTCGGCAATCCCTGTCCGCTGCTGCTGATCGGCCTTCCGGTCGGAGTCGTCACCCGCTGATCATTCGGCCGCCGGGACGCCCGAATTATAGGCGTAGGTCGGCCAGGACGGGCGGTAGTCGTCCTCGGCCTGATTGCCCCAGACCGTCCAGCCTTCACGCCGCCCGCGACCGAAAAGCTCAAGATACGGCCCCCAGGAACAGCTTTCGATGATCGCATATTGCTCGTCCGGCTTGCGGCTGTGTTCGCGCTTGCGGGTCTTGAGCAGGTCGCCGTCGGGTTCCTCGGCCTCGATGAAATTGACCTGCGAGCGACCGGGGGCCAGCGTGCGGGCGTACTTTCCCCGGATGCCGAACAGCAGCAGTTCGGTCACGTTGCGGAAATAGAACCCGACGCCGCGCCCGTCCGGGCCGCCGTCCTTGCGCACCTTCTGCCAGACGATATGCGACTTGTAGTCGAACCCCCATGCGGCCAGCACCTTCAGCCCCTCGGGCAACAGGGCGTTGGGCACCCACAGATAGCAATGCGCGCGTTCGTCAAGGTGCTGCGCCACCGGGAGGGCGCAGATTTCATCAAGCTCCATGGTGGGATAGCGGGCAAGACGCTTGTGCTCGGGCGCGATCTTGCCGGTCCTGTTCTGGAACCGCCACGGCGGGTCGGCCATGACCGTGCCGAATCTGGCGCCGCCGAGAAAGTCCTGCAACTCATCGGCGGCAGCCCGTGCGCGGCTCATCGATCTCTCCAGCCTGATCGTTCGCCGCACCTCACCATACTCGGCAGGCGAAGTCCAACCGCTTCATCGGCGGATCCCGTGACCTTCGGGGCAATCGGGCGAACGGCATGTTCCGTCATTGCGAGGAGGCGAAGCCGACGAAGCAACCCCGACGGTGTGTATGAGCGATCGGGGTTGCTTCGCCTGACGGCTCGCAATGACGGGATTTGCAGTTCACCCGATTGCCCTGCCCGTGACCTTCCCCCGCATTGCCCTCGCTCCCCCGACCCACTACAACCCCGCGCCACAGGTCAGCCACCGGAGGAAGTCCCAATGAACCACGACATGGCAACTCGGATGCGCGACGGCAACGGGTTCATCGCCGCGCTCGACCAGTCGGGGGGATCGACGCCCAGGGCGCTCAGGCTCTACGGGATTGACGACAGCGCCTGGTCGTCCGAGGCCGGGATGTTCGACCTCGTCCACGACATGCGCGCGCGGATCGTCGGTTCGGCGGCATTCTCGGGCGACAACATCATCGGCGCCATCCTGTTCGAGCAGACGATGGACCGCGACTTTCACGGCAAGCCCGCTGCCGAATACCTGTGGCAGGATCGAGGCGTCGTGCCGTTCCTCAAGATCGACCAGGGCCTCGCGCCGGAAGCCGACGGCTGCCAGATGATGAAGCATATTCCCGGCCTCGACGCGCTGCTCGAACGTGCCCGCGCCAAGGGCATCTTCGGCACCAAGGAGCGCTCGGTGATCTCGGCGGCCAATGCCGACGGCATCCGCGCGGTCGTCGAACAGCAGTTCACCATGGGCGAGCAGGTGCTCGCGCATGATCTCATGCCGATTCTCGAACCCGAGATCACCATCACCATCCCCGACAAGGCCGCCGCCGAGGCGATCCTGCGCGAGGAACTGCTGCGCCATCTCGACGCCTTCCCGGTCGGCAAGCAGGTGATGCTGAAGCTCTCGCTGCCAAGCGAGGACAATTTCTACGCGCCGCTCGTCGATCATCCGGCGGTGATGCGGGTGGTGGCGCTTTCGGGCGGCTACACGCGCGACCAGGCCAACGCCATTCTCGCCCGCAACCGCGGCGTCATCGCCTCGTTCTCGCGCGCGCTGACCGAAGGGCTGAACGCCGGGCAGACCGAGGCCGAATTCGACGCGCTGCTGCTGCAATCGGTCGCCTCGATCTATACGGCGTCGGTTTCGGGCTGACGGGGCGCCGCCACCCGAAGGGGGGGTTGGTGCCGCCTGGAGGCTGCCCGGCGCGGCAGGGTGCGTGGTGCAACGGTGGGGCAGCATGACCGGCGCCCGCACCGGGGGTGGGCGCGGATGCGCCCGCCCTGGGGGGCGGGGCGGGCGCCGGTCGTGCTGCGCACGCCCGAAGGGGGAAACCTGCGGGCCGCTTGCTGCGTGGCAGGCAAACGCAATAGCCCTGCGCCGCCGCCCGAAGGGGATTCACAAACGCGCGCATCTGTGCGACGCTGTGCGCAGCGCCCGGAAAAGAGGCGCGGGGCAGACAAGGGCAGAGTGATGCGCAGGCGGCGGATTCCGGTCGGCACGCTGATGGTGCTGGGGCTTCTGGTGCTGGGCAGCGGCTATTTTCTCGTGGCGGCGGTGGTCGGACCCTACGGCGTGTTCCGGCAGGCCGAGATCGGCACCGAGGTCGAGGCCCTGCGCGCCGAACGCGATGCGTTGCAGGTCGAGGTGGCGCGGATGGAAAATCTCACCCGCAGGCTCTCGGACGAATATCTCGACCTCGACCTTCTGGACGAACGCGCCCGCGACATGCTGGGTTACGTGCGCCCTGATGAAATCGTGATCCGCTGACTGCCGCGCCGCGACCGGGCCGCACGCGGGTTTCCCCGCGCCAACCCCCTCGCCTTCACCAATTCCGTCGTGTAGGAAGAACCTGAACCATTCCGTGAGGGGAGGAAGCGCAGGATGGCACGCAAGCCCGCCGCCCTGCCGAACATTTCGGCCGGGGACCTCAAGACCCATTACCGCGACATGCTGCTGATCCGCCGCTTCGAGGAGAAGGCCGGCCAGCTTTACGGCATGGGCCTGATCGGCGGCTTCTGCCACCTCTACATCGGGC
>JACFNP010000010.1 GCA_019454835.1 Rubellimicrobium sp.
GGCCAGCTTTACGGCATGGGCCTGATCGGCGGCTTCTGCCACCTCTACATCGGGCAGGAGGCCGTGGTGGTCGGCCTCGAGGCGGCTGCCGAGGACGGCGACAAGCGCATCACATCCTACCGCGACCATGGCCACATGCTCGCCTCGGGGATGGACCCGAAGGGCGTGATGGCCGAACTGACCGGGCGCGAGGGCGGCTATTCCAAGGGCAAGGGCGGGAGCATGCACATGTTCTCGCGCGAGCGGCATTTCTACGGCGGCCACGGCATCGTCGGCGCGCAGGTGCCGCTGGGCGCCGGGCTGGCGCTGGCCGACAAGATCCAGGGCAACGGCCGCGTCACCTTCACCTATTTCGGCGACGGCGCCGCCAACCAGGGCCAGGTCGCGGAAACCTACAACCTTGCCGAACTGTGGTCGCTGCCGGTGATCTTCGTCATCGAGAACAACAAATATGCCATGGGCACCTCGATGGAGCGCTCGACGAAATCGCAGTCGCTCTACGGGCGCGGCAAGGCCTACGGGATCGAGGGCGAGGAAGTCGACGGCATGGACATCCTTGCGGTGAAGGCGGCAGGCCAGCGCGCCGTCGCCCATGCCCGCGCGGGCAAGGGGCCGTATATCCTTGAAATGATGACCTATCGGTATCGCGGCCATTCGATGTCGGACCCGGCCAAATACCGCACCCGCGAAGAGGTCGACGAGGTGCGCGCCAAGCGCGACCCGATCGAGCATGTCCGGCAACTGCTGGTCACCGGCAACCACGCCACCGAGGACGATCTCAAGGCCATCGACCGCGAGATCAAGGAAATCGTGAACGGCGCGGTCGATTTTGCCAAGGCCAGCCCCGAACCCGACCCCGCCGAACTCTGGACCGACATCTACGCATGAGGAACTGAACGAATGGCTACGGAAATCCTCATGCCCGCCCTGTCGCCCACGATGGAAGAGGGCACGCTCTCGAAATGGCTCAAGAAAGAGGGCGACACCGTTTCGGCAGGTGACGTGATCGCGGAAATCGAGACCGACAAGGCGACGATGGAATTCGAGGCAGTCGATGAAGGCGTGCTGGGCCGCATCCTCGTCCCCGAAGGCACCGAGGGCGTGAAGGTCAACGCCCCCATCGCCGTGCTGCTGGCCGAAGGTGAAAGCGCGGACGCCGTGCCCGCCGCCGCCAGCGCGGCCCCCGCCGCCGCTGCTGCCGCAACCCCCGCACCGCAGGCCCCGGCAGCCGCCGCGCCTGCGCCCGCCGCCGCCGCGCCCGCCGCCGAAACCGACTGGCCCGAAGGCACCGCCACGCGGTCAATGACCGTGCGCGAGGCCCTGCGCGAGGCCATCGCCGAGGAAATGCGCCGCGACGAGCGCGTCTATCTGATGGGTGAGGAGGTCGCCGAATACGAGGGCGCCTACAAGATCAGCCAGGGGCTGCTGGCCGAATTCGGCGCCGAACGGGTCCGCGACACGACGATCACCGAACATGCCTTTACCGGCATCGCCGTCGGGTCGGCATGGGGCGGGATGCGGCCGGTTCTCGAATTCATGACCTTCAACTTCGCCATGCAGGCCATCGACCAGATCGTGAACTCGGCGGCCAAAACCCTGTATATGTCGGGCGGGCAGATGGGCACGCCGATCGTGTTCCGTGGCCCGAACGGCGCCGCCGCCCGCGTGGCCGCCCAGCACAGCCAGGACTTCGCCGCCTGGTACATGCAGGTGCCGGGGCTGAAGGTGGTGATGCCCTACAGCGCCGCCGACGCGAAGGGCCTGCTGAAAACCGCGATCCGCGACGACAACCCGGTGGTGTTCCTCGAAAACGAAATTCTCTACGGCCATTCCTTCGAGGTTCCCGAGATCGAGGATTTCACCATCCCGCTGGGCCGCGCGAAGATCGAACGCGCGGGCAGCGATGTCACGCTGGTGTCGTTCGGGATCGGCGTCGGCCATGCGCTGGCGGCGGCGGAAAAGCTGGCGGAAACCGGCATCGACGCCGAGGTCATCAACCTGCGCAGCCTGCGGCCGATGGACCTGCCCGCGATCATCGAATCGGTGAAAAAGACCAACCGCTGCGTCACCGTGGAAGAGGGCTGGCC
Organism: Rubellimicrobium sp.; assembly: GCA_019454835.1. Lineage (GTDB taxonomy): Bacteria > Pseudomonadota > Alphaproteobacteria > Rhodobacterales > Rhodobacteraceae > JADYZU01. Next base: position 2,088 of record JACFNP010000010.1, read on the forward strand.
GCAGGGTTCGGTCGGCTCGTGGATCGCGGCGCGGGTCATGCAGGAGGCGTTCGACTGGCTCGATGCGCCGGTGCTGAACTGCACCGGCAAGGACGTGCCGATGCCCTATGCGGCGAACCTTGAAAAACTGGCGCTGGTGACGGTGGACGAGATCGTCGCCGCCGTCCACCAGGTCACCTACCGCTGAGCAGGGGGACGATACGATGCCCGTGGAAATCCTCATGCCCGCGCTCTCGCCCACGATGGAAGAGGGCACGCTGGCAAAGTGGCTCAAGAAAGAGGGCGACACCGTGTCGGCGGGCGACGTGATCGCCGAGATCGAGACCGACAAGGCGACGATGGAATACGAAGCCGTCGATGAAGGCGTGATGGGCCGGATTCTGGTGGCCGAGGGCACCGAGGGCGTGAAGGTGAACACCCCCATCGCCGTGCTGCTGGGTGACGGTGAAAGCGCGGATGACATCGGCAAGACGGCGGCCCCCCCCGCCGCCGCCCCGGTTGCGGCGGATGCGCCAAAGGCCCAGGCCGCAGCACCCGCACCCGCCCCCGTGGCCCCGGCTGCCGCTGACGGCGTCCGCATCTTCGCCTCGCCGCTGGCGCGGCGGATCGCCGCCGACAGGGGGCTGGACCTTGCGCAGATCACCGGCTCGGGTCCGCGCGGGCGGATCGTGAAGGCGGATGTCGAAGGCGCGCAGGCGACCCCGGCGAAACCTGCCGCGGCACCGGCGCCCGCCGCCATGCCCGCAGGCCCTGCCGCCGATGCGGTCATGCGCATGTACGAAGGCCGCGCGTTCGAGGAAGTCGCCCTTGACGGGATGCGCCGGGTCATCGCCCAGCGCCTGACCGAGGCCAAGCAGACCATCCCGCATTTCTACCTGCGCCGCGACATCCGCCTCGACGCGCTGCTGGCGCTGCGCGCCCAGATGAACAAGGCGCTGGAGGCGCGCGGCGTGAAGCTGTCGGTGAACGACTTCATCATCAAGGCCAGCGCGCTGGCGCTGCAACAGGTGCCCGACGCCAACGCCGTCTGGGCCGGGGACCGCATCCTCAAGCTGAAGCCTTCGGATGTGGCGGTTGCCGTCGCCATCGAGGGCGGGCTGTTCACGCCGGTTCTCAAGGATGCGGAAACCAAGTCGCTTGCCGCGCTGTCGGCCGAGATGAAAGACCTTGCCACCCGTGCCCGCGCCCGGCGTCTGGCGCCGCAGGAATACCAGGGCGGGTCGTTCGCGATTTCCAACCTCGGCATGTTCGGCATCGACAATTTCGACGCGGTCATCAACCCGCCGCACGGCGCGATCCTTGCGGTCGGCGCCGGGGTGAAGAAGCCGGTGGTGAATGACGCGGGCGAAATCGCCGTGGCCACGGTGATGAGCGTGACGCTTTCCGTGGACCACCGCGTCATCGACGGCGCGCTGGGCGCGGAACTGCTGGGCGCGATCCGCGACCTGCTGGAAAACCCGCTGGCAATGCTGGCCTGAACCGCTGCCGTCATTGCGAGGCGAAGCCGAAGCAACCTCGACGCACCGCGCACAACGTCGGGGTTGCTTCGGCTTTGCCTCGCAATGACGCCCCCCCCGCGACAAGGGGGCGCGGTTGTCTTTCGCTGCGGCGCAACATATCCGGTTCCTGTAATGAATTACCTTCAGGACCGGAGATTCCCATGGACTGGAAAGCCACCCTCGCCGAGACCACGCAGCAGATCATGGCCTGGCGCCGCGCCGAACCCGACACCGCTGCCGGGTTCACCGCGCTGTCGGGCGCGGCGATGAAGGACGGTGCGGTCAGCGCGCTGAACAAGGAGCTGGTCTGCATCGGCATCGGCATCACCCAGCGCTGCCTCGACTGCATCGGCTATCACGTCAAGGCCGCGATCCGGCTGGGTGCGACGCGCGAGCAGATCGCGGAAATCGCGGGCGTCTCAACCTACATGGGCGGCGGGCCTGCGCATATGTATGCGGTGCGCGCGCTCGAGGCGTTCGACCAGATGGCGGCGAAATAGCCCGCCCCTCAGCCCTTAAGCCTCACCCCTCGGGCAGCATCTGGTCCATGCTCTGCGACGGATGCGGACAGTCCACCCGCCCGACGATCCGGGCGGGCACCCCGGCCACGGTCGTGCGCGGCGGCACGTCGGCCAGCACGACCGAACCGGCGGCGATCTTGGAATTGTCGCCGACGCGGATGTTGCCCAGCACGATCGCGCCCGCGCCGATCATCACGCCGTTGCCGATCTTGGGGTGGCGGTCGCCGTCCTCCTTGCCGGTGCCGCCCAGCGTCACCGAATGGAGCATCGACACATCGTCACCGACCACCGCCGTTTCGCCGATCACGACGGAATGGGCATGGTCGATCATGATGCCGCGCCCGATGCGCGCGCAGGGGTGGATATCGACGCCGAACACTTCGGAGGTGCGCATCTGGATGAAGCTCGCCAGGTCGCGCCGCCCCTGGGTGCACAGCCAGTGCGCGAGGCGATAGGTCTGCACCGCCTGAAAGCCCTTGTAGAACAGCAGCGGCTGCAGATAGCGATGCGTGGCCGGGTCGCGGTCGTAGATCGCGGTGACATCGGCGCGGGCGGCGGCGGCGATGGCGGGGTCGGCGGCCATGGCCTCGTCGGCGATCTCGCGCAGGATCTGCTCGCTCATCTCGGGCGAGGCGAGCTTGGTGGCGATCCGCGAGGCCAGCGCACATTCAAACGTGTCGTGGTGCAGCACGCCGGAATGGATCAGCCCGCCCATCAGCGGTTCATCGGCAACGGCCTGCTCGGCCTCGGCGCGGATGCGGCTCCAGACCGGGTCACAGGTTGCAATGTGGCGTTGGCGGGCGATGGTCATGGGCGGTCTCCTGCAATGTGCCCAAGGTAGTGCAGGCGGTGCGTCCATTCCAGAGCGGGTTGCACGCCAGCAGCCCAGCGCCTGCAACACCGCCATGAGCGCCGCGCAATGGGCCGGGTCGCCGCGCGGCGGCAAGCGTGCCGTCGCCCCAGCGCCGATGCGCGCGGCCGGTGGCCTTGCGGTATTTATCGGCGGCATGCGCCCGGTCCAGCCAGCGGACAAGCGCGGCGTGACGCGCGGCCTCGGGCATCAGCACCGCCACGCGCGCGGCCAGCACCAGATCGTGCCACAGCAGCGCCCGCATCAGGCCAGCACAAGGGACGCCGACGGCCCCGGCCCCCAACTTGCCGACACCTGCGCGACCTGCACCACCCGCGCGCCCGCACCATCGGCGGCCTGCATGGCGGCGGTATAAAGAAAGGCCGGGCCGGTCAGCACCACCTCGCGCCGGATGATGCCGTCTACCGTGACGCGCAGCAGATATTCCTCACGCGCCTCGCCCAGCGGCACGTCGAGACCCTGCCACAGGTCGCCGTCGATACGGCTGCGGCGAATCCAGGTGACCAGCATGTCGCCACCCGCAGGCGCGGCGCGCAGATGCGCGGGGGGCCAGGGGCGCAGGCCCGCGCCCGCAAAGGCGATCTCGCGGGCGCGCCAGGTCGGGTCGTCGAAGGGTCGCGCCGCAGGCCCCCAGGCATAGCGCCGCGCCACGCCCAGCAACCCGCGCGGCAGCGCCAGTTCCTGCACAGCGCCGTCGAGCAGCACGAAGCGCGACCCGGCGGGCCAGTCTTCAGGCATCACCCCGTCGCTGCCCGCCTGCCCGCGCAGGCGGTGGCGCAAGGCCCAGGTGTCGGGGGCGACCAGTTCGGCATCGCGGAACTGGAACAGCTCCCACCTGTCGGGGCTGCCGTCCCCGATGGCGGCGAGATTGGCGCCCGACAGCAGCGCGCCGGTATCGACCGAAGCCGGCGCCCCCTGCGCAAGCTGCACCAGCAGCGCCGGGCCGCGATCCGGGCGGCCGGGGCGAGCGGCGAAAAGCGGCGTCGCGGTCACGCCCGCCGTGGCGGTGCGCGGGAACATCAGTTCGGGCGCCAGCCCCGCACCGCTGCCCGACCACAGCGCCACGGCGCCCGGCCAGGGCCGCGCCACCATCGCCACATGCGGCGTGTGGTCGGCCTGCGCGCCGGGCAGAAGCGGCAGGTCCATGAAAAGCGCCTCGACCGGAATCGCGGTGGCGGGCGGCGTCACCGGCAGGCTGTCGGTGTCGTGGTCGAGCGGGCGGTAGCTTTCGGCCTCGATCCGCACCGCCTCGACCCGGCGCGCCAGCCCGTCCTCGGCGCGGTCGATGCGCCACAGCGCCGGACTGCCCGCAAGCCGCACCACGTCGCCGGGACCAAGAGCCATGCGCGAGGGCGGCAGGATGAAGGTCGCCGCATCGCGTGCGACGCGCGATTCGACCAGCCAGCGCGCGGTGATCTGCCGCGCCTCGTTGCGGGTCAGCAGCAGCGGGATTTCGTGCACGGCGATGGTGGTCGTGCCCGCGTCGGCCAGCACGGATTCGGCGCTGGCGACGGCATAGGCGCCTTCGGCCTCGACATGCAGCAGGCGGACGCGCCCGGCAAGCTCCGGCTCGGCCTCGCGGACCAGCAGCGGCGCGCCCCCGGCGCCCGGATCGTGGACCAGTGCGCCGGGGTCGATTTCGGCGGCCACCCGGCCTGAACGGTTGAAAAACCGCAGCATCCCGTCGCGTTCCACCGCGTCAAAGCCGCAGGCCAGCATCAGCGGTTGCAGCATCGCCCGCGCGGTGTCGGTATCATCGACCTGATAGCCGCGCAGCACCCCGTGCAGCGCGTCGGTATCCACCGCCGTGACGCCCGCGCCCGCGCAGATCTCGCGCACCACCGAGGCCAGGGTGCGCAGGCTGGCGCGCCCGTTCAGCCAGTGGCCATGCGCGTAATTGGCGGCATCGCCCCAGATGTCGCCGCGCGCCGGAAAGGCCGGAAAGGGCCGCGCGTCCCAGGCCCAGACATGGGCGCGGGTCATGTCGACCATCCGCCCGCCGTAGGCGTCGGACCACGGGTTGCCGGCCGGATCGGCGAAATGGCGATGGATGGCGCGGATATGTTGCAGCGGCATCAGGTCGTCGCGGCGGCCGTCGGAAAAGGCGGGCAGCGCGGATTCCGAGGATTTGGGATCGAGGAACCTGTTGGGTTCGTTCGTGCCCTTGTCGATGGCGGCGCAGCCCGTTTCCGTAAACCAGATCGGCCGCGAACGCGGTGCCCAGCCGGTGGGCAGGGCGGCGCGCACACCGCCGACGCGGTTGTGGTGGGGGTTCTCCCACCAGCCTTTGAGGTCCTTCAGTCGCCACAGCCAGGGTTCGCCCTGATCGTCGGTGATCGGCGTGCGGCGCTGGGCTTCGCGGGCCTCGTCCGAGGCATAATACCAGTCGAAATACTCGCCGCCCGCGACATTGGCGGTCAGGTAGTCGAGATCGTGAATATCGCCTGCAGCGGCATCGAGATGATCGTCGCCGTCGCGCCAGTCGGACAAAGGCAGGTAATTGTCGATCCCGATGGCGTCGATGGCGGGATGCGACCACAGCGCGTCAAGGTGAAAGATGCGGTCCCCGGTGCCCGGCGGGGTGTGGCCTGCGTATTCGCTCCAGTCGGCGGCGTAGGTCAGTTTCGCGCCGGGCAGGATCGCGCGCACATCGGCCGCCAGCGCGCACAGCGCATCGACGCCCGGATAGCCTGCGTCATCGCGAATCCCCGTCACGCCGCGCAGTTCCGAGGCGATGCAGAACGCATCGACCCCGCCCGCCAGCGCGCAAAGGTGTGCGTAATGCAGGATCATGCGCCGCAGCGACCATTCCGCCGGGCCGTGATAGGTGACATCGCGGCCCGACGGCGTGAAATCGCCCGGCTGTGCGGTGCCGAAGAAGGCGGCGACCTCGGCAGTTGCGGCGCCGGTGCCGTCGGTCGTGCCGGGGCGGCCGGGGGCGATGGCGGTGGTGATGCGGCCCCGCCACGGCAGGCGCGGTTGGTCGGGGGCGTCGCTCCACGGATCGGGGCGGGCGTTGCCGGGTAGCTGGTCCATGAGCAGGAACGGATAGAACATCACCTTCAGCCCGCGCGATGTCAGCTCGCGGATCGCCTCGATCACCGAGGCGTCGGACGGCGTGCCGCCATAGACCGCGCGGCCCGAGTCCTGCGCCACCACCCCGGCCTGTGCCCGCCCGGTGCCGGAAACCCGCCACGGCTGCGCCTCGGGTTCGGCGCCGGTGACGAACCCGGCCCGAGGCCGAACGGTGCAATGCCCGGCGCGCAGGTCGTCGCCGAACCACGACACCACCAGCGAGACCGCGCCACATTCCGGCAGCTCGCCCTGCAGTGTGTCGAGCGACACCACGAGATCGGCCTTGCCCTGCACGGTATGGACGTTCAGCGGTTCGGCCCCCGCGAACCCGTCCGGGCGAAACACCGGCGTCGTGGCCAGCGCATAGTCGCCAGAGCCGGGGATCAGCGCCACGGCCCGCACCAGCCGGGCGATGTCCTCGGCCTGCGCGTCGTCGCGTTTCGGGGCCGGGCGGAACACCTCGAACGACAGTTGCGGCACGCGGTTGCCGAACCGGCCCAGATCAAGCGCTTCGATCACCACATAGGCGGTGCCGCGATATGCGGGGACGTTGCCCGCGCCCAGTGCGGCCTCGATCAGCGGGTCTGGCATCTGGTCCGCCGTGCCGCGATGCACGGTCAGCGCCAGCGTGTCGCGGGCGATTTCCACGCCGTCGGCCCATATGCGCCCGACATGGGAGATTTCACCGGCACAAAGCGCAATGGCGAGGCTTACGTCATAGGCATATTCCCTTACCTGCGGGCGCCGCGCCGCGCCCTTGCCGCCACCGCCGCTGACGGTGACGCTTTCCCGGAACGGACCGGCCCAGATCACCTGTCCGCCGACCCGCGCCGCACCCCAGATGCGCGTCATCGGCCGCCCCTCGCCCGAGGCGGGCAGGCGGAAACGGTCGATGCGCCCGGTTTCCACCGGCGCCGAGCCGCGCCCCAGCAGCCGCGCGTCGATCGAACGGCCCACGGCGGCCCCCACGGCCCGCCCGATGACCGCCGTTGACAGCCCGAGCACCGAGCCGCCGATGGCCCCGCCCGCCGCAAGGCCCGCCGCCGATAACAGTATGGTGGCCATGGGTTACTCCTTGATGAACAGGACCGGGAAAAAGCCGAACCGCGCCACGACGCGCCGCGCCCAGGGGCCGGAAAGCCGGGTCTCGACCACGCCGTGCCCGCGCCAGGCGTGGATGAAGGTCGCCGGTCCGCTGGCGATCCCCAGATGCCGCGCGGGCGCTCCCGGCTGCACCCGAAACAGCAGGATGTCGCCCGGCTGTCCCGTGCCCGGCGCCAGATGCCGCGCCAGCGCGGGCCAGGGGTCACCCTCGCCCGGCCCGTAGGGCGGCACCGGCGCGGGTTCCGCGCCCAGACAGTCGCGCCACAGCCCCCGGACCAGCCCCAGGCAATCCGCGCCCGCCCCCCGGCACGACGCCCGATGCACGAAGGGCGTGCCCAGCCAGCGCCGCGCCGCCGCGACCGGATCGGTCATTCGCGCGGCCCGACCAGCAGCCAGTTGTCGCCGGGCAGATGCGGGAAGCCCTGAAAGTTCAGCATGTTGTCGAACTTTGCCCGGCAGGTTTCCGCCCGCCGGTCGCATCCCGCGACCAGCCGCAGCCGGTCCCCTGCCGCCAGCGGCGCCCGCAGCGGCGCCCAGAGCAGCACCGCGCGCATCGCGCCCCGCAGGCGGTCCTCCTTGATGATGCCGACCAGCCCGCGCGCCGCGCCCGTCAGCACCTCGAGCCGCCCGTGCGCAAACCAGCCGTCGGCATGATCGCCCGGAACCGCGAAGCGGAAACGCTGGCCGTCCCCCGCCTCGGGCAGCGTGATCTCGGCGGAAAACCCGGCCCGCGCCACGTCGAACCCGCAGGCGGCATCGCCCAGCACCGCCGGACAGCTCCGCTCGAAACTGCGCCCGCGCGGCTGGTTCAGCCGTTCGGTCAGGCCGCGCAACTCGGCGTGAAAGGCGCCCTCGCCACGGCGGATTTCGCCCAGCGTGCCGCGAAACCGCAGGTGGCGCCGCGCGACATCGCGCCAGTCCACGACCCAGAGCCGCACCCCGGCGCCGTCGTAGCGGCCCGCCTCGATATCGGCCTCGCTGATCGCCGCGCCCGAAAGCGCGCCCAGCACCTCGGAATTGTCGATGGCCAGCCCGCTTGTCGCCACCACCGCCCGCGCGGTCAGGCCGGAATCGGGCGCGAAGGTGATCCCCTCGAACGACAGCGCCCGGTCGTGGTCGGTAAAGCCCAGGGTCACGCCGTCGCGTCGCGTCACCGCCCAGGCGCGGGCCTGCGTGGTCGCGTTCACAGCCGCACCTCGACCACCGGCACCGCAGGCACCTGCCCGGCGCGGAACGAGGCCACCGAAGTCTGGATGCGGTCGGTGGCAAAGCGCACCGGCACGTCGAATTCAAACCCCGCCGTCACCACCGCATCGCCTTTGGGCGCGCGGGCCAGCGTCACGATGCCGGTGGCATGATCGGCGCTGAAATCGACGCCCTCCTGCAGGGCGTCGCCCGACACCGCCACCTTCACCGTCCCTGGCACCGGCTTGGTGATCTCGCGCAGCCATTCGCCGGGGCCCGAGGCATAGCGCTTCATCAGCCGGAACACCGTGCCGCCCCGACCGATGATCTGGTCGAAGGGCGTCACCTCGCTGCCGGGCAACGACGACTTGAAATCGGCCCAGTCCTTCCAGCGAAAGCCGTGCAATTCGCCCGCCCGCGCCTCGAAGAAGGCGACCAGTTCGGCCACGTCGTCCAGACTGCGCAGCCCCAGCCCGGCATCATAGCGCCTGCGCGACTGCGACCAGGGCGTGTTGCGCTCCTCGTATCCGTTCATCAGCTCGACGATCTCGGTGCGCCGCTCCGGCCCGCCGAGCGAGCCGAAGGACAGCGACGCGGGAAAGCGCACCTCGTGAAAGGCCATCCTCGTCTCCTATCCGTTGCGCCCGGCCTGCCCGAGCAGCCGGGCGACCGAGGCCGCGATCTGGGCGCGGCTCTGTTCAAACCCGCGCAGGTCGGGGGTGGCGACGTTGATCGTGACGTTCACCGCGCGCCCGCCGCCCTGCGCCTGCACGCCAAGGCGACCGTCCGGGCCGCGCGCCAGCGGCATGATCGCCTCGGGTCCGGCCTCGCCCATCAGCCCGGTGCCGCCGCGCATCGCAAAGGCGGTGGGCGTGGCGACCACGCCGCCCGCGGCAAAGGGCGTGACCGCGCCCTGCACGAAGGCTCCGCCCTGCGCGAACGGCATCAGCCCGGCCACCGCCGCGTTCAGCCCGCCCGCGAGAATCCCGCCGAAATGGTCGCTCACCGGGCGCAGCGCGGCATTGTAGACCGTCTGCGCCATCGAGCGGCCCAGCCCCTCCAGCACGTCCGACAGCCTGCGCCCGTCCAGCACCAGCCCGTCGAACGCCCGCCGCAGCCCGCCGGAAAAGCCCCGCTCCAGCGCGCCGAGGTCGCGCAGCGCGCCCTCCATCCCGGCGCGCATCTCGTGCAGCGCGGCGGAAAAATCCGCCATCGCGTCCTCCATCCGCGCGAGGTCGTCCACGTCGCCGCCCCGGAGATCAGCCATCCGCCTGTTCCTTCCCGTCGGGATATTGCCGCAGCAGCGCGTCCATTCGCGCGCGGTCCATCGGCGCCTCGCCCGGCGCCACGCCCAGCATCAGCGCCAGTTCCCAAGGCGTCAGCGCCCAGAATTCCGCCGGGCGCAGATGCAGCCGCGACAGGCCCGCGCGCAGCAGCCCGGCCCAGTCCAGCCCGCTCATGCGTCGGGCGCGAAGGCGCGCGCCAGCATCTGCGCCGCCGCCCGCGCCGCCGCGACCGGGCCTCCGGCGATGTCGGCGGCAAGCAGGTCCGGCGCCGTCACCTCCCAGCCGCCGCCGCGCAGCCCCGCCACCACCACCGCCATGATGTCGCGGCTGGTGAAGCGCCCTGCCTCGATCCGCCCGACCAGGTCCAGCGTCCCGTCGCCCTGCAGCCCGGCCTCCATTTCCGCCAGCGCCCCCAGCGTCAGCCGACAGCGCCGCGCGACCCCGTCGATGCAAAGCGAGACCTCGCCCGCCCAGGGGTTCACGGCCCGACCTCGGGCGCAAAGGACAGTGCGCCGCCTGACGCGAGCGCGATCTCGTAGGTCGCCTCGCCGTTGTAGCGGCCCGCATAGTCGATGCCGGTGATCTGGAACGGTCCCTCGACCACACCGAAGCCGGGGATCACCACCTGGAAGGCGGGCATCTCGGCGGCGAAGAACATCTGCCGCACCCGTTCGTCGCTGGCCGCGTCGCGGAACACGCCCGACCCCGAGATCGCGGCCGATCGCACCCCGGCGCCCGCGAGCAGTTCGCGCCAGCCGCCCAGGCTTTCGAGACTGGTCACGTCCACGCTTTCCGCGTTGAACGACAGCCGCGTCGCGCGCAGCCCGGCGACGGTCTGGAACAGACCCTCGCCGTTCATGTCGATCCTGATGAGCAAATCCCTGCCGTTCTGCACCGTCATCACCGTCTCCCCCTGCCTCACACGTCCTCGACGCGGGCGCGAAATGTCATGTCGATCTGGCGTTCCTCGCCGTTCCTCGCCGCGCGCGCCTGCAGGAAATCGAGCCGCAGCAGCCGCCCGCGCGCCAGTTGCAGCGGCGCATCGACCAGCGCATCCGAAATCGCCGCAGCCGCCGCCTTGGCCGGGGCGAACCCGGCGGAATCGGTCACCACGCTCACCGTGAAATCATGCTCGGCCCCGTGCCCCGAGCCGTCGGAGCGGTCGCGCGCGGCCTCGGGGCCCAGCGCGACGTAAAGGCCCGGCAATATCCCCGGCGGCAGCGCGTCATAGATCGCGCCCCCGGTCAGCGCGGCCAGCGCATCATCCCCGGCCAGCCGCTGATAGACCGCCGCCTGCAGCGCCGCCGCGACCGCGTAGCTCATCGCACGCCCTCCTCCTCGGCCAGACAGGTCAGCCAGCGGCCCCCGGCATCCGCCTCGATCACCGCGACGATGCGAAAGACCCGCGCCCCCTCGCGCAGGCGCTGTCCCGCCACCGGGCGCGACGGCGCCCCGAAACCGGTGGCGCGCAGGCGGATGCGGTGGCTCACCCGGCTCAGGTCGGCGCCCGCCACCGCCAGCCCGCGCCCGGAGGTCGAGACGACCTCGCCCCAGAGCACGCCCCTGGGCGCCCAGGTCACCACATGCCCGCCCGCGCCGTCGGGCGCCCGCCCGGCCTCTTCCAGGACCAGCCTGCGGCGCAGCAGCGGCGCCCTCATGCCCGCCCCCCGCCGCCGACCCGCAGGCAGCGATAACGGTCCAGCAGCGCCGTCACCCCGAAGGGCGCACAGCCCGCCGCCAGCGCGGTGTCGTGGCGATAGTCGTGATAATGCGCGGCCAGCAGCAGCACCGCCTGTTGCAGGTCGGGCGGCAGGTCGTCGAATGCCGGCCCGTATCCGGCAAGGAAATCGACGCGGTAGCTGCCCGGCCCCGTCACCACGCGGGGGCGCGCCCCGTCACCCTCGAACCGCCAGGCGCCCGGTGCCAGCACCTCCTCGCCGCCCGCACCGTCAAGACGCGCCACCTCGAGCACGGCACCGACCGGCGCCACCGGCAGCGCCACCTCGCCGTCGCGGGCCTGCGCACGGGGCAGGCGGAACCCGCGCGCCATCAGCGCCTTGCCGGTGCGCCCCTCGATCGCCGCCAGCGCCGCGCGCAGGAACCCGGCGAGCAACCCGTCCTGCACCGCATCCTCGGCAAAGCCCGAGCCGAGGCGCAGGTGCTCTTTCAGTCGCGCGACCGGCAGGGCCTCCGGCGGCACGGTCGTCAGTTCGACCAGCATCACGTCGCTCCGATTGTGTTCCTGCCCGTGGCCGGGGCCGGACCGCGCCCGGCCCCCGGCCTGCGCATCAGCTCCCCGCGATGCGCAGCAGCTTGATCGCGGCGAAGTCGGTCACCCCGCCGCCGACCCGGCGCGTCGCGTAGAACAGCACGTTGGGCTTGGCCGAGAACGGATCGCGCAACACCCGCAGGTCGGGGCGCTCGACGATGGTGTAGCCCGCCGCGAAATTGCCGAAGGTGACCGGAAAGGCATCGGCGCCGATGTCCGGCATGTCCTCGGCCACCACGACCGCATGGCCCAGCAGCCGCGCGGGTTCGCCCGCTGCCAGCGCCTCGGCCCAGAGGTAACGGCCGTCGTCGTCCTTCAGCTTGCGCAAGGCGCCCGCCGTGCGCGAGTTCATCACCCAGACGGCCCCGGCGCGATAGGGCGCCTCGAGCGCATGGACCACGTCGACCAGCACATCCGCCGAGGTGATCGCCGACGCATTGCCGCCCGCGACATAGCCGAGACTGCCCCAGGCCCAGCTTCCGTTTGCGACCTTGGTGTGGTCGAGGAAGCCCTTGGGCTTGTTCGAGCCGTCGCCGCTGATGAAGGCCGCCGCCTCGGCGCGGGCGAATTTCTCGCCGATCCGTTCGGCGATCCAGCCCTCGATGTCGAAGGCCGCGTCGTCGAGCAGCCGCTGCGAGACCTTGGGCATCGCCGCAAGTTCGTGCACCGGAATGGAAATCTTCTGCAGCGTGCCGGTCGAGGTCTCGGTCGTGGTGCCGGACTCGGCCGCCCAGCCCGCGCCCATCTCACCCCGGTCGATGAGCACGTCGAAGACCGACGCCTCGACCTGCACCACGCGGGCGACCGACCGCAACGAGCCGGTGGCGCGCAGCACCGCGCCGATCCCCTCGGCGGTCTGCGGCGAGACCAGATAGCCGCCGTCGCCGCCGCTGCCCGAGTTCATGGCCTTGCCCTCGATCTCGAGCGCCCGCAGCGCCGCCTCGTCGCCCGAACGCAGATAGGCGACAAAGGCCGCCCCGTGCGGCGCGCCGGTCTCGGCGGCCACGGACAGCGCCGGGCGATGGCCGGTCATGGCCTGCTTGCGATCCAGTCGGGTCATGCGGTCATCCTGTTGCTGAAGCCGGGCCTGAACGTCCCCGGCGAATGCCTTGAAGTCGTCGGCAAGGGCGAGGATCGCCTCGGGCCGCCCGTCTGCCTCGGGCGCCGTCGCCCCCGTTTCCGTCGTGGTCATGCTCTCTCCCCTTCATCATCCTCGCGGCGCAGCAGCGCGCGCGCCTCGTGCAACGCGCCCGACAGCAGCCGGAATGCCGCGCCGGGATCGTGGCCCGCCTTGGCCCCCACCCGCGCGCCGGTCAGCATCGGGAAGGTCACCAGCGACACTTCCCGAAGCTCGAGCTCGGCAAGCCGCCGCAGCCCCTTGCCGTCGCGCGTGGCGCGCAGGGTGCGATAGCCGATCGACAGCCCGTCGATGGCCCCGGCCTCGACCAGCGCCACCGCCTCGCGGCCGCGCGCCACCCCGGTCAGGATACGGCCCTTGACGAACAGGCCGCGCGCATCCTCGCGCACCTCGTCCCAGACGCCGATCACCTCGCGCGGGTCGTGCTGCCAGAGCATCCGCACCCGTTCACCGGCACGGGCGAGCCGCGCCAGACCGGCGCCATAGGCGCCCGGCTCGACCACGTCGCCGCCCTGGTCGGGCGCGCCGAACAGGCTGGCGTAACCCGCGACGCAGGCGCCGTCCGACAGGACCAGCCCCTCGTCCGGGCGCGCGAACTTGTATTCCAGCTCCATCATCCCCCCATTCCCCCCGCGATCAGCGCCGATTGCGCCATCTGCGCCAGCATCGCCGCCGCCACGCCGTAGACCGCGACCCAGAGCCGCCGTTCCAGCCGCTCCATTGCCTCCTCGATGCGTTCGAGTCGCGCGTTCAACTGCGCGAACTGCAACGCCGCCATCTTTTCCTGCGCCTCGATCCGCAGGCCCGGCGCGCAGACAAAGCGCTCGCGCCCGAACAGCCCGTCATCCATCGCAGGCCTCGCGCGCGGGCAGGCCCAGCAGGGCGCGCTTTTCGGCCTCGGTCAGGAACATCGCCTCGCCGACCCGCTTCCAGTGCTGGTCGCGTTCGGCAGCCAGCGCCGGAACGAGGTCGGGGTCGGGGCGGATGTCGAAGCTCTCGCCGGTGAAATCCTCGAGCCAGTCGGCCAGCGCCCCCGTCACCCGCGTCGCCAGCGGCAGCACGGTGAGGCGAAAGAAGGCACGGTTGGCCTCCTGGTAGTTGGCATAGGTCGCATCGCCCGGCACGCCCAGCAGCATCGGCGGCACTCCGAAGGCCGAGGCGATCTCGCGCGCGGCGGCCTCCTTGGTGCGATGGAATTCCATGTCCGAGGGCGAAAACCCCATCGGCTTCCAGTCGAGACCGCCTTCCAGCAGCATCGGCCGCCCGGCGTTGCGCGCGCCCTGATGGTAGCGTTCGACCTCGTCGCGCAGTCGGTCGAACTGGTCCTGGGCCATCTGGCCCATGCCGTCCGAGCCATGCCACACCAGCGCCCCCGAGGGCCGCGCCGCATTGTCGAGCAGCGCCTTCGACCAGCGGCTTGCAGCATTGTGGACATCGACCGCCTGCGCGGCGGCCTGCATCGGCGACAGGCCGTAATGGTCATCGAGCGGGTGGAAGCTGCGGATATGGCACAGCGCCGCCACCCCCGGCCCGGCGGCGATGCGCCGCTTGCGCCCGCCGACGGTGTATTCCCAGGCGGCGGGCCAGCCATCCGCCCCCGGCACCACCGCGATCCGGTCGGGGCGCAGGACATGCAGCGCCAGCGGCAGGCCGTCACCGTCGCCTGCGGCCTCGACATAGGCGTTGCCGGTCAGCAGAAGCTGCCCGTAGAGCGCCTCGAGGAATTCGGCCCGCCCCTGTTGCGTATTGGGCCGGGCCAGCAGCGCCAGCGCCGGATGCTCGGCATAGCGCCGCGCGCGATCCTGCAGCACCAGCGGCAGCGCGGCGGCGGATTCGGCGATCAGGCTGACCGCGCGATAGGCGACCGGATTGCCGCAGAAACCCGTCCGGGTCAGCGCGGTGCCGTCGCGCGGACTCCAGACCACGCCGGACGACCCGGCCCAAGCCATCACCCGCGCGGGCTGCGCCTTGGCCTCGGGCGCCTTCGGCCCGCGACGGCTCTTTCTGAAGTAGTCCAGCATCCGCCCCCCGATCCGGTATCCTGCGATCCGACGGGGGGAAGATGGGCGCGAAAGATTGACCGCTGCCTGCCGGACCGCGCGGCGCCACGGCCCCGCGCGCAACGGCCGCGCGCGGGGTCTGCCTACATCGTCAGCGCCACCCCGCCGCCATCGACGAGGATGTTCTGCCCGACGATGAACCGCGCCTGCCGCGAGCACAGGAACGCCGCCACCGCGCCGAAATCGGCGGGGTCGCCGTCCTGCCCGGTCGGATTGCCCGCCCGCGCGCGGGCGCGCACCTCGTCCTCGCTGATCCCGTCGGCGCTGGCCCGCGCCTGATCCAGCGCCGCGATCCGGTCGGTCGCATGGCGCCCCGGCAGCAGGTTGTTCACCGTCACCCCATGCGCCGCCACCTGCCGCGCGATCCCCGCAACCGCCCCGGTCAGCCCGGTGCGGGCCATGTTCGACAGGCCCAGTTCCGGGATCGGCGCGCGCACCGAGGACGAGGTGACGTTCACCACCCGCCCCCAGCCGCGCGCGATCATCGCGGGCAGGCACGCCTGCATCAGCAGCACCGGCGTCAGCATGTTGGCGCCCACCGCGCGGTCAAGATCGTCGCGGCTCCAGTCGCACCACGATCCGGGCGGGGGGCCTCCGGCGTTGGTAATCAGGATGTCGGGGTCATCCGCGACGGCCAGCACCGCCGCCCGCGCCTCCGCGTCGGTGATGTCGCCCGCGACCGTGACGACCGGCACCCCGTGCGCCGCGCGCAGTTCCGCCGCCGTCGCATCAAGCGCCGCCGCCCCGCGCGCGTTCAGCACCAGCGAGACGCCTTCCGCCGCCAGCGCCGCCGCGATGCCGCGCCCCAGCCCCCGCGACGCCGCACAGACCAGCGCGCGCCTGCCCTTCAACCCGAGGTCCATGCCGCCGCCTTTCCTTGTTGCCTTGAGGTGACCATATTCCCTCCCGACCCTTGCCACCAGAACGCGGCAGGATGTTCCCATGTTGCACATCGTCCCGAGTCCGCCCGTCATGCCCGCGCCCGCCCGCATCCTCTCGACCATCCCGGCCACCGACTTCCGCGTCACCGAAGGCGTGGCGCGCGGCGAGGCGATGGGATTTGCCGACGAACTGGTGCTCGACGACATCTACCAGCTTGCCCCCGGCGCCGGGCGCCGCCCGCTGGAACTGATCGGGGATGAAGACGACAGCTTCCGTGTCGCCGCCACCAGCGCCACCGGCACCCCCGGCAACCCGGTGGTCATCGACTCCTGCGCCACGCTGATGGAGCGCGACGGCACGACCCTCGAAATGCTGATCCTCGTCGAGATCGAGGGCACCGAGGCCGCCGCCGTCCACCTGATGCCGCTCGCCCCGCTTGCGCCGCGCATCGACTATCGCCTAGTCGGCCTTGACCGCCACGCAGGCACCATGCGGCTGGCCGAGGCGGCATCGTCCTCGTTCCTGCGCGGCACCCGTATCACGCTGGCCACCGGGGCGCAGGTCGCGGTCGAGGATCTGCGCCCCGGCGACCGCATCCTGACCCGCGACAGCGGCCCGCGCCCGCTGCGCTGGATCGGCCAGACTACCCTGCGCGCCACCGGCGCCTTCGCCCCGGTGCTGATCCGCAAGGGCGCGCTGAACAACGAAAACGACCTGACCCTGTCGCCCGACCACCGCGTGTTCATCTGGCAGCGCGAGGACCGCATCGGCGCCGGGCGCGCCGAGGTGCTGGTGAAGGTGCGCAATCTGGTGAACGGGCGCGACGTGGTGCAGCTTGACGGCGGCTTCGTCGATTACTTCCAGCTTCTCTTCGACGCCCATCACATCATCTACGCCGAAGGCATCGCCGCCGAATCGCTGTATGCCGGCCCGGCCACCCGCGCCGCCCTGCCCGAGGGCCTCGCCGCCGCCCGCCACGGCCCCAGCCGCCACATGGGCTACGAGGTGAAGGACAGCCTGCTCGCCCCCGCCGACGCCGTGGCCCTGCTGCGCCGCGCCAGCGAGGCGAGGTAGCGGGGCGCCATCATTGCGAGGGTTACGAGCGCCGTCATTGCGAGGAGGCGAAGCCGACGAATCAACCCCGATGTCGTGTGCGAGCGGTCGGGGTTGCTTCGGCTTGCGCCTCGCAATGACGGGGGGACGTTCGCAATGACGGCGGAGGGTCGCAATGACACTCACGCCCGTTGCACCCGCCTGCCACCCTGCTAAAGCGCGATCATGTCCAGTCGCCCCCCCCTTCCGCCCCAGATCGCGCGGCGCCGCACGTTCGCCATCATCGCGCACCCCGACGCGGGCAAGACCACGCTGACGGAAAAGTTCCTGCTTTACGGCGGCGCGATCCAGATGGCAGGCCAGGTGCGCGCCAAGGGCGAGGCGCGGCGCACGCGCTCGGATTTCCTTAAGATGGAACAGGACCGGGGCATCTCGGTCTCGGCCTCGGCGATGTCGTTCGACTATGGCGACTGGCGCTTCAATCTGGTGGACACGCCCGGCCACTCGGATTTTTCCGAGGACACCTACCGCACGCTCACCGCCGTCGATGCCGCCATCATGGTGATCGACGGCGCCAAGGGCGTCGAAAGCCAGACACAGAAACTGTTCGAGGTCTGCCGACTGCGCGACATGCCGATCTTCACCTTCTGCAACAAGATGGACCGCGAATCGCGCGACACGTTCGAGATCATCGACGAAATTCAGGAGATGCTTGCCATCGACGTGACGCCCGCCTCGTGGCCCATCGGTTCCGGGCGCGATTTTCTGGGCTGTTACGACCTGATCCGCGACCATCTCGAACTCATGGACCGGGCCGACCGCAACCGCGTCGCGCAATCCGTCGCGCTCGACGGGCTCGATGATCCGCGCATGGCCGACCACATCCCCGCCGCCGCGCTGGCCCGGCTGCGCGAGGAGGTCGAGATGGCCCGCGAACTGCTTCCGGCGCTTGACCCGCAGGCGGTGGCCGAAGGGCACATGACGCCGATCTGGTTCGGCTCGGCGCTGAATTCCTTCGGGGTGCGCGAACTGATGGACGGCATCGGCACCCATGGCCCCGCACCGCAGGTCCAGCACGCCACCCCGCGCGACATCGACCCGGCCGAACCCGCCGTCGCGGGCTTCGTCTTCAAGGTGCAGGCCAACATGGACCCCCGCCACCGCGACCGGGTGGCGTTCCTGCGCATGGCCTCGGGCCATTTCACGCGCGGGATGAAGCTGCACCATGTCCGCGCGGGCAAGCCGATCACCGTGACCGCCCCCGTGCTGTTTCTTGCCGCCGACCGCGAACTGGCCGACGAGGCCTGGGCGGGCGACATCATCGGCATCCCCAACCACGGCCAGTTGCGCATCGGCGACACGCTGACCGAGGGCGAGATGCTGCGCGTCACCGGCATCCCGTCCTTTGCCCCCGAGCTGCTGCAATCGGTGCGCGCGGGCGACCCGATGAAGGCGAAACATCTGGAAAAGGCGCTGATGCAGTTCGCCGAGGAAGGCGCCGCCAAGGTGTTCAAGCCGATGATCGGCTCCGGCTTCATCGTCGGCGTGGTCGGCCCGCTGCAATTCGACGTGCTCGCCAGCCGGATCGAGGGCGAATACAACCTGCCGGTGCGGTTCGAGGCCACGCAATACACCTCGGCCCGCTGGGTGCAGGGCGCGCGCGACGCCGTCGATGCCTTCGCGCAGAAGAATCGCGGCCAGATCGCCCATGACAACGACGGCGACGTGGTCTATCTCACGCGGCTGCAATGGGACATCGACCGGGTGGAACGCGACCACCCCGAATTGCGCCTTGCCGCCACCAAGGAGATGATGACCGCCTGAGGGGGGACCATGCCGCACCGGAACCGCGTCCTGCCCACCGGCGAGATCGTCGCCATTCCCGAGCGCGGCACCTTCATGGGCAATCGCGGCATCCTGCACGACGATGCCGGACATCTGGGCGCGGCGCGCTGGCGGCATCCGCACTGGGTCTGCTGCCTGCTGGAATTCAAGGGGCGCCACCGCAAGGTGATGCAGCCGCACGCCTATACCGAACTGTTCTTTCTCGATGAGGCCGTCGCACTTGCCGCAGGACACCGCCCCTGTGCCGAATGTCGCCGCGCCGACTGGCTGGCGTTCCGCGCCGCCTGGGAGACGGCCAACGGCCCCGTCGGCAGCGCCGCCGCTCTGGACCGGGTGCTGCACCGGGCCCGCGTCACCCGCCGCCGCGCGCAGGTGCGGTTCCGCGCGCCCGTGGCGGGGCTGCCCGACGGCACCTTCATCCTGCTGCCCGAAGGCCCGGCGCTGGTGGCGGACGGCGCGGCGCGGCGCTTTTCGCCCGCAGGCTACGGCCCGCCGCAGGCGCTGCCCGGCGAGGCCGTGGTCCTGACACCCGCGCCCGTGGTCGCGGCGCTGGCCGCAGGCTACCGCCCGCATCTGCATCCGGGCCTCGGCGGGGGGCTTTGCCCCCTGGCCCTGCGGGCCTCCCCCCAGGATATTTGCGGAAGAGGTGAAAGGGCAGGGCGGTCGGGTGAAGGACCCGTTCACGTTCCGTCATTGCGAGGCGAAGCCGAAGCAACCTCGACCGCTCACACACGACATCGGGGTTGCTTCGTCGGCTGCGCCTCCTCGCAATGACGAAATACGGCGTTCACCCGATCACCCCTGATGAAAGGGAAAACGCTGGACAGGAGGCCCGCGAACGGGGACAAAACGGGCAGCCACAACGGGTCCGTGCCATGAAATTCGCGCTGCGCTGGGTGTTCGCCTTCCTGCTGGTCGCCCTCACCTACAACCCGACGCGGTGGAACTACATCGCCTGGGTGCGCGACCATTTCACGGCGAACATGCCGCTGGCGATCCTGCTCGGCCTCATCCTGTTTGCGGGCTATGTCGTCTTCGTCTCGGCGACGTTGCGCTCGATCGGGCCGTTCGGCGTGATCCTCGTGCTGGCCCTGCTGCTGGTCCTGCTGTGGTTTCTGGCCGACAGCGGGATTCTCAGCCTGCAGAGCGGCGCGGTGAACACCTGGCTCGGCATCATCGCGCTGTCGGTCGTGCTGGGCACCGGCATGACCTGGTCGATCATCTGGCGGCGCATTTCCGGCCAGATCGACGTGGACGACGCCGACAACTGACGTGCCGCCCCGCCGGGGCTTGCGATGGGGGGGCGGTCCTTCTAGATAGCAGCGTCCACAGGCGCCCCAGGAGCCGCGATCATGGCCAATGTCGTCCTCGTCATCCACCTGCTGCTGGCGCTCGCGCTGATCGGGGTGGTGCTGCTGCAACGCTCCGAGGGCGGCGGCCTTGGCATCGGCGGCGGTGGCGGCGTCATGAGCGGCCGTGGCGCCGCAACCGCACTGGGGCAGGCGACCTGGTGGATCGCCGGGGCGTTCCTCGTCACGTCGCTGGCGCTCACCATCCTGGCGGCCCATGATTCCTCGACCGGCTCGGTCGTCGACCGGCTTGGTGCCGCGCCCGCATCTGCCCCCGACACGCCCGCAGCGCCCGATCTGGGCGGCGGCGGCAGCCTGCTGCCGCCGGGCGCCGACAGCGCGCCGCTCGTGCCCGCGCCTGCAACACCGGCGGAAGAAACGTCGGCCGAGTGATCGCCACGCCTTGCGGGCGACGGCATTTTCACGTTACACGGGACTCCCGTGAGGTGCGTTGCACCGCATCGATTCCGTCCACCCGGCTGCATGGCGCCGGGTAACGATCCGGCAATCTCACGGGGGGCCTCATGGCGCGCTACATCTTCATAACCGGCGGCGTGGTCTCGTCGCTGGGCAAGGGTCTCACGTCTGCGGCACTGGGGGCGCTGCTCCAGGCGCGCGGCTATTCCGTCCGGCTGCGCAAGATGGACCCCTACCTGAACGTCGATCCCGGCGCGATGTCGCCCTTTGAACATGGCGAGGTCTTCGTCACCGACGACGGCGCCGAGACCGATCTGGACCTGGGCCATTACGAACGCTTCACCGGCGTGGCGGCGCGGCGCACCGAT
Organism: Rubellimicrobium sp.; assembly: GCA_019454835.1. GTDB lineage: Bacteria > Pseudomonadota > Alphaproteobacteria > Rhodobacterales > Rhodobacteraceae > JADYZU01. The sequence continues at coordinate 23,010 of JACFNP010000010.1, forward strand.
TCCATTTCGGCGGGCCGCGTCTATCTGAACGTGCTCGAGCGCGAGCGGCGCGGCGGCTATCGCGGCAGCACCATCCAGGTGGTTCCCCATGTCACCAACGAGATCAAGGATTACCTGCGCATCGGCGCCGACGAGGTCGACTTCATGCTCTGCGAGATCGGCGGCACGGTCGGCGACATCGAGGGGCTGCCCTTCTACGAGGCGATCCGCCAGTTCATCCACGAACGCCCGCGCCACCAGTCGGTCCTGATGCACCTGACGCTGCTGCCCTATATCGCGGCGGCGGGCGAGCTGAAGACCAAGCCGACCCAGCATTCGGTGAAGGCGCTGCAATCCATCGGGCTGGCGCCTGATGTTCTGGTCTGTCGCGCCGACCACCCGATCCCCGAGCGCGAGCGCGAGAAGATCGCGCTGTTCTGCAACGTGAGCAAGGAACACGTCATCCCCGCCTACGACCTGAAGTCGATCTACGAGGCGCCGCTGGCCTATCACCATGCGGGCCTCGACCAGGCGGTGCTCGACGCCTTCGGCATCACCCCCGCGCCGCGCCCCGACCTGACGCAATGGCGCGATGTCATCGACCGGCTCGAGAACCCCGAGGGCGAGGTCCGCGTGGCGGTGGTCGGCAAATACACCCAGCTCGACGACGCCTACAAATCCATCGCCGAGGCGCTGACCCATGGCGGGATCGCCAACCGCACCAGGGTGACGGCGGAATGGATCGATTCGGAAATCTTCGAGCGCGAGGACCCGGCGCCGTGGCTGGAACGCTTTGACGCCATCCTCGTGCCCGGCGGCTTCGGCGAGCGCGGCACCGAGGGCAAGATCCGCGCCGCCCGCTTTGCGCGCGAACACAAGCTGCCCTATCTGGGCATCTGCCTCGGGATGCAGATGGCGGTGATCGAGGCCGCGCGCAACGTCGCGGGCCTGACCCGCGCGGGGTCCGAGGAATTCGAGGGCGACGGCAAGAAGCGCCGCTTCGAGCCGGTGATCTTCCAGCCCGCCGGGGCGGGTGCGGACGATGCCCAGGGCGGCCATCTGCGCGTCGGCGCCTATCCGGCGGCGCTGGCCGACGGCTCGAAGGCCGCCGAAATCTACGGCGCCGCCATGATCGAGGAACGCCACCGCCACCGCTACGAGGTCGACATCCGCTATCGCGAGCTGCTGGAAGGCCACGGGCTGCGGTTCTCGGGCATGTCGCCGGACGGGCAGTTGCCCGAGATCGTCGAATGGCGCGATCACCCGTGGTTCATCGGCGTGCAGTTCCAGCCCGAGCTGAAGTCGAAACCCTTCGCGCCGCATCCGCTGTTCGCGGATTTCATCCGCGCCGCCCTGCAGACCGCGCGGCTGGTCTGAGGCGGGGGGGCGGGGGTGAGCGGATCGGTGTTGTCGTCGTTGCAAACGCAGTGAAACAATCCATGCGTCAGCACGGGGCAGCGTATGGATTGCCGCGTCGCCTTCGGGTCGCCGCGATGACGGTGGTGTGATCCGTCATTGCGAGGCGGCGCAGCCGACGAAGCAATCCCGATATTGTGCGCAAGAGGCCGGGATTCCTTCGGCTTGCGCCTCGCGGGTGGCGGTGCGGAGATGTCGTCATTGGGAGGAGCCGCAGGCGACGCGGGCCAATCCAAGGGGCCGGACGCCACTCCCGGCATGGATTGCTTCGGCTTGCGCCTCGCGGGTGACGGTGGGGAGATGTCGTCATTGCGAGGAGGCGCAGCCGACGTGGCAATCCATGGGGCCGGGCGCAGCGCCCGGTGTGGTTTGCTTCACTTCGTTCGCAATGACGAGAAACTCCGTCATTGCGAGGAGCCGCAGGCGACGAAGCAACCCCGACGTTGTGCGTGAGCGGTCGAGGTTGCTTCGGCTTCGCCTCGCGGGTGACGAGAACACCCCGTCATTGCGAGACGACGCACCCCCGAACAGCAAAGCAAGGGGCCGGGTTGTCGTGCTTCATGCGCGATGACGGCATCCTGCCGCCGCCATTGCGGGCCGCAGACGAAGCGACCTGGTGCCGCCGCGTCAGTCGCCCTTGTGGTCGTCGAGCCGGGCCTCGAGCGCGGCGATCCTTGCGGTCAGTGCGGCGTTGTCGTCGCGCGCGAGGCGGGCCATTTCCTGCACGGCGTCGAATTCCTCGCGCGTCACCAGCCCGCGGTCGGCCAGCCAGCGATCGAACAAGGCCTGGGCGGCATTCTGCGCCTCGTCGCGCGCGCCCTGCGCCACGCCCATCGCATTGGTCGCAAGCTGCATCAGATCATCGAGCAGGCGGTTGCTGGTCTGCATCGGGTCCTCCCTTGTCGGGCAAGGATATGGCCCCGCAGCCGCGCGGCGGCAAGGGCGGGGATCGTGCCGGGCTTGAGCGGGTCGCGTTTTCACGGATTCGGCCAACCTGCCCTGACACCTGGTTCCTGCGCATTGTCGCAGGCGTCAAATGTGACCATTCCCCTGCGAAATGATCTGCCCTGTCATTGCGGGAAGGTGCAGCCGACGAAGCAACCCCGATGGTATTGCACACATGATCGAGGTTGCTTCGCCTCGTGGCTCGCGATGGCGGTGCTCCCTGCGCGGGTCGCGTGTTCGTGGATTGGGCGGCCCCGTTGCAAGCCCTTGTTCTGCCGCATCGTCGCCGGTGCCGGATGTCCCGTCCGGCTGCGAAATACCCTACCATGCGCGCGTCGCCTGCATGATTTCCGCCGCGATCCGGTCGAGGGCCAGCACGCGGCGCGCCGCGCCGCGCGTGATCGCCTCTTTCGGCATCCCGAAGACCACGGAGCTTGCCTCGTCCTGGGCGGCGGTATGGGCGCCGGCCTCTTTCATCTCGAGCAGGCCGCGCGCGCCGTCGTCGCCCATGCCGGTCATGATGATGCCGACCGCATTGGCCCCCGCCGCCCGCGCCGCCGAGCGGAACAGCACGTCGACCGAAGGCCGGTGGCGCGACACCAGCGGCCCCTCGCGCACCGCGACATGATAGCGCGCGCCGCGCCGTTCGAGCAGCAGGTGGCGGTCGCCCGGCGCAATCAGCGCGCGGCCGCGCAGGACCGCATCGCCGTGGGTGGCCTCGCGCACCTCGATCTGGCACAGGCCGTCGAGGCGGCGGGCGAAGGCGGCGGTGAACTTTTCCGGCATGTGCTGGACGATGAGGATGCCGGGCGCGTTGGCGGGCAGCGCCATCAGCACCTCGCGCAGGGATTCGGTGCCGCCGGTCGAGGCGCCGATGCAGACGACCTTGTCGGTCGTCTCGACCATGGCCTTGCCGGACGGCGGCGGCAGCATGGCGTCGGCGGTCAGCTTTGCCGCCGGGCCGCCCGCAGCGGCGCCCCGGCTGTGGCGCAGCCGGGCCGGGCGCGCCTGGGCGGCGGCGCGGATCACGGCGCGGATGCGGTCGCCGATTTCGTCGAGATGGTCGGCCGCGCTGATGCGCGGCTTGGTGATGACATCGACCGCGCCCGCTTCGAGCGCCTGTATCAGCGTTTCCGATCCCTGTTCGGTGAGCGAGGAACACATCACCACCGGGACCGGATGCTGCGCCATCAGCTTGCGCAGGAAGGTGATGCCGTCCATGCGCGGCATCTCGACATCGAGGGTGATGACGTCGGGCACCTCGTCCTGGATGCGGCGCGCGGCGACGAAGGGGTCGGCGGCGACGCCGATCACCCGGATGCCGGGATCGGCCTCGAGCACCGCGACCAGCACCTGCCGGACCGAGGCCGAATCGTCGATGACGAGCACGCGGATCGGATCGGGCATCGGCATCACTCGCGCTGGAAGGCCGTGTTGCCGACGGCACGCAGCGGCAGGTCGAGGCCGGTGACCGATTCGGCATGGCCGATGAAGAGATAGCCGCCCGGTGCCAGCACCTCGCACAGGCGCGCCAGCACGCGGGCCTGGGTTTCGCGGTCGAAGTAGATCAGCACGTTGCGGCAGAAGATGACGTGCATGGGTTCGCCCACGGCGTAGCGGGCATCCATGAGGTTCAGCCGCCCGAACGCCACCCGCGCGCGCAGCCGGGCGTGTATGCGCATCTCGCTGCGCGCGGGATCGGCCGCCGCCAGCAGGAAGCGGCGGCGCAGGTCGGCGGGCACGGGGGCGAGATGGTCGACCGGGTAGATGCCCAGCCGGGCCACGTCGAGGACGTTGCGGCTGAGATCGGTGGCGAGGATCGACCAGGTGCGGTCCGGGGCCTGAAAGGCGGATTCGAGCACCATCGCCAGCGACCAGGGTTCGGCGCCGGTGGAGCAGGCCGCGCTCCACGCGCGCAGCCTGCGCGTGCCCGCAGCCGCGAGTGCGGGCAGGCCGGTTTCGCGCAGGAACGTGAAATGGCCGGATTCGCGGAAGAAATCGGTCTTGTTGGTGGTGACGGCGTCGATCAGGTGCAGGATCTCGCCGCTGAGCCGGCCGGCGGCGAAGACATGGTCGCAATAGGCGTCGAAGCTGGCATGACCGGTCGCCCGCAGGCGACGGCGCAGGCGACCCTCGACCATGGTGAGCTTGGACTCGGGCAGGCGGATGCCGCTGTATTCGGTGACGAAGGTCGCAAGGCGGCTGAAGTTGCGGCGGCTGAGCCGCCCGCCGGGCGGGTCGGCCTGTGCCGGGGATGGTGTCGGTGCGGCGCGTTGCATGGCGGTCCCCCTTCAGGCTGCGGCATCGGGCAGCATGGCGAGATCACCCTCGCCGAGCAGGCTGGCCAGATCGAGCAGTACCACGAAGCCCGACCCGCGCCGCGCGACCCCGGTGATATGTTCCGAACGCCAGTTGCGGCCGATGTCGGGGGGCGGCTCGATCTCGCCCGCGCGGAACGAGACGACCTCATGGACGCGGTCGGCCATCATGCCGAGGGTGAGCAGCCGCCCCGCCAGCGGGATGTCGAGCACCAGCACCCTGGTGTGCGGCGTCACGTCGCTGGCGGGCAGGCCGAGCCGCAGCCGCAGGTCGATGACCGGCACCCCCTGTCCGCGCACGTCCCTGAGGCCGAGCAGGTAATGCGGGCCGTCGGGCAGGTGGAAGGCGTCCTCGTGGTCGAGGATTTCGCGCACCACGGTCACCGGGACGGCGAATGTCTCGGCGCCGAGGCTGAAGGTGACGAACTGCCCCTCGGACGGCAGGCTGCCCATCAGGCCACCTCGCGGAAATCGTCATCCCGTTCGTCCGGGCCGCCGGGCTCGAGGTCGAGGGCAAAGCCCCTGTCGCCCCTGGCGCGCGCGGGCTTTGCCGGTGCAGGTGACGTTGCCTGTGCCGGTGCCGCCTTGCGCGCCGGTTTCGCGGCGGGGCGTGCGGCGCCGTCGCGCGGGCGGGCGGACGGACGGGCAGGGGCCTGTGCCGCCGCGCCACCGGCGGCCTCGGTGGTGAAATAGGCGATCGAGGCCTGCAGTTCCTCGGCCTGGGCGGCGAGTTCCTCGGATGTGGCGGACATCTGTTCCGAGGCGCCCGCGTTCTTCTGCGTCACCTGGTCGAGCTGCTGGATCGCCTCGTTGATCTGGGCGGCGCCGATGTCCTGTTCGCGGACCGCGGCGCTGATCTCGGCGATGAGTTCGGCGGTCTTGCGGATGTCGGGCACCAGCCGAGCCAGCATGTCGCCCGCATCGGCCGCGACCTTTACGGTTTCGTCCGAGACGGCGCTGATTTCGGCGGCCGCCGTCTGGCTGCGTTCGGCCAGCTTGCGCACCTCGGAGGCGACCACGGCGAAACCCTTGCCGTGTTCGCCCGCGCGCGCGGCCTCGACCGCCGCGTTCAGGGCGAGAAGGTCGGTCTGGCGCGCGATTTCCTGCACGATGCCGATCTTCTCGGCGATGGTGCGCATCGCCTCGACCGCGCGGGCCACGGCGGCCCCGCCGGTTTCGGCGTCCCTGGCCGACTGGCGGGCCATGGTTTCGGTCTGGGTGGCGTTGTCGGCGTTCTGCTTGATGTTGGCGGCCATCTGTTCCATCGAGGCGGATGCCTCTTCGGTCGCCGCCGCCTGTTCGGTCGCGCCCTGCGACAGTTGTTCGGCGCCCGCCGACAGTTCCTGGCTGCCCGCCGAGACGCTTTCGGCCGCCGCCGCCGCATCGGTCACCACGCCGCGCAGGCGATGCACCATGTCCTGCAGCGCGAGGCCGAGGATATCCTTGTCGGACAGCGGTTGCGGTTCCACCGTGAGGTCGCCTTCGGCGATGCGTTCGGCCATGGCCGCCGTCTCGCGCAGGTTGTCGATCATGGTGTGGGTGGCCTCGGTCAGGTCGCGGATCTCGTCGTTGCCACGCAGCGCTGCATGCTGGCTCAGATCGCCGCTTGCGACGGCATTGGCCAGATGCAGCACCCGCTGCAGACCCCGTGCGGTGGACATGGCAAGCCAGAGAGCAACAGCGATGCCGGCAAGCGCCGCGATGGTTGACAGCACGATCATGAGATTGCGCATGTCCTCCGAGGTTGAATTCACGAGCGCGTCGTATTCTGCGAGCGCATCGGTCGCCATGCGCATCAGATCCTCGACGGCCGCCATGATCTCGACCGCGTAGGTATCGGCGTCGCCGAGCGCGATCGAGAGGGCAAGCTCGGCATTTCCGGCTCGTGAGGCGGCAATAACCTGATCGCCGAGCTCGACCAGTCGATCCCAATTGGCGGCGATACCTTCCCATACCGGACGAAGCTCGGGCAGCGCGTCGGCGATCCCGGCTGCAAAGCGCTCATCATAGACGGTGCGCGCCGCGTTGTTGGTGGCAACCGCAGCATCCAGATCGGATCGCGTCGGGGCTGTCGCAATACTCAGCAGTGTCCGGCGCAATCTTTCCTGATCGGCAACAAGTTCGCCCATACGCGCACGCGCATCGGCACGGTGGCTCATCTCGTCCGTCACATGGCTGATCTCGGACATCCCGTAGATTCCGGCAATTGACACGGCCGCAAGCAGCGCAATGAGCAGGCCGAAGCCTGCGGCGAGTTTCAGTTTGATCGTCAGGCGCATGGTGAAATCCTGTTGTCCGGGTTCAGTTGACGGCGCGCAGCGTCGTGCCGACGCGCGGCGGGCTGGCTGTGAAGATGGCATCAAGGTCGGGCAGGATGATGAATTCGCCGTCGTGGCGAAACAGCGCGCGGATGTAGTCGGGTCGCCAGCGCATCCCGACGCCGGGCGGGGGTTCGCGGGATTCGAGCGGCAGGATCGTCACCTCATGCACGCGGTCGGTGCGCAGGCCGACCAGCGTGCTTTCGCTGCCCGAGGCGAATTCGATCACGACGATGCGGCTGTCGGCGGTGGGTTCGGCGGGGTCCATCCCGAAGGCGAGGCGCAGGTCGGCCAGCGGGATCACCCGGCCGCGAAAGTTGATGACGCTGCCGACGAAGCGGCCTGCGCCGGGCACCGGCGTTTCGGGCAAAAGGTCGAGAATTTCCTGCACCGCCGTCGCCTCGAGCGCGAAGGTTTCGCCCTGCAGGCCGAAGGTCAGCACCTCGATCGTGCCGGAACCGGGCGTGGCGGGGCCGGAACCGGCGGGGGACTGGTCGGGAACATTCATCCGGCAGCGCGCAGTTGCGCCTCCTGTTGCTGGCCCGAGGCGACCAGATGGGCCACGTCGAGGATGAGGGCGACCGAGCCGTCGCCGAGAATGGTCGCCCCGGAAAAGGTGGTGATCCCCGCATGCAGCCGGGACAGGGACTTGATTACCGTCTGGTGGTTGCCGATGATCTGGTCGACGACCAGGCCCACCCGTTCGGTGCCGGTCGAGACCACAACCATCTTCTGATGCGGGTCGGGTGAGGTGCCGGTGGCGAACAGTTCGCGCAGGCGCAGGAAGGGCACCAGCCGGTCGCGCAGCGAAACGAAGGCCCGCCCGCGCGAGCGGTTGTCCCGTTCGTGCGGCAGTTCGAGACATTCCTCGACGGTGGCCAGCGGGATGACATAGCGCCCCTGGCCGACCCGGACGAGAAGCCCGCCGATGATGGCGACGGTCAGCGGGATGCGCAGCGCGATTCGCGTCCCTTCGCCGGGGGTGCTGGTGATGTCGATGCCGCCGCGCAGCGAATCGATGGTCCGCTTTACCACGTCCATGCCGACGCCCCGTCCCGACAGGCTGGTCACCCTGGCCGCCGTCGAGAAGCCGGGTTCAAGGACCAGTTGCAGCAGCTCCGCGTCGGCGAGCGCCTGTCCGGGCGCGATCAGCCCCGCCTCTTCGGCGCGGGCGCGCACGCGCGCGCGGTCGATCCCGGCGCCGTCGTCGGTGATGGCGATGATGACCTCGCCGCCTTCCTGCCGGGCGGAGAGGCGGATGCGGCCGGTCGCGGGCTTGCCTGCGGCGGTGCGGGATTCGGGTGCCTCGATCCCGTGGTCGGCGGCGTTGCGCACCAGATGCACCAGCGGATCGGCCAGCCGTTCGATCACGGTCTTGTCGACTTCGGTATTCTCGCCGTCGGTGACCAGTTCGACGGGCTTGCCGGTATCCAGCGCGAGATCGTGCACGAGGCGACGAAAGCGCGCGAACAGCGACCCGACCGGCACCATGCGCAACACCATCATCGTGTCACGCAATTCGCCGGAAAGGCGTTCCATTTCCTCGGACACGGCGCGCAGCGGCAGGTCGTCGCGCGCGTTGGCCAGTTGCCCGAGCCGCGACTGCGCGATCACCAGTTCGCCGACCCGGTCCATGAGTTCATCCAGCCGCGCCGCCGGAACGCGCACGTTTTCATCCGGGCGCGACCAGCGCTGCGCCGACGCATCGGCTGGGGCGGCGATGTCCGCATCGCCTGTCGTGGCCGGGCCGGGCGCCGGTGGCGCTGCCTGCGCGGGGCGGGCGGGGTCCTGTTCCGGCAGCGGTTCGACATGCAGCTCCATCGTGTCCATGACGAAGATGAACACGTCATCGACGGCCGCGCGCGGGGCGGTCGTGGTGAGGTCCACCTCCCAGGCCAGATGCAGCGCCAGCGGATCGAGCGCCTCGAGCGGCGGGATCATCGCGATGTCGGCGCGCACACGGGCATCGCCCAGCGCCCGCAATTCCTTCAGCAGCGCCAGCGGGTTGGTGCCCTTGGCCATGGCGTCGGCGGGCAGGCTGAACCGCAGGTGCCAGCCGGTTGCCGCAGGCGCCCCGGCATCGCCCGCCGCACCGCCACCGGCACCGGCCACCGCCTGCCCCAGCGCGTCGAGCAGCGCGCGCCCGCGCGCCTGCTGGCCGGGGGCGCCCGGCGAATCGACCAGCGCGCGCATGTGGTCGCAGGCGTCGAGGACCGCACGCGCCAGCGCGACGGTGGCAGGCGCCTCGCCCCGGCGCACCCGGTCGAAGGCGGTTTCGCAATGGTGGGTGAAGGCCGCCAGCGCGTCGAAGCCGAACATCGCCCCCGACCCTTTCAACGTGTGCAGGCCACGGAACACCGCGTTCACGAGTTCGTCGTCATCGAGGCGCTGCATGAGATCGAGAAGCCCCTGTTCGACCTGTTCGAGAAGGTCCGCAGCCTCGGTCCGGAAGGTATCGACGGGATCGACGGTCATCTGCCCAGCACCTTTCTGGCAACCTTCACGAGCTGGTCGGGGTCGAAGGGTTTGGTCAGCCATCCCGTCGCCCCGGCTGCGCGGGCGCGGGCCTTCATCCCGTCGTCCGATTCGGTGGTCAGGAACACGATCGGCATCCCCGCATGGGCGGGAATGGCACGCATGGCTTCGATCATGGCGAGGCCGTCCATCACCGGCATGTTCAGATCGGTGATCACCAGATCGAAATGTTCGCCCCCCGCGCGCGCGATGCCGTCGGCGCCGTCCGTCGCCTCGGCGATGCGGTAACCGGCGCCGGTCAGGGCGATGCGGACCGCCGCGCGCACCGAGGCCGAGTCGTCCACGACGAGGATTGACGCGCTCATCCGGGGGCCGCCTGGGACCAGGGGCCTGCGATGGCGCCGAACCCGCCGTCGTCGAGGATTCGCGCGAGCGCCGCGCCGGGCGGGTGGCGCAGTTCCAGCGCGCCCCCGGCGATGCGGGCGCTGAGCTGTGCGGCAAGAAGGATCTGCACGAAGCCGAGGTCGATGTCGTCGCTGTCGCCGATGTCCAGCACCAGATGCGGGTTCAGGCGGATCGCCGCCAGCAGCCGGTCACGGAGTCCGGCCGCGTCGCGCAGCCTGAAAGGTCCGCGCAGGACAAGTTCGGATCGGGGCATCGTGGTCGTCGTCATAACAGGGACCGCCATCAGGGTTCGGCCCACCACACCATGCACGGCTTAAGAAACCGTTGCGGGCGTCCGCCCGGTTGCATCGTGATTGCGTCGAATTGTCCGCAATCGTCACCCTCCGGGGCGGCGGGGCGTTCATCTTGCGTTATTGTCCATGTGCGATCACGGCCCGGCACCAACACGGGACAGGCCATGACCAATCCGCCCGCCGCCGAACCGCCGCCCGGCCATGCGCGCCGCGCGATCGACATCGCGCAGCGGCTCGACCACGCGCGCACCCGGATCGAGGCCCGGTTTCTCGAGGGCGGGCATGTCCTCGGCGCCGCGCTGGAATCGACCGCGACATTGCGCGACCTGCTGACGCAGGTTCTGGCCGCGCTTGACGAAAACGCGGTCGCCAGCACCGTGACCGACCTCGATGCCACCGCGCAACGCCTGCTCGAACTGCCCGGCAGGCAGGCCGACCGGCACCGGCGGATGGGCGCGCTGGCCGCCGGGGCCAGGCGGCTGCGCACCCTGATCGACGACATGCGTGCCACCCTGCGCTACCTGCGCACCGTCGCCATCACGGTCAGGATCGCCGGGGCCGATGCGGGGGGATTCGGCGAATTCGCGGGCAGGATGCTGGCGCTCATCGAAGAAGGCCGCAGCCGGATCGACGGTTTCGCCGCGCGCCTCGACCTGCTGCTGGCCGAATCGGGGGCCGCAGGCGCGCTGCATCGCAGCCTCCAGGCCGATCACGCGCGCAGCCTGCCCGCGCTCACGCAGGCGCTGGCGCGCGACGCGCGCGGGATGCAGGATTATCACGCCGCGATCCGCCGCCTTGCCGCGACGCAGGCCGACCTCGCGCGCGAGATCGCGGATCAGGTCGCCCGCACCCTGATGGCGTTGCAGATCGGCGACATGACGCGCCAGCGCATCGAACATGTCGCGTCCGGTCTGGTCATGCTGGCCGAAACCGCCCCGGCGCTGTCGCGCGCCGATCAGGCGCTGGTCAGCGGGTTTCTCGCGCGGCAGCTTGCCGACCTGACGGAGGAATTTCACCACGGCAGCGGCGCGGTCGCGCGCAACCTTGCGGCCCTTGCCGCCAGCATGGTGCGGATGCTGGCGCTGGGGCGCCAGGCCGGTGCAGGCGACGACCGGGACGACTTTCTGCCCGCGATGGAACGCGGCGTCCTTGCCGCACATGCCATCGTCACGCGGATCGAAAAGGCGGGCCTGCGCGCTGCGGCTTTCGCCGACCACGCCGCCGCCATCACGCATGAACTCGGCGATGCCGTCGGCGCGATCACCAAGATTCGCGCCGACATCCAGTTCATGGCGATCAACACCAGCCTGCGCTGCCGCCGTCTGGGCGACGCCGGGCGCGCCGTCGTCGTCGTGGCCACCGAACTGCGCAACTTCGCCGCGGGCCTCGAATCCGTCGCGGGGCGCATCCTGTCGGAACTGGCCGGACTCGACACGCTCGCCGCCGCGCTGATGGACGACAGCACGACGGGTACAGCCGGTGCCTCGCCGGGCAGCGCGCTGGAAGCGGTGCTCGACCGGGTCAGGGCCAGCCACCGCCGGATGCAGCACGACCTGCAGGCGCTCGCCGCCCAGGGCGAGGATCTCGCCAGCGACCTCGGCCACGGCATCGCGCGGCTCGATTTCACGAAAGACCTCGGTGACACGCTTGACGCGGCAACGCGCGACCTTGCGCCCGGCAACGACATCGCTGCGACGCATGTGGCGGCGGCGCCGACCGTCGCGCTGCTCGCCCGGATTCGCGCCAGCTACACGATGGCGCGCGAACGCAGGCTGCATGATGACTTCTTCGCGGGCGACTTCACCGGCGACGCCCTGCCGCCCGCCGATACCGCCGCCCGCAGGCGCGCGCCTGCGACAACCGCGACAACCGGCGACGACCTTGCCGCGATCCTGTTCTGAAACCGCGCAGCCGCCTCAGGCGGCAGGCGGGGTCGCGCCACGCGCCACCGCGCCGCGTTCCGCCGCCAGATAGCGGGCCAGCAGCCGCGCGAAGACGACCAGATCGTCGTCGCTCCAGTCGGCGAAAATTTCCTCGTAGCGGTCCCATTTGCGGTCGCGGAAGGCGGACATCAGCGCGACGGCAGCCGCCGTCGGAACAAGAATCGCCTTGCGGGCATCGCTTTGCGCCACATCGCGGCGCAGAAAACCCTTGGCGATCAACTGCCCGGCAAGACGGCTGGCCCGTGACGGGTCGATCCCCATTTCCTGCGCCAGCGCGCCGACCGTCGCCTCGCCGGGGGCGCGGCGGTCCAGCCCGTGGATGATCCGCCCCACCGCCGCAAGCGCGCCGAATTCGGCCACCTCGACCGCGCCGCCCAGCGCGGCCAGCACGTCCGCCACCAGCTCGCCCTTGATGAGCATCCGCCGCCAGACCAGCAGGCCCTGATCCGCCGCAAGCAGCGCCTCGATCGCCGCCGACGAACGGCCCGCGCGGGCAAGCCGCTCGGCCACGCCATCATGGAGCACCGGGATACGGGGCGGAACCTCAGTCATGCGCGACGTGATGCACAGCCATGTGCCATTGTCAATTATTTGCCCTCGTCAAACATCCGCGCTGCGCCTATATGACGCCGATGCGCGCCCCGCAGCGGGCGCCTCAATGATTCGAGATCAGGTTCTTTCATGTCGCTCTCGTCCTCCGCCACCGCCGAACCCGCGCCGCAGCACAATCTGCCGCTGGTCATCGGCTCCATCGCGATCCTGCTTCTGCTCGCCTCGCTAGACCAGACCATCGTCTCGACCGCGCTGCCGACCATCGTTGCCGACCTCGGCGGGCTGGAACACCTGTCCTGGGTGGTGACGGCCTACATCCTGACCTCGACCATCACCGCGCCGCTTTATGGCAAGCTCGGCGACCTTTACGGGCGTCGCAACATGGTCTTCCTGTCCATCGGGCTGTTCCTCGTCGGCTCGGCCTTGTGCGGGCTGTCGATGAACATGGCCTTCCTGATCGGCGCCCGCGCGTTGCAGGGGCTGGGCGGCGGCGGCATCTTCGTGCTGGCGCTCTCGATCATCGGCGACGTGGTCAGCCCGCGCGAGCGGGCCAAGTTTCAGGGCGTCTTTGCAGGCGTGTTCTCGATCTCCTCGGTCGCCGGGCCGCTGATCGGCGGCTGGTTCGTCGATTATGCAAGCTGGCACTGGATCTTCTACGTGAACATCCCCTTCGGCCTGCTGGCGGTCACGGGCTTCACCATCGGCTTCGCCCCGCGCGGCACCCGCGTGAAGCACCGCGTCGACTGGGAGGGCGCCGCCGCGCTGAGCATCGCGCTTGCCGCGCTGACGCTGGCGACCAGCCTCGGCGGCGTCATGTTCGCCTGGTCGTCGCCGGTCACGCTGGGGCTGTTCGCGCTGGCCATCTTCGGCACCGCGATCTTCGTCTGGTTCGAGGCGCGCGCGAAAGAGCCGATCCTGCCGCTGCCGCTGTTCCGCGACAACGTGTTCCGCAACACCTCGATCCTCAGCTTCCTGATCGGCGCGATCATGCTGGGCAACGTCACCTTCCTGCCGCTGTTCCTCCAGGTTTCCAAGGGGCTGACGCCGACGCAATCGGGCCTGATGCTGCTGCCGATGACCGCCGGGACGCTGATCTCGTCGAACCTCGCCGGCTTCTACATGAGCAGGTCGGGCCGTTACCGCATGTTGCCGGTCGTCGGCCTGTGCCTGGTGACGGTATCGGGCTTCCTGCTCGGCCTCATCGACCAGAACACCGGTTTCGTCCATTTTGGCCTCGTGATCCTCGGCCTCGGCCTCGGCATGGGCTGCATCTTCCCGGTGCTGACCACGGCGGTGCAGAACGCCGTGCCGTTCCGCGTCCTCGGCACCGCCACCGCCGCCGGGGTCATGTTCCGCCAGATCGGCGGCTCGCTCGGCGTCGCGGTTTTCGGCTCGGTGTTTGCCGTCCGGCTGGCCGCCGCGATGGGCGACCACGCCGGAACCGTGTCGCCGATGGGCGAGATCGGCGCTTCGGCGGCCGCACTCGACCCCGCTTTGCACGAGATCGTCGGCGGTGCCATCGCCCATGCGCTCAGCCCGATCTACTGGATCACCGCCTCGATCGCCGTGGTCGGCATCCTCTTCGCGCTGCTGACCGCCGAACTGCCGCTGCGCACCACCACCGGCCAGATCCCCGACTGAGGCGCGCATCTGCCGTTGTGAGGCGCAACGAAAGCCCCTAGAGATTGCTGCACCTGCAAACACCACCCGCAGCGAGGGGGCGCCCGTGGCCGACTTCCAGAAGATCCTCATCGCCAATCGCGGCGAGATCGCCATCCGCGTGATGCGCGCCGCCAACGAGATGGGCAAGAAGACCGTCGCGGTCTATGCCGAAGAGGACAAGCTCTCGCTGCACCGCTTCAAGTCGGACGAAGCCTATCTCATCGGCGAGGGGCTGTCGCCCGTGGGCGCCTATCTGTCCATCGACGAAATCATCCGCGTGGCCCGCCTGTCGGGCGCCGATGCGGTGCATCCGGGCTATGGCCTCTTGTCCGAGAACCCCGATTTCGTCGATGCCTGCACCGCAGCGGGCATCGCCTTCATCGGCCCGCGCGCGCAAACCATGCGCGCGCTGGGCGACAAGGCCAGCGCCCGGCAGGTGGCGATCAAGGCGGGCGTGCCCGTCATCCCCGCCACCGGCGTTCTGGGCGACGACTTCGACGCGATCCGCGCCGAGGCCGCCGGGATCGGTTATCCGCTGATGCTGAAGGCAAGCTGGGGCGGCGGCGGGCGCGGGATGCGGCCCGTGCTGAACGAGGCCGAACTGGAAGCGAAGGTCCGCGAGGGGCGCCGCGAGGCGCTCGCCGCCTTCGGCAACGACGAAGGCTATCTTGAAAAGATGATCCAGCGCGCCCGCCACGTCGAGGTGCAGATCCTTGGTGACAGCCAGGGCAACATCTACCACCTGTGGGAGCGCGACTGTTCGGTGCAGCGCCGCAACCAGAAGGTCATCGAACGCGCCCCGGCGCCCTATCTGTCGTCAAGCCAGCGCGAAAAACTGTGCAACCTTGCGCGGCGCATCTGTGCGGCGGTGAATTACGAATGCGCGGGCACGGTCGAATTCCTGATGGACATGGATTCGGGCGATTTCTTCTTCATCGAGGTGAACCCGCGCGTTCAGGTCGAACACACCGTGACCGAGGAAGTCACCGGCATCGACATCGTGCGCGCCCAGATCATGCTGGCCGAGGGCAAGAGCATCGTCGAGGCAACCGGCTGCGCGTCGCAATACGACGTGCGCCTCGACGGCCATGCGCTGCAATGCCGGGTGACGACCGAAGACCCGCTGAACAACTTCATCCCCGATTACGGGCGCATCCAGATGTATCGCTCGGCCACCGGCGCGGGGATTCGCCTTGACGGCGGCACCGCCTATTCGGGCGCGATCATCACCCGCTATTACGATTCGCTGCTGACCAAGGTGACCGCGCGCGCGCCGACGCCGGAAATGGCCGTGGCCCGCATGGACCGCGCCCTGCGCGAGTTCCGCATCCGCGGCGTGTCGACCAACATCGACTTCGTGGTGAACCTGCTCAAGCATCCGGTCTTCGTGAATAACGAATATTCGACCAAGTTCATCGACACGACGCCCGAACTGTTCGTCTTTCCCAAGCGCCGCGACCGGGCGACGCGCATCCTTACCTATATCGCCGACATCACCGTGAACGGGCATCCCGAAACCGCAGGCCGCCCCCGCCCCCACGCCGAGGCCCGCCCGCCGCGCCCGCCCGTCGTCCAGCCCCATGACTGGCAGAGGGGCACGCGCCAGATCCTTGACGAACAGGGGCCGAAGGCGCTGGCTGACTGGGTGGGCGCGCAGGACCGGCTGCTGCTGACCGACACGACGATGCGCGACGGGCACCAGTCGCTGCTGGCCACAAGGATGCGCTCGATCGACATGATCGGCGCGGCGCCCGCCTATGCCGCGCTGATGCAGAGGCTGTTCTCCGTCGAATGCTGGGGCGGCGCCACCTTCGACGTGGCCTACCGCTTCTTGCAGGAATGTCCCTGGCAGCGGCTGCGCGACATCCGCGCGGCGATGCCGAACCTGCTGACCCAGATGCTGCTGCGCGGCTCGAACGCGGTCGGCTACACGAATTACCCCGACAATGTGGTGGTGTCCTTCGTCCGCCAGGCGGCGGAAAGCGGCATCGACGTGTTTCGCGTGTTCGACAGCCTGAACTGGGTCGAGAACATGCGCGTGGCCATGGATGCGGTCATCGACAGCAACAAGCTGTGCGAGGCCGCGATCTGCTACACCGGCGACATCCTTGACCCCGACCGGGCGAAATACGACCTGAAGTATTATGTCTCGCTGGCGCACGAGCTGGAATCGGCGGGCGCGCATGTGCTGGGCCTCAAGGACATGGCCGGGTTGATGAAGGCCCCCGCCGCGCGCGCGCTGGTCCGGGCGCTGAAGGAAGAAATCGGCCTGCCGATCCATTTCCACACCCACGACACTTCGGGCGCATCCATCGCCACCGTGCTGGCGGCGGCCGAGGCCGGGGTCGATATTGTCGATGCGGCGATGGACAGCCTTGCGGGCAACACCAGCCAGCCCGCGCTGGGTTCGATCACCGAGGCGCTGGCCCATACCGGGCGCGAGACCGGGCTGGACCGCGACGCGATCCGCACGCTCTCGAACTACTGGGAGGCGGTGCGCGCGCAATATGCGCCGTTCGAGTCGGGCCTTCAGGCGCCGTCCTCGGAAGTCTACCTGCACGAGATGCCCGGCGGCCAGTTCACCAATCTCAAGGCGCAGGCCCGCAGTCTGGGCCTTGAGGACCGCTGGCACGAGGTCGCCCGCACCTATGCCGACGTGAACATGATGTTCGGCGACATCGTGAAGGTGACGCCGTCGTCCAAGGTGGTGGGCGACATGGCGCTGATGATGGTGGCGCAGGGGCTGACCCGCGCGCAGGTGGAAGACCCGGCAACCGAGGTTGCCTTCCCCGATTCGGTCGTGGACATGCTGCACGGCAATCTCGGCCAGCCGCCCGGCGGCTGGCCTGCGGCATTGCAGAAGAAGGTGCTCAAGGGCGAGAAGCCGATCACCACGCGGCCCGGCGCCTCGATCCCGCCGGTCGATCTCGAGGCCGCGCGCGCACGGATTTCCGCCGAACTCGACGGGGCCGCGATCGACGACGAGGACCTGCACGGCTATCTCATGTATCCCAAGGTATTCACCGATTACATGAAGCGCCGCGGCACCTATGGCCCGGTGCGCACGCTGCCTACGCCGGTGTTCTTTTACGGCATGGACGAGGGCCAGGAGATTTCCGCCGAGATCGACCCCGGCAAGACGCTGGAAATCCGCATGTTGTCGCGCTCGGAACCCGATGACGCGGGCGAGGTGCGGGTGTTCTTCGAGATGAACGGCCAGCCGCGCATGATCCGCGTCGCCGACCGCAAGCTCGCGGCGCTGACCCGGCAGCGCGCCAAGGCCGACCCCGACGACCCCGGCCAGATCGGCGCGCCGATGCCCGGCGTGGTGGCGACGGTGGCGGCCAGCGCGGGCAAGGCGGTGCGCGCGGGCGATCTGCTGCTGACCATCGAGGCGATGAAGATGGAAACCGGCATCCACGCCGACCGCGAGGGCAGGGTCCGCGCCGTCCACGTCCACCCCGGCGAGCAGATCGACGCCAAGGATCTGCTTGTCGAGATCGAATGAACCCGGCCACGACCCGGCGGGATCATCCGCCGGGGTGCGGTCGCGCGGCGTGATATTGCCACAGGGGCGGTGATTTGTCCGAATCACCGTCAATCTTGACGTTATCTCAACGAGTTCGGCCTCCAAATTTCTGGAAATTTGGATAGCCAAATTTGGCTGTGCGAACCGCGCGGCCCCCGCTCACCGTCCTGCAAATCGCGCGACCCCACGCCCCCCGGCACCATGCCCCCTGCAGGCGCAACCCGCCGGGCGAGCTGTCCCGCGCAGGCCCGCACGGCACCGCCGCCCACCACACCCGTCATTGCGAAGCGAAGCCGAAGCAACCTCGACCGCTCGCGCAACGCCGTCGGGGTTGCTTCGTCGGCTTCGCCTCCTCGCAATGACGGGGTATGCGGTTCGCCCGATTGCCCTGGCAACGCGGGGCCGCCCCTCGCCACCACAAAGCCCGCCGGACCGGCGGCGCCCGGCGGCCCTTCAGAACGCCTTGAAGGTCAGCGTGGTCAGGGTGCGCTCGATCCCGTCGATGTCGCCCACCGCCGCGTTGATGAAATGGCCGACATCCGCGCCCTCGGGCACGTAGAGCTTCATCAGCAGGTCGTGCTCGCCGCTGGTGGAATAGAGTTCCGAGTGGATTTCCTTCAGCGCGATGGCGTCGGCAACCTGATAGGTGGTGCCGGGGCGGCAGCGGATCTGGACGAAAACGCAGGGAGTCATCGGCTGTTCCTCGGGCAGGGGGCACCGCGCCATGGAAGCACCGCTGCCCCCGCCCCGCAACCCCCGCCGGTTTCGCCACCCGCGAGGCGGCGCAGCCGACGTGGCAACCTCGACGGGGTTGAGCGAGCGGTCGGGGTTGCTTCGGCTTGCGCCTCGCAATGACGGTGGGGAAGAGACAGGGGCAATCGCACACGCCCTGCTCTGCCCGGCAGGCGAACTCCCCCATCCGCCCCGCAGCCCCCGCACCCCCGCCCCGGCGCCGTCAGGCCAGCGTCAGCGCCGGGCGCAACGACGGCAGCCGGGCGAGCGCCTGCGCCCGTTCGGCGCGGCTGGCCACCGCCGCCGCAGGCATCCCTGCGGCGGCCTCCGCCGTGTTCCGGCCAGGCCCCGTCACAGGCGCCCCGACCGGGACCACCCGCCCGCCGCTGCCGATCACCTCGGGCGTGAGCGGTGCGCCGTTCAGCGCCGCAACCGCCAGTTCGGCGATGGTCGCGGGCAGCGTCCCCGGCCCGACCAGCGAGACCGCCGAGGGAATCAGGTCGAACAGTTCCGCCGCCGCATGGCCGGTGCGCGGGGTGAGAAAGATCGCCGGGATCGCCGGGTCACGGCAGCCGCCCAGCAGCGCCACCGAATGACTGAGCCTGCCGCCCGCCCGTTCCGCCAGCACCAGCAGGCCGGGCAGCCCGAGCCGGACCACCGCCTCGGCCATGGCGACGTTGTCCACGCAGACCGTCTGCAACCCGCGCCCGACCAGCGCCTGCGCCAGCCGCGCGGTGCGGTCGGGGTCATCGTCGAGAATCAGCACCTGCATCGCAACCTCCGCTGTCTGCACCCGGTTACACCCGTCAGGGTTAAGGCCGCGTGAACCAACACCCCTTTGCACCCCGCACCGTGCCGCTGTAGCGTCGCGCGCGACAACGACAGGAGGGCGCGATGCGCGAAGCCACGATCACCCGCCGCACCGCCGAGACCGACATCGCGGTGCGCGTCGCGCTTGACGGGACCGGCCGCCGCGAGATCGGCACCGGCGTGGGGTTCTTCGACCACATGCTCGACCAGCTCGCGCGCCACTCGCTCGTCGACATGGAAATCCGCACGACGGGTGATCTGCATATCGACGCGCATCACACGGTCGAGGACACCGGCATCGCCCTGGGCCAGGCGCTGGCACAGGCGCTGGGCGACAAGCGCGGCATCCGCCGTTACGGCGAATGTGCCCTGCCGATGGACGACGCGCAGGTGCGCTGCGCGCTCGACCTGTCGGGGCGGCCCTTTCTGGTGTGGAACCTCGCGCTGCCCGCGCCGAAGATCGGCGACTTCGACACCGAGCTGGTGCGCGAGTTCTTTCAGGCGCTGGCCACCCATGGCGGCATCACGCTGCATGTCGATCTCGTCCACGGCGTGAACGCGCACCACATCGCCGAGGCCACCTTCAAGGCCGTGGCCCGCGCGCTGCGCATGGCGCTCGAACCCGACCCGCGCCAGGCGGGCACGATCCCCTCGACCAAGGGCGCGCTGTAGGGCGGTCGGGGCGGGGGGGCCCTGGAGCGGGTCGCGTTATTATGGATTTAGCGGACCCGCTTTGACTCTTTGTTCTTGCGCATTGTCGCGGGCGTCAAATGTTACCATTTGACTGCGAAATGCTCTACTGCACCCGCACCCAGGTCTGGCTCGCGCAGATCAGCCCGCCCAGAACGCAGCCCTGCAGGCGAAGCTGGTCGCCGTTCAGGGTCATGCGACCGGTATAGATCTTGTCGTTCGAGGGCCGCCACACCTGCCCCCGATAGCTGCCGTCGCCCTGCGGCACCATGTCGATGACGATCTGGCGGCCATGGTTGGGCGAATCGTATTCGCCCTGCTCGTTGAAGCTGCGGATGATCGTGCCGCAGACGGCGGGGCCGCAGGGCGTGATCTGCACGAAGGCGAAGGCGCCGTCGTCGGGCTGGGTCTGCCAGATGCCCTCGACCGGATCGGCGGCAGCGGCAGTGCCCAGCGCGACAAGCGCGAAGGCGGCGGCAAGCAGTCGGCGCATGATGTCCTCCCCGGATCGCATGGCGACAGGTTGCGCCGAAGCCGCCCGCCGGGCAAGCACCGCCTGCACGACTGCCGCAACGTCGTCGGCCGCCCGCGCAGCCGTCCCGCCCTGACGGTCGTGCCGCGATCAGGGTTCCGGGATCAGCGGGCCACCATGCAGGCCAAGGATTTCCTGCCCGAGTCCCGCCTCCATCGCCAGACCGGACAGGCAATGCTCCAGCCAGCCCTCATCGCGGATGCGCATGATTGCGGCGTCATGGGCACGCCGGACCGCGTCGCCATAGGCTGCCTCGGCCAGCGCCCATGCGGCTTCGGGGACCGGACCCCAGCGCAACACCATCATCGAAAGGTCAATGATATCGCGGCTGAGCACCGCGCGGTCGTTCCATCGGTCGGCATTGGCGAGCAGCTTCTCGGCATAAAGACAGTGCCGGGCAAGAATCGGGACACCGAAACGGTGATCCATCGCGCCCGCGAGCGGAATCCTCGCCTCGCGGATGATCTCGAACCGGATCGCCGCATCGCCGACACCGATCACGGTCCGGATACCGTACTGGTCGGCCCTGACATCGCGCAGCGTCTCCAGTGCGGCCCCCGCGCGCAGCAATCCGTCGAGGCCGGGCCTGCCCCACAACTCATGCCGGAGCTTGCGGTATCCCGCCTGCGAGGCGCAGAGGAAGTCGATATCCACGCTCTGGCGGTATTCATCGAGCATGAGCGCGACTGCCGTGCCGCCGCCGAAATAGCATTCGGCCGCAAGCAGCATATCGCCGTCAAGCTCGTTCAGGGCCGCGAAGATGCTGTTGTGATGCTGCCGCCGGAACGGGCCTGCGGCCCCCGGCGCCGTCATCCGGCGACCAGCAGGTGGCCCTGGCCGTGTTCGGCCACAAGCCGGTCGATGAGCCGCCGTTCACGCGGGGTGATTGCGTCGCGGTCCACGAAACGCCAGTTGCGTTCATAGAGGGCAAGCGCCGTCTCGCCGTCGATCACCGCGTCGTCGGGCCGGTTCCAGCAGAGCTGGCGCAACTGCGGATATTCGCTCACCATGATCTTCATTACGGCCCCCGATGGTGCGACCTGCCTGCGGCCAGAATATAGGCGGCCGCGCCGGGGTTGCAAAGAACATCCCCCCGCCGTGCCGCTACCACACCCGGTGCGCGTCCAGTTCGGCGCGCAGCTCGCCCGCGAAATCGAGCGCCGTGGCGCGCGGGCGGGTGGCAAGGCTGACCACGACGAACAGCAGCACCGAGGCACCGATCACCGAGAACGCCAGCGCCGGGTCATAGACGCTCACCCCGCGCACCATCACCATGAACATCGCCAGCGCCGCCCCGCCCAGCAGGCAGGCCAATGCTCCCGCCGCCGTGCCGCACCGCCAGAAGAATGCGCCGACGACCGGCGGCACCGTCACCGCAAGGCCCGCCGCCGACAGGGCGGCAAGCTGCTCGACGATCCGCGCCCCGCGCAGCGCGAAGACGGCGGCGAAGGCGATGACGAGGATCACGACCACCCGGCCCCAGAGGATCTGCGCCGCGTCGCGCGTCCCCTCGGGCAGCAGGTCGCGCGCCACCATCGACCCCACCGTCAGCGCGATGGAATCGAGCGTCGAGACCGCCGCCGACAGGATCCCGAGGATCAGCAGCACCGACACCCAGGCCGGCAGCACCCCCGAGGCCAGCAGCGCGGGCGTGGCCTCGCCGGGCACCGCCAGATCGGGGGCCAGCAGCCGCGCCGCAAAGCCCCAGATCACCGCGATCAGCGTGAAGACGAAGCCGACGCCCAGCACCCAGAGAATCATCCGCCGCATCGCGCCCAGATCGCGCAGCATGAACAGCCGCTGGCTCACCTGGGGATTGGTGATGGCGAAGAAGAACCACGGCACCGACAGCGCAAGGAAGGTGCCGAGGCTCCACAGCCCCGGCCCCGGCACATCCAGCCAGGCCGCGTCCTCGGTGGACAGCGCCGCGACCATGGCCGACGGGCTGCCCAGCGCCGCGACCACCAGCGCCACCGCCAGCAGCCCCGAGACCATCATCACCACCGCCTGCCCGGCATCGGTCCAGGCGACCGAGCGCAGCCCCGCGAACAGCGTCCAGACCAGCGCCAGCGCCGCGCCGGTCACCACGGCGGCGGCAAGCGAAATTCCGCCACCCGTCGCCCCCGACAGCAGCAGGCCGATCCCGGCCATCTGCGTGGTGCAATAGGGGATCAGGAACAGCAGCGACACCGCCGCCATCGCCGCCGCCACCGCGCGCGAACCGTAGCGCGCGCCGATCATCTCGGCAGGCGAGATGAAGCCCCAGCGTTTTCCCGCCAGCCAGAATCGCGGCCCGAACACGACCAGCAGCGACAGGCCGGCGAAATAGATCAGCTCGAATCCCAGCGCCCCGATGCCGCCCTGCCAGGTCAGCCCGGTCAGCACCACCAGCATGAAGGCCGAGTAGGTGGTCGCCGCATAGGACAGGCCCGAGACCAGCCCGCCAAGCCCCGATCCGGCAAGGTAATAATCCGCCGCCGTGCCGCGGTTTGCCCGCGCGGCGTTCCAGACGAGGACGAGGCCGAACAGCAAAAAGGCGCCGATGGCCGACCAGACGAGGGCAGGAGCCAGCATCTCAGACCCTCCAGCGCGCGACGGCAACGGCGATCAGCGCGATCACCACCAGCCCGAAGCCGCTCCAGAACAGCGGCACGGCCAGCGGCGCGCCCGACCCCGACAGAAACCCGTAGGGGACGACGATACCGGCGAGGGTCACGACCAGGACCACGAGAACCCACAACAGCCCGAGGCGCGTCTGTCTGCCCATGGCACTCTCCCTGTGGACGGGGGTTTCCGCTTACGCCGCGCGGGCGGCGGGCACAATGCTGCAACACGGCATTTGCAGCGCGCGGCGAACGGCGCTATCTGGCGCGCAACGCGCCCGGAGACCGCCATGATCCTCTATCCCGCCATCGACCTCAAGGACGGTGCGGCGGTGCGCCTCGTGCGTGGCGAGATGACGCAGGCCACCGTCTTCAACACCGACCCCGCCGCGCAGGCGCGCATCTTTGCCGATGCGGGCGCCGCATGGCTGCATCTGGTGGACCTGAACGGCGCCTTCGCCGGGCACCCGGTGAACGGCGCCGCTGTCGAGGCGATCCTTGCCGCCTGTCCCGGCCTGCCGGTGCAGCTTGGCGGCGGCATCCGCGACATGGCGGTGATCGAGGGCTGGCTGGCGCGTGGTGTGGCCCGTGTGATCCTCGGCACCGTCGCGGTGGAAAACCCGGCGCTGGTGCGCGAGGCCGCGCGCGCCTTCCCCGGCCGCATCGCCGTGGGCATCGACGCGCGGGGCGGCCGCGTGGCGACGCGCGGCTGGGCCGAGGAAACCGATACCGACGCCACCGCGCTGGCGCGCAGCCTTGAAGATGCGGGCGTGGCCGCGATCATCTACACCGACATCCTGCGCGACGGCGCCATGCAGGGCGTGAACGTCGAGGCGACCGCCGCACTGGCCCGCGAGGTGACGATCCCGGTCATCGCCTCGGGCGGGGTCGCGTCGCTGGCCGATCTCGTCGCGCTGCAGGCCACCGGCGTCATTGCGGGCGCGATCTCGGGGAGGGCGCTTTATGACGGCGCGCTCGATCTCGGCGCCGCGCTCGTCCTCCTTGCAGAGCGACAGCGAGGCACCACCGATCATCACCCCGAAATCCAAGCCACAAGGACACCATCATGATGACGACCCGAATCATCCCCTGTCTCGACACGGCTGACGGCCGTGTGGTGAAAGGCGTGAACTTCGTCGATCTCGTCGATGCCGGCGACCCGGTCGAGGTCGCCCGCGCCTATCAGGCCGCCGGTGCCACGGAACTCGCGCTGCTCGACATCAACGCCACCAACGAGAACCGCGAGACCCGCGCCGATCTGGTGCGCCGCACCGCCGCCGCCATCACCATTCCGCTGACCGTGGGCGGCGGGATGCGCAGCGTCGAGGAAATGCAGGCGATCCTCGATGCCGGAGCCGCGCGCGTCTCGGTGAACACCGCCGCGATCAACGACCCCGACCTGATCGCCCGCGCCGCGAAAGCCTTCGGCAGCGCGCGTCTGGTCGTCGCCATCGACGTGCGCCAGGACGCGCCCGGCAAGTGGGACATCGTGACCCACGGCGGCCAGCGGCGCACCGGCCTTGATCCGGTGGAATTCGCGCGCCGCGCCGAAAGCCTGGGCGCGGGGGAAATCCTGCTCACCTCGATGGACCGCGACGGCACCAAGGACGGCTTCGACATCCCGCTCACCCGCGCGGTGGCCGATGCCGTGACCATCCCGGTGATCGCCTCGGGCGGCGTCGGCACGCTGGAGCATTTCGTCGAAGGCGTGCGCGACGGCCATGCCGCAGGCGTGCTTGCCGCCTCGGTGTTCCACTTCGGCACGTTCAGCATCGCCGATGTCCGGGCCGCGCTGGAAGCCGCCGGAATCGCGGTCGCGGCATGAGCCTCGCTGCCCTCGCCGCCACCATCGAGGCGCGCCGGGGCGCCGATCCCGAAAGCTCGTGGACCGCGCGCCTGCTCGCGCGCGGCCCCGAGGCCTGCGCCGCGAAATTCGGCGAGGAAGCCACCGAGGCGATCATCGAGGCGGTGAAGGGCGACCGCGCCCGCCTCGTCGCCGAGGCCGCCGACGCGGTCTATCACCTGCTGGTCATGTGCGCCGCCCGCGAGGTGACCCTGGCCGACATCGAGGCCGAACTCGCCCGCCGCGAGAGCCGCTCGGGGATCGAGGAAAAGGCCGCGCGCGGGCGCTGACGCGCCCTGGGGGTGGGTGCCGCAGGGCAGCCGGGCGCGCAGTACCTGCCGTCATTGCGAGGAGGCGAAGCCGACGTGGCAACCGCGATGTTGTGCGCGAGCGGTCGAGGTTGCTTCGCCTGCGGCTCGCAATGACGAGCAGAGGGCCGTCATTGCGAGGAGGCGCAGCCGACGCGGCAATCCACAAGGCCGGGCGCTGCGCCCGGTATGGATTGCTTCACTTCGTTCGCAATGACGATCACCAAACCCAGTCATTGCGAGGAGCCGCAGGCGACGAATCAACCCCGACGGCATCGCGCGAGAGGTCGGGGTTGCTTCGTCTGCGGCTCGCAATGACGATCACCAAACCCCGTCATTGCGAGGAGCCGCAGGCGACGAAGCAACCCCGACGGCATTGCGCGAGCGGTATCTCTCGTCATTGCGAGGAGGCGAAGCCGACGCGGCAATCCCGAGGGCATCGAGCGAGCGGTCGAGGTTGCTTCGGCTTGCGCCTCGCGGGTGACGGGATTTTCGGACAACACCCCCGGCCACCCCGCGCAGAGCCGCGCGCCCGGCACCCCCGCGCCAACCCGCCGCGATTTGACTTCCGCCGCACCGGCCCCCAGATTTGCGCCATGGAGGTGACGCCATGGCAGTCGGCTGGGCGCAGGACGGCGCCGTTCACGAACAGATCGAGGCCTCGATCGAGGAGGAACTCGCCCGCATGAAGGCCGCGCAGCGCGCGCCGGTCGGTGCATCGTTCAGCGAATGTGCCGAATGCGGCGACGAAATCCCGCTCGCCCGCCGCGAGGCGATCCCCGGCGTGAAACTGTGCATCACCTGCCAGAACACCCGCGACAAACGCCCCTTCACGCGCGGCGGCATCAACCGCCGGGGATCAAAGGACAGCCAGTTGCGCTGATGCGTTGACCGCCACGCAAGGGCACGATAGCCGGATCGGGGGGCCCGTAGCTCAATGGTCAGAGCTGAGCGCTCATAACGCTTTGGTTGGGGGTTCGAGTCCCTCCGGGCCTACCACCCCCGCAGATGCTACGCCTCTCACCCCAACAGGGCGGCGATCCGGTCCTTGTCCCTCTGGCGAATGTAGGGCGCGCGCCGGATGCCCTCGGCAATCGCCTGGCGGTGCCACAGGGACAACCTGCCGACGACCCCGCCGCGCCGGATCGCTTCGGCAATCTCGTAATCATCGACCTCGAGCAGCGCGCATTCCACATGGCTGTCATGATCGAGAAACGGGTTCCGCGCCTTCGTGACCGGCACGCTCGGCTTGGGCACGGGTTTCGTGTTGATGCGCAGATACCAGCCGTCATCGAACGACAGGCAGACGAACATCTTCCGCTTCTGCGGCGCCGTGGTCAGGTCGAAGACCCAGACGACATCGAACAGCCGCAGCACGGGTCACAGCCTCATGTGGCGCGCCGTATCCTGCAGATACTCGATGACGGCGGGCCGGTCGGGCCGTTCATCGACCATGTCCTCGTAACGGATGATGCCGCCGTTGGCGGCCTGCCAGTCCGCACCATGCGTCGCCGCCGTCCGTGCGTCGAACGTCATGGCCGTTGACCTGGAGAAACCGGATTCGAGATGCTGCCGCTCGCTTTCGGCGAATTCGTCCATGTCGAGAGGCTCATTCCCGTGCGGACGCAGATGGAAGCCGTCGAGGCGCCACGGCAGTTCGACACGGTGGAGTTCAGACAGCCAGAGCGCCTCACCCTTGATCATTTCGTAGATCTCGAGCGGCACCGGCCCGGATTTCATCGCCTTGTAGGTCGCGCCGAAGATCGGCTGGAGATGTTCGTTCAGATGTCCGCGATCCGCGAAATACGCCGCCTTCAGCGCCGTATGCAGATCGACGGGCCGACCCTGACGTGTCATCCAGTGGATGGCATGAAATGCCTTGGCGGCGGAAAAACGGTAGCGTGCGCTCATGCCGCCAATATAACCATGCCGCGTAAATATTCCATGACCGGGCGCGACGATCACGTCGCAGATGCGTTGCGGGGGCCTTTGCGTCACAGCACATCAGTCGGGCTTGCAGGCGCGCCGGGGCAGTCGGGCGAACGGCTCTGCGCGAGTTGGCACGGCGTCGTCACCTGCAAACCCCCGTCATTGCGAGGCGGCGCAGCCGACGAAGCAACCCCGATGGTGTGTGTGAGCGGTCGAGGTTGCTTCGGCTTCGCCTCGCAATGACGGAAGATGCCGTTCGCCCGATTGCCCTGCTCTGAAATCCCCCCCATGGCGCACCGAGCGCTTGTCGGCTAGACGCTGCCACGCCCCGTCACCCCCCGGAGGTTGCCATGACCCGGACCGATCCCCTCACCTATGCGCAGGCGGGCGTCGATATCGACGCGGGCAATGCGCTGGTCGACCGTATCGCGCCTGCCGCGAAGGCCACGCGAAGGCCCGGCGTCATGGGTGGCCTCGGCGGCTTCGGCGCGCTCTTCGATCCGCGCGCTGCCGGGTTCGCCGACCCGATCCTTGTCGCCGCGACCGACGGCGTCGGCACCAAGCTGCGCATCGCCATCGACACCGGCAGGCTGGACGGCATCGGCATCGACCTCGTCGCCATGTGCGTGAACGATCTGGTCTGCCAGGGGGCCGAGCCGCTGTTCTTCCTCGACTATTTCGCCACCGGCAAGCTGCATGTCGATCAGGCGGCGGCGGTGATCGAGGGGATCGCGCGGGGCTGCGCGGCCTCGGGCTGCGCGCTTATCGGCGGCGAGACCGCCGAGATGCCCGGCATGTATGCGGGGGGCGACTTCGACCTTGCGGGGTTCGCCGTCGGCGCGATGGAGCGCGGCGCGCATCTGCCGCAGGGCGTCGCGGCGGGGGATGTCGTGCTTGGTCTTGCCTCGAGCGGCGTCCATTCCAACGGCTTCTCGCTGGTGCGCCATATCGTCGAACAGGCCGGGCTGGGCTGGGACGAACCGGCACCCTTCGCCGATGCCACGCTTGGCGACGCGCTGCTCGAGCCGACCCGGCTTTATGTCCGCGCCGCGCTGGCGGCGATTCGCGCGGGCGGGGTGCGCGGTCTGGCCCATGTCACCGGCGGCGGCCTGACCGAGAACCTGCCGCGCATCCTGCCCGAGGGCCTTGGCGCCACCATCGACCTCGGCGCCTGGGTGCTGCCGCCGGTCTTTGCCTGGCTGCGCGCGGCGGGCGGGCTGGACGAGACCGAGCTGCTGCGCACCTTCAACGCCGGGATCGGCATGGTCGCCGTCGTGGCGGCGGATCGTGCCGGGGCGCTGGCCGACACGTTCCGCGAGGCGGGCGAAACGGTGTTCACCCTCGGCCACATCGCCGAGGGCAAGGGCGTCACCTTCACCGGCCGCCTCGGATGAGCAGGCGGCGCCTCGCCGTCCTGATCTCGGGCACGGGGTCGAACATGGCGGCGCTGCTGCGCTCGACGGGGCCGGAGCATCCGGCGCAACCCGTGCTGGTGCTGTCCGACCGCGCCGATGCCGGGGGGATCGCGCGGGCGCGTGCGCTGGGGGTGCCGGTCGCGGTCGTCGAGCGCAGGCCCGGCGAATCGCGCGCCGGGCACGAGGCGCGGCTGCAGGCGGCGCTCGATGCGGCGGGGGCCGATCTGGTGTGCCTCGCCGGGTTCATGCGCGTGCTGTCGCCGGGGTTCGTCGCGCGCTGGCAGGGGCGGATGCTGAACATCCACCCCTCGTTGCTGCCGCGCCATCCCGGCCTTGATACCCATGCCCGCGCGCTGGCGGCGGGCGACCGCGAGGCGGGCTGCACCGTGCACGAAGTCACCGCCGCGCTCGATGCCGGGCCGATCCTGGGGCAGGCGGTGGTGCCGGTGCGGGCCGGGGACACCGCCGACACGCTTGCCGCGCGGGTGCTGGAGATGGAGCACCGTCTCTATCCGGCAGTGCTGCGCCGTTTCGCGCAGGGCGACCGGACCCCGGTTCGCCTGCCCTGACGACCCGAGCGGCGCAATCGTCATGGCCAGCCGCGCGCGCCGGGGCGCAGCAGGAACGGCGCGGGGGCCGGATCGCGTCCGCGTCCGGCGGGCAGCCAGGGCCGCGCCCCGGCAACCGCATCGGCGGCGACCAGACGCAGGGCGTCACCCTCGACCCGACCCGCGACGGCGCCGGTGCGGCGCAGCGCGGTCTCGTCCAGCACCAGACAGGGGCGCGCGTCGCGGTCCGCGACCGCGACCGACACCACCATGAGATCGGCGCCGTCGCAGCCCGACACCGCATCAAGCGCCCGCTGGCCGCGCAGCACCAGCAGGTGCAGGCCGCCGAGATCGGCCGCCGCGCGCATCCCGTCCACCACGAAGGGGGCCACCGCCTGACCCTGCGGGCGCAGGCTGCCGTCGGCGCGCAGCCAGTTCTGCGCGACAAAGCCCTCGCCCGCGGGGCGGCTGAGGCCCCGGCCCCCGTCAAACATCACGCCCGCGATCCCGCCCGAGGCGGCGATCAGCAGCGGCGGGCGGGTGGCCATGGTCCAGCCCGCGAGTGCCGCCACGACCCCGGCCACGCCCAGCCACCTTGCCCGGCCCTGCCACAGCACGAAGACCAGCGCCGCGAAGGTCATCCCCGGCAGCACCCAGCCGGGCGGCGTCGGCACGGCGCTGACCGCGCCCGCCAGCGCGGCGACCCGTTCCGAGACCGCCAGGATCCAGCGGCAGCTCCACTCCACCAGCAGCCGCGCGGGTTCCTCCAGCCCCAGCGGCGCCAGCAGCAGCATCAGGATTGCGGCGGGCATCACCACCGCGCCCATCACCGGCACCGCCAGCAGGTTGGCGACCAGCCCGTAATGGGCCACGCGGTTGAACTGCGCCGCCGCATAGGGCGCGGTCGCCAGCCCCGCCGCCAGCGAGGAAAACACCAGCATCAGCGCGCCCTGCAACCAGCGCCAGCGCCCCGGCGGCAGGCGCCGCCCCAGCGCAGCGTAGGCCGCGATCAGCCCGACCACGGCGGCGAACGACATCTGGAAGCCCGCGTTCACCAGCGATTCGGGCCGCAGCGCCAGCACCACCAGCGCGCCCAGCGCCACCGAGCGCATCGAGAACGCCCGCCGGTCAAGCAGCACCGCCCCCAGCATCACCGCCGCCATGACGAAGGCCCGTTCGGTCGCCACGCCGCGCCCCGACAGCATCAGGTAGAACACCGCCACCGGCAGCGCCGCCAGCGCCGCGATCTTGCGTCCGTCGACGCGCAGCGCGACCGGCGGCACCAGCGCCACCGCGCCGCGCAGGACGGCAAAGACC
This sequence comes from Rubellimicrobium sp., assembly GCA_019454835.1. GTDB lineage: Bacteria > Pseudomonadota > Alphaproteobacteria > Rhodobacterales > Rhodobacteraceae > JADYZU01. Next base: position 53,572 of record JACFNP010000010.1, read on the forward strand.
AGCCCGACCAGCATCCCCATGTGCATCCCCGAAATCGAGACGAGGTGATAGAGATTCGCGTCGCGCATCGCGTCCGATGCCGCCATCGACAGGCCCGAGCGGTCCCCGGTGATGACCGCCGAGGCCAGCCCGCCCGCATCGCCCGGCACCAGCGCCCGGATCGTGGCCGAAACCCGCGCCCGCAGCCGCGCGACGGCCAGCGCGGCACCTCCTTCGGGCGGCACCAGCATCAGCACCGGCGTCTGCGTGTAGCCCACGGCGCCCAGTCCCTGAAACCAGGCGTGCAGGCGGAAATCGAAGCCGCCGGGTTCGACGGGGCCGTTGGGCGGCATCAGCCCGGCGGTGGTGACGACGACCATGCCGGGTTCGGGCCGCAGCCAGGGCTGTTCGCGCTGCAGGCTGATGCGCACCCGGCGCGGGGTGCGTTCGGGCGCCATGTCGGCCAGCACGACCTGATCGAGCGTCAGCCGCAGCCCGTCCGAGGCCGAGCGGTCGATATCCACGATGCGCCCCTGCACCGGGCCGTGATAGCGGAACCCCAGCACCGGCGCCGCGACCGCGCCGGTCCGCCAGGCCGCAAGCTCGAACCCGGCCAGCGCCAGCGCGACCGCCAGCGCCAGCGGGCCGAAGGCGGGACCAAGCGCGCGCGCCAGCCCCGCCAACAGCAGGGCCAGCGCGGCAAGAGCGGCCAGTTGCGTGCCGTCCGGTTCGACCGACAGCGCGAAATAGGCGCCGATGCCGGTGGCCGCCATCACCGCCACCCAGGGGAACAGATGCCCCCTTTGCGCCAGCATCGCCCGGCTGACGGCGGCAAGTGGATCGGCGGGCCGGAGCCGTGACCTGCCGTCGTCCCCCGCCTGTGGCGTGCCTTGCACTTGTCCTGCCCCCCTGCCGGGGCTATCGCGGCATTGCTGCACCTGCAGCCCCATGGACCAGAGCCTGCCGCAGACTGGTTAGCGAGAGGTAAACGACCCCGATGTCCGACGCCGCAAAGCAGATCGTCACCCGCTTCGCGCCCTCGCCCACGGGGCAGTTGCATATCGGCGGCGCGCGCACGGCGCTCTTCAACTGGCTGTTCGCGCGCGGGCGCGGCGGCCGGTTCCTGCTGCGCATCGAGGACACCGACCGCAGCCGCTCGACCCCCGAGAACCGGCAGGCGATCCTTGACGGGCTGGGCTGGCTGGGCCTCGACTGGGACGGCGACCCCGTCAGCCAGTTCGACCGCGCCCCCCGCCATGCCGAGGTCGCCCGGCAGATGCTGGCGGCAGGCACCGCCTACAAATGCTTCTCCACGCAAGAGGAAATCGAGGCGTTCCGCGCCACCGCCCGCACCGAAGGGCGTTCCACCCTGTTTCGCAGCCCGTGGCGCGACGCCGACCCCGCCACCCATCCCGACGCGCCCCATGCGATCCGCCTGCGCGCGCCGCAGGACGGCAGCCAGACCATCCATGACGCCGTGCAGGGCGAGGTGACGGTGGCCAATGCCGAAATGGACGATCTCGTCCTGCTGCGCTCGGACGGCACGCCGGTCTACATGCTGGCGGTGGTGGTGGACGATCACGACATGGGCGTCACCCATGTGATCCGTGGCGACGACCATCTCACCAATGCCTTCCGGCAAAAGCTGATCTACGACGCGATGGGCTGGGAGGTGCCGGTGATGGCGCATATCCCGCTGATCTTCGGGCCGGACGGCAGGAAACTCTCGAAACGCCACGGCGCGACCGGGGCGGCGGAATACCGGGCGATGGGCTATCCCGCCGCCGGGATGCGCAATTATCTGACCCGGCTGGGCTGGAGCCACGGCGACACCGAATACATGACCGACGCCGAGGCCCGCGCGCTGTTCGACCTCGCGGGTATCGGCCGCAGCCCGGCGCGGTTCGACGTGAAGAAGCTCGAACATCTCTGCGGCCTGCATCTGGCGGCGATGGATGATGCGGCGGTGCTGGCCGAGCTTGACGGCTTCCTTGCCGCCACCGGCGCGCCCGCGCTGACCGACACGCAGCGCGACCGGCTGGCGCGGGCGATGTATTGCGTGAAGGACCGCGCCCGCATCTTTCCCGAACTGCTCGCCAAGGCGCATTTCGCGCTGGCCGCGCGACCCGTCACCCCCGACGAGGCTGCGGCGCGGGTGCTTGACGCGGCGGCGCGCGCGGTGCTGGCCTTGTTGCCCGACCGGCTCGCCGCTACACAATGGGACCGCGACAGCCTCGAGGCCACCGTCTCGGGGCTGGCCGAGGCGCAGGGGATGAAGCTGGGCAAGATCGCCGGCCCGATCCGTGCGGCCCTTGCCGGGCGCACCGCGACCCCGAGCGTGTTCGACATGATGCTGGTCCTCGGCCGCGAGGAAAGCATTGCCCGCCTGCGCGACGCGGCGGCTGCGTGATGATCTGGTCACTTCTTTCTGTCAGAAGTGGCGCGAAACCGGGCATACGGGAAAGAGGACGACATGGCTGAAGGCAAGACCGCAACGCTCACCATCGACGGCAAGACCTGGGAACTCCCGATCCTGAGCCCGACCTCGGGCCCCGATGTCATCGACATCCGCAAACTTTACGCCGAGGCGGGCGTGTTCACCTACGACCCCGGCTTCACCTCGACTGCCGCCTGCGATTCGACCATCACCTTCATCGACGGCGAAAAGGGCGTGCTGACCCATCGCGGCTATCCGATCGGGGAACTGGCGGCGCAGTCGCATTTTCTCGAAGTCTGCTACCTGCTGCTCTACGGCGCGCTGCCCAGCCCGCGCGAGCTCGAGGATTTCGAGACGATCATCACCCGCCACACCATGCTCAACGAGCAGATTCACTATTTCTTCCGGGGCTTCCGCCGCGACAGTCACCCGATGGCCACCATGGTCGGCGTGGTCGGCGCGATTTCGGCCTTCTACCACGATTCCACCGACGTGAACGACCCCGAACAGCGCGAGATCGCGGCCCATCGCCTGATCGCCAAGATGCCGACCATCGCGGCGATGGCCTACAAATACGCGCTGGGCCAGCCCTTCGTATATCCGAAGAACGACCTCAGCTATGCGGCCAATTTCCTGCACATGTGCTTTGCGGTCCCGGCCGAACCCTATCACGTCAACCCGGTGATGGCCCGCGCGATGGACCGCATCTTCATGCTCCATGCGGATCACGAACAGAACGCCTCGACCTCGACCGTGCGGCTGGCGTCGTCGTCGGGGTCGAACCCGTTCGCCTGCATTGCGGCAGGCATCGCCTGCCTCTGGGGGCCTGCGCATGGCGGCGCCAACCAGGCCTGCCTCGAAATGCTGCGCGAGATCGGCACCGTTGACCGCATCCCCGAATACATCGCCCGCGCCAAGGACAAGAGCGATCCGTTCCGTCTCATGGGATTCGGCCACCGGGTCTACAAGAACTTCGACCCGCGCGCGACGGTGATGAAGGAATCGGCCGACGAGGTGCTCGATCTTCTGGGCGAGCACGACAACGAGACGCTGAAAGTCGCCAAGGAACTGGAACGCATCGCGCTGCAGGACGACTATTTCATCGAGAAGAAGCTGTTCCCCAACGTCGATTTCTACTCGGGCATCATCCTCGAGGCGATGGGATTCCCCACGTCGATGTTCACGCCGATCTTCGCCGTGGCCCGCACCGTCGGCTGGATTTCGCAGTGGAAGGAACAGCTTGCCGACCCGCAACTGAAGATCGGCCGCCCGAGGCAGCTCTATCTCGGCGAGGACGTGCGCGACTACGTCCCGATCGACAAGCGGTAGGGCCGGGGGGGAGGCACCCGGCCCGTCATTGCGAGGAGCCGAAGGCGACGAAGCAACCCCGACCGCTTGCGCGATGTCCTCGGGATTGCCACGTCGGCTGCGCCGCCTCGCGGGTGACGGGTGGCGATCGTCATTGCGAGCGCAGCGAAGCAACCCCGATGTCGTGTGTGAGCGGTCGAGGTTGCTTCGTCGGCTGCGCCGCCTCGCAATGACGGGCGGTGATCGTCATTGCGAGCGCAGCGAAGCAACCCCGATGTTGCGTGCGAGCGGTCGGGGTTGCTTCGTCGGCTGCGCCTCCTCGCAATGACGGGACGTGCCGTGCATCCGATTGCCCGGCCCCCCGAGGCAGTTGCAGGTTGCGCGCGACCCGTCTTCTGGTGCAGGAAACCACCGATCAAGGGGAGGGTCCGCCCGTGCCAAAACTCACCGTCGTCGAACACCCGCTGGTGCAGCACAAGCTCACCCTCATGCGCGAGCGCGAGACCTCGACCGCGTCCTTCCGCCGTCTGCTGCGCGAGATCAGCCTGCTTCTGGCCTATGAGGTCACGCGCGAGATGCCGATGACCACCCGCATGATCGAGACGCCGATCTGCCCGATGGAGGCGCCGCAGATCGAGGGCAAGAAACTCGCGCTCGTCTCGATCCTGCGGGCGGGCAACGGGCTGCTCGACGGCATCCTCGACCTGATCCCGGCGGCGCGGGTCGGCTTTGTCGGCCTCTACCGCGATCCCGACACGCTGCAGCCGGTGCAATATTACTTCAAGGTGCCCGCCGAACTGGGCGACCGCGTCACCATCGTCGTCGATCCGATGCTGGCGACCGGCAATTCCAGCGCCAAGGCCGTGAGCCTGCTGAAAGAGGCGGGCGCGCGCGACATCCGCTTTCTCTGCCTGCTTGCCGCGCCCGAGGGGATCGCGCGGATGCAGGCGGCGCATCCCGACGTGCCCATCGTTACCGCTGCCGTCGACAGCCATCTTGACGACCACGGTTACATCGTTCCCGGTCTAGGGGATGCGGGTGACCGGATGTTCGGCACAAAATAGGGCAGGTTCGCCTTTACAGAACCCGGTGATTGTTGCACAATTCACCCGCATTCTGCGGGGGATGGCATGAATCGTTCACGTTTTGCCGTGGTGCTGGCAGTCGCCGCATTGTCCATCGCCACACCGGCGCTGTCGCAGGGCAGGGGCCTGCACGGTCCGGCGGAAACGCCGCCTGCCGGGTTCGGCGGGATGCAGTATGTGGACAGCCGGGGCTGCGCCTTCGTGCGCGCGGGCATCTCGGGCGATGTGGTCTGGGTGCCGCGCGTGAACCGCGACCGCAGCCAGATCTGCAACCAGCCGCCGACCTTCGGCGCCACCACCACCACCCTCGCCTCGGCGGCGCCCGCAACGCCGGTCGAGCCGCCTGCGCGCCGCGCCGCCGGGGCGCCGATCGAGACCGCCGCATCGCGGCTCGCCCCCACCTCTGCCGCCGCATCCCCGGCGCCTGCCGCTGCCGCACCGGCTGCGGGGCTGACCATCGCCGGGGTCTGTCACGGCCGCTGGGGCATCCTGCCCGAATACCGCACCGCCTCGGGCGATCCCGTCGACTGCGGCGGCACCCCGCCCGCCGTGGTCCGGGTCGACTTGCCGCCGCCGCTCACCCTGGCCGAAGTCTGCGAGGGTCGCACCGGCCCGCTGCCCGGCTATGTGAACGCCACCACCGGCCAGCCGGTCAGTTGCGGCGGCCTGCCCGCACCCGTGGCCAGCGCGCCGGTCCTGCCCCAGGCCGTCGCAGCCCCCCCGACCATCACCATCGCCCAGGTCTGCGAGGGTCAGACCGGCCTTCTGCCCGGCTACCGCACGGCGGACGGCGGCCCGGTCATCTGCGGCGCCCCCGCCGCGCCCGGCCCGCTGGCGGCCCCGGCACGCATCGCGTCGGTCGCCTGCCCGCCGGGCGTGGTCGGCGGCGTCGCCTATCGCTGCGGCGGCGCGGCCATCGACCCGCTGTCCTCGGCGACGCTGTCGCTTGGCGGCATCGAGCGGGCGCTCGAGGCCCCGCGCCGGATGACCCGCGCGCCCGTATCGAACCCGGTGACGGCGCCTGCGGCGATCACGCCGCCGCCCGGCTATGCGCCGGTCTGGGATGACGGCCGCATCAACCCCGCGCGGGGCCTTGCGGCAGCGGCGCCCGCCATCGTGACCCGCGCCCCGGCGCCCGCGACCGTCACCGCCGCACCCGCGCCCGCCGCCGGACACCGCTTCGTGCAGATCGGCACCTTCGGCGAGGCCGCGAACGCGCAACGCGCCCTGGCAACGCTGCAGGGCCTCGGCCTGCCTGCCGCCACGCAGAACGTGACCCGCAACGGTCGCAGCCTGACCGTGGTGGCCGCCGGTCCCTTCGCGGACGGCGCGGCACTCCAGGCCGCCCTCGCCGCCGCCCGCCGCGCAGGCTACGCGGATGCGTTCACGCGGGGATAATCAGCAGCCTAACCCGCGCAGATCGACTGCAGCGCGATCCAGTCGGCGTCGGGCATGACCGGCGCGGTCTCGGTCGTTTCGGGTTCGGGCAGCGGGTGGTCCGTGGCCAGCGCCCACGGGCCGGAGGCAAGGTCTGCTGCGGCAAAGGCGGCGGCCAGCGTCGCGTCGTCGGCAAGCTCCGGGGTCTGGTGCAGCAGTGCCGACGCATGGCCTTCCAGCGCCCGTGCGGGCAGCCGGCCGGTGCCCAGCAGGATGAAGGTCGCGCGCAGCCCGGCGCTTTCCAGCGCCGCCCCCAGCGGATCGCGCGCCCCCGCGCCGACACCGGCGCGCGCCGCCACGACCTCGCCCGCAAAGACCAGCGGGTCGTCGCTGTCGGCCAGCGCCGCGCGCGGCACGACCAGCAGCCCGCCGGGCAGCGCCACCATGCCGCCCATGTCGCCGGGCAGCACGACGATCGACAGCCGCGCCCCCGCGCCGTAAAGCCTGCGCACCAGCCGCTCCAGCGCCGCCGCCCCGCGCGGTGCGCGGCAGGCCGGGCCGGTCTCGCGCGACATCAGGCCCAGCAGCGTCGCGCCGATCTCCTGCCGCGTGGTCTGCGGCACCAGCGCCAGCGCCTGCCGCCGCGCGATGCCCGGCAGGGCAAAGGCCGATCCGGCCAGCAGCACCACCAGCGCGCCGACCAGCACGCGGCGCAGCCGCCGCGACCTTGGTGCAGCGCCTGCAATCGCCGCCTGCACCCGACCGATGGCGTCGATCATCAGCGCATCGTCGATTTCAAGCGTCTCGCCCGTATCGGCGTCGGGCGCGTAGAGCGCGGGCCTCTCGCCGGGGTTCAGGCGCGTGACCGCAGCCAGCGACCAGTGGCTGAGCGGCCGACCCCCGGCATCCGAAATCACCAGCGTGGCGCTGCCGAAGGCAACCACCACCTCGCGCCGCTGCTCGCCCGCGCCCGCGCGCCACAACCCCGTGGTCTCGAGCCGCTGGAACTGGTCGAGCGCGGTCGTTCTTGCTGCCCCCATGCCGCCCTGGCCCTGCCCTCGCCTGCCTTCCGGCGCAGTCTAGCCGCGCCTGCACCGCAGGGACAGGGCCAACCGTCAGGCCGCCGCCCGCGCGGCGAAGCGCGCGTGAAAGCTCTGGCCCGACGCCGCCATCTCGCGCAGCAGCGCGGGCGGCGCAAAGCGGGGGCCGCAGCTTTCGGCCAGCTCGTCCGCGCGTGCCTCGGCATAGGGCGCGCCCAGCATGTCGAGCCACGAGAACGGCCCCCCCGACCACGGCGCAAAGCCCCAGCCGAGGATCGCGCCGACATCGCCTTCGCGGATGTCGCCCAGCACGCCGGATTCGAGCGCCCGCACCGCCTCGAGCACCTGGGCGAACATCAGCCGGTGCTGCACGGTGACCAGATCGGGCTGCGTGTCGGCCTGCGGGAACATCTGCGCCAGACCGGGCCAGAGGCCCTGCCGGTCCCCCCTGTCCGAATAGGCGTAGAACCCGGCGCCCGCCTTGCGGCCCAGCCGCCCCCCGGCGGCCATCGCCTGCAGCACCGCATCGACCGGCGCATCGGCATAGGCATCACCCAGCGCCGCCTTCGTGGCCGCCGCGATGCGCAGGCCCAGTTCCAGCGAGGTCTCGTCGATCAGTTGCAGCGGCCCGAGCGGGAAACCCAGCATACGCGCGGCGTTCTCGATCAGCGCGGGCGCGACGCCCTCGCCCAGCATCCGCATCCCCTCGTTGAGGTAGGGGATGATGCAGCGGTTGGCATAGAAGAACCGCGCATCGTTCACGACGATGGGCGTCTTGCGGATCTGGCGCGCGAAATCGAGCGCCCGCGCCACCGCGCGCGGGCCGGTCTGTGCGCCCCTGATGATCTCGACCAAAGCCATGCGTTCGACCGGCGAGAAGAAATGGATGCCGATGAAGTCCTCGGGGCGGTCGGAAGCCTGCGCCAGCTCGCCGATCGGCAGGGTCGAGGTGTTCGACGCGAACACGCAGTCCGGGCCGACATGCGCCATGGCCTTGCGCGTGACCTCGGCCTTCACCTGCGGGTCCTCGAACACCGCCTCGACCACCAGATCGACCCCGGCAAGCGCCGCGAAATCCGTGGTCGCGGTGATGCGCGCCAGTGCGGCATTGCGGGCATCGGCAGTCATCCGGCCACGCTTCACCGCCTTCTCCATGTCGGATTGCGCATGTGCGCGGCCGCGCGCCGCCTGTTCGTCGGTGGCATCGAGAAGCACGACATCAATGCCCGCCTGTGCCGCGACATTGGCGATCCCCGCCCCCATCATCCCGGCGCCGATCACCCCCAGCCGCGCGACCTTCTGCGACGGCTGGTCGGGCCGGTTCGCGCCCTTCTCCAGCGCTTCCTTGTCGAGGAACAGGGTGCGGATCATCGCCGAGGACGAGGGGTTCAGCAGGATATGGGTGAACCAGCGCGCCTCGATGCGCAGGGCGGTGTCGAAATCCACCTGCGCGCCTTCGTAGATGGCCGACAGCAGCGCGCGCGGGGCGGGATAGGCGTTCCAGGTCTGCCCCGCGACCATGGCCGAGGCGCCCACGAAGGTCATGTAGCCCGCCGGGTGATAGGGCGCGCCGCCGGGAAAGCGGAAACCCTTGCGGTCCCAGGGCTTCACGATGTCGTCACCGCCCGCCGCCAGCACCCAGGCGCGCGCGGCATCGAGCAGGGCGTCGGGCGCCACCACCTCGTCGATCAGCCCGGCCCTTTGGGCATCAACCGGGCTGCGCAGTTTCCCCTCCAGCAGGAACGGCGCCGAGGCCATCAGCCCCAGCTTGCGCGACACCCGCGTGGTGCCGCCGCCGCCGGGGAAGATGCCGACATTGATCTCGGGAAAGCCGATCTTCGCGCGCGGGTTGTCGGCGGCAAAGATGCGGTGGCAGGCCAGCGGCAGTTCCAGCCCGATGCCCAGTGCGGTGCCGGGCAGCGCGGCGGCAACCGGCTTGCCGCCTTTCAGCGTCTTGGGGTCCATCCCCGCGCGCTCGATCCGGCGCAGCACCGCGTGCATCCCCATGATGCCGTCGAACAGGCCCCGCGCGGGATCGTCGCCCGCCTCGTCGCGCATCGCCGCAAGGACGTTGAGGTCCATGCCGCCCGCGAACGTGTCCTTGCCCGAGGTGATGACCACGCCCTTCACGCCATCATCAGCCAAGGCCTGCGCCACAAGCGCGTCGAGTTCGGCAAAGCCCGCCATGCTCATCACGTTCATCGAGCGGTCCGCCACGTCCCAGGTGATGACGGCCACGCCGTCCGCCCCGGTCTTCATGGTGAAATCAGCCATTTTCCTGCTCCCTCACACGCGCTCGACGATCATCGCGACACCCATGCCGGATGCGACGCACAGCGTCACCAGCCCGGTGCCCTGTCCGGTGCGTTCCAGTTCATCCAGAACCGTGCCGATCAGCATGGCGCCGGTGGCGCCCAAAGGATGGCCCATGGCGATGGCGCCGCCGTTCACGTTCACCTTGTCCGCGCTGACGCCGAATGCCTGCATGAAGCGCAGGACCACCGCCGCGAAGGCCTCGTTCACCTCGAACAGGTCGATGTCGGCAATGGTCATTCCCGCCTGCGCCAGCACCTTTTCGGTGACGGCGACCGGGCCGGTCAGCATGATCGTGGGTTCGGTGCCGATCTTCGCGCTGGCACGGATGCGGGCGCGCGGGCGCAGGCCGCGCGCCTGGCCCCATTCGCGGTCCGCCACCAGCACGCCCGAGGCGCCGTCGACGATCCCCGAGGAATTGCCCGCATGGTGGACGTGCTCGATCCGTTCGTGCTGCGGATAGCGCAAGAGCGCCACGCGGTCGAAGCCGGGCATCACCTCGCCCATCGCCTTGAAGCTGGGTTCCAGCCGCGCCAGCGCCGCCATGTCGGTGCCTGCGCGGATATGTTCGTCGTGATCGAGCAGCACCAGCCCGTTCACGTCGCGCACCGGCACGACGGAGCGCGCAAAGCGGCCCTCGGCCCAGGCGCGGGCGGCGCGGTGCTGGCTTTCGACGGCCAGCGCATCGACATCCTGCCGCGTGAACCCGTATTCGGTGGCGATCAGGTCGGCGGCGATGCCCTGCGGGACGAAATGCGTCTCCATGGCGACGGTCGGGTCAACCGCGATGGCGGCGCCGTCGCTGCTCATGGCGACGCGGCCCATCATCTCGACCCCGCCCGCGATATAGGCGCCGCCGCTGCCGCGCACCTGCGCCGCCGCCAGCCCCACGGCTTCCAGCCCCGAGCCGCAGAAGCGGTTGATCGACAGGCCGGGGATGGTCTCGTCCAAGGAGGAGGCCAGCACCGCCGTGCGCGCGATGCAGCCGCCCTGTTCGCCGATCTGGGTGACGGTGCCCCAGATCACGTCTTCAAGCACCGGCCCCTCGATCCCGTTCCTGGCCGCCAGCGCATCGAGCACACCCGCCGAGACATGCAGCGCGGTCGCCTCGTGCAAAGCACCATCGGGGCGGCCCCGCCCGCGCGGGGTGCGGATCGCGTCGTAGATGAAGGCGTCAGACATGGGCACGTCCTCCTGTTGCGGCAGCCGCCGGGGGCGCTTCGCCCCCCGGACCCCCGGAGAGTATTTGGGCAAGGATGAGAAAGGATTGGTTAAACATTCCGTGCAAGGATCGCGGCGCGGCACAGGCTGGAGAGCCGATGGCCGCCAAGGGTGAAGAGGTCATGCTTCTTCCGGCAGGCGCCGCCGTGGCTGCAACAGACCCGCGCGGCGCCTGTTCCTTCATCCTTGCGGAAATACTCCGGGGTGAGGCGCGGCCCGCGCCGGGGGGCAGCGCCCCTTGTCTGCGGCCCGCAGCCATCAGAACGCCTCCGCAGGCAGCGCCATCATCGCCGCCGCACCTTCGCGGATGCGCGCCAGATGCAGCGCGGTCGCGGGCAGGTGGCGCGACAGGTAATAGCGCGCGGTGGCCAGCTTGGCGTCGCGGAAAGCCTGATCCCCGGTGCCGGTCCGTGCGGCAACCGCCGCCAGCCCCCACATGTGGCCCAGCGCGACATGACCCATCAGGTGCAGGAAGTCGCTCGCTCCGGCCAGCGCCTCGTCGGGCGCCTTCATCCCGTGTTCGAGAAAGAACACCGCCGCCGCCTGCAGGTCGTCCAGCCCGCGCGCCAGCGGGGCAAGGAACTCCGCGCCCAGCGCGGCGCCGTCCCCGGCGATGAATTCGCGCACCATCCCGACATAGCCCGTGAACGCGCGCCCGCCGTCATGCGCCAGCTTGCGCCCCACCAGATCGAGCGCCTGCACGCCGTTGGTGCCCTCGTAGATCATGGCGATCCGCGCATCGCGGACAAGCTGCGAGACGCCGGTTTCCTCGATGTAGCCGTGGCCGCCGAACACCTGCTGGGCGGCGACCGTCATCTCGAATCCCTTGTCGGTGAGGAAGCCCTTGATGACCGGGATCATCAACGACAGCAGCGCCTCGGCCTGTGCGTCGCCGCCCGAGGCGCGGTCGAAGAGCAGCGCGCCCCAGTAGGTCAGTGCGCGGGCGCCCTCGACAAGGCTTTTCTGGTCCATGAGCAGGCGGCGGATGTCGGGATGGACGATCAGCGGATCGGCGGGGCCGTCGGCGTTCTGCGCGCCCGTCACCGCGCGGCCCTGCAGCCGCTCCCGCGCATAGGTGCGCGCCGCCTGATACGCGGTTTCGGCCACCGCATAGCCCTGCAGGCCGACGCCCAGCCGGGCCTCGTTCATCATGGTGAACATCGCCGCCATGCCGCCATGCAGCGGCCCCAGCAGGAATCCGGTGGCGCCGTCGTAATCCATCACGCAGGTGGCGTTGCCGTGAATACCCATCTTGTGCTCGACCTTCGAGGCCGTGACCGCGTTGCGGGCGCCGATTGTGCCCTCGGCATCGACCAGCATCCTGGGCACGATGAACAGCGACAGCCCCCGCGTCCCCTCGCCGCCGCCGGGGGCGCGGGCGAGGACCAGGTGGATGATGTTGTCGGCAAGGTCGTGTTCGCCCGCCGAGATGAAGATCTTCTGCCCGGTGATCCGGTAGCTGCCGTCCGCCTGCGGCTCCGCCTTCGTGCGGATCAGCCCCAGATCGGTGCCGCATTGCGGTTCCGTCAGGTTCATGGTGCCGGTCCATTCGCACGACGCCAGACGCGGCAGAAAAAGCGCCTTTTGCGCATCATCGCCATGGCGCAGGATCGCGGAATAGGCGCCGTGGGTCAGGCCCTGATACATGTCGAAGGCCATGTTGGCCGAGACGAAGGGTTCCTGCACCGCCGTATGGATCAGATGCGGCAGGCCCTGGCCGCCGTCCTCCTCGCGGCAGTCGATGGCGGTCCAGCCGCCTTCGCGCACCTGCCGGAAGGCGTCGCGGAAGCCTGCGGGCGTGGTGACGACGCCGTCCCTCAGCACGCAGCCCTCGCGGTCGCCGGTCTCGTTCAGGGGGGCGAGCACTTCGGACGCCAGCCGCCCGGCTTCATCCAGAATCGAGGCGGTGAAGTCGCGGTCGAGACCGGCAAAGCCCGGCAGGTCCAGCGTCTCGATCTTCAGCATGTCATGCAGGACGAACAACTGGTCGCGGACCGGGGCGGTATAGGCAGGCATCGGTTCCTCCGTGGCTTTCGGGTGTCAGGCGCCGGGTGCTGCCGGGCGGGGGGTCTCGGGCAGCGGACGCGGGGCGGCGCGGGCGCCTTTGCGGCCAAGACGCGCCTCGCCCCATTCCATCTGCGCCTTCAGCTCGGCAATCGCCTCGTCGAGATCGCGCCGCCGGTGTTCGAGCGAGGCAAGATGCGCCGACGCGATTTCCAGCGTCCGGCGGAGCTGCGTCGCCTGACCGTCGCCGATGTCGTAGAGGTCGAGCAGTTCGCCGATCTCGTCGAGCGTGAAGCCGAAGCGGCGGCCGCGCAGGATCAGCTTCAGCCGGGCGCGGTCGCGGCGGGTGAACAGGCGGCGGGTGCCGCTGCGGATCGGTGCCAGCAGGTCTTTCGATTCGTAGAACCGCAGCGTGCGCGCGGTCACGTCGAAAGCGTCGCACATCTGTCGGATGGTCATCGTGTCGGCTGTCGCCCCGTCCCCGTTCATCGTCATCGCCTCTTGTCCGTCAAGGTTCACCGTTCATGTGGGTTAACCGACCGCGTCGCGCAACTGTATTTGACGTTTACGTCAACGGAACGTTGCGTCACCACGCCCGCCCGGCCCGCGCGCCGGATCGCTTTACGCCCTGCCGCGCAGGCGCTAGAGGCGGTCAGGCACCGGAGGGCGTGAAATGGACGGCGACCATATCAACAGCTACATGACCGGCCCCGACGAGAGCGGGCGGTTCGGCAGCTTCGGCGGGCGGTTCGTGTCGGAGACGCTGATGCCGCTGATCCTCGAACTGGAACGCCAGTACGAGGCGGCGAAACACGACCCCGCCTTCGCCGCCGAGATGGACGATCTCTGGAAGCATTACGTCGGCCGCCCCTCGCCGCTCTATTTCGCCGAACGGCTGACCGCGCATCTGGGCGGGGCGAAGATCTACATGAAGCGCGACGAGCTGAACCATACCGGCGCGCACAAGATCAACAACGTGCTGGGGCAGATCCTGCTCGCGCGGCGCATGGGCAAGACCCGCATCATCGCGGAAACCGGCGCGGGCCAGCACGGCGTGGCGACGGCCACGGTCTGCGCGCGCTTCGGGCTGCAATGCGTGGTCTACATGGGCGCGCATGACGTGGAACGGCAGGCGCCCAACGTGTTCCGCATGAAGCTGCTGGGCGCCGAGGTCGTGCCGGTCACATCGGGGCGCGGCACGCTGAAGGATGCGATGAACGACGCGATGCGCGACTGGGTGACCAATGTGCGCGACACGTTCTACTGCATCGGCACGGTGGCGGGGCCGCATCCCTATCCGGCCATGGTGCGCGACTTCCAGTCGATCATCGGCCAGGAGGTGCGCTGGCAACTGGCGGAACAGGAGGGCGCGGGCCGACTGCCCGACACGCTGGTGGCGGCGATCGGCGGCGGCTCGAACGCGATGGGACTGTTCCATCCGTTCCTCGATGATCCTTCGGTCGCCATCATCGGCGTCGAGGCGGGCGGCAAGGGCGTCGATTCCCGCGTCGAGCATTGCGCGAGCCTGTCGGGCGGTCGCCCCGGCGTGCTGCACGGCAACCGCACCTATCTGCTGCAGGACGGCGACGGGCAGATCCTCGAAGGCTTCTCGATCTCGGCGGGGCTCGACTATCCCGGCGTCGGGCCGGAACACGCCTGGCTGCACGACACCGGCCGCGCGCGCTATGTCTACGCGACCGATGCCGAGGCGCTGGCGGCGTTCCAGCTATGCTGCAGGCTGGAGGGGATCATCCCGGCGCTGGAACCCAGCCATGCGCTGGCGCATGTCACGAAGATCGCCCCGGACCTGCCTGCCGACCACATCATCGTCATGAACATGTGCGGCAGGGGCGACAAGGACATCTTCACCGTGGCCCGCCATCTGGGCGTGGAACTGACGGGCTGAGCATTGCGGCACGGCAGATACATCAAATGAAACCGTTGCAATGTGCGGCGGGGCTGGCCTAGGCTTGCCCGGAGTTGTCCTGACCCGTCCGATGCGGAGCACCGCCATGACCCTTGTTCGTCCTGTCACCGGATTTCGCCTGCTGGCCGCCGCGCTGGGGCTGAGCCTTCTGCCCGCCCTGGCGGCCGCGCAGGCCTGCCCGGACTATTCGGCAACGCCCAACACCACGCTGAACATGACCGCCGCCCAGCTTGCCCAGCCGCATGTCGTGGACATGGTGGCCGGGGGCAACGTCGATCTGGGCAACTGCATGAATCTTCCCGGCTACGGCTACGTTGTCACCGGCCCCGACTATCATCTCACGCTCACGGGCACCCAGCCGGGCACCAGCCTTGCCGTCCGGGTGCAGGGGGAATGCGACACGATCCTTCTGGCCAACGATTTCAGCGGCCAGTGGTATTACGACGACGACAGCGGCGAGAACTGGTTTGATCCCGAACTGGTGCTGCCCGCCGTCGATGGCACCTACGACTTCTGGGTCGGCACCTGGAGCACCGAACTCTGCCAGGCGAACATCTCGTTCCAGGTCGCCTCGACGGCAGCGCTGAACCCGTGCCCCGACTATACCCTGCCGCCCGCGCAGGTGCTGAACTTTGCCGCAGGTGCCCTGATGCAGGAACAGCGGGTCGACGTGGTGGCGGGCGGTGACCTGCAACTGTCGCGCTGCCAGAATGTCGGCGGTTACGGCAAGGTCGTGAACTATCCCGACTTCATGCTGAACCTGACGGCGGCGGCGGGGATGGACCTCGACATCGGCCTCGAGGGCCGCGACGACTGCGACACCGTGCTGGTGGTCAATGATGCGCAGGGCAACTGGCTCTACAACGACGACGACACCGGCCTGTCGTCGCGTATCCGCATCACGGGCGCCATCGACGGGCAGTATCACATCTGGACCGGCACCTGGGGCGACGACCTCTGCTATGCGACGCTGACGCTGCGCACCTCCCAGGGGCTGACCAAGCCCGGCATGGGCGGCTGATCCGCCCGCCCGAGGGGGGGCGCCACCCGCGCCCCCCGGACCGGCGACCCGCGCGGCCCGTTGCAGGGCAATCGGGTGAATTGCATCTTCCGTCATTGCGAGGCGCAGCCGAAGCAACCCCGACCGCTTACACACAGCATCGGGATTGCTTCGGCTGCGCCTCGCAATGACGGGGCTTGCGGGCGGCGGTGCCGTGCGGCCGGTTGCCACGAGGTTGTCGCCGAAGGCTTTTCGTGCTACGCGAGTCGGCATCCCGGCCCGCGTGGACTGGGGAAGGACGAGTGGCGGGTTCCGCCGCGACTTCCACGGCGCCCCTGCGAAGTGGCAGGGACAGGGTTGCGGAATACCCGGAAACACGGACTAGAACACAAGGTCTCCGATCATGCGGGACAGACGGGCGCAGCTCGGCACGCACGGCTTTCGGGCCGCCGGTGCGGGCTGCAACCATCACGGCGCGACTGCCAATCTCTCACGCCGCCTGCCTCGTGCGACCGTGACGGAAAGCAGGAGAGAGAGACCATGAACATGACCCGCAGCCTGTCTGCGGTGGCCCTGGCCATCGGCATGACATGCGGCCCGGCGCTGCTGGCAGCCGAAGGCACCGACGCGCCGCTGTTCTTCGAGGGCGACATGGTAAGCGAGACCGCCGGTTGCGTTCTTGCCAACCAGTTCGCGCATGGCGATGTCGTCGTGTTCCGCGTCCGGGTTCTGGACGCGACCGGGGCGCAGCTTGGCGACGACGACCTGGCCAGCCTGACGGTCTCTCTGCCCGACGGGCAGTCCTTCGACATGCATTACGGCGGCCACCCGCCCGGCGACGACCTGGATTTCTACTGGACCGTCACCTGGATGATCCCCGACGATTATCCGACCGGCACGCTGGGCTACCATGTCACGGCGACCGGCAAGGACGGCGCGACCCATGACTGGGCGCCGTTCCACATGCCGCCCTCGACGCTGACCATCATTCCGGGCTGAGCCGGACAGCGGCGGCCCCGGTCGCCGCACCCCCCCCCCTTTCACCCGACCCGAACGCCCCGCGCGGGCGAAGGAGTGCGTATGTCTGTCCTGTCCTCGCTTCAGACCCGGCTTGCCGCGCTCGCGGCTGCCGTCCTGCTGGCCGCGTCCGGCGCGATGGCCGCCGGGCCGGCGTCGGAACTCGGCCCCGAAGTCGGGACCGCCACGCTGGAGGGCGCCTATGTCGGCCAGCTCGACCTGCAACCGTTCCGGGGCGCGGCGGGCACCGCAGTCACCGTGACGGGCAGCGGCTTCACCCCCGGCGAGAGCCTCGATCTGGTCTGGAACACCGTGCGGGGAAGCTGGCTCATCGACGGGATCGAATACCACGGGCGCGACTACGCCCCCGTCGCCTACCGCATCGCCGGGGTGACGCCCGATGCGGACGGAAGCTTCAGCGCCACGTTCGAGGCGCCCGAGGATTTCGGCTTCTGGCATGATGTCACCCTGCAGGAGGGCGGGCGGCTGCTGAACCAGGCTGCCTTCCGCGTCGAGATGCAGGTCTCGATCTCGCCCGAATCCGGCCCGGCGGGATCGCCGGTCACCGTCGATGTCAGCGGCATCGGCTGGCGGCAGATGGAAAATAGCTGGACCCTGCTTTACGACAACGCCTTCACCGGCTGGATGTCGTCGGTCACGACCGGCGGCCATGCCCGGTTCGTCATCCCGGCAACCGGCCAGCCGGGCACGCATGTCCTCGAGGTGATCCACGGCGATTTCACCTTCCCCTACCGCAACATGCAGCAATCACCCGAACCCGACCGCCCGACGTTCACCGCCACCTTCGAGGTGACGGCTGACGCCCCCGTGCTGCCGCCCGCGCCCGAGGCCCAGTCGCAGGCCGTGGTCGCCCGCCTTCCCGCGCCGGGCGACATTACCGTCGAACCGGCCTTCGGCCAGGTCGGCCAGCCCTTCACCGCCAGTGCCGACGGCTTCGCCCCCGGCGCCACGGCGACGCTCTACTGGTCGACGGTCACCGGCAACCGCGTCAGCGGCAGCGGCTGGGAGACTTCGGAACGCGAGATCGCGCAGGCCGTCGCCGACGCGCAGGGGCGGGTGAGCTTCACCCTTGCCACCCCCGACGACCTGGGCGGCGCCCACGACCTGCGCATCGCCGGTGCCGATGTCGGGCGGACCGGCAGCTACTGGATCGCGCCCTCGGCGCTGCCGCTCGACGTTACCAGCGGTCCCGCCGGAACGCCGTTCGAGATTCACCTGAAAGGGGTCGGCTGGAGCGAGACGGCCAACATCTGTACCATCGTCTACGACAACGGCTACATCGGCTATGCCTGCGGCTTCAACAGCCAGGGCGACGTGGTCATCCCGATGCACGCCACGGGCGCGCCGGGGGTTCACTTCATCGACCTCTACCCGGCGATCTACAAGGGCACCGAGACCCGCCCGCTGAACTTCCGCCTGCCGCAGCTCACCTATGCCGAGGACCACCCCGGCGAAGACCTGCCCGCCTTCCGCTTCGCCTTCGAGGTGACAGGCCCGGACAGGGAATAGGCGCACGGCGGGGGGCGGCAAGCGCCCCGCCCGGTTCCGTTCCCGCAGGCGGCGACAAAATCCCGCCGAAAAACCCGTTGACGCCGCCTGCGAATTTTCATCTTCTTCCCCAAGCACCCGTCAGGTCGCGGACTCACCGGCCGGCGGGCATCCAGGGAGGAATCCGATGTTCATGCGCAATATTCTTGCGGCAACCGTCGCGGCGGTCGCTCTTGTTTCGGCCGCGCAGGCCGATGTCTCGGTGATGATCCCCGCCGATCCGGGCGGCGGCTGGGACGGCACCGGCCGTCAGGCCATGGCCGCGATGGCGGCGGCGGGCATCTATACCGAAGGGGTGAACTTCACCAACACCGGCGGCGCGGGCGGCACCATTGGCCTTGCGGCGTTCCAGAACGCCCAGACCGCCAAGCCCGACTCGCTGGCCGTGTTCGGCGCGATCACGGTGGGGTCGATCATCCTCAACGACTCGCCGCTCGACCTGTCGGACTTCACGCCCATCGCGCGGCTGACCGCCGAATATGACGTGCTGGCGGTCGATGCCGGGTCGGACATCGAGACGCTGGCCCAGTTCGTCGAGGCGCTGAAGGCCGATCCGGGGGCGAACCCGGTGGGCGGCGGCTCGGCCGGCGGCGTGGACCAGATCGCGCTGGCGCTGCTCGCACAGGAAGCGGGTGTGCCGGTGCCCGACCTGAACTACATCCCGCAGGCATCGGGCGCCGAAACCGTGACCGCCATCGTCAACGGCACGCTGAAGGCCGGGATTTCGGGCATCTCGGAATTCCAGCAGTTCGCCGAACAGGGCCGTATCCGCATCCTTGGCGTCACCGCCGCCGAACGGCATCCGGCGCTGCCCGACGTGCCGACCTTCGCCGAAGAAGGCTTCAACGTCGAGATCGCCAACTGGCGCGGCTTCCTCGGCTCGCCCGACATGCCTGCCGACAATGCTGCCGAATGGGTGGCGCGGTTCGACCAGCTCAACGACAGTGCGGAATGGCAGCAGGTGCTCGAGACGCAGGGCTGGGGCCAGTATTACCTCTCCGGCCCGGCCTTCGGCGATTTCGTTGCCGACGAGACCGACCGCATCGGTGAAATCCTGCGCGAAGCGGGCCTCGCCGACTAGGTGGCAGCGGGGCGGCGCGACAGGCGCCGCCCTTGCCCGCCTGGTGACAGCATCTGATGCAACAGGACTCGCGCCCGTCCCGCCCGTGGTGGCTTGCCGCCATCGTCGTTGCCCTTGGCGCCGTCTGCGTCCTGGGCGCCGCGTCGCTGCCTGCGGCCAGCCGCTATGCGGGCATCGGCCCCGGCACCGTGCCGCGCCTGGTCGGCATCGCGCTGATCGTGCTGGGCCTCATCCTTGCCGTGCAGATCGCGCGCGGCGAGACCTTTGAACCCCAGGGCACCGAGAACGCCGACGCGGCGCTGCCGATGAACCCGCTGGCCTTTGCGCTGGCGCTGGTCGCGGCGGTGCTGCCGATCTTCGCGCTTCAGACGCTGGGGCTGCCGCTGGTCGCCATGGTCAGCTTCACGCTGGTGGCGCGGTCGTTCGGTTCGCGCCGCCTGCTGGTCGATCTGGTATCCGGCGCGATCCTCGGCGCGCTGGCCTGGTATCTCTTCGACCGCCTCGGGCTGCAACTGGGCGGCTTCATGCCATTCGCGGGGCTTGGCTGATGGGCAGTTTCGACTATCTCCTGCACGGCTTCGGCATCGCGCTGCAACCGATGAACCTGCTCTGGGCGCTGATCGGTTCCGCGCTGGGCACGGCCATCGGCGTGCTGCCCGGCATCGGCCCGGCGCTGACCATCGCGCTGCTGCTGCCGGTCACGGTCGCCATCGCCCCCACCGCCGCCTTCATCATGTTCGCGGGTGTCCTTTACGGGGCGATGTATGGCGGCTCGACGACCTCGATCCTCATCAACACGCCGGGCGAATCCGGCTCGATGATGACCGCGCTCGAGGGCAACAAGATGGCCCGCGACGGGCGTGGCGCCGCCGCGCTGGCCACCGCCGCCATCGGCTCGTTCGTGGCGGGCACCATCGCCACCATCGCGCTGACCTTCCTTGCGCCCTATGTGGCCGAGCTGGCCTTCATCTTCCGTCCCGCCGACTATTTCGCGCTGATCCTGCTCGCCTTCTGCTCGGTCGCGGTGGTGATGGGCAGTTCGCGGGTGCGCGGGTTCATCGCGCTGCTGCTGGGCATCGCCATGGGCACGGTCGGCATCGACGTGATGACCGGCCAGCCGCGGCTGAACTTCGGCGTCATGGGGCTGCTCAACGGTATCGAGCTGACTGTCGTGCTGGTGTCGCTGTTCGCCGTGGGCGAAATCCTGTTCGTCGCCTCGCGCTACGATCCGGGGCAGGAGACGCCGATCTCGGTGCGGGGCCGCTGGATGACCCGCGAGGATTTCCGCCGGAGCTGGAAGCCCTGGCTGCGCGGAACCGTGCTGGGCTTTCCGATGGGCGTGCTGCCGGGCGGCGGCTCGGAAATTCCGACGATGCTGAGCTACACGCTCGAGCGCAAGCTTTGCGAGAAGCCCGAGGAATTCGGCACCACCGGCGCCATCGAGGGCGTCGCGGGCCCCGAGGCCGCCAACAACGCCGCTGCGGCGGGCGTGCTGGTGCCGCTGCTGACGCTGGGCCTGCCGACCTCGGCCACGGCGGCGATCCTGCTGGCCGCGTTCCAGAACTACGGGCTGCAACCGGGGCCGAACCTGTTCACCTCGAACGCCGATCTGGTCTGGGGCCTGATCGCCTCGCTCTACATCGGCAACGCCATGCTGCTGATCCTGAACCTGCCGCTGGTGGGCATGTGGGTGCGGCTGCTCTCGATCCCCAAGCCGCAGCTTTACGCGGGCATCCTCGTCTTTGCGCTCATCGGCATCTGGGGCGTGTCGGGGTCGCAGATCGACCTCATCGTCATGGTGATCGTCGGGGTCGCGGGCTATGTGATGCGGGTCTACGACTTTCCCATCGCGCCGGTGCTGATCGGGCTGATCCTTGGCCCGATGGCGGAATACCAGTTGCGCACCGCGCTGCTGTCGCGGCAGGGCAGTCCCTGGGTGCTGGTCGAGACGCCGATCTCGATCGCCTTCCTCGTGGTCGCGGCATTGACCTTTGTGCTGCCGCCCCTCATCCGTCGGCTGCGTGCGCGTTCCTGATACACGAGGCCATCCGATGAAAACGCTTGACGTTCGCGTCCACCCTTCTGCCGACCGGCTGCCGCGCGAGGAACAGCTCGCCTGGGCCATCGCCGCCTTTGCCGCCCGGCCGGGGCCGCTGGAGGCGGATGTGCTGCGCATGATCGCCTGCCGGATCGTCGACAATGCCGCCGTGGCGCTGGCCGCGATCAACCGCAGGCCGGTCGCGTCGGCGCGCGCGATGGCACTGGCGCACCCGCGCCCCGGCGGCGCGACGCTGTACGGCCTGCCCGCCACCCGGCGCTTCGACGCCGAATGGGCCGCCTGGGCGAATGCGACCGCGGTGCGCGAGCTCGACTTTCACGACACCTTCCTTGCGGCCGAATATTCGCATCCCGCCGACGCCATCTCGGCGCTGGTCGCGGTGGCGCAGCAGATGGGGCTATCGGGCGCCGCGCTCGCGCGCGGGATCGCCGTGCATTACGACGTGCATGTCGCGCTGGTGAAGGCGATCTCGCTGCACCGCTGGAAGAAGGATCACGCGGGCCACCTGGCGCCCGCCACGACCGCCGGGATCGGCGCCATGCTGGGCCTGCCGCCCGAGGTGATCTTTCAGGCCGTGGGGCAGGCGGTGCACCTGTCCTTTTCCACCCGGCAAAGCCGCAAGGGCGAGATTTCGTCGTGGAAAGCCTATGTCCCCGGCTTCACCGGCAAGCTGGCCGTCGAATGTATCGACCGCGCCATGCGCGGTGAAGGCTCGCCCGCGCCGATCTACGAGGGCGAGGATTCGGTCATCGCCTGGATGCTGGGCGGCAGGGACGACCGCTATGCCGTCACCCTGCCCGAACCGGGCGAAAGCCCGCGCGCGATCCTCGAGACCTTTACCAAGGCCCATTCCGCCGAATATCAGGCGCAGGCGCTGATCGACCTTGCCATCGACCTGCGCGCGCAGGTGCCCGATCTGGACGCGGTGGACTCGGTGCTGCTGCAGACCTCGCACCATACCCATTACGTCATCGGCACCGGCGCGAACGACCCGCAGAAATCCGACCCCGAGGCCAGCCGCGAGACGCTGGATCATTCGATCATGTATATCCTCGCGGTGGCGCTGGAGGACGGGCGCTGGCACCATGTCGACAGCTACACCCGCGAACGGGCGCGGGCGGCGGCGCGGCGCGGGCTGTGGCAGAAGATCACCACGGTCGAATCGCCCGACTGGACCGCGCGTTATCACGAGGCCGACCCCGACAAGCGCCAGTTCGGCGGCAGGATCATCATGCGCATGAAGGACGGCCGCGTGATCGAGGGCGAACGCGGCGTCGCCGACGCCCATCCGAACGGGCGCCATCCGTGGGACTGGCCTGATTACGTCGGCAAGTTGCAGGTGCTGGCGGGCGAGACGCTGGGCGCCGGGGCGCTGGCCCGCTTCACCGACGCCGCCCTGCGCCTGCCCGCGCTGGCGGCGGGCGAGATCGACCTGCTGATCCCGGCGCTGCCCGAAGGGCAGGTGACACCCGCCAAGCCGACGGGGGCGGGGATATTCGACCACGGGATGTAAGGCTCTCACCCCCCGTCATTGCGAGGAGCTGCAGGCGACGAAGCAACCCCGATGTCGTGCGCGAGCGGTCGGGGTTGCTTCACTTCGTTCGCAATGACGAACCCCCCGTCATTGCGACGCGGCAATCCGCCCGCCCGCGCCCCTCACTCGGCATACCGCTTTTCCAGCGCGTCGAAGAACGGCTTGCGCACTACCGCCTGCCGGTCGGCGAAGGTGGCGACCAGGCCGCTGGCTTCGGAGACATCGCCGCCCGACTTCAGCGCCGACAGGGCGGACTTCATGCCGTGGATCGCCGCCTGCAGCGCGACGTTGGCGTAGAGCACCAGCGAAAATCCCATCGCCGCAAGGTCTTCGGTCGGAAGCGCCGGGGTCTTGCCGCCCACGACGATGTTCACGATCTGCGGCTTGCGGATCGCCTGCGGCAGGGCGCGCATTTCGTCCACGCTCTCGGGCGCCTCGAGGAAGATGATGTCGGCGCCGGCCTCCTCGAAGGCATGGCAACGCTCGAGCGCGGCCTCGAACCCCTCGACCGCGCGGGCGTCGGTGCGGGCCATGATGAGGAAATCCTCGCTGTGGCGGGCATCCACGGCGGCCTTGATCTTGCCGCACATCTCGGCGGTCGGGATGATCGCCTTGCCCGAGAAATGCCCGCATTTCTTGGGGCTGGCCTGATCCTCGACCTGCACGGCATTCGCGCCCGCGCGTTCCATCACCCGCACGGCATGGTGCACGTTCACCGCATTGCCGAAGCCGGTGTCGATGTCGCAGATCAGCGGCAGCGACACCGCGTCACGGATCGCGGCGGTATGGTTCGCCATGTCGGTCAGGCCCATGAAGCCGTGATCGGGCATCCCGAACCAGGTATTCGTCAGCCCCGCGCCGGTCACATAGACCGCCTCGAAGCCCAGGTCCTCGATGATGCGGGCGGTCAGCGCGTTCGCGGCACCGGGCAGCAACGCCCCGCGCCGCGCCTCGACCAGCCTGCGCAGCCGCGCGCCGGGATGATGGTTCATTGGGGTATCCTCGTGTTGCCGCCGCGAAAGTGGCGCGGCGCGGGGGGCCGCGCAAGGGGGCGCGTCCGTCATTGCGACGGGCCGAAGCGGGTCAAGCCCGAGGGTATCGAGCAAGAGGTCGGGGTTGCTTCGGCTTCGCCTCGCAATGACGAGGGATTCGTCATTGCGAGCGCAGCGAAGCAACCCCGACCGCTCACACACCAGGGTCCCGAATCCAATCACCCCACCTCAGCCATGAGAATGCTCTCCAGATA
>JACFNP010000011.1 GCA_019454835.1 Rubellimicrobium sp.
ACTGAGTCAGACCGCGCGGCATATGTCACGGGGGTGTTGGGTTCGTGGCCCTGGCAAGTAACCGGCGCTGCCGCCCCCCTACAGCACCCCGGCGTGTTCCATCGCCGCGCGGATCCTGTCGCGCGTCGCATCCGCAACCGGGGTCAGCGGCAGGCGCACCTCGGCGCTGCAGCGGCCCAGCAGGTCCAGCCCGCATTTCGCGCCTGCGACGCCCGGCTCGAGGAAGATCGCCTCGTGCAGCGGCATCAGCCGGTCCTGCAACTCCAGCGCGCGCGCATAGTCGCCCGCCAGCGTCGCGGCCTGGAATTCGGCACACAACGCGGGGGCGACATTCGCGGTCACGGAAATACACCCCCGCCCGCCATGCGCGTTGAAGCCCAGCGCGGTCGCGTCCTCGCCCGACAACTGGACGAAATCGCGCCCGCAGGCGGCGCGCTGCTGGCTGACCCGTTCCAGCCTGCCGGTCGCGTCCTTCACGCCGATGATCGCGGGCAGCCGCGCCAGTTCGCCCATGGTCGCGGGCGTCATGTCGATGACCGAGCGCCCCGGAATGTTGTAGATGATGATCGGCAGGCCGATCTCGGCCACGGCGGTGAAATGCGCGATCAGGCCGCGTTGCGTGGGCTTGTTGTAATAGGGCGTCACCACCAGCGCCGCATCGGCGCCGGACGCCTGCGCGGCGCGCACCAGCCGCAGCGCCTCGGTCGTGTTGTTCGACCCGGCGCCCGCGATCACCGGAATCCGCCCGGCGGCGGCACGCACCACGGTGGCGACGACCCGGTCGTGTTCCTCATGGCTCAGCGTCGGGCTTTCGCCGGTGGTGCCCACGGGCACGAGGCCGTTCGATCCCTGCGCCACATGCCAGTCGACCAGTTTTTCAAGCGCCGAGAAATCCACCTCGCCGTTGCGAAACGGCGTGACGAGGGCGGGAAGCGATCCGCTGAACATGGGTCTCTCCTGTCGCAGGGCGGTTGGGGCGGCATCCGGTGCACCGGGGGCGACTTAGACCCGTTTCCGCCGGTTGCCAAGTTTGTGAGTGGTGCCGCGCGCGGCGGCTGATAGCCTTGGGCAAAACTCCGGGCAGGCCCTCCATGCGTCAGACCATCCTCGTTGCGCTTGCCGCAGTCGTTCTTGCCGCACCGCAGGCAGGCGCCGACGTTGCGGGCGATGTCGCGGCCGTCCGCGCGGCGGTGGCGGCGGTGGACCGGGCCACCGCCGAGGCCGCCGTGGCCGATGCAGGCCCCGTCGCGCGCGCGGTGCTGCGCTGGCGCCATCTGCGCGCAGGCACCGACGACACGCTGACCTTTGCCGACTACCGGGCCTTCACCGCCGATCGGCCCGACTGGCCGGGGCTGGAGCGGCTGCGGCGCGAGGGCGAGGCCTTCATCCTGCCGGAGACGCCACCCGAGCAGATCATCGCCTGGTTCGGCGACGCCCCCGCCCAGACCCCGCGCGGGGCGCTGGCGCTGGCGGATGCCCTGCACGCGACCGGGCGCGACGCCGATGCCGACGAGGTCATGCGCCGCGCCTGGCTGTCGCTGGGCCTGTCGGGCGAGGAACAGGGCGCGTTCCTGGCGCGCTGGGGACGGGTGCTCGCGCCACTGGTGCAGGCGCGCATCGAGGCGATGCTGTGGCGGACCCGCACCGCCGATGCCGAACGGATGCTGCCGTTGCTGTCGGGCGACGCCCGCGCGCTGGCGCAGGCGCGCATCGCGCTCATCCGGCGGGCGGGCGATGCGTGGCGGCTGGTCGCGGCGCTGCCCGCAGCGGTGGCCGATGATGCCGGGCTGGCCCGCGACCGCATGGCGGCGCTGGTGCACGAGGGGCGGCGCGAGGAAGCGGTGGCGCTGATGCTGGGGCGCGCGGCGGGCGATCTTGGCAATCCCGCCGCCTGGGCCGGGCAGCGCGCGGACCTGGCGCGCTGGCTGATCCGGCAGGGGCGCCCGCGCGAGGCGCTGGCCCTTGCCTCGGCACACGGGCTTCAGGCCGGGGGTGATACGGGCGCGGCATTCACCGATCTCGAATGGATCGCGGGGCGCGCGGCGTTGCAGGCCGGGGACGCGGCCACCGCCCGGCAGCATTTCGCGGCATCGGGGACCGCCGCGCCCGGCGTCCCGGCGCAGGCGCGGGCCGCCTTCTGGGCCGGGCGCGCGGCGGGCGATGCGGGCGCGGCGGATTACGCGCGCGCGGCGGACCTTCAGCCGACCTTCTACGGCCTGCTCGCCGCCGAACATCTGGGCCGGCCGCTGGCCCATGCGGCCCTCGTGCCGGGCGACTTCGGCGACTGGCGTTCAGGCGCGGCGCTGGGGTCGGACCTCGTGAAGGCCATGCTGCTGCTGGAAGATGCGGGCGAGACCGGCGACGCCGCGCTGTTCGCGCTGAAGCTGGGCCAGACCCTGCCGCGCGAGGGCATCGGACAGCTCGGCCAGATGCTCGACGCGACGGCGATGCCCTTCCTTGCCGCGACCATGGCGCGCGCGGCGGCGGAACGCGGGATCGCCCTGCCCTTCATGCAGTTCCCGATGCATCCGCTGTCCGGCAAGGCGCTGCCGGTGGCGCCTGACCTGCTGATGGCGGTGGCGCGGCAGGAATCGGCCTTCAACCCGCGCGCGGGCAGCGGCGCGGGGGCGCAGGGGCTGCTGCAGCTCATGCCCGCGACCGCCGAAGAGGTCGCGCGCGGGCTGGGCCTGCCCTGGGAACGGGCGCGGCTGACCGGTGACTGGGAATACAACGCGACGCTGGGCGCGGCCTATCTGGCGCAGTTGCAGGCGATGTTCGGCAACAGCCCGGTGCTGATCGCCGCAGGCTACAACGCCGGGCCGTCGCGGCCGCGCACATGGATCGCGGAACGGGGCGACCCGAGGCGCGGCGAGGTCGATCCCGTCGACTGGATCGAGGACATCCCCTTCGACGAGACCCGCGCCTATGTGATGCGCGTGCTCGAGGGCATCCCGGTCTATCGCGCGCGCCTGTCGGGCGACGGCGGCGCCATCGGCATTACGGCGCTGATCCGGGGCGAGCTGCCGCGCATCCGCCCGCGTGCACGCGGCCAGGTGGACGCCACGCCGCCGGGCTATGCGCCGGTGGCGGCACTGCGGCCGGTGGCCAGGCCCTGATCCTGCCACGCCCGCGTCATGTGCCGCTTGCGGCCAAAGCCGGGGGCGCGGGCGACCGTCAGCCCCGCCGCCGCCAGCGCCCGGCGGACATGGCCTGCGGCGGTATAGGTGGCCAGCGTGGCGCCGGGCGCCATCCGGGCGGCAACCCCGGCCAGCAGCGCCTCGCCCCAGAGTTCGGGGTTCCGCGCCGGGGCAAACCCGTCAAGGAACCAGGCGTCCACCATGCCGTTCCATCGCGGCAGGGTCTCGCGCGCGTCGCCGGTGATGATCGCCAGCCGCAGCCCGCCGGGCAGATCATGCGGGCCGGTTCCGCCCGCCAGCGCCGCGACAAGGGCCTGCGCGTCCTGCGCCAGTCCGGGAAAGGCCGCAAGCGCCCGCGCCATGTCGGCGGCGGGCAGCGGGTCAAGTTCAAAGGCCGTGTAATGCAGCAGGCCCGCCATCCCCGCCCCGCGCCAGGCGGCCAGCGTCGCCAGCAGGTTCAGCCCGGTGCCGAAGCCCAGTTCGGCGATGCGGAAGCCGTCGCGGAACCGGGCGGGCAGGTCGTTGCCCGCAAGGAACACATGCCGCGCCTCGTCCAGCCCGCCCCCGCGCGAAAAATACGGGTCGCCGAAGCGGCGCGACACCGGCGTGCCTTCGGGGGACCAGTCGAGATCGGGCGCGGCCATGCGGGATGTCCCGTTGCAGGCGGTGACGGGCGGGATCAGTTCACCTTCTGCGGCGGCGGGCGGCCTTCGGTGAAGGCGATGATGTTGTCGAGCGCCATCTGCGCCATCGCCTGCCGCGTTTCCACCGTGGCGGACCCCAGATGCGGCAGCAGCACGCAGTTTTCCAGCGCGCGCAGCCGTTCCGGCACATGGGGTTCGTGTTCGTAGACATCGAGACCCGCCCCCGCGATACGGCCCGCCTCCAGCGCCTCGATCAGCGCCGCCTCGTCCACCACTTCGCCGCGGGCGATGTTCACCAGAATCCCCTCGGGCTTCATTGCCGCCAGCGCGTCCCGGTCGACCAGCTTTGCATTTGCCGCCCCGCCCGGCACGGTGATGACGACGAAATCGGCCCCGGCCATCAGGTCGTGCAGGTTTTCGACCTGCCGCGCCGGGAAATCGACCGTCTTTTGCGAGCGGTTGAAGTAGATCACCGGCATTGCAAAGCCGAAATGCCCGCGCCGCGCGACCGCCTGGCCGATGCGGCCCATGCCGATGATGCCGAGGGTCTTGCCGGTGACATGCGTGCCCAGTCCGACCTTGGGACCGAAGCCGCCCCAGCGCCCGGCGCGGACCATCCGCTCGCCCTCGCCCGCGCGGCGCGCGGTGGCCAGCAGCAGGGTCATGCCGATGTCGGCGGTGGCGTCGGTCAGCACGTCCGGCGTGTTGGTCACCGCCACGCCATGCGCGGCGGCAGCGGCAGCGTCGATATGGCTGTAGCCCACGCCGAAATTGCCCAGGATGCCGCAACGCGGGTTCGCGCCTGCCTTCGCAAAGGCCCCGGCGGTGAAATCGTCGCCCAGCGTCGGCAGGATCGCGTCATAGGCGCCCAGCGCCTCGGCGCAGTCGTCGACCGACAGCGGGGCCGAGGCCAGCGTCACGTCGAAACGCGCGCGGGCCTGTTCCAGCACCGGCTCGGCGATATGGCGGGTGATGAGAAGTTTCTTCAAAACAGGCGCCCTCCAAGCGGCACGTCCATGTCGGGACGGATCAGCACCACCTCGCCGTCATCGTCGGGCACGCCCAGCACCAGCACTTCGGAGCGGAACTTGCCGATCTGGCGCGGCGGAAAGTTCACCACCGCCATCACCTGCCGTCCGACCAGCGATTCGGGCGTGTAGTGGCGCGTCAGTTGGGCCGAGGACTTGCGCTCGCCCAATTCGGGGCCGAAGTCGATCCAGAGCTTGATCGCGGGCTTCCTCGCCTCGGGATAGGGTTCGGTGCGCAGCACGCGGCCCACGCGGATCTCGACTTTCTGGAAGTCGTCGAAGGTTATTTCAGTCACGCGACAGTTCCTCTGAACGGATGCGCGCACGATGCACCGCGCGCGCCAAAAGGGGCGGCAGGCCCGTATCGGCATCCATGAGCACCGCCAGCGCCGCCTCGGTCGTGCCTGCGGGCGAGGTGACGTTGCGGCGCAGGGTGGCGGCGTCCTCGGGCGCGGCATCCAGCAACGCGCCCGCGCCCGCGACGGTGGCGCGCGCCAGTTGCATCGCCAGCGCGGGGGCCAGCCCCTCGGCCTCGCCCGCTGCCGCCAGCGCCTCGACCATGTGGAACACATAGGCGGGGCCGGACCCCGATACGGCGGTCACCGCGTCGATCTGCGATTCGGAATCCAGCCGCACCACCTGCCCGACCACCGCCATCAGCGCCTGCGCCAGATCGAGATGCGCGGGGGTGGCGGCGGCGTTGCCGACCAGCGCGCTGATGCCGCGCCCGACGGCGGCGGGCGTGTTGGGCATGACGCGGATGACGGGGGTGGCGGCGCCGAACGCGGCCTCGAACCGGGCGAGCGGCGTGCCTGCGGCGATCGAGATCACGAGGGTCTTGCCCCCACCGAAACCGGCCACCTGCGGCAGCGCGGCCTCCATCATCTGCGGCTTCACGGCGAGGACGAGAACGGCGGGTTCCGCAGGCGGCCTGGAGTTCAGCCGCACGCCCTGCGCCCGCAGCCACTCGGACGGCGCCGGGTCAAGCACCGTCACGGCATCGCGCGGGACTTTGGCCGCAAGCCAGCCCTGCAACAGCGCCGACCCCATCTTGCCACAGCCCAGCAGCACGAGGCCGCGCCGCGCGATGTCGTCCAGTTCCATGACCACCCCCGGAATTGCGGCCGGACCCTAGGACATTTCGCAACCGGATGGAACATTCGGCGTCCCCGCCGATGCGAGGGGGCGGCGGGCCGCATGTTGCGACGGTGGGGCAGCACGACCGGCGCCCGCACCGGGGGTGGGCGCGGCGCCGCCACCCGCAAACCCCGTCATTGCGAGGCGCAGCCGAAGCAACCCCGACCGCTCACACACAACATCGGGGTTGCTTCGTCGGCTTGCACCTCCTCGCAATGACGAAATATGTCGTGCGCCCGCGCATTTCCCCCTTCGGGTGTGCGCGGCACCCCCCCGCGCATCCCACTGGCGGCAGCGCGGCAAGGCGGTTATCGTGGCGGCGGCGGCGGATGGGGCGGCGATGGCATTGCAGATGGACGAGGCCGAGGTGCTGCGGGTCAGGCTCGAGGTGCTGCGCCGCGAGCACCGCGACCTTGACGAGGCGATCCATGCGCTCGAGGGCAAGGGCGTCTCGGATGCCCTGACCCTGCGGCGGCTGAAGAAGCAGAAGCTGGCGCTGCGCGACCAGATCCGCCAGATCGAGGACCGGCTTCTGCCCGACATCATCGCCTGACGCCGCTCAGGCGCGGCGACGCCAGAACAGCGCAAGCAGCAACCACAGCCCCAGCAGCAGGCGCACCGGCGCATCGCCCGTGCGGGCGTAGGGCGGCGGGGCAAGCGCGGGCGGCAGGGCGGCGTCGATGATCCCGGCCTCGCCCAGCGCGAGGCTGTCCAGCACCCTGCCCCGCCCGTCGATCACCGCCGAGATGCCGGTATTGGCCGCGCGCAGCAGCGGCAGCCCCTGTTCGATGGCGCGCATCCGGCCCAGCGCGAAATGCTGATACGGCCCGGCGAAATCCCCGAACCAGGCGTCGTTGGTCGCCAGCATCAGCAGTCGCGGGCGCAGGGGGGCGGCGGCGACTTCGGCGGGGAAGATGCCCTCGTAGCAGATGAGCGGCATCGCCGGGCCGATGCCCGGCACCTCCATCACCGCAGGGCCGGGTCCGGCGCTGAACCCGCCGCCCTCGGCGGCGGCCAGCCCGTGGATGCCGAACCGCGCCAGCAGGTCGCCGAACGGGACATATTCGCCGAACGGCACGAGATGGTGCTTGTCGTAAAGCGCCGCGACCTCGCCCTGCGGGTCCAGCAGCGCCAGCGCGTTGTAATAGACCCCGGCCCCGCCGCGCTGCACGCCCAGCACCACCGGCGCACCGCCCGCCGCATCGGCGACCATCGCCAGCACATCGGGCATCGTCTCCAGCAGCCACGGCAGCGCGGTTTCGGGCCAGAGCACGAAATCGGGCGCGCCCGGCAGCGCGGTCAGGTCCAGCAGGCGGCGGGTGTAGACCGGGATCGCAGCCGGGTCGGTCTTGTCCTCCTGCGGCACGTCGGGCTGCACGATGCGCACCATCGGCGCCTGCGGATCGTCTGCCGGGGCCGGTCCGGGGTCCAGAAGCGGCAGCGCCGCCAGCAACGCCGTCGGCGGCACCAGCGCCAGCACCGCGCCCGCACGGGTAAACCCGCGCCGCAGCCCCAGCGCCATCAGTGCCGCCGCCAGCAGCGTCAGCAGCGTCAGCCCCTCGACACCCCAGAGCCGCAGGCTCTGGAGCAGCGCGGTCTCGCTCCAGACATGGCCGATCAGCGCCCAGGGGAAGCCGGTGAACACGACCGAGCGCAGCGCCTCGGCCCCGGCCCAGAGCGGCGCCAGCACCAGCGGGCCGGGCAGGCGCGCGCGC
This sequence comes from Rubellimicrobium sp., assembly GCA_019454835.1. GTDB lineage: Bacteria > Pseudomonadota > Alphaproteobacteria > Rhodobacterales > Rhodobacteraceae > JADYZU01. Next base: position 7,662 of record JACFNP010000011.1, read on the forward strand.
GGCGCGATGCGCGCGGCCAGCCAGAAGGCCGCGCCCCAGAACAGCGCCAGCCCGCCGGTCATCGCCACCAGCCCGAAGGGCGCCATCCAGCCGTCGCGGGCGGCATCGACCATGAAGGGCCGGGTGATCCATTCCAGCGCGACGAGGAAATGCCCGAAGCCCAGCGCCCAGCCCGCGAGAAAGGCGCCGCGCCGGGGCAAGGGCACCGTCATCGCCACGGCCAGCGCGGCCAGCGCCACGAAGGGCAGCGAGAACGGCACCTGACCCAGAGCGACCAGCGCCCCGGTCGTCATCCAGAGCGCGACGCGCCCGATCCCTCCGGCAAGCCGCTGCCGGTTCACTCAGCCGCCCGTGACGGCATCGGGCGCGGGCGGCCAGAGGCGCAGGCGGCGCAGGCGACGCGGATCGGCCTCGATCACCTCGAAGCGCCAGCCCTCGGGGTGCAGCACGGTCTCGCCCTGCACCGGCATGTGCCCGGCCAGCAGCAGGACCAGACCGCCCACGGTTTCCACCTCCTCGGCGTCGATGTCCTCGTGCGCGGCCAGCGAATGGCCGATGGCGCGGCACAGGTCTTCAAGATCGGCACCGGCCTGCACCGTCCATGACCCGTCGCGTTCGTGCTGGAAGGGAATGTCCTCTTCGGTGTCGTGTTCGTCGGCGATGGCGCCCACCACGGTCTCGATCAGGTCCTCGATGGTGACAAGCCCGTCGGTGCCGCCCCATTCGTCGACCACGATGGCCATATGGGTGCGCTCGGCCTGCATCTTGCGCAGCAGGACGCCCGCCTGCATCGATTCCGGCACGAACAGCAGCGGGCGCAGCATGGCGCGCAGGTCGAAGGGCAGGTCGCCGCCGGAAAAGCCGTGCCGCAGCGCCATGTCCTTGAGGTTCACCAGACCGAGCGGGCGGTCGAGGCTGCCTTCATAGACCGGAATCCGGGTGAAGCCGGTCCTGCGGAACGTGTCCACCAGTTCGGGCAGGGTGATCGTGACCGGCACGGCGACGATCTCGGCGGTGGGGACGGCAACGTCCTCGACGCGCAGCCTGCGCAGGTTGACCAGCGACGGCGCGGGCGCCGGGGGCGGCAGCGTCGTGGCGGGGATGTCCTCGGCGGGGGAAAAGACCTCGCGCAGGCGGGTCAGAAAGCTGCGTCCGGGACTTTCGCCGTCGGGGTCTGTCGCATCGCCCTGCGGGGCCTGCGGGATGGCCTGCGCGGGTGCGGGGGCCTCGGATGGGTGCGCCATAGCTGTGGTCCCGCGCAAGGCGCGGGGTCATCCTTTTTCCTGTTCGTCGGACTGATATGGGTCTGCAATCCCCAGTTTGCCAAGAACCTCGCGTTCGATCCCCTCCATGAGCGCGGCATCCGCGTCACGTTCGTGATCGAAGCCCAGCAGATGCAGCAGCCCGTGCGCCACCAGATGCAGCGCGTGGTCATGCAGGGTCCGCCCGGCCTGCGCGGCCTCGGCTAGGCAGGTGTCATAGGCGATGGCGATGTCGCCAAGCTCGACCTCGTCGCCCGAAGGGTCGGGCCGGGGCAGCGGCGGCATGGCGCCCGGCGCAGCCGCGCCGCGTTCTTCGGACGGCCACGACAGCACGTTGGTGGGCTGCGGCTTGCCGCGAAAATCGGCGTTCAGTTCCGCGATGCGGGCGTCGTTGCAGCCCAGCAGGCTGACCCCCCATGCACCCGGCTCAAGCCCGAGACGGGCGAACACGCCCGCCGCCGCGGCCTCGGCGATGGCGTCCAGCCCGACGGCCTGCCAGCGCTGGTCCTCGATGAGGCAGTCAACGGCCATCGTCGCCCGCATCCGCTGCGGGCACGCTGTCGCGGTCCCAGGCGTCGATGATCCGCGCCACCAGCGGGTGCCGCACCACGTCGTCGCGGGTAAAGCGGCTGAAGCCGATCCCGTCCACGCCGCGCAGCAGGCGCTCGGCCTCGATCAGGCCCGATGTCGTGCCGCGCTGCAAATCGATCTGGGTGCGGTCGCCGGTGACGACCATGCGCGCGCCCTCGCCCAGCCGGGTGAGGAACATCTTCATCTGCATCGGCGTGGCATTCTGCGCCTCGTCGAGCACGACGAAGGCATGGCTCAGCGTGCGGCCGCGCATGAAGGCCAGCGGTGCGATCTCGATCACCTTCTCGTCGATCATCCGCTGCAACTGGCGCTGGGGCAGGAAATCGTTCAGCGCGTCGTAAAGCGGCTGCATGTAGGGATCGACCTTCTCCTTCAGGTCGCCGGGCAGGAAGCCCAGACGTTCGCCCGCCTCGACGGCGGGGCGCGACAGGATGATGCGGTCGACCTGCCCGCCAAGGAAGAAGGACACGCCGACGGCCACGGCCAGATAGGTCTTGCCGGTGCCCGCCGGGCCGATGCCGAAGTTCAGTTCGTTGTCGTGCAGCGCCCGGACATAGGCGCGCTGCGCGTCGGTGCGCGGCTCGACCAGCTTGCGCCGGGTGCGGATTTCAAGTCGGTCGTCGCCGGGAAACATGTTCATCTGCCGAGAGGGGACCGACGGAGTCAGGCGCAGTTCCCGGTCGATGTCGGCGCCGCCCACCGCGCGCCCCGATTCGAGCCGCGCATAGAGCGCCTCGAGGACACGCGCGGCCTCGTCCCGTTCGTCGGTGTCGCCGACCAGGATCAGGCTGTTGCCGCGCTGGACGATCTGGACCTTCAGCCGATCCTCGACCTGCTTGAGATTGCGCCCGAATTCCCCGCACAGAAGCGCGAGCAGCCGGTTGTCCGCAAAGGTGATCGCCGTCTCGGACGGGCTGGCAACGGTCAAGCAGTGCTCCTCGGCGCAAGGTTTCCCCAGAAGTGGCAAAGCTCCGGCCCGCAGACAAGGGGGGGCGGCGAAAATTGCAGCCCTCGTGCCCCGCGCGCCCCGAGTACCGGGACGCAACGGGACCGCAGGTTGCCCTGCGGTCCCGCAATCATCCCGGCGGCGGCGCCGTCAGCGGCAGACCACCTGCCCCGGCGCGATCTGGCGCAGGCCGTTCGGGCACTGGCCCTCGCGCAGGACGCCGACCGGCGGGTTGTAGGCGCCCGAGGGCACCCAGTCGCCGATACCCGCATCGGGCGTCTGGTATTCGCGCACGACGGTCCCCGGCGGGTAGATGTCGTTGCAGATCGGCAGGCCCGAGCGCGGATCGCGGCGGCGGCCGGTATAGCCCTCGACACCGTCATCGAGGATCCACGCCTGGCAGCCGTCGGGGTCATAGGCCACGCCGGGCATCGTCTCGCGCGCGAGCGGGGTCGAGTCGACCCCCTGGTCGATGGGCCGCGCGATCACCGGCAGTTCGCCGTCGGGGCCGACCCCCGGATAGGGGGTCAGACAGCCCGAGAGCGCAAATCCGGCGACGACGAGCAACGGGGCGGTAAACAGTTTCGACATGATCACCTCACCACCGATAGCAGACGATTTCGACGCGCCGGTTGCGCTGCATGTTCGCAGCGCTGTCGTTCGGCGCGATCGGGCGGAGTTCGCCGAAACCGATCACCCGCTCGACCACGGCACCCGCCTCGCGGGCGACCTGGTAGACGGCGTTGGCGCGGCGTTCCGACAGACGCTGGTTGTATTCGATCGAGGCGCGCGAATCGGTGTGCCCGTAGATCGCGTAGGAGAAGGCGCCGGTGCTGCGGAAGAAGTCGAGCAGCCGCCGGTGGCCTTCGGCCGTCAGCGTGTAGCCGTCGGTCGGGAACAGCGTGTCGGTGTTTTCCACCAGACAGGTGTTCACCTGCAGGCAGACCGGCAGGCCGGTCTCGCGGTCGACGCGGTCCAGCATGTAGCCTTCGATCCCGCCGTCGGCATACCAGTACATGCAGCCGTCGGGCGCCACCCAGACGCCCCAGTCGATCATTCCCGTCGCGCCCGGCAACTGTTCCGCTGCCAGTGCCACGGGCCCCAGCGACAGCGCCATCGTGGCGAGCGCCGCCAGGGCATTGCGAATCTTGCTCATCGCCTCGGTTACCCCCGTTCGATTCCCGACGCGACCGGCCGTCACTCCTGAAAGGCAGCGGAGTCGCGGTCGGTCACGTTCACACGACCATCACTTCACGTCATTTGGCGCAACTTGCAACAAAAAAGCCCGCCGACCCGCATGTGACCCCGATAATCCGCCATGGTCGCGGCCATTGTCGCACGGCAAGAAACGTCACGCCGCCGCAAGCAGTTCCCCGGCCAGCGAATGTGCCGCCGAGGCGGTGATTCTCACCCGGCGCAGATCGCCCTTCAGGCTGTCGGGGCCTTCGACATGGACGGCATGAAGGTAGTCGGACTTGCCGACCCATTGCCCCGGCAGCCGCCCCGGCCGCTCGAACAGCACGCCCACCTCGCGGCCGACCATGGAGTCCTGCACCGCGCGCGCCTGTTCGTCGATCAGCGCCTGCAGCCGGTAGAGCCGTTCGGCCACCACCTCGGCGGGCAGTTCCTCGCGGCTGGCCGCAGGGGTGCCGGGGCGCGGCGAATAGCGGAACGAATAGGCCGAGCCGTAGCCCACCGCGCGCACCAGATCCATCGTCGCCTCGAATTCGGCATCGGTCTCGCCGGGGAAGCCGACGATGAAATCCGACGACAGCACGATGTCGGGCCGCGCGGCGCGGATGCGTTCGATCAGGCGCAGGTAATGCTCGGCGGTATGCTTGCGGTTCATCGCCTTGAGCACCCGGTCGGCGCCCGACTGCACCGGCAGGTGCAGGTAGGGCATGAGCTTTGCTTCCGCCCCGTGCGCCGCGATCAGCGCGTCGTCCATGTCGTTGGGATGGCTGGTCGTGTAGCGGATGCGGTCCAGCCCATCGATCCGCGCCAGTGCGGCGATCAGCTCGCCCAGACCGCCCTCGCGGCCGCCCGCCATCTCGCCGTGCCAGGCGTTGACGTTCTGGCCCAGCAGCGTGATCTCGCGCACGCCCGCCTCGACCAGCGCGCGGGCTTCCTCGATCACCTTCGCGGCGGGGCGGCTGACCTCGGCGCCGCGCGTGTAGGGGACGACGCAGAAGGCGCAGAACTTGTCGCAACCCTCCTGCACGGTCAGGAAGGCCGCAGGCGCCCGCCTGCCGCCGCGCCTTGCGCCAAGGGCCGCGAACTTGTCCCCGGCGGGAAAATCGGTGTCGATGACCCGCGCGCCGCCATCGACCGCGCGCACCATGTCGGGGAGGCGGAAATAGCTTTGCGGGCCGACCACCAGATCGACCACGGGCGCGCGGTGGATGATCTCGGCGCCCTCGGCCTGCGCGACGCAGCCTGCGACACCGATGCGCAGGTCCGGCTTCGCATCCTTCAGCACCTTCAGTCGCCCGAGTTCCGAGAACACCTTTTCCGCCGCCTTCTCGCGGACGTGGCAGGTGTTGAGCAGGATCATGTCCGCCTCGTCCTGCCGGTCGGTGGTCTCGTAGCCTTCGGCGGCCAGCGTCTCGGCCATGCGTTCGCTGTCGTAGACGTTCATCTGACAGCCGTAGGTCTTGATGAAGAGCTTTCTGGGTGCGGGCATGGCAACCCCCGGTCGCGGGCAATGGCAGGGCAGGATTTTTCCTTAGCGGCGCGACCCGTCACTTGCAATCGCGCGCCGGGGCGACATCATCGCGGGCCACAACCACGAGGCAAGCGTGACCCGGCATTTCGACTCTCTGCCCGCCTTCCTGCGCGACGGCCGCGCGACCCTTGCCAGGGGGCCGGTCGGGCTGATCCTTGTCGAGGATGCGGTGGAATATGCGTCCACCCTGACGCATCATCTGGACGCAGGCTTTCGCGCGCTGGCGGTGTTCGCGCCCGCCGACCTGGTGCTGCCGGAATTCGCCGACCCGCGCGTGGTGCGGGTGACGGCGCCGGTGCTGGCGCCCGACGCCATGCCCGCCATCGTCAACGCCTGCATCGCCGCCGCGCCGGAAGGCACCTGGTTTCATTACGGCTGGAACGCCGAATACCTGTTCACCCCGTTCTGCGAGACCCGCACCACGGGCGAGCTTCTGGCCTTCGTGGCCGAGGAGCGGCGCGATTCGGTGCTGGCCTATGTGGTCGATCTCTATGCCGACGATCTGGCCGCCGCGCCCGATGCGGTGTCGCGCACGCGGGCGCATCTTGATCGCGCGGGCTATTACGCGCTGGCCCGCAAGGGCCCGGACGGCAATCCCGCCGAGCGGCAGCTCGACTTCTTCGGCGGGCTGCGCTGGCGATTCGAGGAGCACGTCCCGCCCGCGCACCGGCGCATCGACCGCGTCGCGCTGTTTCGCACCCGTCGCGGGCTGCGGATCGGCGCGGATCACACCTTCAACCTGCCCGAATACAACACCTACGCCTGCCCCTGGCACCATTCGCCGACGGCGGCGGTCTGTTCGTTCCGCGCCGCCAAGGCGCTGCGGCGCAATCCGGGGTCGCGCCATGCCATCGACAGCTTCATGTGGCACAATTCGGTGCCGTTCGCGTGGGACTCGCGGCAGTTGATGGACCTCGGCCTCATGGAACCCGGCCAGTGGTTCTGACCCCCGGCGCCGGGTGGCCGTCTGCCCCCCGGTCCCCCCGAGGATATTTTCCGAAAGGTGAAGATCAGCGGTAGAGCTGGTCCTCGGACGGGAAGGCGCGGGATTTCACATCGTCGGCATAGCGGCGCACCGCATCGGCGATGCCGTCGCCGAGATTGCCGTAGACCTTCACGAATTTCGGCGGATGCGGGTTCAGGCCCAGCATGTCCTCGAGCACGAGGATCTGCCCGTCGCAGGACGCCGAGGCGCCGATGCCGATGGTCGGAATGGCGATCTGCGGGGTGATGCGCGCGGCGAGCGGCTCGACCATGCCTTCGAGCACCACGGCAAAGGCGCCCGCCTCGGTGACGGCACGGGCGTCCTCCTCGTGCAGGTGCCAGGTGTCCTCGTCGCGGCCCTGGGTGCGGAAGCCGCCCATCACGTTCCAAGACTGCGGCGTCAGGCCGATATGGGCCATGACCGGGATGCCGCGTTCGGTGAGGAAGCGGATCGTTTCGGCCATGCGGCGACCGCCTTCCAGTTTCACCGCGCCGCAGCCGGTTTCCTTCATCACCCGCGCGGCGTTGCGAAAGGCGACACCGGGGTTTTCCTCGTAACTGCCGAACGGCAGATCGACGACGACCAGCGCACGCCGCGTGCCGCGCACCACCGCCTGCCCGTGCATGATCATCAGATCAAGCGAGACGCCGACGGTCGATTCCATCCCGTGCATGACCATGCCGAGACTGTCGCCGACAAGAATGAAGTCGGCATGTTCATCGACGATGGCGGCGGTATGCGCGTGGTAGGAGGTGAGCGAGACGATCGGCCGCCCGCCTTTCATTTTCGCAATCTGCGGGGCGGTGATGCGGCGGACGGGGGCGGTTTGCGTTGACATCTTTCAACCTCCTTGCGGGGTGATCTCTCGCTGGTCGATGAGAAGGACCGGATCGTCTGCGGCGCCGAATTCGGCGGAAATCATCAGGCCGAGGCGGCGCGTGACCGGGCCGGTCGCGGGGGTGAAACTATCCGCCCAGACCGCATCGCAGCCGCGCAGGCGGGCGCGGGTTTCGCGGGCGACAGCGGCGCGGATCACGGCCAGCATGTCCTCGACCGTGGCACCGCTGCGGGCGGCAGCCTCGGCCAGATCGAGCGCGCGGTTCAGCACCGGCGCCGCCGCGCGGTCCGCAGGCGCAAGGCGAATGTTGCGCGACGACAGCGCCAGCCCGTCCGCATCGCGCAGCGTCGGCACGCCGTGCACCGCCACCGGCAGGAACAGGTCGCGCGCCATGCGGCGGATGACGGCAAGCTGCTGGTAGTCCTTCTCGCCGAAAAAGGCGTGGTCGGGCGCGGTGATGTTGAGAAGTTTCGTCACCACGGTGGCGACGCCGCGAAAATGTCCGGGCCGCACCGCGCCGTGGAACAGGCGGGCAAGGCGGGTGGTCTCGACCACGGTTTCATCGCCCTCGGGGTAGATGTCGCCCACCTCGGGGATGAAGACCGCATCGACCCCGGCGCCTTCGAGCATGGCGATATCCTGCGCCTCGCGGCGCGGATAGGCGGCAAGATCGGCGCCCGCGCCGAACTGGGTCGGATTGACGAAGATGGTCACGACGACCCGGTCGCAGATGCCCCGCGCCTCGGCCACCAGCGCCATGTGACCGGCATGAAGCGCGCCCATCGTCGGAACAAGGCCGACCCGCGCGCCCCCCGCGCGAAAGCCCGCGACGGCAGTGCGAATATCCCCGACCCGGCGGCAGATCTGCATGGGCGGCCCCCCTTCGCGCCTTTCTATGGATGCGGGCGGCAGGCGACAAGCCGTCTGGTCGGCGCGGGTCGTTTTTGCGACAAGGGAAGTCGGGTCACGCGCGCGAAACCGGCGGCATTCCGCCAGATTGCGCGCAAGCGGACGAGGAGATTCGGTCGATGAAGACGCATGTTCGGGCACTGGTCGTGGGCGGCGGTGCCGTCGGAGTGGGCATCGCCTATCACCTCGCCAAGGCAGGCTGGGATACGCTGCTGATCGAGCGCGACGAGCTGACCTCGGGTTCTACCTGGCACGCCGCCGGGCTGCTGCCGCTGTTCAACATGAGCTATGCGACGACCCATATCCACAAGTATTCGGTCGATTTCTACAAGAGCCTCGAGGCCGAGACCGGCCTGAACGCCGGTTTCGCCGTGGTCGGCAACCTGCGCATGGCGCAGACCGATGCGCGGATGGACGAATACATGCTCTATTCGTCGGTCGCGGAAACCGCCGATGTCTACCATGAATTCCTCACCCCCAAGGAGATGAAGGAACGCTGGCCGCTGCTGCGCACCGATGACCTCAAGGGCGCGCTGTTCCATCCGCAGGACGGCTACATCAACCCCGCCGACGTGACCCAGGCCATGGCTAAGGGCGCCCGCCAGCACGGCGCGGTGATCGAGCGCAAGCTGCAGGTCGACAGCTACTTCTGGACCGGCGACGAATGGATCGTCACCTGCTCGCGGATGGAGGAAAAGGGCGGCAATCTGGTCGCCTCGGACGATAAGATCACCATCCACGCCGAACATGTCGTCACCGCGACCGGCAATCACGCCCAGCGCACCGCCCTGCTGCTGGGCATCCGCACCCCGGCGATTCCGGTGGAACACCAGTATATCGTCACCGAACCCGACCCGGCGCTGGTCGAGTGGCGCAAGTCGAACCCCGAACATCCGGTGCTGCGCGACGCCGATGCGAAATGGTATGTCCGTGAAGAACGCGGCGGCTGGATCCTCGGCCCCTACGAATGGAACGCGCCCGCGCGGTTCAGATACGGCGTGCCCGACAGCTTCCGCGCCGACCTGTTCCCGCTCGATCTGGAACGGATCGAGGAAGAATACATGTCGATGATCCACCGGCTGCCGTCGTCGGAACACGTCGGGCTGAAGGACGATTTCAACGGCCCGATCTGCTACACGCCGGACGGCAACCCCCTGATCGGCCCGGCGCCGGGGCTGCGCAACATGTGGCTGGCGGAAGGCTTTTCCTTCGGGATCACCGCCGCCGGTGGCGCGGGCTACTATCTTGCCCAGATGATGACCGAGGGCGAGGCCGAGATCGACATGGCCTCGATCGACCCCAAGCGCTATGCGCAATGGATGACCACCGAATATGCGGTGCAGAAGAACGAGGAATGCTATTCCCACGTCTTCATCCTGCACCACCCCGACGAGGAACGCGAAGCCGCCCGCCCGCTGCGCACCTCGCCCGCCTATGACCGGCAAAAGGCCGCAGGCGCGCAGTTCGGCCAGGTGAACGGCTGGGACCGCCCGAACTACTACGGCCCCAAGGACGCGCCCGCCGATTTCGACCACAAATCCCGCAGCTTCCGTCATGGCGGCTGGTGGCAATATGCGGTCGAGGAAGCCCGCGCCATCCGCGAGGGCGTCGGGCTGGTCGATGCCACCGCCTTCACCAAGCATGTGGTCAAGGGACCGGGCGCGACGGCGTTCCTCGACTGGTTCACCTGCAACAAGCTGCCGAAGGTGGGCCGCATCAACCTGACCTATGCGCTGACCGATCACGGCACGGTGCGCACCGAATACACCATCGTGCGCATGGCCGAGGAGGAGTACTACCTTGTTTCGGCGGGCGCCTGGTCGGATTACGACGCCGACTTCCTGAAGAAGGCAGTCGCCGACAAGGAACCCGAATTCGGCCGCATCGAGGTGCAGGACGTGACGACCCAGTGGGGCGTCTTTGCCGTGGCCGGACCGAAGGCGCGCGATCTGCTGAAATCGGTGATCCGCGACGAGGACCCGGAAACCGCGCTGTCGAACAAGCGCTTCCCCTGGCTGTCGGCGCGTCGCATCGAGCTGGGCATGTGCCCGGTGCAGGCGATCCGCGTCGCCTATACCGGCGAACTGGGCTGGGAGCTGCATCACCCGATCGAGATGCAGAACTACCTGTGGGATCTGCTGATGGAGGCAGGCGAGCCGCTGGGGCTGAAGCTGGTCGGCGCCCGCGCCCAGAACTGGCTGCGGCAGGAGAAAAGCTACCGCGCGTTCGGTAACGAACTGGGCCGCGACGCGACCCCGCTCGAGGCCGACCTGCCGCGCTTTGTCGACATGACGAAGGACTTCAACGGCAAGGCGGGCGTGGAACGGCTGGGCGTGCGGGCGAAATGCGTGACCGTCCTGATCGACGGGCCGGAGGACGCCGACCCTTGGGGGAAGGAAGCGCTGGTTCTCGACGGGCAGAAGGTCGGGCGGCTCACCTCGGGCGGCTGGTCGGTCGCCTTCGGCAAGCAGATCGGCATGGGCTATGTCCGCCCCGATCTTGCCGTGCCGGGCCAGAAGCTGCAGGTGCGGATGCTGCGGCAGCTCTGGGATGCGGTCGTGACCGAGGACAGCCCCTACGACCCGACCAACGAACGCATCCGCCAGAACGGGTAGCACCTGCCCCACAGCGGGCGCGGGCGACGGGGCAACCGGCACGACCCGTCATTGCGAGGCGAAAGCCGAAGCAACCCCGACCGCTCACGCACGACATCGGGGTTGCTTCGTCGGCTGCGCCTCCTCGCAATGACGGAACGTGCCGCCCGCCCGCGCAGTCTGGACCTTGCGCGGCACATGCCGCATCATGGCCGCACCGCCGACAGGAGTCCCCGATGCGCGCCGCCCCGTTCGCCGTTCTCGCAGCCCTCGCCCTTGCCGCCTGCGTGGACGAGGCCCCGCCCGACGGGCACAGCCTGTTCGCGGAAAACTGCGCCTCGTGCCACGGCGCCGACGCGAAGGGCGGCGGTGAGCTGGCCGCCGGGCTGCCGGTCGCGCCGCCCGACCTGACCACGATCTCGGCACGGCACCGGGGCGTGTTTCCGCGCGATTACGTCATGTCCACCATCGACGGCTATTCGCGCGGGCTGCACGGCGCGCAGGTGATGCCCGAATTCGGCGACGGGAACCTGGGCCCCACCGTCATCATCGAGGACGGCGAGGGTAACGGCATCCCGGTGCCGGTCAACCTGTTGGCGCTGGCGCAATACATCGAATCGATTCAGGCCCCCTGATCCGCCCGCCGGGGCGCCTCAGGCCGCCTGATCGCAGATCCCGTCGATCTCGACACCGGACCACGGCAGGAGGATGCCCTCGTCTGCCAGGTCGGAATAGCGCGCCACCGGCATGACCTTCGAGATCATGTCGAACAGGCGCTGCGTGCGCTCGGCGTCGGGCGCCAGCGTCCGGCAACAGACGAATTCCTCGACGATGGCGCCCTGCTGTTCGTAGCCGAAGGACAGGAAATCGGCCCGCGTTTCCGGGTCAAAGAGATAGGGGTCGGGGTTGCCGACATGCTCGAAGGCCGCCTTCAGCGGGAAATACCCGGTGAGCGCCCGGTTCTGCCATTGCCAGACATGGGTGGCCTCATGCGCAAGCAGCATCGCATCGAGCAGGTCGGGCACCGCCCTGCCCTGCCACTCGGTGCGGGTGAAATCCTCGCGCCAGAGGTCGGGGCGGACATGGACATTCTCGAAGATCGTCATCGCGCCGGGGGACGACAGCGCCGGTTCAACGCGCGGCGGGAACAGGCGTTCCTGACAGGTCAGCCGCGGGCGCGGCGGCACCTCGACCGGCGCGCCGCGCGCCAGATCACCCGCAAGACGCATCCGCCCGGTATCCAGCGTGTCACCCTGGATGGTGGCCAGAAAGGCAGTCTCGGACGGGGTGAGCGGGCGTCCGGTGCAGGCGGCGAGGAGGAAGAGCGCCACCAGCGCGGACATCCGAGGCAACCGGGTGAGCGGTTTCGTCATTGCGAGGCGAAGCCGAAGCAACCCCGACCTCTCGCGCAAAGCCCTCGGGGTTGCCGCGTCGGCTGCGCCTCCTCGCAATGACGGGGGGTAATCGTCATTGCGAGGCGGCGCAGCCACCGTGGCAATCCATATGTCGGGCCAGTGGATTGCTTCGCTGCGCTCGCAATGACGAAACCCATCACCCCGCCGCCCCGCCTACACATCCACATCTTCGACGAACCGCGCGTTTTCCTGGATATACTGGAACCGCAGTTCGGGCTTCTTGCCCATCAGGCGTTCGATGAGGTCGGCGGTCTCGCCGGGTTCCTCGTCGTGGAGGGTCACCCGGATCAGCTTGCGGGTGGCCGGGTCCATCGTGGTTTCCTTCAAATCCTTGGCGTCCATCTCGCCCAAGCCCTTGAAGCGCTGCACGTCGATCCTGCCCTTGCCGCCCAGCCCACGGGCCAGCCAGTCCTCTTTCCCCGCGTCATCGGCCACATAGACCCGCCGCGCGCCCTGCGTCAGCCGGTAAAGCGGCGGGCAGGCCAGATACAGATGCCCGCGCGCCACCAGCGGCCGCATCTGGGTGAAGAAGAAGGTCATCAGCAGGCTGGCGATATGGGCACCGTCGACATCGGCGTCGGTCATGATGATGATCTTGTCGTAGCGCAGATCGTCGATGTTGAAGCGCGACCCCATGCCGGTGCCCAATGCCTCGCACAGGTCGTTGATTTCCTGATTCTGGCCCAGTTTCGACGACGCGGCCCCCAGCACGTTGAGCACCTTGCCGCGCAGCGGCAGCAGGGCCTGCGTCTCGCGGTTGCGCGCCCCCTTGGCCGAACCGCCCGCCGAATCGCCCTCGACGATGAACAGTTCCGTTCCCTCGCGGGTCTTGGCGGAACAGTCCGCCAGCTTGCCGGGCAGGCGCAGGCGCTTGGTCGCGCTCTTGCGCTGGGTTTCCTTTTCGGCGCGGCGGCGCAGCCGTTCCTCGGCGCGCAGCACCAGAAAATCGAGGATCGCCGCCGCGCCCTTCGGGTCGCTGGCCAGCCAGTTGTCGAAATGGTCGCGCACCGCGTTTTCGACCCATTTCGCCGCCGCCTCGGTGGACAGGCGGTCCTTGGTCTGGCCGACGAAGGCGGGTTCGCGGATGAACACCGACAGCAGCGCCGCCGCGCCCGACATCAGGTCGTCGCGGCTGATATCGGCGGCGCGGCGGTTTTTCACCAGTTCGCCATGCGCGCGGATACCGCGCAGGATCGCCGCCCAGAAGCCCGCCTCATGGGTGCCGCCTTCGGGGGTGGGCACGGTGTTGCAGTAGGACAGCAGCGCGCCGTCCGCGAAGGGCGTCCAGTTGATCGCCCATTCGACCGAACCGGGCACTCCGAACTTGTCCTGAAAATCGACCTTGCCTGCAAAGGGCTGCTCGACCAGCACCTGCGTGCCGTTCAGCGTCTCGCCAAGATATTGCGCCAGCCCGCCGGGGAAGTGGAAGGTGGCCTCGAGCGGCGTGTCGCCGTCCTCGACGGCGGATTTCCAGCGGATTTCCACGCCCGAGAACAGATAGGCCTTCGAGCGCACCATGCGGAACAGCCGCGCCGCGCGCATCAGTTGCGAGCCGAATATCTCGGGGTCGGCGTGGAATGTCACCGAGGTGCCGCGCCGGTTCGGGGCGGGGCCGACCTTTTCCACCGGGCCGGTCGGCACGCCGCGCGCGAATTCCTGTGCGTAAAGCTCGCGGTTACGGGCGACCTCGACGCGCATGTGGTCCGACAGCGCGTTCACCACCGACGACCCCACGCCGTTCAGGCCGCCCGAGGTCGAATAGGACTTGTCCGAAAACTTGCCGCCCGCGTGCAGCGTGCAAAGGATCACCTCGAGCGCGCTTCGGTCGGGAAAGCGCGGGTGCGGGTCGACGGGGATGCCGCGGCCGTTGTCGCGCACGGTGACCGAATGATCGGCGTGCAGTTCGACCTCAATGCGGGTGGCATGGCCCGCGACGGCCTCGTCCATGGCGTTGTCGAGGATTTCCGCCGCCATGTGATGCAGCGCGCGTTCGTCGGTGCCGCCGATATACATGCCGGGACGGCGGCGCACGGGTTCCAGCCCCTCGAGCACCTCGATGGAGGCGGCGGTATAGCTCTCGTGCGCGGAGAGAAGGTCGTCGGCCATGGCTGCTCGGTTCTCTTGTCGGATTGGCCCCATTGTGCCCTGTCGCGGGCGCGGGGGCAATCACGACCGCGCTTCACGGGACAGGCGCGGCGCCCGGCCCGTTCCGTCATTGCGAGGCGAAGCCGAAGCAACCCCGACTGCTCACACACAACATCGGGGTTGCTTCGTCGGCTGCGCCTCCTCGCAATGACGGAATATGCGCCGCGCCCGCCCCCGGCTACGGCACGAACGGCGCGACCACCTGCCGCCGCCCCAGCATCAGCGCGTCGGCGACATGGACCATCGGCGCCAGATCGACCTCGCGCGCGCCGGTGGCGACCAGTTCGGCCATCCGCGCATAAAGCGCCGGATATTCGCCGCCGATGCTATCCGAGCCGGTAACCCTTTCGCCCTCGATCCAGATCTCGTTGCCGCCGTGGCGTAGCGACATCTGGCCGTCGTCGGTGTCGAAATCCATGTCCCAGGTCTGCTCGCCCTCCTGCCGCCAGTCGAAATCGGCGCTGATCCCGCCCGAGAACGACAGCCGCGCGGCGATGGGCGTGAAGCAGTTGGCCGGAATGTCCAGCTCCGCCGAGGTGACATGCACCGGCTCGGGCAGGATATGGGTCAGGATCGACAGCGCATTGATGCCGGGATCGAAGACGCCGAAGCCGCCGGGTTCAAACACCCAGTGCTGGCCGGGGTGCCAGTGGCGCACGTCCTCGCGCCAGGTGATGTGCGCGCACATGACGGTGCGGGTGGACAGCCAGTCGCGCGCGGCCTCGACCGCGCGGGCCATGCGCGAATGCCAGGTGGTATAGAGCGTCACGCCCGCCTCGCGCGCCAGCCGTTCCAGTTCGGCGACCTCGCCCAGCGTCGCGCCCGGCGGCTTTTCCAGCATCACATGCCGCCCGGCCTCAAGCGCGGCCTGCGCATGGGCAAAGCGCGGCACCGGCGGCAGGCACAGCGAGACCACCTCGACATCGGGGCGCGCGTCGAGAAAGGTCTCGAGATCGCGGAACCCCTCGACCCCCTCGACCCCGGCGTTGCGGCTGACGGTGGCAGCCAGTTCCCACTCAGGGCTGGCCGCGAGCGCGGGCACATGCTGGTCGCGGGCGATCTTGCCCACGCCGACAAGGGCGATCCTGCGGGCCATCAGTGCGACTCCCTCCCGACCGGATTGCCCCGGCTGCCGTTGAGGAAATCGAGATCGGCGCCGGTGTCGGCCTGCTGCACGTGTTCGTGGTGCAGCCAGGCATAACCCGAGGCGGGGCGGTCGTGCGACGGTTCCCACGCCGCCAGACGGCGGGCGATTTCGGCCTCGGGCACGTCCAGATGCAGGCGGCGGTTCGGCACGTCCAGTTCGATCATGTCGCCGTCGCGCACGATGGCCAGCGGCCCGCCGACGGCGGCCTCGGGGGCGCAGTGCAGGACCACGGTGCCGTAGGCGGTGCCCGACATGCGCGCGTCGGAGATGCGCACCATGTCGGTGATGCCCTTGCGCAGCACCTTGGGCGGCAGGCCCATGTTGCCGACCTCGGCCATGCCGGGATAGCCCTTCGGGCCGCAGTTCTTCAGCACCATCACGCAGGTCTCGTCGATGTCGAGCGCCTCGTCCCCGATCCGGGCCTTGTAGTCGTCGATGCTCTCGAACACCACCGCGCGGCCCCGGTGCACCATCAGTTCGGGCGTCGCCGCCGACGGCTTGAGCACCGACCCCTTGGGCGCGAGGTTGCCCTTCAGCACCGCAATGCCGCCCGAGGATGTCAGCGCGCGGTCGCGCGGCAGGATCACGTCCTCGTTCCAGTTGCGCACTTCCTTCACCTCGTCCCAGACCGAGCGGCCCGAGACGGTGATCGCGTCCCTGTGCAGCAGGCCGTCCTCGCCCAGCCGCTTCAGCACCACCGGCAGGCCGCCCGCATAGAAGAACTCTTCCATCAGATAGTTGCCCGAGGGCATCAGGTTCACGATGGTCGGCACGTCGCGCCCGCAGCGGTCCCAGTCGTCGAGCGTCAGGTCCACGCCCAGCCGCCCGGCCAGCGCCAGCAGGTGAATCACCGCGTTGGTGGAGCCGCCGACCGCCGCATTGGTGCGGATCGCATTCTCGAAGGCTTCTTTCGTCATGATGTCGGACGGCTTCAGGTCGTCCTTCACCATCTGGACGATACGGCGGCCCGTCATCTGCGCCATCATGCGGCGGCGGCTGTCCACCGCCGGGATCGCGGCATTGCCGGACAGGGCCATGCCCAGAGCCTCGGTCATCGAGGCCATCGAACTGGCGGTGCCCATCGTGTTGCACGACCCCGCCGAACGCGACATCGCGCCCTCGGCCTCGAGGAATTCGTCGATGGTCATGTGCCCGGCCCGCACCTCTTCCGAGAAGCGCCACAGATGTGTGCCGGACCCCACCCGTTCGCCGTGGAACCAGCCGTTCAGCATCGGCCCGCCGGTGACGACGATGGACGGCACGTCGGTCGAGGCGGCGGCCATCAGCAGCGAGGGCGTGGTCTTGTCGCAGCCGACCATCAGCACCGCACCGTCGATGGGCAGGCCGCGCAACTGTTCCTCGACCGACATGGCGGCAAGGTTGCGGAACATCATCGCGGTGGGGCGGAAGCCGGATTCCGAGGTGGAAAACGCCGGCACCTCGACCGGGAAACCGCCGGCTTCATAGACGCCGTTCTTCACCTTCTCGACCAGCGGCCCCATATGCGCGTTGCAGGGCGTGAGTTCCGAAAACGTGTTCATCACCGCGATGACCGGGCGCCCGTCGAACAGGTCGGGCGGAAAGCCCTGATTGCGCATCCAGCCGCGGTGATAGATCGCATCCTTGCCGGTGCCGCCGAACCATTCCTGCGAGCGCAGCTTGCGCGGCCAGGGGGCGGGGGTGAAGGTCTTGGCCATGGGGTCACCTCGTGGGGAAAGGGTCAGAGCGCGCGCACCTCGGCCACGCCGTCATCGGGGGCCGCGGCCAGCGGATTCACCAGCGGCAGGCCGAAGGCGGGCGACTCGATCTCGAACACGTCGCCGGGTTCGGTGGTGATGCCGTCGGCGACCGACAGGGTCGCGGTGCCGAACATGTGCACATGCAGATCGCCCGGCTGGCGGAACAGGCCGTATTTGAACTGGTGGTGTTCGAGATTGGCGAAGCTGTGCGACATGTTCGCCTCGCCCGAGAGGAACGGCTTTTCCCACAGCACCTTGCCTGCGCGGCGGATGCGGCTGGTGCCCTCGACATGGGCGGGCAGCTCGCCCACCAGGATTTCGGGGCCGAAGGAACAGGGCCTTATCTTGGAATGGGCGAGGTAGAGGTAGTTGATCCGCTCCATCGCGTGATCCGAAAATTCGTTCGACAACGCCCAGCCGATCCGCACCGGTACGCCGTCGGGGGCGATGATGTAGATGCCCGCGACCTCGGGCTCCTCGCCGCCGTCCAGCGCGAAGGCCGGGCTGACCAGCGGCGCGCCGGGGGCGACGGCCCCCGCTCCGGTGCCCTTCCAGAACCATTCGGGCTGCACGCCGGGCAGGGTGTCGGGCTTGCCGCCCTCGATCCCCATGCGGAACATCTTCATGCTGTCGGTGGCGTCAGTTGCCTGCGCCGCAACGTGCATCGAATCGCGCGTCGCGGCGCTGCCCAGATGGGTCAGGCCGGTGCCGGTGAGGAACATATGCGCCGGGTCGGGATGGGTGACGGGCAGCGCCATTTTCCCGGCCTCGAGCAGCGCGGGCAGGTCGAGCGCCTCGCGCTCCATCCCGTGCGCCATGATTTCCTCGCGCATGGTCCTGCCGTGGCTGACGGCGTTCAGCGCAAGATCGTAGATCGTGGCCCCGCCCCTGAGCGCATGTGCCGTCGTGCCCAGCCGCACGATTCCGACCGGCCCGTCCCCGAGCATGGCTTGCGACAGGTGCATAAATCCTCCTCCGGCGGGCGCGGCCCGGAAAGCCGCGAGTCCTCGCGCCATGGGCCGTCATAGGACAGGGGCCGCAGGCGCGCAACAAAGGGGGATGGTCCAGCCGAAGCAATCCACGCCGGGCGCAGCACCGCGCCCGTGGATTGCCACGTCGCCTTCGGCTCCTCGCAATGACGAGATAGTAACCGTCATTGCGAGGAGGCGTCAGCCGACGAAGCAACCCCGATAGTTTACGCGAGAGGGTCGAGGTTGCTTCGGCTCCGCCTCGCAATGACGGGGTTCTGAAATCGTCATTGCGAGAAGGCGCAGCCGACGAAGCAACCCCGATGTTGTGCATGAGCGGTCGGGGTTGCTTCGGCTTGCGCCTCGCAATGACAGCCCGCGCAACGACGCCCCCCTACCCCGCCGACAACCGCCCGCGATCCAGCCGCAGCACCCGGTCCATCCGGGCGGCCAGTGCCGGGTTGTGGGTGGCGATCAGGGCGGCCAGCCCGGTTTCGCGCACCAGCGCCAGCAGCGCGTCGAAGACCAGCGCGGCGGTCTCGGGGTCAAGGTTGCCGGTCGGTTCATCCGCCAGCAGCACACGCGGCGCGTTGGCGAGCGCGCGGCAGAACGCCACCCTTTGCTGCTGCCCGCCCGACAGCGCGGCGGGGCGGTGGGCGGCGCGGTCCTCGACGCCCACGCGGGCCAGCAGGTCGCGTGCGCGCGATTCAGCCTGCCCGCGCAAGGTGCCGTTGGCCAGTTGCGGCAGGACCACGTTTTCCAGCGCGGTGAATTCGGGCAGCAGGTGGTGGAACTGGTAGACGAATCCCACCTCGCGCCGCCGCGCTGCGGTGCGCCGCCGGTCCGAGGCATGGCCAAGGTCCGCGCCGCCGATCAGCACCCGCCCCGCGTCCGCCGTATCCAGCAGCCCGGCGATATGCAGCAGGGTCGACTTGCCCGCGCCCGAGGGGGCGACCAGCGCCACCACCTCGCCGGGGTCAAGCGACAGGCTGACGCCCTCCAGCACCCGCACCTCGCCGGGGCGGCCGCGCAGGTAGACCTTCTCGATCCCGTCAAGGGCCAGGGCCGGATCACTCATACCGCAGGGCCTCGACCGGGTTCATGCGCGCGGCGCGGCGCGCCGGGAACAGCGTGATGATCCACGACAGGCCCAGGGCGAGCGCGGTCGATTTCACCAGATCGACCAGATGCAGTTCGGCGGGCAGGCGGTAGAGGCCGCGGATCGACGGATCCCAGACCCCGCCGCCCGATACCCAGTTCACCGCCGAAAAGATCGGGTCGATCCAGACGACGAAGGCCACCCCCAGCACCAGCCCCAGCGCGGTGCCCAAGGTGCCGACCCCGGCGCCGCAGATGAAGAATATCCGCAGGATCGACCCCTGCCCCAGCCCCATCGTGCGCAGGATGCCGATGTCGCTGCCCTTGTTCTTCACCAGCATCACCAGCCCCGAGACGATGTTCATCGAGGCGATCAGCACCAGGATCGACAGGATCACGAACATCACGTTGTCCTCGACCGTCAGCGCCTGCAGGAACGCACCCGAGGAATCGCGCCAGGTCCAGGCCCAGGTGCCGGGGCCTGCGGCCTGCAACAGGGCGGGGGTGATGGCATCGACCGCGTCGGGATCGGCCAGCATCACCTCGATCTCGTCCACGCTGTCCGCGCGGTTGAAGAAGCGCTGCGCCTGATCCAGCGGCAGATAGGCGCGGGTGCGGTCGATGTCATAGCGCCCGGCGGTGAACACATAGGCCAGCGGGAAGGTCGAGGCGCGCGGCGTCACCCCCATCGGCCCGCGCGCGCCCTGCGGCGAGATGATCCGCACCGGATCGCCAAGGCCCACGCCCAGTTCGCGCGCCACGCCCGAACCCAGCGCGATGCCCGCGTCGAAACCGGCCAGATCGCCCGTGGCGGTTTCCGGGTCGGCCACACGCGGGATCGCGGCCAGATCGGCGGCGCTTATGCCGTAGACCTCGACGAAGGCGTTGCGGTCGAGATGGTTGCCCAGCACCTGCCCGCGCACGATCGGCGCCGCGCGCAGCACGCCGGGGACCGCCGCCAGACGGGCGGCCATGTCCTCGTAGCCGGGGATCGTACGGTCCACCTGCCCGTTGTCCTGCATGGCGCCCTGCCGGTAGATCGTCACATGGGCGTTGGCACCGAGGATCGTGTCGACGAATTCGGCGCGAAAGCCCGAGCGCACCGCCAGCGTCGCCACCAGTGCGAACACCGCCAGCGTGACGCCCAGCAGGCTGATCCAGGTCATCACCGAGACCCCGCCCTCGGCGCGGCGCGCGCGCAGGTAGCGCCAGGCGATGAGGAATTCAAAGGCGGCAAAGGGGCGCGGCTCGCTCATGCGCAGGGTGGTAGCGGCTTGCGACGGGTTGCGCCAGTCGGGAAACGGGCCGCCTCTCGCCCCCGTCATTGCGAGGAGGCGCAAGCCGACGCGGCAACCTCGATGTTACGTGTGAGCGGTCGGGGTTGCTTCGCCCTTCGCCTCGCAATGACGCCCGCGCCCTTGCCCCCGCCGCGCCGATGGATCATTCCCGGCGTGGCACGAAGGAGACCGGACATGAAGCTCACCGATTTCAAGGCGCTGACCTTCGACTGCTATGGCACGCTGATCGACTGGGAATCCGGCATGATCGCCGGGCTGGCGCCGCTGACCTCGCGGGTTGCCGCGCAGCGGGGGCGCGAACTGGCGCGTGATGATATCCTGCAGGCCCATGCCCGCCACGAATCCGCCCAGCAGCGCCAGACGCCGACGCGGCGCTATCGTGACCTGTTGCCGGTGGTCTATCGCCGCCTCGCCGAGGAATGGGGCGTTTCGGTCACCTGGGACGAATGCCGCGCCTATGGCGAGTCCGTGAAACACTGGCCCGCCTTCCCCGATTCAGCCGATGCCCTGCGCTATCTGAAGCAGCACTACCGGCTGGTGATCCTGTCCAACGTCGACAACGAGAGCTTTGCCGCCAGCAATGCGAAGCTGGGCGTCGCGTTCGACGCCGTCTATACCGCCGAGGATTGCGGCGCCTACAAGCCCGCGCCCGGCAATTTCGACTACATGCTGACCCATCTGGCGACCCTGGGCATCGCCAAGGGAGACATCCTGCACACCGCCGAAAGCATGTTCCACGACCACGTCCCCGCCCGCGCCATCGGCCTCGCGTCCTGCTGGATCTACCGCCGCCACGCACAAAAGGGCTTTGGCGCCACCATGAACCCCGGCGACCTGCCCCCGGTGGATTTCAGGTTCGACAGCATGGCCGATCTGGTGAAGGCGCATCGGGCGGAGGTGGGGTGAGGCGGCGTTCGTCATTGCGAGGCGAAGCCGAAGCAACCCCGACCGCCCATGCACGACATCGGGGTTGCTTCGTCGGCTGCGCCGCCTCGCAATGACGGGGGGCGGGGTCGGGGCGGCGTGACCGCCCCCTCACACCCCCGCAAACGCCACCGCCCGCGAATCCCGTCACCCGCGCGCCGCAGCCGAAGCAACCCCGACCCCTCGCACACGACATCGGGGTTGCTTCGTCGGCTGCGCCTCCTCGCAATGACGGGGGCGGGGGGTCAGGGCGCAGGATAACCCCCCTCACACCCCCGTAAACACCGCCGCCTGCATCTTCCGTCATTGCGAGGCGAAGCCGAAGCAACCCCGACCGCTCATGCACGACATCGGGGTTGCCGCGTCGGCTTCGCCTCCTCGCAATGACGGAGGCGGGGTCGGGGCGGCATGACCCCCCTCACACCCCCGCGAACACCGCCGCGACCCGATCCACCGCTGCCGCGACGGTCAGTTCCTCGCTCTCGCCGCTGCGCCGCGAGGTCAGTTCCACGACCCCGCGCGCGACGCCCCTCGGGCCGACGGTCAGCCGCCAGGGCAGGCCGATCAGGTCCATCGTGGCGAATTTCGCGCCCGCGCGTTCCCCGGTGTCGTCGTAAAGCGGCTCCAGCCCGCGCGCCGTCAGCGCGGCATAGAGTTCCTCGCAGGCCGCGTCGGTGGCCGTGTCGCCCTGCTTGAGGTTCACGATCCCCACCGGGAACGGGGTCACGCCCTCGGGCCAGATGATGCCGCGATCATCGTGGCTGGCCTCGATGATCGCGCCCGCCAGCCGCGAGACGCCGATGCCGTGGCTGCCCATGTGGACCGGCACCCGTTCGCCCGCCTCGTTGGTGACATATGCGCCCATCGGTTCGGAGTATTTGGTGGCGAAGTAGAAGATCTGCCCGACCTCGATGCCGCGCGCGACGCGGCGGTGGTCTGCGGGCACCTGCGCCGCGAAGATGCCCTCGTCGTGGGTCTCGTCGGTGCGGGCGTAGAGGGTGGTGAATTCCTCGCAGACGGCGGCGACCTGCGCGCGGTCGTCGTAGTCGATCTCGCGCGCACCCAGCTTCAGCCCGGCCACGCGGTCGTCGTAGAAGACCTCGCTCTCGCCGGTCTCGGCCAGCACCAGGAATTCGTGCGTGTTGTCGCCGCCGATCGGACCGGATGCCGCGCGCATCGGGATCGCGGTCAGGCCCATGCGTTCGTAGGTGCGCAGGTAGCTGACCATATGGCGGTTGTACGCATGCAGCGCCGCGTCGCGGTCCACGTCGAAATTGTAGCCGTCCTTCATCAGGAACTCGCGCCCCCGCATGACGCCGAAACGCGGGCGCATCTCGTCGCGGAACTTCCACTGGATGTGATAGAGCGTCAGCGGCAGTTGCCGGTAGCTGGTGACATGGGCGCGGAAGATGTCGGTGATCATCTCCTCGTTCGTCGGGCCATACAGCATGTCGCGGTCCTGCCGGTCGCGGATGCGCAGCATTTCCGGGCCGTAGGCATCATAGCGCCCCGATTCGCGCCACAGGTCGGCGGGTTGCAGCGTCGGCATGAGCAGCGGGATATGGCCCGCGCGCTGCTGTTCCTCGTGGACGATGCGCTCGATGTTGCGCAGCACGCGCAGGCCCAGCGGCAGCCAGGAATAGATGCCCGCCGCCTGCTGGCGGATCATCCCCGCCCGCAGCATGAGCCGGTGCGAGACGATCTGCGCCTCGGCGGGGTTTTCCTTGAGCACGGGCAGGAAATAGCGGGACAGGCGCATGGGAACCCCTGGGGTTGACGGTTGCCGAGGGGTTTAGGTCATGGGGCAACGCGCGGCAAGCAGGGCAATCGCGCCCGTCGGCCCCGTCATTGCGAGGAGGCGAAGCCGACGCGGCAATCCATGGGGCCGGGTGCTGCGCCCGGCATGGATTGCTTCACTTCGTTCGCAATGACGAACCACCCCCGTCATTGCGAGGAGCCGCAGGCGACGAAGCAACCCCGATGTCGTGTGCGAGCGGTCGGGGTTGCTTCGGCTTCGCCTCGCAATGACGGCCCCCTCACCCCTTGTCGTGAAAAAAGGCGTAGATCGTCTCGGCCATGCCCTCGGAAATACCCGCCACCGCGCGCAGGTCGGCCAGGTTCGCGCGGCTCACCGCCTTGGCCGAGCCGAAATGCGCCAGCAGCGCCCGCTTGCGGGTCGGCCCGACGCCCGCGATCTCGTCCAGAGGGGTCGCGCCCACCGCCTTGGCGCGCCTTGCGCGGTGAGTGCCGATGGCGAAGCGGTGCACCTCGTCGCGCAGGCGCTGGATGAAATAGAGCACCGGGTCGTTATGCGCGAGCGCCTTCACCGGCTTGCCCACGCGGTGGAATTCCTCCTTGCCCTGATCGCGGTCGATCCCCTTGGCGACACCGATGACCGGCAGGTCCTCGACCCCCAGATCGGCGAGGATGCGATCCACGGCGGCGATCTGCCCGGCGCCGCCGTCGATCAGCAGCAGATCAGGCCACTGGGGCGACTGGCGGCCGGGGTCGTCCTTCAGGAGCCGGGTGAAGCGGCGGGTCATCACCTCTTCCATCATGGCGAAGTCGTCGCCGGGGGTGAAGCCTTCGCCACGGATGTTGAACTTGCGATACTGGCTTTTCTCGAATCCGTCCGGCCCCGCGACGATGAAGGCGCCGACCGCATCGGTCCCCATGATATGCGAGTTGTCGTAAACCTCGATCCGCTGCGGCGGGCCGTCCAGATCGAAGGTCTCGGCCAGCCCGTCCAGCAACCGCGCCTGCGTGGCGCTTTCGGACATGCGCCGCGCCAGGCTTTCGCGGGCGTTGCGCAAGGCACCCTCGACCAGCTCGGCCTTTTCGCCGCGCTGCGGCACGGTGATCATCACCCTGTGGCCGCGCTTTTGCGTCAGCGCCTCGGCCATCAGGTCGGGATCGTCCAGCCCGCAGGACAGCAGCACAACGGGGGGCGGTTCGCGCTGGTCGTAGAACTGGCCGACGAAAGCCTGCATCACCTCGCCCGCCTCGGCATCGGGCGCGAGGCGCGGATAATAGTCGTGATTGCCCCAGTTCTGGTGCGCGCGGATGAAGAACACCTGCACGCAGGCCTGCCCGTGCTCCATGTGCAGCGCGATCACGTCGCCTTCCGCCACGGTGCGCGGGTTGATGCCCTGCGTGGTCTGCACCGCCGTCAGCGCGCGAATCCGGTCACGAAGCGCGGCGGCGCGTTCGTATTCCATCGCATCCGACGCCGCCTGCATCTGCCGGGCCAACCCCTCCTGCAATTCGGTCGACTTGCCGGTCAGGAAGCGTTTCGCATCGGCGACCGAGGCGGCGTAGTCTTCCTCGCTGATGTAACCCACGCAAGGCGCAGAGCAGCGCTTGATCTGATAGAGCAGGCAGGGCCGGGTGCGGCTGGCGAAAACCGCATCGGTGCAGGTGCGCAGCTTGAACGCCTTCTGCAACTGGCTGATGGTGCGGTTGACGGCCCCGGCATTGGCGAAGGGGCCGAAGTAGTCGCCCTTTTCCTTGCGCGCGCCGCGGTGCTTTTTCACCATCGGGAACGGGTGGTTGCCGGTCAGCAGGATGTTGGGGAACGACTTGTCGTCGCGCAAAAGCACGTTGTAGCGCGGCTTCAACTGCTTGATGAGGTTCTGTTCCAGCAGCAGCGCCTCGGTTTCCGTCCGCGTGGTCAGGAACATCATCGACGCGGTTTCGGAAATCATCCGGGCGATGCGCGGGCTGTGGTCGCCGGGGCGGGCATAGTTCGAGACCCGCGCGCGCAGGTTGCGCGCCTTGCCGACATACAGCACCCGCGCCTCGGCATCGAGCATCCGGTAGACGCCGGGGCTGGAGTCGAGCTGGCGCAGATAGGCCTGGATCACTTCGTGGCCGGTGGGTGTGGGGTCGTCGGTCATCGCCGCTGCCTCCGATTCTGTCCAGCCGAGGCATGTCCTGCCCCCGGATGCAAGCCGATCCAGCCCGGCCCGCCTGTGGATAACTGCGTGGGCAAAATGGGGGGCGGTGGCGATTTCCCTTGAATCCGGCAGGCTTCAGGGCCGCTCTTGCCAAAGTGACATTTTTTCAACTCGTTGATTTTCAACGATATAGTCATTAACGCAACGTAAGCGCATGGAATCAAAGTCAATCTCTCACATCCGTGTGAGGGCCGCGCCGCGCGGTGTGTAACTTGGTCGCGGCCTATTCGACGCCAAGCACGTCGCGCGTCTGCCAGGCAAGATGCTGGCCGCCGTCCGCCGCGATCATCTGCCCGGTAACGGCGCGCGCGTCGATCAGATAGGACAGCGCCGCGCAGATGTCCTCGGGGTTCGAGCCGCGCTCCAGCACCGTCGCCGCGCGCTGGCGGGCAAAGTGGCTGTCGCTCTGCCGCGCGCCCTGCAAGGTCGGCCCCGGCCCGATGCCGTTGACCCGAACCCGTGGCGCCAGCCCCTGCGCCGCCGTCCGGGTCAGCGTCCACAGCGCCGACTTGGCCAGCGTGTAGGTCATGAATTCCGGCGTGAGCTTCCACACCCGCTGGTCGATCATGTTGACGACCAGCGCCTGCGCCACGGGTTCGCCGCGCGCGTCGGCGACCGGGCCGGGCGCCTGCGCGGCAAAATGCTGGGTCAGGACGAAGGGCGCGCGCAGGTTCGAGCCGATATTGCGGTCCCAGCTTTCGCGGGAGGCGCTGGCGATATTGTCGTAATCGAACGTCGAGGCGTTGTTGACCAGCAGGGTCAGCGGCCCGCCCAGCACTTTTGCAGCCTGCGCGACCAGCGGCACCACCTGCGCCTCGTCCAGAAGATCGGCATGCAGCGACTCGGCCCGCCGCCCCAGTTTGCGGATGTCGGCGACGGTGGCGGCGGCCTCGGCGGCGGAATGGGCGTAATGCACCGCGACATCGTAGCCGCGCCCGGCCAGATGCAGCGCCATCGCCCGCCCCAGCCGCCGCGCGGCGCCGGTGACCAGCGCCCTCATCGCCGCACCCGCTTGCATTCGCAGGGGTCTTTGCCGATGCGCGGCCGCCCGCAGTCGGGGCAGAACCGCGCCTCGCGCCGCATCCCCGGCAGGCGCACCCGGCCAAGGATCGCCAGCACCGAGACGGCGACAAGCAGGAAAAGCGCGGCCTTGATGATCATCGCCTACAGCCCGTAGCGGGCGAACATCGCCCGTTCCTCGACCGCAGCCAGCGCCTGATCCACCGCCACCGCACCAAAGCGGGCCAGCAGCCCGCGCTTCGGCCCGTAGCGACGCAGGCGCACCTTCGGTCCGTAAATTTCCTTCATCTTCGGGACAAGATGCCCGATCCCGTCGGCAAGGCCAAGCGCGACCGCCTGCGCCCCCAGCCAATAGTCGCCGGTGAACAGCGGCGGATCATCGACCAGCCTCGCGCCGCGCCGCGCCTGCACCTGGGCGATGAACACCTCGTGCAGCTCGTCAAGAAGGCCGCGCAGCCGCGCCACGTCCTCGTCACGCTCGGGCAGGAAGGGATCGCGCTGCGATTTCGCCGTGCCGGCGGTATGGACCCGCCGCTCGACCCCGGCGCGGGCAAGCAGGTCGGGAAAGCCGAAACCCGCGCTGACGACCCCGATCGAGCCGACGATGGACCCCGGATCGACCCAGATCGAATCCGCCGCCGTCGCCAGCCAGTAGCCGCCCGAGGCGGCGACATCCTCGACGAAGGCATGGACCGGGAGCTTCTTTTCCCCGGCCAGCCTGCGGATGCGCGCCGCGATGAGCGACGACTGCACCGGCGAGCCGCCCGGCGAATTGATCTCGAGCGCCACCGCCACCGGCCTGCCCCTTGTGAAGGCCCGGCCGATCAGCGGCGCCAGCGCCGCATCCGACAGGCTGCGCCCGCCGGTGGCGATGCTGCCCTGCAACCGGACCACGGCAACCACGGGCGGCGAGGGAAGAAAGGGGACAAGACGGCTCATGCCGGTGAACCTATGTGCAGCCCGCAGGCACGACAAGCCGCACTGTTACGCGGGCGGGGTGATCGGGCGAATTGCATATCCCGTCATTGCGAGGAGGCGCAGCCGACGAAGCAACCTCGACGGTTGTGCGCGAGCGGTCGGGGTTGCTTCACTTCGTTCGCAATGACGGTTGTTACCTCGTCATTGCGAGGAGCCGCAGGCGACGCGGCAATCCATCATCCCCGGCATGGATTGCTTCGGCTTCGCCTCGCAATGACGAAATATGGCGCGTGCCCGATCACCCCGCGCGCGTGACGGGGCGGAATGCGCCGCGCCCCTCTCAGGCGCGGCCCCAGGCTTCCGAGATCGCCACGCGCATCGCGGCTTCGGCGCTCTCGCCGCCCCAGGTGGCAAGCTGGAAGGCCGGGTAATAGCGCTCGCAGGCGGTGATGGCGGAATGGATCATGCGGCCGATCTGGTCCGGCCCGGCCATCTGGTCGCCCGCCAGCAGCAGGCCGTAGCGATAGACCATGAGCTTCTGTTCGTCCCACCAGGTGAAGGCGCCGGTCCAGCAGTCGTCGTTCACGCGGTTCAGCAGGTCGTGCACCTCGGGCAGGCGATGCGCGGGCGGCTCCATCTCGTAGGTGCAGATGAGGCGCAGCATCTCGTCGCCCGCCGACCAGGCCAGCGTCAGCGAATAGACCCGCCACGCACCTTCGAGGGCCATGGCGATCTGGTCCTCGGCGATGCGGTCGAAATCCCAGTCGTTCGACAGCGCCATGTGCTCGGCAAGGTCGATCGGATGGCCGTCGTCACCGGCGCTCGATATGGACGAAAAACCCATGGCCCGCACCCTGCTCCCGGTGAGTGGCGGGGCTGACCCCCACCATTAGCCCGCACACCGACAATCTGCGGTCGCAGCCCCCCGCGACTACTGCATATGGTGGTGGTTCAGAGGGAATCTGTAAAGCAGATAGTTGGGGATAAGCTGTAAAAGCTGCGGGGGCGGGCGCTGCACCACCCACAAATCCCGTCATTGCGAGGCGCAAGCCGAAGCAACCTCGAACGCTCACACACAACATCGGGGTTGCTTCGTCGCCTGCGGCTCCTCGCAATGACGGAACATGCCGTTCGCCCGATAGCCCTGTGCCCACCCACCCCCGCGAACTTGACTTGCACAGCGCCCGGACGCATATCCGGATCGTCCCGCGAGGCTGCGCCACAGGGCTGCGGCAGGATGCCCGGCACGGGTGTCGCGGGGGCTATCCAGGAGGCCGTGATGTTCATCCAGACGGAATCGACACCCAACCCGGCCACGATGCGGTTCCTGCCCGGCGAATCCGTGCTCGACGCGGGCATCGCCGACTTTCCCGATGCGGAGACCGCCGCCCGTTCGCCGCTGGCGCGCAGGCTGTTTGCCAGCGGGCATGTCGCGGGGGTGCTGCTCGGCCCCGATTTCATCACCGTGACCCGGCCCGCCGATGCGCGGTGGGAACATATCAAGCCCGCGATCCTCGGCGCGATCATGGAGCATTTCCAGAGCGGCGAGGCCGCCATCGAGGGCGGTCCGGCGATCGAGCATACCGGCGAAAGCAGCGGCGAGAACGCCGACCTCATCCGCCGCATCAAGGAAGTCCTCGATGCACGGGTGCGCCCGGCGGTGGCACAGGACGGCGGCGACATCACCTTCCACGGCTACGACCGGGGGGTGGTCTACCTGAACATGAAGGGTTCCTGCGCGGGCTGCCCGTCGGCGACCATCACCCTGAAGATGGGGATCGAGAACCTGCTGCGGCACTTCATCCCCGAAGTGACCGAGGTGCGCGCCGTCGCCGCCTGAACCCGTGCAGCACATCCTTGCCTTCGACACATCGGCCGCGCATTGCGCGGCCGCCCTGCTGTCGGGCGACACCTGCACCACCCGCATCGAGGCGATGCCCGTCGGGCAGGCCGAGCGCCTGCTGCCGCTGCTCGAGGACCTGCTGGCCGGGGTAGGGATCGGCTGGCGCGATCTGGCGGCGCTGGGCGTCGGCTGCGGGCCGGGCAATTTCACCGGCACCCGCATCGCGGTGGCGGCGGCGCGCGGGCTGGCGCTGGCGCTGGGCATCCCGGCGGTGGGCGTGACCACCTTCGAGGCCCTGGCGCTGGGCCGCGATTGCACCGTCGTGCAGGACGCGCGGCGCGGGATGGTCTATGCCCAGCGCTTTGCAGACGGCAGCGCGACAGGCGCGGCGGTCATGGTCGCGCAGGATGCGCCGCTGCCCTTCGATCCCGGCGCGGTGATGACCGGCGATCTGGCCGGAGTGCAGGCGCCGCGCCACGGCGCGCGGGCGGTGGCGCCGACGTATCCGCTGCCCGAGGCCATCGCCCGCATCGCGCGCAGCCGCCATGCGGGGGCGGTCGCGCGCCCGGCACCGCTTTACCTGCGCCCCGCCGATGCCGCGCCGCCGCGCGGCGGGCCGCCGGTAATCCTGCCGGGATGACCGGCGCCGCCGATCTGGCCGCGACCCATGCCGCCGCCTTCGCGGGCGGCGAGGTCTGGAGCGAGGCCGCCATCGCCGCCCTTCTCGCCGCGCCGGGCGCGATCCTTGCGGGTGACGCGCGCGCCTTTGTGCTGGGCCGCGTCGTGGCCGACGAGGCCGAAATCCTGACCCTCGCCACCCGTCCCGGCTGCCGCAGGCAGGGCCTGGCCCGCGCCGCGCTGGCCGCGTTCGAGGCCGGGGCCAGGCAGGCGGGCGCCGCCACGGTCTTTCTGGAAGTCGATGTCGAAAACACCGCCGCCCGCGCGCTTTACCTTGCGGCAGGCTATGCGCCCGGCGGCCTGCGGCGCGGCTACTACCGCCATGCGGACGGCAGCCGCAGCGATGCGCTCGTGCTGCGCAAGCCGCTGCGGCACGACGCGCCGCAGCGCGGGGACAGCCAAGATTCCGGTTGACCGCCCGCGACCACGCTGCCTAACTCGCGTGCAATCCGGCTTCATGCCGGCTCCGTCGGGGGAGGGCGGATTCCTTCCCAAGGGATTATGGTTCGGGAGCTTCAGATGACCCTCAAGACGACATTCCTCTGCGCCACGGCGGCCTTCGCCCTTGGCACGGGCACGGCCTTCGCCGATCCGGCGCTGATCTTCGATCTGGGCGGCAAGTTCGACAAGTCGTTCAACGAATCCTCGTTCAACGGCGCCGAACGCTGGGCCGCCGAGACCGGCGGCACCTATGCCCAGGTCGAGTTGCAGTCCGACGCCCAGCGCGACCAGGCGATCCGCCGCTTTGCCGACGAAGGCTACAACCCGATCATCATGGCCGGGTTCTCGAACGCCACCCCGCTCGAGGCGATCGCGCCGGAATATCCCGACACCTCCTTCGTCATCATCGACGCCGAGGTCGACCTGCCCAACGTGCGCTCGGTGATGTTCGACGAGCACGAGGGCTCGTATCTGGTCGGGATCATCGCCGCGATGGCGACCCAGACCGATGTGGTGGGCTTCATCGGCGGCATGGACATCCCGCTGATCCGCCGCTTCGGCTGCGGCTATGCACAGGGCGTGACCGACACCAACCCCGACATCGAGGTGATCGCCAACTTCACCGGCTCGACCCCGACGGCGTGGAACGATCCGGTGAAGGGATCGGAATTGACACTCGCCCAGATCGCGCAGGGTGCGGACGTGGTCTATGCCGCTGCGGGCGCGACCGGCGTGGGCGTGCTCCAGACCGCCGCCGACCAGGGCATCTACGGGATCGGGGTCGATTCCAACCAGAACTACCTCCATCCGGGTTCGGTGCTGACCTCGATGATCAAGCGGGTCGACAACGCGGTGTTTGCCGCCATGTCCGAAGGGCCGGGCCTTGAAACCGGGCTGCACACCATGGGCATCGCCAACGACGGCGTGGCGCCCGCCTTCGACGAATACAACGAAGACCTCATC
Source organism: Rubellimicrobium sp. (assembly GCA_019454835.1). Taxonomy (GTDB): domain Bacteria; phylum Pseudomonadota; class Alphaproteobacteria; order Rhodobacterales; family Rhodobacteraceae; genus JADYZU01. Next base: position 39,065 of record JACFNP010000011.1, read on the forward strand.
ACGCCGGAAATGCACGCCGCCGTCGATGCCGCCGTCGCGGCCATCGCCGCAGGCGAGATCGAGGTTCACGACTACTATACCGACCAGGCCTGCCCCGCGATCCAGTTCTGATCCGGCAGCAGCAAGACCCCGAAGGGCCGGACCATCCGGCCCTTCGGCAACAACATCCGACAGGGACAGCAATGACCGCGCCCGCCATCGAGCTGAAGGGCATCTCCAAGTCATTCGGGCCGGTGCAGGCCAACCGTGACATCTCGATCCGGGTCATGCCGGGCACGATCCACGGCATCATCGGCGAGAACGGCGCCGGGAAATCGACGCTGATGTCGATTCTCTACGGCTTCTACCGCGCCGATGCGGGCGAGATTCACGTCAACGGGCGGCAGATCGAGATCCCCGACAGCCAGGCCGCCATCGCCGCCGGAATCGGCATGGTGTTCCAGCATTTCAAGCTGGTGGAAAACTTCACCGTGCTGGAAAACGTCATTCTCGGCGCCGAGGACGGTGCCTTGCTGCGGCCCTCGCTGGCGAAGGCACGGGCGGAACTGGCGCGGCTGGCGGCGGATTACGAATTGCAGGTCGACCCGGACGCGGTGATCGAGGAGATCGGCGTCGGGATGCAGCAGCGGGTCGAAATCCTCAAGGCGCTGTATCGGCAGGCGGATATCCTGATCCTCGACGAACCCACCGGGGTGCTGACCCCCGCCGAGGCCGACCACCTGTTCCGCATCCTGCGGCACCTGAAAGAGCAGGGCAAGACCATCATCCTCATCACCCACAAGCTGCGCGAGATCATGGAGATCACCGACGAGGTGAGCGTGATGCGGCGCGGGCAGATGGTGGCGACATTGCGCACCGCCGACACCTCGCCGCCGGAACTCGCGGAACTCATGGTCGGGCGCAAGGTGCTGCTGCGGGTCGAGAAGGCCCCGGCCACGCCGGGCGAGGTGGTGCTGTCGGCGCGCGGGCTGCGGGTCGTCGATCATGCGGGCGTCGAACGGCTGCGCGGCATCGACCTCGATCTGCGCGCGGGCGAAATCCTCGGGCTGGCGGGGGTGGCGGGCAACGGCCAGTCGGAGCTGCTGGAACTGCTGGCCGGGATGCGCGACGGCGCGGGCAGCCTGACGCTGCACGGCCAGCCGCTGCCGCTGCACGGGCGCGGCGCCGACGGGCAGGCGCGGCGGCGGGCGGGCATCGGCCATATCCCCGAGGACCGGCAGGCCGAGGGACTGATCCTCGACTTTGCCGCCTGGGAGAACGCGATCTTCGGCTATCACCACGCGCCCGAATACCAGAAGAACGCGCTGCTGATGGACAACGCCGCCATCCGCCGGGCGACGCAGGGCATGATCGAGCGTTTCGACGTGCGCCCCCCCGACCCGGACCTTGCGGCCAAGTCGTTCTCGGGCGGCAACCAGCAGAAGATCGTCGTCGCCCGCGAAATCGAGCGCGGCCCCGAGGTGCTGCTGATCGGCCAGCCGACGCGCGGCGTCGATATCGGCGCCATCGAATTCATCCACCGCCAGATCATCGCCCTGCGCGACGCGGGCAAGGCGATCCTGCTGGTCTCGGTGGAACTGGATGAAATCATGTCGCTGTCGGACCGGATCGCCGTCATCTTCGACGGACGCATCATGGGCGAGCGCGACCCCGCGCGGACCGACGCGGGCGAACTGGGCCTGCTCATGGCAGGTGTCGGCGGGGAGGCGGCCTGAATGAACAAACTTCCCGACTGGGCGGACGTGATCCTCATTCCGCTCATCTCGATCCTGCTGGCGATGGGGATTTCGGCGCTGGTGATCCTCGCCATCGGCGGCAACCCGCTGCACGCGCTGGCGGTGATGATCGAGGGCGCCTTCGGCACGTCGAGCAACCTCGGCTATACCCTGTTCTACACCACCAATTTCATCTTCACCGGCCTGTCGGTCGCCATCGCCTTTCACGCCCGGCTGTTCAACATCGGCTCCGAGGGGCAGGCGGCGCTGGGCGGCCTCGGCGTGGCACTGGTGTGCCTGTATATCCCGTTCCCGCACTGGTCACTGGCGCTGGTCGCCGCCTTCATCGCCGCGAGCCTGTTCGGCGCGGCCTGGGCGGCGATCCCGGCCTATCTGCAGGTGAAGCGCGGCAGCCATATCGTCATCACGACGATCATGTTCAACGCGATTGCGGCGGCGCTGCTGAACTATCTTCTGGTCAATGTCATCAACCTCAAGACCTCGCAGGAACCGGCCACGGCGCGCTTTCCGGCGGTGACGCATATTCCCAAGCTGTCCGACATCCTCAACCCGCTGGGGATTCCCTTCTCGACCACATCGCCCGCCAACATCGCCCTGCCCATCGCGCTGCTGGTGGCGTTTCTGGTCTGGCTGGTAGTCTGGCGCACGCGGCTGGGCTATGAATTGCGCGCCTTCGGCCAGTCGGAAACCGCCGCGCGCTATGCGGGCATCAACGCCTTTCGCATCACCATGATCGTCATGCTGGCCTCGGGTGCGCTGGCCGGGCTTTACGCCATCAACAAGGTGATGGGCGAATCCGAGCGGCTGGTGATGGGCGCGGTCGAGGGCGCGGGCTTCATCGGCATCGCGGTCGCGCTGATGGGCCGCAACCATCCGGTCGGCGTCGTGCTGGCGGCGCTGCTGTTCGGAGCACTGACCCAGGGCGGCCAGATCCTCAGCCAGGACCAGTCGGCGGCGATCCCCGTCGAACTGGTCGTCGTCATCCAGGCTTTGGTCATCATGTTCACCGGCGCACTGGATGAAATGGTGCGGATGCCGCTGGTGCGGCTGTTCGCGCTGCTGCGACCGGCAGGCAGGACGGGGGGCTAGGGCCATGGATTTCCTTACCCTCGTGCTGATCCTCGATTCATCATTGCGGCTGTCGACGCCGCTGCTGCTGGCCTGTCTGGCGGGGCTGTTTTCCGAACGCTCGGGCGTGTTCGACATCGGGCTGGAAGGCAAGATGCTGGCGGGCGCCTTCGTCGCGGCGGCGGTGGCCTATCTGACCGGCTCGGTCTGGATCGGGCTGTTCGCGGCGATCATCGCCTCGGTCTTCATGTCGGTCCTGCACGGGCTGGCCTCGATCACCTTCCGGGGCAACCAGCTCATCTCGGGGGTGGCGATCAATTTTCTTGCCGCCGGGCTGACCGTGCTGGTGTCGAACGCGCTGTTCCACGAAGGCGGGCGCACGCCGGGCCTGCCGCCCGATGCGAGGTTCCCGACCATCAACCTGCCCGGCGCGCTGACCCGGATCCCCGAACTGCGCCACGCCGACCCGATGACGCTGGTGTGGTCCAAGCTGCTGTCGGGCCATACGGTCATCGTGCCCTTCGCGCTGCTGCTGGTGCCCGCGACCTGGTGGCTGCTCTACCGCACCCGCTTTGGCCTGCGGCTGCGCGCGGTGGGAGAAAACCCGGCGGCGGTGGATACCGCAGGCGTGTCGGTGATCCGGCTGCGCTGGATCGCGCTGCTGATCGGCGGGGTGCTGTGCGGCATTGCCGGGGCCTATCTGTCCACCGCCATTCAGGCGAGCTTCATCAAGAACATGACCGCCGACCGCGGCTTCATGGCGCTGGCGGCGCTGATCTTCGCCAAGTGGAAGCCGTGGAACGCGCTCTGGGCCTGCCTGCTGTTCGGCTTTCTGCAGGCGCTGGAAACCCAGACGCGGGCGGTGAACAACCTCATCGGCATCGCCCTGCCCTCGCAGTTCTACAATGCCCTGCCCTATGTGCTGACCGTGGTGATCCTCGCCGGGTTCGTCGGCAAGTCGATCGCCCCCAAGGCGGGCGGGGAACCCTATGTGAAGGAACGGTAGGGGCGCGCGGATCGCGGATTGGGGCGCCGCCCGCCTCCCCGCCGTCACCCGCGAGGCGAAGCCGAAGCAACCCCGACCGCTCAAACACGACATCGAGGTTGCTTCGTCGCCTTTGGCTCCTCGCAATGACGGGGTATGCTGGTCGCCCGATCCCCCGCATTGACGGCCCGCCCTTGCCCCGCCCCGCGCCGGGGCGCTATGAGGCGCGGCACATATTCAGGACAGAACCCGAGGGAACCATGGCCGGCCATTCCAAATGGGCCAATATCCAGCATCGCAAGGGCAAGCAGGACGCCGCGCGATCCAAGCTCTTTTCCAAGCTCTCGAAAGAGATCACTGTCGCCGCCAAGATGGGCGAGCCGGACCCCGACGCCAATGCGCGGCTGCGGCTGGCGGTCAAGGAGGCGCGGGCCAATTCCATGCCCCGCGACGTGATCGAGCGGGCGATCAAGAAATCGCAGGGCGGCGAGGGCGACACCTACGAAACCATCCGCTACGAAGGCTACGGCCCGAACGGCGTTGCCGTCATCGTCGAGGCGCTGACCGACAACCGCAACCGCACCGCATCGAACGTCCGGGCGCTGTTCACCAAGTCGGGCGGCAATCTGGGTGAAACCGGCTCGGTCGCCTTCATATTCGAGCGCAAGGGCGAGATCACCTACAAGCCCGACGCCGGTGACGCCGACACGGTGATGATGGCCGCCATCGAGGCCGGGGCCGAGGATGTCGAATCCGACGAGGACGGCCACTGGATCACCTGCGCCGACACCGATCTGGGCGAGGTTTCGGCGGCGCTGGAAGCCGCGCTGGGCGAAAGCGAGACCGCCAAGCTGGTCTGGCAGCCCGCGACCACTGCTCCGGTCGATCTGGACACGCTGACCAAGGTGATGCGGCTGGTCGAGGCGCTGGAGGACGACGACGACGTGCAGAACGTCGTCACCAACATGGACGCGCCCGACGACGTGATGGCCGCGTGGGAGGCCGCGACCTGATCGCCGCCTTCGCCTCGGGCTTCGGCATCGCGCTCTCGCTCATCATGGCGGTGGGGGCGCAGAACGCCTTTGTCCTGCGGCAGGGCATAAGGGGCGAGCATGTGTTCGCCGTCGCGCTGATGTGCGCGGCATCGGACGGGGTGCTGATTGCCGCCGGGGTGGGCGGCTTCGGGGTGCTGGTCGAACAGGTGCCGTGGCTGGGCGCGGTGATGCGCTGGGGCGGGGCGGCGTTCCTGCTGGTCTATGGCGCGCGCGCGTTCCTGTCGGCCTGGCGCGGCGGCGCGTCGCTGGAAGCAGGCAACGGCGGCAGGCAGGGCCTGGGCGCGGTGCTGGCGACCTGCTTCGCGCTCACCTGGCTGAACCCGCATGTCTATCTGGATACGGTCGTGCTGATCGGCTCGGTCTCGCGCGGCTGGCCCGGTCAGGGGCTGGCGTTCGGCACCGGCGCGGCGCTTGCGTCATTCACCTTCTTCTTCTCGCTGGCGCTGGGCGCGCGGGCGCTGGCGCCGCTGTTCGCCAGACCCTCGGCATGGCGCGTTCTCGATGTCATCGTCGGCGTCGTCATGTGGACGGTCGCTGCGGCGCTGATCCTGAAGGGCTGAGCCCCAGCCCGCGCGGATCGACCAGCCGGGCCAGCGCCGAATCGCGCGTCACCTCGCCGATGATCCGCCCGTCCTCGGCCACCGCGACCGGCCAGCCCGAGACGTGAAGCCGCTCCATCACCTCGCGGATGCTGGTTTCGGGATGGACGGGATCGCCCTCGCCCGAACCGCTGGGGGCCACCATCGCGTCGCGCGCAGTCAGCACGCCCAGCGGGTTCATGTTGGCGACGAATTCGGCGACGTAGTCGTTGGCCGGGTCCGAGAAGATTTCGCGCGGGGTGCCGCATTGCACGATGCGGCCGCCCTCCATGATGGCGATGCGGTTGCCCAGCTTGAACGCCTCGTCCAGCCCGTGGCTCACGAAGATGATGGTGCGGCCACGCCGCGCCTGCAGTTCCAGCAATTCATCCTGCAGCCGGTCGCGGATCAGCGGGTCGAGCGCGGAAAAGGGTTCATCCATCAGCAGGATCGGCGCGTCGGTGGCGAACGCCCGCGCGAGACCGACGCGCTGCTGCATCCCGCCCGACAGTTCGCCCACCAGCGCATCGGCGCGTTCGTGCAGGTTCACGAGGCGCAGTTCCTCCTCGACCCGCGCGTTGCGTTGCGCACGCGACTGGCCGCGCAGTTCCAGCCCGAGGCCCACGTTATCGCGCACCGTGCGCCAGGGCAGCAGGCCGAATTGCTGGAAGACCATCGCAACCTTGGTCTGGCGAAGCTGGCGCAGCGTCGCCGGATCGGCCTTCGTCACCGATTCCATGCCGCTGGCGGTGCGCACCCGCACCTCGCCCCGGCAGACGGGGTTCAGCCCGTTGACCGCGCGCAGCAGCGTCGATTTGCCCGATCCCGAAAGCCCCATGAGGACAAGGATCTCGCCCTCCATGACGTTCAGCGTGCAATCGTGGACACCAAGAACCTGCCCGGTTTCCTTCTGGATTTCGGAACGGCTCTTGCCTGCGTCCATCAGCGGCAGCGCCTGTTCGGGGCGGTCGCCGAAAACGATGTTCACGGCGTCGAATTCGACGGCGGTCTGCGCGCTCATTTGCGGGTCACCCTCAGCATCCGGTCCAGCATGATCGCCACCACCACGATGATGAGGCCCGATTCAAAGCCCAGCGCGGTGTTCACCGTGTTCAGCGCACGCACCACCGGCACGCCGAGGCCGTTGGCGCCGACAAGGCCCGCGATGACCACCATCGACAGCGACAGCATGATGGTCTGCGTCAGCCCGGCCATGATCTGCGGATAGGCCGAGGGCAGTTCCACCTTCCACAGCGTCTGCCGCTTGGTGCCGCCGAACGCCTGCGCCGCCTCGATCAGCGCGGGCGGGGTGCCGGTGATGCCCAGATGCGCCATGCGGATCGGCGCGGGCATGACGAAGACCACCGTGGCGATGAGGCCGGGCACCATGCCCAGACCGAACAGGCCGATGACCGGGATCAGATAGACGAAGGTGGGCAACGTCTGCATGAGGTCGAGGATCGGCGCGATGGCCTGATACAGCCTTGGCCGATGCGCGGCAGCGATGCCGATGGGCACGCCCACTCCCATGCAGACGACGCAGGCGGTCAGCACCAGCGTCAGCGTCTGCGCGGTCGCGGCGTAATAGCCCTGGTCGATGATGAACAGGAAGCCGACCAGCACCAGAGCGGCGATCTTCCACGACCTTTGCAGCACGAAGGCAAGAAGGACGAACAGCGCGATGACAAGAAGCTGGTGGGTCTGCTCGGACCAGTACCACGGATCGAAGCGCCGCCCGCTCAGCCAGTTGGTCCCCGGCGGTCGCAGCAGCGCCGCAAGGATCACGTCGATGATCGTCTGCAGCGAATCCGACAGCCAGTCGAAGAAGGTCTGCGCGCCGTCCTGGAGATACTTGAATCCCTCGGCCGCATCCTTGCCGACCGGAAGGCTTTCGCTCGTCCGCCCGAGCAGGCGTTCCGGCAGCCACTGGACGAACCAGATCAGCCCGTGGACGAACCACACCAGCAGGTCGATCACCGCCTGCACGCACCAGCCGATGCCGTAGAGGAGGGTGCCGATGGCGGCTTTCAGAGCAGAAAACATTGATGGCCCTTCATCGGGTTGTATAACTGGCGCCCGGCGAACCGGGCGCTAGCCTTACTGCGCGAGAAATTCCGAGATCATCCTGCCAGTCTGTTCGGGAAGTTCCCAGAACATGTTGTGCCCGTAGCCCTCGAATGTCTCGAACCGCGCCTCCGGCAGCGCGGCACGCAAGGCATCCTGCGACGCAGCATCGAAGAGCCCGTCCTGATCGCCCCAAAAGACTAGGGTGGGGGCCTCGATCCGCCGCGCGATCGGAGTCCAGTCCGTGATGGTCAGGCCGATGAGAGCCCCCATCCAGACTTCCGCCGGGCGAGACGCGCTCTCGCGCATCTCATGCTGAAGAAAGTCTTCGTCCACGGGATTGGGATTCGCATACCACGCCTGCATGAACTCGCCATCAGGATCGACGGGATGAACCATCGCCGGTATCTCATCCCAGAGCCAGTCGCCCGAACCATCGGGTGTTTTCAGCGCCGACGAGATCAAGACCAAGTGCTCGACGCGCTCAGGCGCAAGACCTGCAACTACACCAGCAGTCATCGAGCCTAACGAATGACCGACAATATCGGCACGTTCGATCCCTAACGCATCCATGAACCCAAGGACATCATGCGCCAGCGAATCAAGCCCGTAACAGCAAGCCGGAATATCCGAAGCACCGTGGCCCCGCAGGTCGAGCGCATAGATCGGCCGCTCTCCGAGCCAAGGGCCTACCAGCGACCAAGACCGCGAATTGTCGGTGTAACCGTGCAGGAGAATCAGCGGAGTCCCATCACCCTCACCTAACTCAACGTAGGCGAGATTCAGCCCATCCGCGAGGGTGACTTGCTGACGGGCATCGTTCCATCCGTCCTGTGTGGGGATGGTGACCTCGGCGGCTGCGGGGAGAGTTCCCGCAGCCAGCACGAATGCGGCCAGCGCCGCACGAAAGCCTCGCATCATCCGTTCAGCGCCGCAGTAACCGCCGCCAGCGCGTCGCCGCCGTCGATGGTGGTCACGCCTTCCAGCCACGGCCCGAGCACTTCCTCATGTGCGGCAAGCCAGTCGCGGGCCGCGTCGCGCGGCTCGACGCCGTCGTCGAGGATCGCGCCCATGATCTCGTTCTCCATGGCCAGCGTGAACTCGAGGTTCTTCAGGAACTGCCCGACGTTCGGGCATTCGTCGACCCAGCCTGCGGGCGTGTTGGTGCGTACCTCGGCGCCGCCGAAATCGGGGCCGAACCAGTCGTCGCCGCCCGACAGATAGGTGATGTCGAAATTGGCGTTCATCGGGTGCGGTTCCCAGGCAAGGAACACGATGGGTTCGTCGCGGCTGTCGGCGCGGGCGACCTGCGCCAACATCCCCTGCTCCGAGCTTTCGACAAGCTCGAAATCGCCCAGGTCGAAGGCGTCGGCCTCGATCATCTCGAGGATCAGGCGGTTGCCGTCGTTGCCGGGTTCGATGCCGTAGATTTCATCGTTCAGTTCGTCGGCATGGGTGGCGATGTCGGCATAGTCCGTGATGCCGATGGCCGCGCCCGCGCCGTTGGTGCCCAGCGTGTATTTCGCGCCGACAAGATTGGTGCGCACGGTATCGACGGTGCCCGCGTCGCGGTAGCTGGCGATATCGCCCTCCATCGTCGGCATCCAGTTGCCGAGGAACACGTCCACATCCCCCGAGGCGAGCGACTGGTAGGTCACCGGGACCGACAGGATCAGGATTTCGGTCTCGTAGCCCAGCGCATCCAGCACATAGGTCGTCGCCGCCGTGGTCGAGGTGATGTCGGTCCAGCCGACATCGGAAAAGACGATATGGTCGCAGTCGGCGAACGCCGGTGCGGCGGCAAGGACGGCGATGGCCGATAGGGTGGTGGTGAGTCGCATCTGTCTGGGTCTCCCTTGGATGTTGGCAGCGAAGGTATTGTTGATTGACGGATCAATAAAGAACCATCATTGTCGTTCAGGCAAGCACTTTCGGTCCAATGATGTCACGCAGCAAGGTCGAGCCTATACGCCGGGCGGCGCTGTTGAAAGCCACGATCGACGAGATCGGGCAGCAGGGTTCGCTCGATGTCACGGTCGCGCAGATCGCGCGGCGGGCAGGCATGTCGCCTGCGCTCGCGCATCATTACTTCGGCACCAAGGACGACATCTTCCTTGCGGCGATGCGCCATATCCTCAAGCTCTACGGGGCCGAGGTGCGCGGCGCGCTGACCATGGCCGAAGGCCCGCGCGCCCGGCTCGAGGCGGTGATCCGCGCCGGATTCGGGCCGTCGAACTTTCACCCGTCGGTCATTGCCGCCTGGCTGAACTTCTGGGTGATGGCCCGCCACAACGAAGGCGCGGCGCGGTTGCTGCGCATCTACGAGGGGCGGTTGCGGGCGAATCTGCTGTTCAACCTGCGCCCGCTGGTCGGCCCGCGCGCGCCCGAGGTGGCCGAGCGAATCGCCGCGCTCATCGACGGCGTGTTCCTGCGTCAGGGCGTGCGGATGGGCAGCCCCGACCGGGCCGAGGCCGTGCGGCTGGTGCTGGGCGGGATCGACTGCGAGCTGGGGCCTTGAGGTGGCGAAAATGAACGTATCGCGCAGGAATTTGCGACAAACAGCCGTCTGACATCGGTTTCGGACAAAGGCGGGCCGACCTTCGGGTGACTCCGGGGCGCGCACCCGCGACGAACATTCGGAGAGCGACATGCCCTATCCCCTTCAGCCTGCAGGCAGCCATTTCATCGACGGCGACTATGTGGACGACCCGGCGGGCACGCCGATCCCGGTGATCTACCCCGCGACCGGCGAACAGATCGCCACCGTCCATGCTGCCACCCCGGCGCTGGTCGAACGCGCCATCGCCAGCGCCGCGCGCGCGCAGGCGGCATGGGCCGCACTGCGCCCGGTGGAACGCGGTCGGGTGCTGCGCCGCGCCGCCGACCTGATCCGCGAACGCAATCACGACCTGTCGGTTCTGGAAACCCGTGACACCGGCAAGCCCTTGTCGGAAACGCTGGTGGCCGATGCCACCTCGGGCGCGGATGCGCTGGAATATTTCGGCGGGCTGGCGGGCACGCTTGGCGGCGAAACCGTGCCTGTGGGCGGTGGCGATTTCATCTACACGATCCGCGAACCCCTGGGGGTTTGCGTCGGCATCGGCGCCTGGAACTATCCGACCCAGATCGCCTGCTGGAAATCCGCCCCCGCGCTGGTCTGCGGCAATGCCATGGTGTTCAAGCCGTCGGAAACCACGCCGCTGGCCGCGCTGAAGGTCGCGGAAATCCTGCACGAGGCGGGCCTGCCTGCGGGCGTCTTCAACGTGGTGCAGGGCCTGGGCGAGGTTGGCGGGGCGCTGGTCTCTGACCCGCGCGTGGCCAAGGTGTCGCTGACGGGTTCGGTGCCCACCGGGCGGCGCGTCTATGCGGCGGCGGCGGCGGGCATGAAGCATGTCACGATGGAGCTGGGCGGCAAGTCGCCGCTGGTGATCTTTGACGACGCCGACCTCGACAGCGCGGTGTCGGGCGCGATCATGGGCAATTTCTATTCGACCGGGCAGGTCTGTTCCAACGGCACGCGGGTCTTCGTGCAGCGCCCGATGAAGGAGGCGTTCCTTGCCCGCCTGACCGAACGCCTGCAAGGCGCGGTGATCGGCGACCCGCTGGATATGGCGACGAATTTCGGCCCGATGACCAGCGAGCGGCAACTGGAAATCGTGCTGGGCTATATCCAGAAGGGCGTCGCGGAAGGCGCGCGGCTGGTCCATGGCGGCCACCGGCTGAACCGGCCCGGCTTCTGGATCGAACCCACGGTCTTTGCCGATGTCACTGACGACATGACCATCGCCCGCGAGGAAATCTTCGGCCCGGTGCTGTCGGTGCTGGATTTCGACACCGAGGACGAGGCGCTCTCCCGCGCCAATGCCACCGAATTCGGGCTGGCCGCAGGCGTGTTCACCGCCGATCTGGCGCGCGCGCACCGCATGGCTGCCGGGTTCCAGGCCGGAACCTGCTTCATCAACGCCTACAACCTCACCCCGGTTGAAGGGCCGTTCGGCGCGGTGAAGCAATCGGGCGTGGGCCGCGAGAACTCGCGCCTCGCCGTAGATCACTACAGCCAGATGAAATCCGTCTACGTCGGCACCCAGCCGTTTGAAGCACAGTTCTGAAGGGGGTCACCATGATCGCCGATTACGTCATCGTGGGCGCCGGGTCCGCCGGGTCCGCCATCGCCTTCCGGCTGGCCGAGGCCGGGAAATCCGTCATCGTCGTCGAGCACGGCGGCAGCGACTGGGGGCCGTTCATCAACATGCCCGGCGCGCTGTCCTATCCGATGAACATGGGCATCTACGACTGGGGTTTTCAGACCGAACCCGAGCCGCATCTGGGCGGCCGGGTGCTGGCCACGCCGCGCGGCAAGGTGATCGGCGGGTCGTCCTCGATCAACGGCATGGTCTATGTGCGCGGCCATGCCAGGGATTACGACCATTGGGTCGAGATGGGCGCGCAGGGCTGGGGCTATGCCGATGTCCTGCCCTATTTCCAGCGGCTTGAAGACTGGCACGGCGACGAGCGCGAAGGCGAGGGCGATGCAAGCTGGCGCGGGCGCGGCGGCCCGCTGCATGTGACGCGCGGCCCGCGCGACAACCCGCTGACCCGCGCCTTCGTCGAGGCGGGCAGACAGGCGGGCTATCCGGTGACCGGGGACTACAACGGCCGCCAGCAGGAAGGCTTCGGCGCCATGGAGGCGACGATCTGGAAGGGCAAGCGCTGGTCCGCCGCCAACGCCTATCTGCGCCCGGCAATGAAGACCGGCAATTGCAAGGTCGTGCGCGGGCTGGCGCGCAAGGTGGTCATCACCGACGGACGCGCCACCGGGGTGGAAATCTCGCACGGCGGCACGGTCGAGGTGATCGCGGCCCGCGCCGAGGTCATCATCGCGGCGTCGTCGATCAACTCGCCCAAGCTGCTGATGCTGTCGGGCATCGGCCCCGCCGCGCATCTGGCCGAACACGGCATCCCGGTGGTGGCCGACCGTCCGGGCGTCGGGCAGAACCTGCAGGATCATCTGGAAATGTATATTCAGGTCCAGTCGAAACTGCCGGTGACGCTGTACAAATACTGGAATCTGTTCGGCAAGGGTTTCGTCGGCGCGCAATGGCTGTTCACCGGCAAAGGGGTCGGCGCCTCGAACCAGTTCGAGAGCTGCGCCTTCATCCGTTCGCGCGCGGGGGTGGAATATCCCGACATTCAATACCATTTCATCCCGATCGCGGTGCGTTACGACGGGCAGGCGGCGGCGGGCGGCCACGGGTTTCAGGCCCATGTCGGGCCGATGCGGTCTCCGTCGCGCGGCGAGGTGACCTTGCGCTCGGCCAACCCCGAGGACCGGCCGCGCATCCTGTTCAACTACATGTCGCACGAGGACGACTGGCGCGATTTCCGCGCCTGCATCCGCCTGACGCGCGAGATTTTCGCGCAGGAGGCGTTTGCGCCCTATGCGGGCCGCGAAATCCAGCCCGGCGCGGAACTGCAGACAGACGAGGAACTGAACGGCTTCATCCGCGACCATGTCGAATCGGCCTATCACCCCTGCGGAAGCTGCCGCATGGGCGCGGCGGACGACCCGATGGCGGTGGTCGATCCCGAGACCCGCGTGATCGGGGTCGAGGGGCTGCGGGTCGCCGATTCCTCGATCTTCCCGCAGGTGACGAACGGCAACCTCAACGGCCCCTCGATCATGACCGGCGAGAAGGCGGCGGACCACATCCTGGGCCGCAGGCTGCCGCCGTCGAATCTGCAGCCGTGGATCAACCCCGACTGGCGCACCGCGCAAAGGTAGCGGTGGCGGGCGGCGGCCCCCCGTCATTGCGAGGAGCCGCAGGCGACAAAGCAAGCCCGATGTTGTGTATGAGCGGTCGGGGTTGCTTCGCCTTGCGGCTCGCAATGACGAATCCCCGCCGTCATTGCGAGGAGCCGAAGGCGACGCGGCAACCACGACGGCATCAAGCATGACGTTCGGGGTTACCGCGCCTCCTCGCGGGTGACGGGGGCAGTTTTCGCGGGGCGAAAGCGCGGGCGAGGTTGTGACTCGCCCGCGAAAGGCGCTATGACTGGCGCGAGCCAGGCATGCGATGGTATACTGCGCGTTGCCAGCCAGAGACGAAGGACGCGCCATGACAGCACCGAAGCCGGTCGCCCGCCCGCAATCGCCGTTCATGATCCCGAAATACTATCGGCTGCAGATGACCTCGGCGAGTTCGTTCGCCACACGGGCGACGGGACATGCGATCATCGTGACGGCGGCGCTGGTGGTCTGGTGGCTGGTCGCCGCCGCCACTTCGGATCAGGCGTTCGCGCTGGCCGATCTGGTTGCGACAAGCTGGTTCGGCGATCTGGTGTTCACCTTGTCGCTCTGGGCGTTCTGGTATCACTTCCTCGCCGGGCTGCGGCATCTGTATTACGACGCCCTGCACGGGATGGAGATCAGGACCGCCGAACTGCTCGGCTGGGTCTGCTTCATCGGGGCGACCGTGCTGACGCCGATCACCATTCTTCTCGTGCAGTGAGGGTGCCATGCGCTATCTGACCGACCGCAAGCGCGCCGAACGTCTGGGTTCCGCCCGGCGCGGGACCGAGGCCCACTGGGCGCAGACCATATCCGCCGTGGCGCTGGCGCTGATGATGCCGACCTGGCTGGTCGTCTTCGGCCGCGCCCTGGGCGGCAGCCGCGATTCGGTGCTGGCCACCTTTGCCCAGCCGTTCCCGGCGATCCTGACCGCGCTGGTCCTGGTCGTCGCCATGCGGCATTTCGCGCGCGGCATGGTGAACATGATCGACGACTACGCGCGCGGCACGGCGCGCAAGATCGGCATCATGGCGGCATATTTCATCGCCGGAGGCATCGGCGCCACGGGCATCTTCGCGATCCTGAAGATCGCGCTCTGAAGGATTCGAGATGACGGCTTACCCTTACGAAGTGCACGAATTCGACGTTGTCGTGGTGGGCGCCGGCGGCTCGGGCCTGCGGGCGACGCTGGGCATGGCCGAACAGGGGCTGCGCACCGCCTGCGTCACCAAGGTCTTTCCGACCCGCAGCCATACGGTCGCCGCACAGGGCGGCATCGCCGCCTCCCTGGGCAATATGGGGCCGGACAACTGGCAATGGCACATGTACGACACCGTGAAGGGGTCGGACTGGCTGGGCGACATGGACGCCATCGAATACCTGACCCGCCACGCGCCCAAGGCGGTCTACGAGCTGGAACATTACGGCGTGCCGTTCTCGCGCACCGAAGAGGGCCGCATCTACCAGCGCCCCTTCGGTGGCCATACAACCGAATTCGGCGACGGCCCGCCGGTGCAGCGCACCTGTGCTGCCGCCGACCGCACGGGACATGCGATCCTGCACACGCTTTACGGCCAGAGCCTGAAGGAAAAGGCCGAGTTCTACATCGAATATTTCGCCATCGACCTGCTGATGGCCGAGGACGGCACCTGCAACGGCGTGCTGGCCTGGAAGCTGGACGACGGCACGCTGCATGTCTTTGCGGCCAAGATGACGGTGCTGGCGACCGGCGGCTACGGGCGGGCCTATTTCTCGTGCACCTCGGCCCATACCTGCACCGGCGACGGCGGCGGCATGGCGGCGCGGGCCGGGCTGCCGTTGCAGGACATGGAATTCGTGCAGTTCCACCCGACCGGCATCTACGGCGCGGGCTGCCTGATTACCGAGGGCGCGCGCGGCGAGGGCGGCTACCTGACCAATTCGGAAGGCGAGCGGTTCATGGAACGCTACGCCCCGCACTACAAGGACCTTGCCAGCCGCGACGTGGTGTCGCGCTGCATGACCATCGAAATCCGCGAGGGGCGCGGGGTCGGCAAGAACAAGGACCACCTCTATCTGCACCTCAACCACCTGCCGCCCGAAGTGCTGCACGAACGCCTGCCGGGTATCAGCGAATCGGCCAAGATTTTCGCGGGAGTCGACCTGACCCGCGACCCGATCCCGGTGCTGCCGACCGCGCATTACAACATGGGCGGGATTCCGACGAACCCCTGGGGCGAGGTGCTGAACCCGACGGCGGGTGATCCCGACGCGGTGCATCCCGGCATCATGGCCGTGGGCGAGGCGGGCTGTGCCTCGGTGCATGGCGCGAACCGGCTGGGGTCGAACTCGCTCATCGACCTGGTGGTGTTCGGCCGCGCGGCCTCGATCCGCGCCGGGCAGATCATCGACAAGGCGGCGGCGGTGCAGCGTCCGACGACACATGCCATCGACAAGGCGCTTGATCGTTTCGACCGGCTGCGCAACGCGGACGGCGGCACGCCCACGGCGGCGCTGCGGCTGGAAATGCAGCGCACCATGCAGCGCGACGCGGGCGTGTTCCGCACCAATGAATCGCTGGCCGACGGCGTGAAGAACATGACGGCGGTGGCGGCGAAGCTGGACGACCTGAAGGTGACCGACCGCTCGCTGATCTGGAACAGCGACCTGATGGAAACGCTGGAGCTGACCAACCTGATGCCCAACGCGCTGGCCACGATGGTCGCCGCCGAGGCCCGCAAGGAAAGCCGCGGCGCCCACGCACACGAGGATTTCCCCGACCGCGACGACACCAACTGGCGCAAGCATTCGCTGGCGCGGGTGGACGGCACCGGGGTGCGGCTCGACTATCGCCCGGTCCACATCACCCCCCCCACCCCCGAGGCCGAGGGCGGGATTTCGGTCGAGGTGATCGCGCCGAAGGTGCGGGTGTATTAGGATGCTCTCCGGGAGGGAGGGTCGACCATGAACGTCAGGGCCACAATCGGCGACAATTCGAGGATCAGACCCGTCGTGTATGCGATAGCCTTCGATCTCGACACCGCGACCCTGCGGGAAAGCTATCACAACGAAAGCTGGCAAAACGCCTATGCCGACATCGGCAAGGCGCTGCGCGGGCACGGGTTCGACCGGATGCAGGGGTCGGTCTATTTCGGCGATGACAGCGTCGATGCCGTCACCTGCGTTCTGGCGGTGCAGCAACTGACCGCCGATTTCGCCTGGTTCGGCCCGGCGGTGCGCGACATCCGCATGTTGCGCATCGAGGACAACAACGACCTGCGCCCCGCCGTGGACCGGGCGCTTGCCATGAAGCGGGCCGTCTGATGCGCGCGCTGGTTCTGCTTGTCGCCCTTCTTGCGCTGACCGCCTGCGCGGCGCCGCCGATGGACCCGGAACGTGCCGCGCAATATTGCGAGGAGCGCGCCCGTGCCGCGCAAGGCCCGACCGGGAGCGTCACGCTCGGCGTGAACTCGAACTCCGGCAGCAGCGTCGGTGCCGCCATCGGCGTCAGCGGCGACTTTCTTGCCGGGCGCGACCCGCTTGCCGTCTACGAGGATTGCGTCCGCAGCCGCACCGGCCAGGGTCCGATCCGCCCCCCACGCCTGCGCTGAGAGGTTTCCGTGCGCCGACTTGTCCTTGCCCTCGCCCTGATCCCCGCCGCCGCCTTCGCCCAGTCGGCGACGGAACGCGCCACCGCCACCGTCCTGCCGATGATCCAGGAAATCCAGCCCGGCGACGCGGGCGTGATCCTGACCGGCTGCATCATCGGCGCCGCCAGCAGCGACGAGATCGCCACCCTTGCCGCTGCGCCCGGCCCGAGCGCCGAGATCGGCGGCCTCATCAACGGCATCCTGACCCGCCCGGCCGTGATGCAATGCCTGCAGGCCGCCGCCAACTGACGCGCCCCCCTGCCCCACGTCTCGATCCGGAGGACAACAGATGGTCCAGTTCACCCTGCCGAAGAACAGCCGCCTCACCGTCGGCAAGACCTGGCCCATGCCCGAGGGCGCAACCCGCGTGCGCAAGGTGAAAATCTATCGCTGGAACCCCGATGACGACGCCAACCCGCGTGTCGATACCTATTTCATCGACATGGACGACTGCGGGCCGATGGTGCTGGACGCGCTCATCAAGATCAAGAACGAGATCGACCCGACGCTGACCTTCCGCCGTTCCTGCCGCGAGGGGGTCTGCGGTTCGTGTGGCATGAACATCGACGGGATCAACACGCTGGCCTGCATCCAGGCGATGGAGGACATCGACGGCGACATCCGCATCCATCCGCTGCCGCACATGCCGGTGGTCAAGGACCTCGTGCCCGACATGACGCACTGGTATGCGCAGCATGCCTCGATCAAGCCGTGGCTCGAAACGAAAACCAACGCGCCGGAAAAGGAATGGCTGCAATCGCCCGAGGACCGGCGCAAGCTGGACGGGCTGTATGAATGCGTCATGTGCGCCTGCTGTTCCACCGCCTGCCCGAGCTACTGGTGGAACCCGGACCGCTTCCTCGGCCCGGCGACGCTGCTGCACGCCTATCGCTGGTTGCAGGACAGCCGCGACGAGGCGACGGGCGAACGGCTGGACGATCTGGAGGATCCGTTCAAGCTGTATCGCTGCCACACGATCATGAACTGCACCAAGACCTGCCCCAAGCACCTGAACCCGGCCAAGGCGATCGCCGGGATCAAGAAGATGATGGTCGACCGGATCGTGTGAGGGGGGGTCAGGCGCGCCGTGCCTGCCGCAGCTCGGACAGGCGCTGGGGCTTGCCGTCAAGAAGGCGCAGGGCGGTGTCGACCGCCTTGCTGATGACGATGTCGCCGGATTCGTATTTCTGAAAGGCGTTCGGTCCGCCGCCGATCAGGGCGCCCGCCTCGCGCTGGGTAATGCGCAGACCCTTCCTGATCTTGCGGACCATATCCGGCGGAAACAGCCCGGCATCCAGCGCCTTGAGCGTGTTCAGGGCGCGGTCGCTGACCCGCATGTCGCGGGCGTCATGCAGGCCGCTTTCCCCCGCCGGATCGTCGGGCGCATACCAGCCCGGCATATCGACCACCATCGACTGTCCCCGATATGCCACCGTGAACGGGCGGGTGCCGCGCACCAGAAGAGTGCCGGTTTCGGGGTGGTGGCGGGTGCGGGACGCATCGCTCACGGGTCGAGTTCCTTGAACGAGGTGCAGGCAAATTCGGCGACCATATCCTGCACGAACTTGATATAGATGTCATAGCCACCGGCGCGCGCATGGTAGACATCCATCCAGACGCGGTGATCGGCATGGGTGGTCACCGACTTGTAGAAATTCCGATGCGTCAGCCCGCCGATGACCGCCTCCATGTCCTTGCGCCCCATGCCCATCGCCTGCGCGCCGGTCAGAGCCGCGCGGGTCATCACCATCACGGGCGCAGCCCGCCGGATCGACGCCAGGTCATGGCTCGGCTTGCGCTTGTCCGTCATCTAGAATCATAGTGGTGTATTTTCAAGCACCACTCCGGCTGTCAGGGCAATCGGGCGACCGGCATATCCCGTCATTGCGAGGAGGCGCAGCCGACGCGGCAACCCCGAGGGCATTGAGATAGCGGTCGGGGTTGCTTCGCCTGCGGCTCGCAATGACGGGGTTTGCGGGCGGCGACGCCGTGCGGACCTGCGCAGGGCGGCTCGTCCGGTTGCCCTGCTCCGGCTGTCCTCAGGCAAACGCCGCCTCGAGCGCGATTTCGACCATCCGGCCAAAGCTGCGTTCGCGGTCCTCGGACGGCAATGCCTCATGCGTGAGAAGATGGTCGCTGACCGTCAGCACCGCCAGCGCGCGGCGGTCGTAGCGGGCGGCGAGGGTGTAAAGCTCGGCTGCTTCCATTTCGACGGCCAGAATACCGTGGCGGGTCATCTGTTCATTCAGGTCGGGGCGTTCGTCATAGAACACGTCCGCCGAATAGATGCCGCCGACATGAACCCGGTCACCGCCGCGTTCGGCAGCGGCGACCGCAGCGGACAACAGGCCGTAATCGGCGCAGGGGGCATAGTTCAATTCGCGGAAGATGCCGCGCGACGGGGTCGAGATCGAGCTGGCCGTCATCGCAATAACGACATCGCGGATTCCGACCCGTTCCTGCATTGCCCCGCATGAACCGATGCGGATCAGCGTCTGCGCGCCGTAATCGCGGATCAGTTCGTTGGCATAGATCGACAGCGAGGGCATTCCCATGCCCGAGCCGTGGATCGTCACCGGATGGCCGCGCCAGGTGCCGGTAAAGCCCAGCATCCCGCGCACCCGGTTCACGCAGCGGGCATCGTCGAGAAACTGCCCGGCGGCCCATTCCGCCCGCAGCGGATCGCCGGGCATGAGGACGACCGGCGCGATATCGCCGGTCGCCGCACCGATATGGACGGTCATTGCGGCTCAGATCGCCAGATCGGAGAGGGCCTTGCCCTCGGCCAGGGCGGCATTCACCCAGTCCGGGCGACGGCCACGGCCGGACCAGGTCTGGGCCGGATTGGCGGGATTGCGATATTTCGCCGGAAGCGGCGCCCGGCGCCCGCGACCGCGCGCGGGGGCCATTCCGGTCACGTCCGCCAGCGTAAAGCCGAATTCGGCAACCGCACGTTCGGCAGCCTCGAGCGCGCGCTGCCGGTTGCGGTCATCCACCGAGGCAATCGCCTTTTCGACATCGCGGCGAAGTTTCTTCAGGTCGTCCCTGGAAAGCGACTCGAGGTCCATTGTCATTCGTCTCCTTGAATTGCGCGCGATGCGCGGCACCATACCGGCCATCAGCAATGCCGCATTATGCCGCGATTCACAATAGCCGATTACCGGGGCGGCCAACTCGTGCCGGTCGCGCGGAATCATGCCGCAGGGGCAATCGCGCATGGGCCATTTACCTCGCCCCCGACTTCGGCCAACGTCCCACCATGTTGCGCCCGGTGACCCTTCCGCTCTGGCTGTTCGTCCTGATCCTGCTCTTTGCGGGCGTCACCTTCGCGTCGAACTTCCTGTTCCCCTCGGTGCGCTGGTTCTTCCGCCGCCGGATGGAGCGCGCGGTGGCGCGGCTCAACCGCAGCCTCAAGCGTCCGATCGCGCCGTTCAAGCTGGCCCGGCGTCACGACATGGTCGAACGGCTGGTCTACGACCCCGCCGTGGCCGAGGCCGCCGCCGCCCATGCAAGGCGCACCGGCGAACCCGGCGCGGTGGCCTTCCAGCTTGCCCGCCGCTACGCGCGCGAGATCGTGCCCGCCTTTTCCGCCACGGTCTATTTCGGCTTCGGCGCCCGCGTGTCGCGCTGGCTGTCGCAATCGTGGTATAATGTGCGGATCGGCGCGGGTGCGGGCAATCCGCTCGACGCGATCCCGCCCGAGGCGGCGGTGGTCTATGTGATGAACCACCGCTCCAACATGGATTACGTCCTGCTTACCCATCTGGTGTCGGACGACGCCACCCTGTCCTACGGAGTGGGCGAATGGGCGCATTTCTGGCCGGTATCGTGGCTGGTCCGGGCGATGGGTGCCTATTTCATCCAGCGCGGGCGGCGCGGCAAGCTCTACCACCGCATCCTCGAACGCTATGTGCAGATGGCGACCGAAAGCGGCGATCCGCAGGCGGTATTTCCCGAAGGCGGGCTCAGCCTGGACGGGCATACGGGACCGGCGCGCATCGGAATCGTCAGCTACATCTGCGCGGGCGTGAAAGAGGGCGGCCGCGATGTCGTCTTCGTGCCGGTGGCGGTGAATTACGACCGGGTGATCGAGGACCGCTTTCTTGTCGCGGCCGGGCAATCGGGCGAACGGCGGTTCCGGCTGCCGTGGCGCTACATCACCGGCGCCGCGCTGCGCCATGTCGGACAGCGGCTGACCGGGCGGTTTCACAAGCTCGGCACGGCAAGCGTCGCCTTCGGCGCGCCGGTCGTGCTGGCGTCGGGGACCGATGACGCGGCGCAGTCGCCCGACATGCTGGCCCGGCGGCTCATGGCGGAAATCACCGCTGTCATGCCGGTCCTGCCGGTGCCGCTGGTGGCGCATCTTTTGATCGAGAACGGTGCGCAGAGCCGCGCCGCGCTGGTGCAGGCGGTCGAGACGACCTGCGCCGATCTCGCGCAGCGCGGCATCCCCATCCCGCGCCGCGAACCCGAGGTGGCCGTGGCCGACGCGGTGACGCTGCTTGCGCGGCGCGGCATGGTGGAGGAACGCGACGGCATGGTCACCGTCACCTCCGGGGGCGAGCCGCTGGTCGCCTATTACGCGGCCTCGATTGCCGGGCATTTTGCCCGGCAAGAAAATGGTTGCGGATCAAGGGCCTGAAAACTAGGCTGACGATACTGTGTTCTTATATGGGAGGCCGATATGAAACTCGGAATGATCGTGGGCGCGATGGCGCTGGCTGTAGGGCTTGCGGGCTGCGACGACGTGCCGGTCAGCAGCGGCGGCGGGCTGGACCGGCATGTGCTGATCAACAACCAGACCGGACGCACGATCTGGGCACTCTACGGATCGCGCACGACGACCAATTCCTGGGAGGAGGACATCCTCGGCGCGAACACACTACCCAACGGGCGATCGGTCAACGTCAATTTCGACGACGGCACCGGCGCCTGCATGTTCGACTTCAAGTTCGTGTTCCCGAACGGCCAGGCGATCGAACATTACGGCATCAACGTCTGCACCACGGCCACCTACACGGTGCGCTGATCCGGCGGGGGGGCGGTTCCTGCCGCCCCCCGCCAATGCGGATATCCGCCGCATGACGAAAGTGCTTGCCAAGCCCGCGACCCGTCACTATGCCTTCGCACCACCCAGCATCGGAGGAATATCTTGAGGTTACAGTCACTTGCTTGCGCGGCATCCATTGCTGTCGCCAGCTTTCTTGCGACAACCGCAAGCGCGGACAATTTTGACCGGCATGTCATCGTCACCAACAACACGGGTCGCGTGATCTGGGCGATCCATGGCTCACGCTCGGACACCAACTCCTGGGAAGAAGATATCCTGGGTGACAATGTGCTCCCCGACGGGGACTCGGCGAACATCAACTTCGACGATGGCACCGGCGCCTGTCAGTTCGATGTGAAGGTCGTGTTCCCGGAAGGCGACTCGATCGAGGAATACAACATCGACGTTTGCTCGGTCGGCACGCTGACGGTCGAGTGACATGCTCCGGCAGGGGGCGGTCCTGGCTGCCCCCTGCCCTACCCGCGTCCCACCAGCGGCATCTTCGTCGCCATGATGGTCTGGAACAGCACGTTCGCCTCGGGTGGCAGTTCGGCCATGTGCAGCACGGCATCAGCCACCAGCCCCACATCCATCGTATAGGGCACCGGGCGCCCGGCGGCCTGTTCGCGTTCCATCAGCGCCTCGACCATTTCGGTGCGCGCGTTGCCGATGTCGATCTGGCCGCAGGCGATGTCGAACGCCCGCCCGTCAAGGGCAAGCTGCTTCGTCAGCCCGCTGATCGCGTGTTTCGTCATCGTGTAGGTCACCGCCCCCTCGCGCGGCATGGAGGCCGACACCGAGCCGTTGTTGATGATCCGCCCGCCCTGCGGTGCCTGCCTGCGCATCTGGCCGAAGGCGGCGCGGGCGCAGAGGAACATGCCGGTCTGGTTCACCGCCACCGCCCGGTTCCAGTCATCGAGCGAGGTCTCGTCGATCATGCCCGGCGGCGTGAAGATGCCCGCGTTGTTGAACAGCACGTCCAGCCGCCCCGCCGCAGAAACGAACGCCCCGAAGGCCGCCGCTACCTGGTCCGCATCGGTTACGTCGCAGGGCAGGACCACCGCACCGGTTCCGGCGGCGATGTCGCGCAGCGCCGCCTCGCGCCGCGCCAGCAGCCCCACACGCCAGCCCGCCGCGATGAACCGCCCGGCGACGGCCCGGCCGATGCCGCCCGAAGCTCCGGTGATGATGATGGTCCTCATGGCTCGTCTCCTGCGGTAAGGGCCAGCGCGGCAGGCGCGGCGATCAGGTCGTCGGTGCCCAGCGGCCGGGTCGGACGCGCCAGCGCCGCGCGCACCACCCAGCGCAATTCGTGTTCGGCGCGGGTGATCGCCACATAGGCCAGCCGCTTCCACAGCGGCAATCCCGCCTCGACGCGGCCCATGCGCGCCGCCACCATGATGTCGGGCGCATAGACCTGCACGGTCTCCCATTGCGAGCCCTGCGCCTTGTGGATCGTCACCGCCGCACCGTGCAGGAACACCGCGCCCATATGGGCGGCATAGGGCAGGAAAGGTTCCGCCTCGCCCTCGCGCTCGATCTTCACGATGCTGGCGACGGAAAGCTGCGGCTCGGGGGCGGCGAACAGGTGCAGCCGCGAGAAACCCTGCCGCCTGCCGGGGCCGAGATAGACCGCCTGCGCGCCCTTGATGAGACCGCGTGCCTCGAGGTCCAGCCGCTTCTTGCGGTGCTTCAGCGGCAGTTCGATCCCGTCGCAGATCAGCGGCTCGCCGGGCAGCATCTGGCCGTCGGCGATGCCGTGCGCGCTGCGAAAGGCGTGGATCAGGCGAATCCGCGTCGCATTGCGCCACACCAGCACCGGCGAGCGCGCCATCAGGTCGGCATCGGCACGCGGCGCGACCACGACGCGCGGATCGCGGGCGGCGGCGTCGTGCACCATGTCCTCGAAGCCCGCAAAGGTCAGCTCGGGGTCGGCCAGCGCATGGGCCAGGTCGAGGATCGGGTTGTCGGCATCCTGCCGGTGGATGCGGTGCAGGGTGAAGCGGCGGTCCTCGGGCAAGTGCTCGAAGACCATGCCGCCCTCGCCCTGCACCGGCGGCAGTTGCGCGGGATCGCCGAACAGGATCAGGGTCGGGAACACCTCGCGCAGGTCGTCGAGCTGGCGCCGGTCCAGCATCGAGCTTTCGTCCACCAGCCCGATATCCAGCGGCGCATCGCGGCGCTTCCAGCCGGTGATGAAGTCCGACCCGCGCAGCCCCGCCGAGGCCAGCGCGGCAGGGATCGAGCCGTGCAGGCGATACGCCGCCTCGGCACGGGTCAACTGGTCGTCGGACAGCACGCCGCCCTCGGGGCGCGCGGCCTGCCCGGCCAGCCATTCGGCGACCAGTTCGTATTCGGGATCGTAGACCGGGGTATAGAGGATGCGGTGAATCGTCGTCGCGGGCACGCCGCGCGCGCGCAGCACCGCCGCCGCCTTGTTGGTCGGCGCAAGGATCGCGGCGGTGCGGCTGTCGCGCTTGCGGCGGCTCTCCCAGTCGCCCGAGACGATGTCCACCCCGGCCTCGGCCAGCGCGCGGGCCAGCGCGGCCAGCAGCATCGTCTTGCCCGATCCGGCCCGGCCGGTGACGGCGGTAACCTCGGGTTCCGCGCCGTCGGCGGGCGTGATCTCGCCCATGTCGATATCGACCCCGGCGCGGCCCAGGATCGCCGCCAGTGCGTCCCAGGCCTCGGCCTGGTCGGGGGAAAATCCGGGCGCTTCCGTCACCGCTTCAACGCCTGCGCCGCCGCATTCGCCGCCCAGCCCGCCGCCACCGCCAGCACCAGCGACAGCAGGCCGTAAAGAAACGCCTGATGCTGCGCGAGATTGAACAGCCAGCGTTCGAGCCCGACCTTCTCGACCGAAATCGTCGTGTCGAAGCGATCCACCAGCCGCCCGCCGCGGGTCAGGAAGATGCGGGCGTGATAGATGCCCTCGATCAGGTTCGCGGGCAGGTCGAACGAGGTGCGGAACAGGGTCTCCTGATCCAGTTCCACCGCGCCCTCCATCACTCGGTAGACCCCGCTTTCCATGCGGATGCGGATCAGGGCATCGACGAATTCGTCGACGTTCTCGACGGTCTGCCCGATGGCGCGGATGGCGCGCGGGATGGTGACCGACTGGCGCAGGTCCTCGGTGTCGGTCAGGATGTCGCCCAGCGGGCCGGTGGTGGCGATGGCATAGAACGACGGCGCGGCGCTGACCCGGATCCAGTCGCGGTTCACCCAGAGGCCGAGAATACGCTCCTTCTCGCGCACCGTCACAGGCGTCAGCGGGCCGGAGAGCGTGACGATCACTTCAAGCGGCGCCCCCTCGGGCGGCGGGGCATCGCGTTTCACCGCGCCGAACACCAGCAGGCTTTCGCCGTCGAAGGTGGTGGTGATGGCGACGTTGTCCGCCGACAGGCCCATGACGACCTCTTCGGCAGCCGCCGCCAGCGGCCACAGCAGAAGCGCCACCAGCGCCAGCAGCCCCCTCACAGCGGCACCCCCGGTTCGAGTGAGAAGAGTTCGCCGGGCCGCAGCACCAGCCCGGTGGCGATCTGCAGGCTGACCGCGATGACCAGCAGCGCCAGCAGGATGCGCAACTGTTCGGCGCGCAGCTTCTGGCCGAGGATCGCCCCGACCTGCGCCCCCACCACGCCGCCCAGAATCAGCAGCAGCGCCAGCACCATGTCGACGGTGTGGTTGGTGACCGCGTGCAGCATCGTCGTGTAGGCGGTGGTGAAGATGATCTGGAACAGCGAGGTGCCGATGACCACTCGCGTCGGCATCCCGAGCAGGTAGATCATCGCGGGCACCATGATGAAGCCGCCGCCGACCCCCATGACCGCCGACAGCACCCCCACCGCCACGCCGACCAGCAGCGGCGGAAAGACCGAGATATACAGCCCCGAGATGCGAAAGCGCATCTTCAGCGGCAGGCCGTGGATGCGCGAGCGGCGCCGCCGCTGCGGCGGCGCTCCGGCACGGTGGCGACGCAGGGCGCGCAGGGATTCGACCAGCATCATCAGCCCGACAATGCCGAGCAGGAAGACATAGCAGAGCTCGATCAGCAGATCGACCTGCCCGAGGCTTTTCATCCAGTTGAACAGCACCACGCCCACGGTCGAGCCGAACAGCCCGCCCGCCAGCAGGATCAGCCCCATGCGGTAGTCGACCGTCTTGCGGCGGATATGCGCGAACAGCGCCGACACCGACGAGGCGACGATCTGGTTCGTCGAGGTCGCCACCGCGACCGGCGGCGGAATCCCGACCATGAACAGCAGCGGCGTGATGAGAAACCCGCCGCCGACCCCGAACATGCCCGACAACATGCCCACCAGCCCGCCGATCCCCAGAATGAGAAAGGCGTTCACCGCGACTTCGGCGATGGGCAGGAAAAGCTGCATCCGGCACTCCGCATCACATGCCGACAGGACATGCGGGGCAAGTGAATCACGCGCGGGACGATATTTCCATCCTCGGCGGGCGACTATTGCGCCCGACCGGCGGCTGTGGCGATGAATTTATCGCAATCTGCGGCGGGCCGGGCCTCAGGCACGCATCCGGCCGCGCCGGGGCATCCCCAGCCGCGGGTGAAGGCGCCGCGCGATGCCGACCGCCGAAGCCATGCCCAGCCCGCAGGCGCCGAAGACCGCCGCGACGGGCGCGACGAACAGGATCGCCCCCGCCACCAGCGGGGTGAGGATGCCCGAGACATCGCGGAAGCTGGAATAGACCGCCGCCATCTCGGTGCGCTCGGACGGTTTCACCGCCATCAGGAACGGCAGCCCGGCGCAGACATCCAGCAGCACCAGCCCGACCGAGGCCGCAAACAGCGCGCCCACCGCCGCCCAGGGCCAGGGCGCCAGCAGCCAGCCCGCGACGAACAGCGCCGCGCACCAGGTGAACCCGGTGCGCAGGGCCACCCGCACCGACAGCCGCTGCACGATGCGCAGCATCACCGGCGTGGCAAACAGCACGGCATTGGACGCCGACAGCGCCATGCCCGCCACGCTGTCGCCAAGGCCCGACTGGATGCAGAACACCGGCAGATAGACGATATAGACCCACCAGCCGCACGAGCGGATCGTCGCGAACAGCCACCCGGCGATCAGGCGCGGCTGGCGGAAGAAGCGGCCCAGATAGGCCAGCGGGTTCGGCGCGGGGCCATGCGCGCGCTGGATCTGCTTGCCGTTGCCCAGCCGGAAGAACCAGAACACCGCCACCATGGCCACGGCGAAACCGGCGGCGACGATGAAGGGCAGCGGCGCCCACAGGTTGCGCAGGCCCACGCCGACCACCGGCCCCAGCGTCCATGACGGCGCCCCGAACAGCATCCGCATGGATTCGTTGCGGCCCAGATCCTCGCGCTGGATGTAGTCGAGGACATAGGCCGAGAGGCAGATCGTGAAGATCACCGTGCCCATGGCGTTCAGCAGCAGCGCCAGCGGCGCACTCCAGACCGTGCCGAACATGGCGACCGAGCAGCCCGCGACGTAAAGCACCCCCGCCGAGGTAAAGGCCCAGCGGCGCGGCAGCAGCCGGGTGATCCAGGGGATCAGCAGCCCGGTCACCAGCGACAGCAGCCCCACGACCAGATAGGCCGCCGACATCACCCGTTCGTCGGAAAGCGCCTCGTACATCAGCAGCGGCATCACCGAGACGAGGATGCCGCGAAAGCCCGCCTCGACCCCCGCGATGGTGGCGAAGTGGCGCACGCCGACGGCGGGCGCATGGCTCAGGTAGATCGGGCTGCGTTGCGAGAACATCAGGGGGGCTTTCGATGCCGCAACAGGCGGCCAGCCCATGCTTGCCTTCGCCTCATGCGTGCAGGCGCGGCCATCCGCGACACCGGATGTCGCGTTCAGGCGAGCCGGGCGATCTCGGCCAGAAAGCGGGCACGGGCGGGCGGCGGTCCGGCACCGTGGGCGGCCAGCAGGCGGTGGGTGATGAACCAGCCGGTCGTGGCCAGCGCGGTGGCGATCTCGTCGGGCGGGCCGTCGCCCTGCCCCAGCATCACCGGCGGCAGCGGCAGCAGGCGCGGCGCCCAGTCGCCCGCCGCACCGCGCGCCACCGCCCGGCCCGAGCGCGGCGAGACATAGGCCAGCCCCTCGGTCGCGCCGCTGACCGCGCAGGCGTGCAGATCAAGGCCGAAGCCCAAGCTTTCCAGCAGTTGCAGTTCCCAGGCCAGATAGGCCCGCGCCCAGGGCAGCGGGTCGGGCGGCAGGTCCAGCAGGCGCCCGGTCGCGGCATGAAGGCGCGGGTGCGGGTCGCGTTCGGGCAGCGCCAGCGCCAGCAGCGCGGTGGCCGAGGACAGGCCCGCCAGCGTCAGCCGGTGATCGAGCAGCGCCGTGCGGGTGCGCAGCGGTTCGACCGTGTAGCTGCCCAGATGATCCTCGAGCCGCGCCTGCCAGCGCACGGCCAGATCGCCGCCCGGTTGCAGCACCGGCCGCAGCCGCCGCCCGACCCCGCCGCGCACCACGCCCGCATGACGCCCGTGTGCGCGGGTGAACAGGTCGAGGATCGCCGCCGTCTCGCCATGCGGCCGGGCCGAAAGGACGATCCCCTCGTCATGCCATTCGATCATGCGCGATGCTTGCCCCGCAAAGCGCCGGGTGCGCAAGGGGATGGCGCCCGCCGTCATTGCGAGGGGCCGAAAGCGAGGCGGAAACCCCGATGTTGCGTGTGAGCGGTCGGGGTTGCTTCACTTCGTTCGCAATGACGGGAACTGTCGTCATTGCGAGGAGGCGCAGCCGACGAAGCAACCTCGATGGTTGTGCGCGAGAGGTCGGGGTTGCTTCGGCTTCGCCTCGCAATGACGGCGGGGCATTACGGCGGCAGCGGTTCGTCATCCAGAAACGCCCTTCCCTCGCGGTCGGTGATCTCGACGATCCAGAGGTCGGGGTCGAAGCCTGCCTCGCGGGTGGCGCGGGCGTCGATCTCGGGTTCCGGCCCCTCGGCAAGCTCCATCCAGCGGCTGGCGCCGGTGGCCGGGTCGGTGCGGCGGCCCATCAGCCGGGCGCGGCCGTCCAGCGTGGCGACCTTCACCAGCACGGCACCGGCGGTGTCGTCGCCCTTGCGCAGCACATAGGCGGCGATCCCCATGGCCTCGATCCGGCGGCGCCAGGCGGCGACCCAGAAGCCGGTCGCCAGCCGCATCAGGCGTCGCCCTCGCGGAAGTCGAGGCCCATCTCGCGGTAGCGCTCGGCGTCCTCCAGCCAGTCGGGGCGCACCTTCACGTGCAGGAACAGATGCGCGCGGCGGCCCATGAAGTCCTCGAGTTCCGCCCGCGCCGCCTGGCCGACGGCCTTGATCGTCTCGCCCTTGCGACCCAGCACGATGCCGCGATGGCCCTCGCGGGCGACATAGATCACCTGCTCGATCCGGGCCGAGCCGTCCTTGCATTCCTCCCAGAGTTCGGTCTCGACGGTCAGTTCGTAGGGCAGTTCCTGATGCAGGCGCAGGGTCAGCTTCTCGCGGGTGATTTCGGCGGCGATCATCCGCATCGGCAGGTCGGCGATCTGGTCCTCGGGGTAAAGCCACGGGCCTTCGGGCATCTGCCCGGCCAGCCAGCGGCGCAGGTCGTCGCAGCCGTGGCCGCGTTCGGCGGACACCATGAAGGTCCGCACGAAGGCAAAGGCGTCGTTGGCCGCCTGCGACAGCGCCAGCAGGTCCTCGGCCTTCACGCGGTCGATCTTGTTGATGACCAGCGCCACCGGGCGGCCGCCGGTGCGTTCGGCCAGGTCGGCGATGATCGCCTGCACGCCCTTGGTCAGGCCGCGATGCGCCTCGATCAGCAGCAGCGTCACGTCGGCATCCCCCGCCCCGCCCCAGGCGGCGGCGACCATGGCGCGATCCAGACGGCGCCGGGGCCGGAACAGGCCGGGCGTGTCGACGAAGACGATCTGCGTCTCGCCCTCGACCGCGACACCCCGGATGCGGGCGCGGGTGGTCTGCACCTTGTGGGTGACGATGGACACCTTGGCGCCCACCATGCGGTTGAGCAGCGTGGACTTGCCCGCGTTGGGCTCTCCGATCAGGGCAACGAATCCGGCGCGGCTGGTCATGGTGCCTCCACGAGACGGGCAAGCAGGGCGGCAGCCGCCGCCTGCTCGGCGGCGCGCTTCGAGGGCGCGGTGGCGGCATCGCGCGCGCCGCTGGCAAGGCGCACCTCGATGGTGAACAGCGGCTGGTGGTCGGGGCCCGAACGCCCGGTCTCGGCATAGACCGGCGGCGGCTCGCCCCTGGCCTGCACCCATTCCTGCAGCGCGGTCTTGGCGTCGCGGGCGTCGGGATCGACACGGGCGATGCGCTCGCCCCAGAGGCGCAGGATCAGGGCGCGCGCGGCGGGCAGCCCGGCGTCACGATAGACGGCGGCGATCACCGCCTCCATCGCATCGGCCAGCAGCGCCTCTTTCCGGCGGCCGCCGGTGGTGGATTCCGACCGCCCCAGCCGCAGCGCGGCGCCAAGGTCGATCTCGCGGGCGATGGCGGCACAGGTCTCGCGCCGCACCAGCGCGTTGAAGCGCGGCGCGATCTGGCCTTCGGTGGCATCCGGGTCGGCAGCCAGCAGCGCCTCGGCCATCACCAGCCCCAGCACCCGGTCGCCCAGAAATTCGAGCCGCTGGTTGTCGGCCCGCCCGGCGCCCGTTGCCGAGCCATGGGTCAGCGCGCGGGTGAGCAGGTCGATATCGGCAAAATCGTGGCCCAGCCTTTCGGCCAGCGCGCGGGTCGCTGCGGCGGGTTTCACTCGATCGCCTTGAAGAAGCGGTCCGAACGCCAGGTCCAGAACGCCAGCATCGAGGCGCCCGCCGACGAGAAGATCACCCGGTCGGCGCGCCCGACGATGTCTTCAAGCGGCACGAAGCCCACGCCGTTGACCGGCGCGGTCTGCGGAAAGCGCGAGTCGGTGGAATTGTCGCGGTTGTCGCCCATGAAGAAGTAATGCCCCTCGGGCACAGTGAAGACGCCGGTATTGTCGGCATCGAACCCGCCGTTCGCGGGCGGCTGGTTGTCGTCGAGGTTCAGGATGTCATGGCTGACGCCGCCCGGCAGCGTCTCGCGGAAGCGGTACGAGATGCACTCGCCGCCCAGGCCGACCGGCGCGTTGGCGCAGCTCGGCATCTGCCGCATCGACCCCTGCGGCGCGTAGGTTTCGGTGAACACGCCCGCCGGTTCCTGCGGCACTTCCTCGCCGTTGATGTAGAGCACGCCCTCGCGCACCTGCACCGTGTCGCCGGGCAGGCCGATCAGGCGCTTGATGAAATCGACCCCGGTGACGGGGTGGCGAAACACCACCACGTCGCCGCGCTGCGGGGCCGACCCGAACAGGCGGCTTTCGGCGCCCTTGAAGATGCCGCAGAAGTCATCGGCGCCGATGTCGATGCCGAGGCTGGCGATCTGGATCGAGGGGCAGGAGGCATAGGAATAGCCGTAGGCCATCTTGTTGACGAACAGGAAGTCGCCGATCAGCAGCGTGTCCTTCATCGAGCCGGAGGGAATCCAGAACGGCTGGAAGAAGAAGGTGCGGAACACCCCGGCGATGAGAAGGGCATAGACGATGGTCTTGACCGTCTCCCAGACGCTGTGGAGAACCCCGGATTTCTCGGCCATGTCGGTCCCTTTGCGATACCGGCAGCCTTCTGCGAGCGCGGGGCGGGCGAGTCAAGGCAGGGACAGGGCGGTCGACCCGTGGTCGGCCGGTCATTGCGAGCCGCAGGCGAAGCAACCCCGATCTTTTGCGCACGACATCGGGATTGCCGCGTCGCCTTCGGCTCCTCGCAATGACGAGGGGGAAACGGCGGCACATCGTTCCCGCCGTCATTGCGAGGCGAAGCCGAAGCAACCCCGACCGCTTGCGTAATGCCCTCGGGGTTGCTTCGTCGCCTTCGGCTCCTCGCAATGACGAGGGCGGAAGCGGCGGCACATCGTTCCCGCCGTCATTGCGAGGCGAAGCCGAAGCAACCCCATCGCTTACTCAACAACATCGAGGTTGCTTCGTCGCCTTCGGCTCCTCGCAATGACGGCGGTTCGGCCTACGCGCTGCCCTCGCCGCCCCGCAACGCCCGCGCCTCGATCACCACGAAAGCCTGTGCCCAGGGGTGGTCGTCCGTCAGCGTCACGTGGATGATCGCCTCGTGCCCCGGCGGGGTCATTGCAGCCAGACGGTCGGCGGCCCAGCCGGTCACCTCCATCACCGGCTGGCCGGTGTGCAGGTTCTTCACCGCCATGTCCTTCCAGGCGATCCCCATCCGCAGCCCGGTGCCGAGCGCCTTGGAGCAGGCCTCCTTCGCCGCCCAGCGCTTCGCATAGGTGGCGGCCACCGCATAGGGCCGGGTCTCGGCGCGGCGCTGCTCGCGCGCGGTATAGACGCGGTTGCGGAAACGGTCGCCGAAACGGGCGAGCGTGCGCTCGACACGCTCGATGTTGCACAGGTCGGTGCCGATGCCGAGGATCACGCCGCGCCCGTCACGCGCGCGCCGCGTCCATCCGCTGGCGCATCCCGGCGATTGCCTCGGCCAGGCCCGTGAAGATCGCCTCGCCGATCAGGAAATGGCCGATGTTCAGCTCCTGCATCTGCGGCAGGGCGGCGACCGGGGCGACGGTCTCAAAGGTCAGGCCGTGGCCGCCGTGGACCTCGAGCCCGAGCGCATGGGCATGTTCCGCCGCAACGGCGATCCGGGCGAGTTCGGCGTCGCGGTCGGCGATCCGGCCCTCGTGATGGGCGTCGCAATAGGCGCCGGTGTGGATTTCTACCACCGCGGCGCCGATCCGCGCCGCCGCCTCGATCTGGGCGCTGTCGGCGCCGATGAACAGCGACACCCGGCAGCCCGCCTCGCGCAGCGGCGCGATGAACGCCCCGAGCCGCGCCTCCTCGTGCACCACGTCAAGCCCGCCCTCGGTGGTGCGCTCCTCGCGCCGTTCGGGGACCAGGCAGACGGCATGGGGGCGGTGGCGCAGGGCGATCTCCTGCATTTCCGCCGTCGCCGCCATCTCGAAGTTCAGCGGCACGGTCAGTTCCGCCTTCAGCCTTGCGATGTCGTCGTCGTGGATGTGGCGGCGATCCTCGCGCAGGTGGGCGGTGATGCCGTCGGCCCCGGCCTGCGCAGCCAGCAGCCCGGCGCGCACCGGGTCCGGGAATGCGGTGCCGCGCGCGTTGCGCACCGTGGCCACATGGTCGATGTTCACGCCCAGACGGAGTTTGCCGCTCATCCTTCTTCCCTTTCCTCGACTTTCATGGCCTCGGCCGCCGCGCCCCCGGCCCGCATCGCCTCGGCCCGTTCGGCCAGACGACGCTTGCGCCCGCGCTGGTAGGCACTGACCACCGGGACCGTCAGCACATAGGCCACAAGGCCCGCGATCACGCCCAGAACCAGCGCCCCCGTGAAATAAGGCAGATACACGGTATTCCAGAACTTGGCGAGACCGACCCAGGACGCCGTCAAATCGGGATCGAACAGCGCCTGCGTGTTGTGCCAGAGGTCGCGCCCGGCCTCGGCAAAGGCATTGGCGACCATGCGCGGCGACAGCGACGCCTCGCCGCCGATCAGGAACTGGCCGATGGTGATCGAAGTGACGGCGATGAAGGGCGTGGTCAGCGGGTTCGAGATGAAGGCGCAGAGCACCGCCGCGAAGATATTGCCCCGGATCACCCAGGCAAGCAGGCCGCCGGTGACGATCTGCATGGCGGGCAGCGGCAGCATCGACACCAGCGTGCCCGCGAACATGCCGCGCGCCACCTTCTGCGGCGTGTCGGGCAGGCGGCGGATGCGGTGGGCGAAATAGCGCAGCGTGCGCCCCCAGCCGCCCCGTGGCCAGACGCCCTCGACGAGACGCCGCCACGGGCTCAGCTTGTCGCGTCGTCGAAAGACCACCCCGGCGGCGCCTCAGCTCTTGCGGGCCTCGACGGCCAGTTGCGGGTCGCGGTGCCGGGCGATGGCCGACACGGCGGATTCGGCCTCGAGCGTGGTCATGAGGCGATGCAGATGCTCGACATCGCGCAGTTCCGCGTCAACGGAAATGCGATAGTAGTCGGGCTTGCGATCCGTGAAATGCAGGTCCGAGATATTGGCCTCCTGCTCGCCGACCAGCGTGCAGATACGGCCCAGAACGCCCGCATCGTTGGTGATGCTCAGGTCCAGCGTCACCGTGTTCACCGGCTGGTGCGTGCCTTCCTGCCAGCGCAGATCGACCCAGCGTTCGGGCTGGCCCTCGTAGGCCGCCAGCGCGGGGCAGTCGATGGCGTGGACGACGACGCCCTTGCCGCGGAAGGTGATGCCGACGATGCGTTCGCCGGGCAGGGGCTGGCAGCAGGGCGCGCGGCGGAAATTGGTGTCGTCGCGCAGGCCGACCACGGCACGGGCGGCATCGACGGTCTCGCCCTCGCGTTCCTCGATGTCGGGGTAGATGGCATGGACCACCTCGCGGGCGGTGATCTCGGCCGCCCCCAGCCGGGCGAGCAATTCGTCGAGCGACTCGATCCCCAGCGATTTTGCCGCCGTGCGCAGCGCCTTGTCGGTGGCCTTGCGACCGACGTTCTCGAACGCCACCCGCGCCAGTTCGCGGCCGAAGCGGATGAAACGCTCGCGGTTTTCCTCGCGCAAGCTGCGGCGGATCGCGGTCTTGGCGCGGCCGGTGACGGCGATGTCGACCCATGCGGCCTGCGGCACCTGGCCCTCGGCGGTGATGATCTCGACCGACTGGCCGTTCTTGAGCCGGGTCCACAGCGGCACCCGCATCCCGTCGACCTTGGCGCCGACGCAGGCATGGCCGATGCGGGTGTGGATCGCATAGGCAAAGTCGATGGGCGTGGCACCGCGCGGCAGCTTGATGACCTCGCCCCTGGGCGAGAAGCAGAACACCTGGTCCTGATACATTTCAAGCTTCACCGCCTCGAGGAATTCGTCGTGGTCGGCGTCGTCCTCGAAGCGTTCGGTCATCTGCGCGACCCAGCGCACCGGATCGACGGCAAAGCGGTTCTGCACCCTCTCGCCGTCCTTGTAGGCCCAGTGCGCCGCCACGCCGGTCTCGGCGACCTCGTGCATCTCGCGGGTGCGGATCTGGACCTCGACGCGCTTGCCGTCGCGGGCCGATACCGTCGTGTGGATCGAGCGGTAACCGTTCGATTTCGGCTGGCTGATGTAGTCCTTGAAGCGCCCCGGCACCGCGCGCCAGCGCTGGTGCACCGCGCCAAGGACACGGTAGCAGTCCTCGGCGTCGCGGGTGATGACGCGAAAGCCGTAGATGTCGGACAGGCGCGAGAAGCCCTGGTCCTTCTCCTGCATCTTGCGCCAGACCGAATAGGGCTTCTTGGCGCGGCCGGTAACCTCGGTGCCCTCGATCCCGGCCTTGTCGATGACCGCGCGGATGTCGTCGGTGATCTTCTGGATCACGTCGCCCGATTCGCGCCGCAGCGTCAGGAACCGGCGCATGATCGACGAGCGCGCCTCGGGGTTCAGCACCCTGAACGCCAGGTCTTCCAGTTCGTCGCGCATCGACTGCATCCCCATGCGCCCGGCAAGCGGGGCATAGATCTCCATCGTCTCGCGCGCCTTCTGGGCCTGCTTGTCGGGGCGCATGGCGCGGATGGTGCGCATGTTGTGCAGCCGGTCGGCCAGCTTCACCAGCATGACGCGCAGGTCGCGCGCCATCGCCATGAACAGCTTGCGGAAGTTTTCGGCCTGCTTGCTCTCGACCGAGAACAGTTGAATGTTGGTGAGCTTGGTGACCCCGTCGACCAGTTCGGCGATCTCGCGGCCGAAGCGCTGCTCGACCTCGGCGAAACCGGCGCGGGTGTCCTCGATCGTGTCGTGCAGGAGCGCGGTGACGATGGTGGCGTCGTCCATCTGCTGTTCGGCAAGGATGACGGCCACCGCAACGGGATGGGTGAAATAGGCCTCGCCGGACTGGCGACGCTGGCCGTCGTGCATGTCTTCGCCGAAGGCCCATGCGCGACGGATCAGCGCCTCGTCGGTGCGCGGATTGTAGGTGCGCACCAGCGCGATGAGATCGTCCTGTGTCGTCATGGCCCTGCCCTGCGGCGCGCGGGCTGCCGGGCGGGGGGCGTCAGCCCTGGCCCTGCGCCTGCATCAGCTCGCGCAGCAGCCGCTCCTCGTTCATGTCGTCGTCGGCGGGGCGGTCGATCTCGGCGCTCATCAGCAGCGCCATCGCGTCTTCCTCGGGCTCGTCGGTCTCGATCTGGGTCTGGTGCGCCTCGATCATCCGCTCGCGCAGGTCATCGACGCGCTGGGTTTCCTCGGCGATCTCGCGCAGGGCCACGACCGGGTTCTTGTCGTTGTCGCGGGCCACGGTGAGCGGGCCGCCCACGGCGATTTCACGGGCGCGATGCGCGGCCAGCATCACCAGCTCGAATCGGTTGGGCACCTTGTCGACGCAATCCTCGACGGTAACGCGCGCCATCAGCATTCCCCTTGCGGCAGGCCCCGGCGGGGCGGTAGGTCCATGGATACGGGCGCGCGCGACCAGGGCACGCAAAGCCCCGTATGAAGGCGCCTCTCTACGCGGGCGGGCGGGCGAAGACAAGGGCGAACGGCTCACGACCAGGGCCACGAACCCAACACCCCCGTGACATATGCCGCGCGGTCTGACTCAGTG
>JACFNP010000012.1 GCA_019454835.1 Rubellimicrobium sp.
CTCATCATCATTCCCAACCAGAACCTGTTCCGGCTGGCGAACGAACGCACCACCTTCACCGAAGCCTTCGCAATGGCCGACGACGTGCTCTATCAGGGCGTGAAGGGCGTCACCGACCTGATGGTGCGGCCCGGCCTCATCAACCTCGACTTCGCCGACGTGCGCGCGGTGATGGACGAGATGGGCAAGGCCATGATGGGCACCGGCGAGGCCGAGGGCGAGGATCGTGCGCTTCATGCCGCCGAAAAGGCGATCGCCAACCCGCTGCTCGACGAAATCAGCCTTCGCGGCGCCAAGGGCGTGCTCATCAACATCACCGGCGGCTATGACCTGACGCTGTTTGAACTGGACGAGGCCGCGAACAAGATCCGCGAGGAAGTCGATCCCGAAGCCAACATCATCGTCGGCTCGACGCTCGACCCGTCGATGGAAGGCGTGATGCGCGTGTCGGTGGTGGCCACCGGCATCGACGCCGTGGCCCGCGAGAGCGAGGTGCCGGTGCCGCGCCGCCAGTTGTCGCAACCCCTGCGCGAAACGGTGAGCATCGAGGAACAGGTGCCCGAACCCGCCGCCGTCGCGGCACGGGCGCCGGAACCGGCGGTCGCCGCGATGCGCGAACCCGCCCCCGTCGCCAGCCACCGGGGCCTGTTCGACGACCCGATCTTCGACGAACCCGCCGCAACGGACGCAGGCGGCGCGGACGAGGCCGCCCACGACGGCCTGCCGCCGCCCGCCTACAACCCGCAACGCGCCCGCGCGCCCGAACCGCGCGCCGCCGATCCCGTGCCGGAACCGCGCGCGGCCCGGCAGGCCGAGGACTTCGTCGCGCCGCGTCCGCCCGCAGGCACGCCCTCGGCCGAGGCGCTGGCCCGTCTCCAGAACGCGATGCGCCGCCCGGCGGATACGCCGCGCGCCCCGGCACCCGACGCCCGCGCCCCGCGCCCCGAGGTCGAAAAGCCGCGCTTCGGGCTGAACTCGCTCATCAACCGGATGACCGGCACCGGCCATGCGCCCCAGGCGGCGGCGGATGCCTGGCACGACGAGGCGGATGCAGGCCCCGAGGCGGCGCCGGACGAGGAACGCGACCGCATCGAGATCCCGGCCTTCCTGCGCCGCCAGGCGAACTGAGACCGGGCCGCGACCGACGACCGACAGGGGGCGCATCCGGACAGGATGCGCCCCCTTTGTCCTTGCGCCACCATATCTTGCGCCTCTGTGTCAGTGCGGTTGCAATCCGTGATTTGAGCACCGACATGGCGGCAAGTAAGACTCCGTTAACCCCTGCGGCAGGCAGGGGCGGGTTCGTGAACGGATGACGGAGGCGCGGGTTGCGCAGGACGTTGCAAAGGATGGTCAGGATCACCGGCTGCGGGCTGCACAGCGGCCGGTCGGTCACGCTTGACCTGCATCCGGCGCCCGCAGGCCACGGAATCGCCTTCCGTCGCACCGACCTGCCCGGCGCGCTGCCGATCCCGGCGCGCTGGGACCATGTCGAACAGACGCCGCTCAATACCCGGATCGTGAACGGCGCGGGCAACAGCGTCTCGACCATCGAGCATCTCATGGCCGCGCTGGCGGGTTGCGGCTGCACCGATGTGCTGGTCACGCTGGACGGACCCGAGGTGCCGATCCTCGACGGCAGCGCGACGCCCTTCGTCGCGGCGATCCTCGATGCGGGCCTGCGTCACCTGCACGGCGAGCTGCCGGTGATCGAGATTCTCGCCCCCGTCGAGGTGCGCGAGGGCGCGGCCTTCGCCCGGCTGTCGCCCGCGACGCTGCCGCAGTTGCATTTCGCCATCGACTTCGACGATGCCGCCATCGGCCGCCAGGAGCGGCGGCTTGACCTGCGCAACGGGGCCGTCATCGACGAGCTGGCCGACAGCCGCACCTTCTGCCGTCTTGCCGATGTCGAACGGATGCAGGCCGACGGCCTTGCGCTTGGCGGCACCTACGAAAATGCCGTGGTCGTGGACGGTGCCCGCGTGCTGACGCCCGGCGGCCTGCGTCACGCCGATGAACCCGTGCGCCACAAGATGCTGGACGCGGTCGGCGATCTGGCGACGGCGGGCGCGCCGATCCTCGGCCTCTACGAGGGCGAGCGGGCAGGGCACGCGCTGACCAACCGGCTGCTGCGGGCGCTTTTCGCGCAGCCCGGCAGCCACCGGCTGCGCCGGGCGACCCCGGCGCTGGCCGCGCTTCTGCCCGGCGCAGGGCTGGACGGCGCCGCGCACGCCACGGCCCGCCGCGTCGCCTGACGCGCCCCTGCTGCCACGAATGGCCCGCACCGTCGGCCCGGCGCCGCGAATACGGTTGCGGCGGCGGGGCAGGGCTGGCAGGCATCGGCCATGGTCCTGAGATGGATATGGGAACAACTGAAAAGCGCCGGGCGCATTGCCTGGGCGGTCTGGAACGTGTCGTCGCGCACCCATATGGGGCTGATCGCGGCGGGCGTGGCGTTCTACGGGTTTCTCGCGCTGTTCCCCGGCATGGCGGCGCTGATCGCGATCTTCGGG
Source organism: Rubellimicrobium sp. (assembly GCA_019454835.1). GTDB lineage: Bacteria > Pseudomonadota > Alphaproteobacteria > Rhodobacterales > Rhodobacteraceae > JADYZU01. The sequence continues at coordinate 2,514 of JACFNP010000012.1, forward strand.
CTGATCTCGGACCCCGAGGTCGTCCAGAGCGAAATCGAGCTGCTGCGCGACGTGATCCCCGACGCGGCCTTCGGCCTGATCGTCGACCAGTTCACCCGGCTGCTGGCAGCATCGGGATCGGCGCTGCGCTGGACAACCTTCGTGTCGTTCGCGGTGGCGCTCTGGTCGGCAAGGGCGGGCGTGTCGGCGGTGGTGCAGGGACTGAACGCGATCTACGACATCCCCGACCGTTTCGGCCTGTGGCACGAGGTGCTGTCGCTTCTGATGACGGTCATATTGATGGGGGTCGCGGTGGTGGCGATGCTGATCGTCGTGGTCGCGCCCATCGTGCTGGCGGTCTTTCCGCCCTATCCGGCCATGGGCCTCGCGCTTGAAGGGTTGCGCTGGGGGACGGCCTTCGCGGTTCTCGTGGGCGGGTTGTGGATGCTGTATAACTACGGCCCCAACCGCCGCCCGCAGGGGCGCATCTGGATGACGCCGGGTGCGATGGCGGTGGTGATCCTGTGGCTCCTCGCGTCCTGGGGGCTGAGCTATTATCTGTCGAACTTCGGTCGCTACAACGAAATCTACGGCTCGATCTTCGCGGCCATCGCGCTGCTCTTGTGGCTGTGGGTCTCGGCCTGGCTGATCCTGGCGGGGGCCGCGCTGAACGTCGTCATCGAGCGGCTGCAACGCAGGCGGCGGCAGGTCGCCGCGCAGGCCGCCAAGCCCCTCCCTTGAACCCCGACTGGCGCGTCACTAAGACAGGGCGACCAACCCCCCAAAGGACCATGAGCCAGATGAGAGACCCGATCGAACATTACATGGACCTCGTCCCCATGGTCGTCGAACAGACCAGCCGCGGCGAGAGGGCCTACGACATCTTCTCGCGGCTGCTGAAGGAACGGGTGATCTTCCTGACCGGGCCGGTGCATGACGGCATGGCCAGCCTGATGGTCGCGCAGCTTCTGCATCTCGAGGCCGAGAATCCGAAGAAGGAAATCTCGATGTATATCAACAGCCCCGGCGGTGTCGTCACCTCGGGCCTGTCGATCTACGATACGATGCAATACATCCGCCCCAAGGTTTCCACCCTGGTGATCGGGCAGGCGGCCTCGATGGGGTCGCTCCTGCTGACGGCGGGCGAAAAGGGGATGCGCTTCTCGCTGCCCAACAGCCGCGTCATGGTGCACCAGCCCTCGGGCGGCTATCAGGGCCAGGCCACCGACATCATGATCCACGCCCGCGAGACCGAAAAGCTGAAGCGGCGCCTGAACGAAATCTACGAGAAACACACCGGCCAGGATTACGCGACGGTCGAGGCCGCGCTCGAGCGCGACAACTTCATGTCGCCCGAGGATGCCAAGGCATGGGGCCTGATCGACGACATCCTCGCCTCGCGCGGCAAGGAAGCCGATTCACCTGCGTCCTGAGCGCATGTGGTAACGATGCCGCCAATCAGGCGTTGTGAAGACACCCTGCCTGTCCTAGGGTCCGGGGCGGGCAGGCGCCGAAACGACAGCCGGAACGACAAGGGAGCCGGGAACCACGATGGCGACGAATACGGGCGACAGCAAGACCACGCTCTATTGCAGTTTCTGCGGCAAGAGCCAGCACGAGGTGCGCAAGCTCATCGCCGGGCCGACGGTGTTCATCTGCGACGAATGTGTCGAACTGTGCATGGACATCATCCGCGAGGAAACCAAATCCGGCGGCATCAAGTCGGGTGAGGGCGTCCCCACGCCGCGCGAAATCTGCCAGGTTCTTGACGATTACGTCATCGGCCAGGAACACGCCAAGCGCGTGCTGTCGGTCGCGGTGCACAACCACTTCAAGCGCCTGAACCACAGCGCCCGCACCAACGACATCGAACTGGCGAAATCCAACATCCTGCTGATCGGCCCCACCGGCACCGGCAAGACGCTGCTCGCGCAGACGCTGGCGCGCATCCTCGACGTGCCCTTCACCATGGCCGACGCGACCACGCTGACCGAAGCCGGCTATGTCGGCGAGGATGTGGAAAACATCATCCTCAAGCTGTTGCAGGCCAGCGAATACAACGTCGAACGCGCGCAGCGCGGCATCGTCTACATCGACGAGGTCGACAAGATCACCCGCAAGTCGGACAACCCCTCGATCACCCGCGACGTGAGCGGGGAGGGCGTGCAACAGGCGCTGCTGAAGATCATGGAAGGCACGGTTGCCTCGGTGCCGCCGCAGGGCGGGCGCAAGCATCCGCAGCAGGAATTCCTGCAGGTGGACACGACCAACATCCTGTTCATCTGCGGCGGCGCCTTCGCCGGTCTCGACAAGGTGATCGCGCAGCGCGCCAAGGGCAGCGGCATGGGCTTCGGCGCCGAGGTGCGCGGTCCGGACGAACGCTCGGTGGGCGAAATCTTCAAGGACCTGCAACCTGAAGACCTGCTGAAATACGGGCTGATCCCCGAATTCGTCGGCCGTCTGCCGGTGATCGCCACGCTGACCGATCTGGACGAGGCCGCGCTGGTGCAGATCCTGACCGAACCCAAGAACGCGCTGGTGAAGCAGTATCAGCGCCTGTTCGAGATCGAGGACGCCCGGCTCATCTTCACCGACGAGGCGCTGAAGGCGATTGCCCGCCGCGCCATCGAGCGCAAGACCGGCGCACGGGGCCTGCGCTCGATCATGGAGGAAATCCTGCTCGACACGATGTTCGACCTGCCGGGCATGGAGGGCGTGCAGGAAGTGGTCGTCAACGACGAGGTCGTGACCGGCGCGGCCAAGCCGCTGCTGGTGCATACCGAGGGCAGCAAGAAGAAGCAGGCGGCCAGCGCCTGAGCGCGGGGCCACTGGACCTTGCGCCCCGGCTGGGGCACAAGCGGGCAGGCACCGGATACGAGGACGGCATGGGACTGGGGCGCGCATTCACACGGCTGTTCACCTGGTGGCAGGGGCAGACCTACAACACGCAATTCTTTACCGCCCTTCGGGGCGTGAAGGTGGGTGAGGATGCCGAGGGCAACGTCTATTACCGCACCCGCAACGACCGGCACCGCTGGGTGATCTACAACGGCGAGGCCGAGGGTTCGCGCGTCGGGCCGGACTGGCACGGCTGGCTGCACCGCACCTGGGACGAGCCGCCGACCGAACGCCCGCTGAAGCACCAGCCCTGGGAAAAGCCCCATCTGCCGAACCTGACCGGCACGCCTGCAGCCTATGTGCCCGCCGGGGCGATGCTCGAGGGGCGCCCGCTGGCCCGCCGCGACTATGAGGCGTGGTCGCCCGAATAGAGCATTTCGCAGTCAAATGGTGACATTTGACGCCCGCGGCAATGCGCGAAGACAACAGGTTAGAGCGGGTCCGCCGAATCCATGAAAACGCGACCCGCTCCAGGCAGCGGAGGACGGCGCATGGAGGGCAACCGCAGCGAGGTCGCGGTCGGCGCGCTCGTGCTGATTGCCGCCGTGGGGTTCCTTGTCTGGCTGCTCCAGTTCGCGGCGCCGCTCGGGCGCGGCGGCTATGAGGTGACGGCCAGCTTCCGTTCCGCCGAAGGCGTCGCGGTCGGCTCGGAGGTGCGCCTTGCGGGCATCCGCATCGGCCAGGTCGCGGGCATGACGCTCGACCCCGCGACGTTCCGCGCCCGCACGGCCATGCGCCTTGACGATGGGGTCGTGATCCCCTCGGACAGCAGCGCGGTCATCGCCTCGGACGGGCTGATGGGTGGCGCCTATGTCGAGATCGTCCCCGGCGGCGCCCCCGACGATCTGGCGCCCGGCGGCGAAATCCTCGACACCCAGGGCGCGGTGAGCCTGCTCGATCTTCTGGTCAAATACGCCAGCGGCAGCGGGGAGGGCGGCGAATGAGGGGCTTGGCCCTGATCCTTGCGGCGCTGCTGGGCGCCGCCCCGGCATTGGCCGAGCCGACGATCACCACCTCGCAGGGCACGGTGCGCGTGCTTGACAAGATCACCGGCACGGTGCGCGACCTGACCCTCACGACCGGGACCAGCGAGGTCATCGGCCATCTGACCATCACCATGGGCGAGTGCCGCTTTCCGCGCGACAACCCCACGGGGGATGCCTATGTCCAGCTCGTCATCCAGGACACCCGCGACTCCGAACCCGCCTTTGCGGGCTGGATGGTGGCCTCGGAACCCGCGCTCGAGCCGTTCGACCATCCGCGCTATGATGTCTGGGCGCTCTCCTGCGTCATTCCCGACGCCGATGCGCCGGTGCTGAACCTCGAACCGGCCCCCGAGGAAGCCCCGCCCGAGTGAAGCCGCGCCTGCCCGCGCACGGCAGGCTGCAGCCGCCGCAGGTAGTCCGCCCGCGACAGTTCCACCGCCCCCAGCGACGCCAGATGCGGGGTGAGAAACTGCACGTCGAACAGCCGGAACCCGCCCGCGACCAGCAACCTGTGCAGCACCGCCAGCGCCATCTTCGAGCCGTCGGTCGCGGCGCTGAACATGCTTTCGCCGAAGAACGCCGCGCCGATGGTCAGGCCGAACACGCCGCCGACCAGCGCCTTGCCATCCCAGATTTCCAGCGAACGGGCCGCACCCGTGGCGTGAAGCTCGTCGTAGACGCGGACCAGGTCGGCGTTGATCCAGGTCTCGTCACGCCCGGCGCAGCGGGCGACCACCTGCGCGAAGGCCGCGTCCAGGCTGGCCTCGTAGCGACCGGAACGCAGCTTGCGCGCAAGGCTGCGGCTGGTGTGAAAGCCGCCGACGGGAAACACGCCGCGCCGTTCGGGATTGACCCAGAAGATGTCGTCCGAGGCGCGCCCCTCGGCCATCGGGAAGATGCCCGTCGCATAGGCTGCAAGCATGTCCCCGGCGCGCAGCATCGGCGCGCATCAGCCGCCCAGATGGGTGCGCAGCCATTCCTCGAGCCAGTGGATGTTGTAGTCGCCCTTGCGGATCGCCTCTTCGCCGAGCAGCGCGTGAAACAGCGGGATCGTGGTGTCGATGCCGTCCACGACCAGTTCGGACAGGGCGCGGTCCAGCCGCGCCAGCGCCTCGGGCCGGTCGCGGCCATGGACGATCAGCTTGGCGATCAGGCTGTCGTAGAAGGGCGGAATCCGGTAGCCCGCGTAGATGGCGCTGTCCATGCGCACCCCCAGCCCGCCCGGCGCGTGGAACTGCGTCACCGTGCCGGGGCAGGGCGAGAAATTGGGCAGCTTTTCGGCGTTGATGCGCACCTCGATGGCGTGGCCCTGAATCTGCAAATCGTCCTGCGCGAACGACATCGGCAGCCCGGCGGCGACGCGGATCTGTTCGCGCACCAGATCGACGCCGAAGATCGCCTCGGTCACCGGATGTTCGACCTGCAGGCGGGTATTCATCTCGATGAAGTAGAATTCACCGTTTTCATAGAGATATTCGATGGTTCCGGCGCCGATATAGTTGATCTCGGCCACCGCCGCCGCGCTGATGCCGCCGATCCGCGCGCGTTCCTCGGCGCTGATGACCGGACCGGGCGCTTCTTCGAGCACCTTCTGGTGGCGCCGTTGCAGCGAACAGTCGCGCTCGCCCAGATGCACGGCATTGCCGCGCCCGTCGCCGAAGATCTGCAATTCGACATGGCGCGGCGTGGTGAGATATTTCTCGAGATAGACCTCGTCGTTGCCGAAGGCGGCCTTGGCCTCGGTCCGGGCGGTCTTCAGCGCGATTTCCAGCTCGGCCGCGTTGCGCGCAACCTTCATGCCGCGCCCGCCGCCGCCTGCGGTGGCCTTGACGATCACCGGATAGCCGATGTCGGCGGCGATCTTCAGCGCCTCGGCGATCTCGCTGACGCCGCCTTCGGAACCCGGCACGACAGGGATGCCCAGCCGCTTTGCGGTCTCCTTGGCGGTGATCTTGTCGCCCATGATGCGGATATGGTCGGCCGAGGGGCCGATGAAGGTCAGGCCGTGATCCTCGACCGCCTGCACGAAATTGGCGTTTTCCGACAGGAATCCGTAACCCGGATGGATCGCCTGCGCGCCGGTCACCTCGCAGGCGGACAGGATCGCCGGGAACGACAGATAGGATTGCGACGAGGGCGGCGGGCCGATGCAGACCGATTCATCGGCCATGCGCACATGCATCGCGTCCGAATCGGCGGTGGAATGCACCGCGACCGTGGCGATGCCCATTTCGCGGCAGGCGCGGATGACGCGCAGCGCGATCTCGCCCCGGTTGGCGATCAGGATCTTGTCGAACATGACCCGCTCACTCGATGATCATGAGCGGGGTGCCGTATTCGACCGGCGTGCCGTCCTCGACCACGATGCGCCTGACCGTGCCGCCGCGCGGGGCGGGGATCTGGTTCATGGTCTTCATCGCCTCGATGATGAGCAGCGTGTCGCCCTGTTCGACCTGCTGGCCGATCTTGACGAAGGGTTCGGACCCCGGTTCGGCCTGAAGGTAGACCGTGCCGACCATCGGCGAGGTGACGGCGCCGGGATGGGCCGCCGGGTCGCCCGCGCCTTCGGCCGGGGCAGGGGTGGCAGGGGTCGCCGGGACCGCCACGGCGACGGGGGCGGGTGCAACGGGGGCGACGCTCTGGATCACGGCGGGCGCGGTGCGGCTGACCCGGACCACGAGGCTGTCGTCTTCGTCGAATTCACGTTCGACCTCGATCTCGGTGAGATCGTTCTCGCGCAGGAGGGCAGCGAGCGCGCGGATGAATTCCACGTCGTCCTGTCGGTCCGATTTCGCCATTCTCTGCCCCTGCCTGTTTCGCCTGCGGGCGCGCCCCGCAACCGTTGGCCGGTCCGGGTAACCCGCGATTGTCTATAGGACATGCGCAGGGGCGAGGAAAGTGCGATCCCGCCGGGGGCAGGGCGCGCGAGGTGCGGTCTGCCGGGGCAGGGCGCCCGTGCGAACCGCATGTCCCGTCATTGCGAGGCGCCGCAGGCGACGAAGCAACCCCGATGTTGTGCGTGAGCGGTCGGGGTTGCTTCGGCTTGCGCCTCGCAATGACGGGTTTTGCTGGTGGCGGTGCCGCGCCAGCCCGCGCAGAACCGTTCGCCCGATTGCCCTGCGGGCCGGGGCAGGGCGCGTGAGGCACGGTCTGCCGGGGGCAGGGCACACGCGCGAACCGCATGCCCCGTCATTGCGAGGAGCCGCAGGCGACGAAGCAACCCCGATGTTGCGCGCGAGCGGTCGGGGTTGCTTCGGCTTCGCCTCGCGGGTGACGGGGGTTGCAGGCGGCGCGGTGCCGGTCAGTCCGGCGTGACCCGGCGGCCCGTCGCGGTTGCGGCGCGGCGCGGGTGGTCGTCGTCGGTGGCGGGCAGCATCGTGACGCCCCAGGGTTTCAGCACCCGCTGCGCCTGCCGGACGGCGGGCGGCCCTTCTTCGGCGGCGACGGCCACGAGGCTGCGGCTGACTTCGGCCAGTTGCGCGAGCGGTGCGGGCAGGACCGAGGCTGCCGCCACGGCAGGTCGCGGGTCGCGCACCAGCGCGGCGGCATCGGCGGCGGGCCGCAGATCGGCGGCCACCTGCGGGGGCGGCTGCGCGACCGCGCCCGGCAGGACAAGAGGCGGGATGTCCATGTCGATTCCCCTTTGTTCGCGGGCACCCGGCATGGTTCGCGGGCACCCGGCCCGAGAATGGCACCGCCGGGTTAAGACCAGGTGAACGCGCGCAGCCCCGCCCGTCAGAGCGGGTTGCTTTTGCGCAAATTCGGCGGATTAGCGATTTCTCAATCAATTGCTGCAACTCTCGGTCCCGTATCGAAACGGCAACCGGGGCAGGCTCGACCATGGCCGGGCATGAAGGTCATCGCGCCATACTCGCGCGGATGGTGTCGCGCGGCACCCGGCCCGAGGGTGCGGTGCTGTCGCCGACCCGCGCGCTGCGCATCGCGCTGACGCGGGCGGCCGAAACCGTCGCGGGCCTCGGCGTCACCGCCCTCGGTGCCGCCGATGATGAGGCCGATCTTGCCGACCTTCTGGCGCGGGTCGGCGATGACTGGCTGTTCCTGCGCCTCGATGCGGCCACCGGCCCCGGCATCGCCGCCTTCGATCCGGCGCTGCTGATGGCGCTGGTGGAAATGCAGACCTGTGGCTGTCTGATGGCCCGCGAACCCGATGCCCGCGCGCCGACCGCCGCCGATGCCGCGCTGGCCGAACCGCTGGTCGGCGCCTTTCTTGACGAACTCGCCCCGCTGGCTGCAGGCACGGCGCTGGACGGCTGGCCCGGCGCCTGCGTGCCCGGCCCGCGCCTCGCGGATCGCCGGGTGATCGGGCTGGTGCTGCCCGAAACCCGCTTTCGCATCGCCAGCGTGTCGGCATGGCTCGGCACCGGCGAACGGCAGGGCGCCTTCCTGATCGGCCTGCCGGTAAACGCACCGCCCGACTGGCAGGGCGAACGGCAGGCCATAGCGGCGGACTGGCGCGCCGCACTGGGCGAATCGGTGATGGAGGCCAGACTGTCGCTCGACATCGTGCTTGACCGGGTGCCGCTGCCGCTGGAGAGCGTGGCCGATCTGGTGCCGGGGCAGGTGCTGCCGCTGCCGGGCGTGCAGGTCACGGGCGCGCGGGTGGAAACCGCACGCGGCCTGTGCATCGGCGCGGGCCGCCTCGGGCAGAGCGCGGGAATGCGCGCGCTGCGCCTCGAACGCGCCAGCGCCACCGAACCGGAGATGCTGCCCCGGACCACCCCCGGCGCGCTCCCGGCGCTGGACATGACCTGATCGGCCACGGGCGGGGTGCCGATGCGGGGGCGCCGACGGCAGGCGGGGGCGCGTGACTGCGGTGCATGTTCAGACGTGCATTTGGCGCATAATAGATAAACTGTAAAGTGCTTTTTCGGCGCACATCATCTGGGTGGCAGCGCCACCCGCAGGGCCGGACGGCACCGCGCAGGGCAGATGTGGTAGGTTTTTCGCCTGTTTAGGCGCAACTTACGCGCGAGCGCCGGGATGCGCCAATTATGCCACGGTGCGCCCCGTGGATGCCCGACTGGCCGGTGTCCGGTCGGCTGGAAGGCATCGAGACTGCGCCCCTTCGGGGCTTGCCCTTCGGGCGCCTTCGGCGGCTCGATGCCTTCCAGCCGACCGGACACCGGCCAGTCGTGATATTGATAGACGGAGCCGCGCGTGGCGCGGCACACGATAAGCAGGAACCGCCGCAAAGCGGCGGCAAGCCGCTAGTCGCGGTTCCTGCGCTGCGTTGCACACCAAGGACGTGCCGCCCACGGGCGGAAACGTGGGATTGAATTTTCGGCACGGTGACCGGCCAACCTGCGGCTCTAGAGAGCCGGAAGGATAGCCGGAGGACAACCAGTCGATCGCGCGCGCCATTGCCACGACAGACGAGCGTGGCGGATCGGCGCCGTTGCGGCTCCGCCGCGAGCGATAACAGACGTGCCACTCCATCCAGAGCGTTTGTTGGTCACAGACGCATGGACGGCCCAAGAGCAAAAAACCGGCGGGCTGCGCCCGCCGCCCTCCGGGGTCGTTTTTTGCGGCCGTCAACCGTCGTGGCGCATCTGTCAGCCTATTTGGCTGAGATGAAGAAAGGAGCGGCGGCAGCGGCAGCGCCTCACTTCCTGCCGATGCGCCAGAGGGCGCGGAGCAAGAGGGCGGCGAAGATCGCCGCGATGATCAGGGCCGCGAGCGCGATACCTGGCATCATCTGGATGGTGTCCATGCTCAATCCTTGCACCAAGGGATGAAGGGCCTTCCCCGGCCCCCGCCGTGTCCGCCCTTCGGTCGGTTATCTTTCGGACGTTCCTTGCAGGTCGGCAAGTGTTGTCTGCGCACGTCATCAGGTGTGGAGCGTGAATTCCTGTCGTCATGCAGGGTTGCCGCCCCGAGTGGCGTCGAAAGGTCCGGCGGGGTCGGAGTTGGGGAAGACGAGGCGCGAGAGCTTCGTTCCTCGCGCAGAGCAGTGCGGGTTGCTACCGCCCCGCCCATCCCTCTGACGGTCTTCGACCGAGGGTGCTCCGTCCGTAGCGACATACTCCCAAGCGCCGCCGTCCGTCGGCCAGAGGCGGCGGACTTGGAGGGCGGCGAGGTCGTCGTCGCCGAGATTGTGGAGGCAGTCCCGACAGGGGAGCGAGGAGCCGCAGCGGCGCGCGAAGGCGCGGCGTTCGTATTCTGCGGCGTCCTGTCGGGCGCGGTTGGCGAACCTTGTCTCCTGTCGTTCGTAGTCCGGGTGTTCCGGGTCGTCCTCTGGCGGCGTGGCCGGGCCATTGAGTATCTCCATGTCGCTTTCGTTGTCGGCACACGAGGCCAGTAGGGCGGGCCACTGTGGCGCAGGGGCGCCGGTGGCCCATTCCGCGCGCTTGTTCAGCGCGACGAGGCCCCACAGCAGCGTTTCACGAAACCGCCCGTTCGGGTGGTAGTAGCCGGACAGGCCCGGCACCTTCAGTTTCGTGGAGGGAAGCACCGAGTGCGTTGCATCGAGCGCTTCCAGTTTCCGCATGAGCCACGTCTCGCCTATGGGCGGGCGCTTGGACATTCGGAATAGACCAGTGGCGAAGTTCTCGGCCTTGGCCTCGCGCATCGTGCCGCGCGACTTTTCGCCGGTGAACTGGTCTTTGAGACAATACGAGAGGACATAAGCCATGCCCCCCTCATCGGGTTCTTGCAGCGTCACGAACCCGAAGGGCCACAGGGACCAGTTGAGGCGGCGTTTGCGCTTGCCGACCGTCATCATGTCCGCCCGAGCGGCAACCGCGCCGTAGCGGCCCCGGAAGGTCCCGATGCGCGTCAGATCGAGGTCGGAATACAGGATCAGGTGCCAGTGGCACCGCCCGTAGCGGTCGCCTTGCTCCCCGGCGCAGAGAAATCTCACCCTGGCGGATGGATCAGCGCGGCGGCAGGCTTGAGCCAGCCGCTTCAGGAACGCCCGGACATCGGCATAGGCGAACATGCGGGCGCCGTCGCGCCCTTGTTCGGTCTCGTCCGAGTAGGTCAGCGCCACGCAGAGCGTGTTCGGCCACATGGCCTTTTCGGCCATGGCCCGCGCGACCCAGCCGTGCCGCCTGACGGCGATGCACTCATCGCAGGTGCGGCAGGCGAAGGTTTTGCCTTGGTTCGTAATGGGGCGGGTGCACATGGGGAAGGCGCCTCTCGTAGTGTCTATAAGTGCATACAGGAACAAGGGTATGCAGGCGCCCCGGCCCCCACGTTCGTTAGGGGGCCGGGGCTTGGTCAGCGGTACCACCCCGGAGGGGTGCCCGCTTTTATCCAGGGCGCGCGCTGGTGAGACCACGCGCGATAGGTCGAGAAGGGTCCGCATTCACCGTCGTGAACGCTCCAGCCGAAAGCCCAGGAGATTTTCTCAGGTTGCTCGCGGATGCCCGCCCATTCAAAGAGGCTGACCATCAGAACACCGGAAGCCAATCTTCCTGTTTGACCTTGAAGCCGGGGCACAGCTTTTCAGCGTAGTCGTTGTGCCCGGTGACGCGCTCGATCCCGTCGATCTCGGCGATCTTGGCGCGCAAAGCGCGCCATTGCGCGGTCGTGAACCAGTCCCAGAACTGGCCGACACGCTCGACCTTGCGGCTTTCGATCAGGAGGAAGCCAAGGCTTCCCCGGTTGCGTTCGAGGCAATGGGCGCCGATGCGCTCGAAGTTGCGCCCGGAAACCCATGTGCCATCCGGCATGAACAGGCCGTGATAACCGAACCCGGTGAAACCGCGTTCGACGTGCCATCGGTTGATGGTCGAGAAGACCTGAAAGCCGGACATGCCGTCGAATTGGCCGGTCCTGATTGCAGCGCAATGCAGGACGACCTCACGCACCGGATAACGGGCGTTGCCCTGAAAGATCATTCGCGGTCCTCCACAAAGTGACAGTTCGAGACCCGGTAGGGCCGGTTGAACATGACGACGCCATGCGTCTCGGTCAGATCGAGCCGATGCGTTCGCGCCGCGATCCGCACGGCGATGGAAACCGCCTGGGCGAAGTCGTCGGGCAGGTCGAAGCTATCGCCGTATTTCACGGCGAAGCCCGGCCCGGTTGTCAGAGGCACGGACTTGGCAGGCCAGCCGTGTTTCACGAGCGCCTTGACCACGAGCGCGGCCAAATAGGCGGCGGGGCCTTTGTCCTTCGGCACCCGCCACACGCGCTTGATGTAGCGCCTACTCGTCATTGGCGCCCTCGGGGTTGCCCTCGATCAGGTCGGGGGCCTTATCGGCCTCGACCTTCTCCGCAGGGGGCGCCTTCGGGATGCGCTCGATGCTGGCAAGCGCGCGTTCGCGCCGCTCGACGCGGTCGGTCGCCGCCTTCATGCGGTTGAGCGTGACGCGCATTTCGCGCTCAAGGCGCGATGCCGAGGTCGGCTGATAGTCCGGGTTCGCGCCGCTGTCGGTCGCGCCCGGCCCGTAGGGCTGGACCATGACGCGATGCCTGGGCGCCACGGCCACCAGCCCCTCGGAGACCTCGAAGGTTGCCCCATCGGGCAGAAGATCGAGGTAGGGCGCCGCCCGGACGGCGCCGGGCGGCACGGCGACGGTCATTACGACCTCGCCGTCAAGGACGACATCAAGGAAGCCGCCGTCCTTGGAGACGAGCGTCGTATTCCTGGTCACTTCGTTCATGGGGTCATTCCTCATCAAAGATGTCGGCTTCGCCGATGATCGCCAGTTCCTCGACCGGGGTCGGGCCGATAATCATCGGGGTTTGGAGCACCGCGTTCGAGGACACGACGTAGGTGCAAACCTCGGCGTTCTGGTCCGCGAACGGGTAGTGGGAGAGGTTCTGCGGATAGAGGATGGTGTCGGGCGTCACCGACAGCGGCACCTCTAGCTGCCAGACCGCCGTCTTGTTCTCGACCGTGTTCGGGTCGAGGTGGCGGTTCAGGCCGTAGTGCACGTAGGTGGCCTTCAACTGGTTCAGGCCCGTATACATGGTGACGGTGGCCTCGTCGCCGGACGCGCAGTCGCTGTCCAGTTCCCGGATGGTCACCGGGACGGGGTCGAGCGCAAGTTCGTCGGCAACGAAGTTATCGACGCCCCACACGTCCGAGAGGAACGGGTCGGGCTGCGACGAGATGGTTTCGTCGGGCTTGAGGCAGGCGAAAGTGATGACTATGCCGCCCAGTTCGGTCTTGGGGATGGGCACGTTGAAGCCCATCATCAGCATCATGTCGGAACGCATGGTGTCATCTTCGACGCCGACCTTGTCGGTAGCGCCGACGATGGAGCGCCCGAAGGCCCGCTGTTCCTGATAGATGACGAACGGGGTTTTCCCCGTATCGACGGAGAGGCCATGCGCCCAGCGGAGGACCATTTCCTCGCCATACTCGGGATTGTCGTCCACAATCTGGCGCATGGTGCGCGTCAGGCGGTCGCGGGTTTCGGCGTTGTAAAAGTCGGTCAGGGAGACCGCCCCGGCTTCCGCTCCATTGAGCGCCGCGACCACGCCGCTATAAGCGACATAAGCGTTGCCCGTGCTGGCAGCGGTTTCCGCGCCCATGTTCACCTGCGCCAGCTTCCCGTCGCTCGACCCCGTGGAAAGGGTTTTACCCTTCTGCAACGCGCCGCCCGAAGTCGAGCGAATTTCCGGCGCCGACGCCGGAAAGGTCACCGGCAACGACATGTTCGGGATATCAAGCTGCACCGAACCGTTGATACGGTCGTCGGGGTCGAGAACCGCGTTGAAGCGGTCCAAGACGGTTTGCGAGATCAGCGCAGGGGTTATGGCGGTGTTGTTGGCGAGGAGCTTCGTCGCGTAGACATACTTGCGAACCCGCAGGAAGTTCACAGCGGCGTTGTGCGCAAGGCGCACCATTTCGTTGACCTTCTTCACGCCGCCGATGGAGCGCGGGTTGACCCCGAGCCGCTTGGAAATCTCGCCTTCGGCTTCGAGGCCGAATAGCGGATTGCCGGAAAGCAGCTTCTCGCGGATCACTTCCGTGAGGCCCGCGAAGTCGGCGTCGGGGTCCTTTATGGCGTCGATCGCCTGCACCGGCACGAAGACGGAAATGACCTCGCCCGTAATGGGCGTGATCATGCGGCCCGCGATGGGGTCGAGTTCAAGCGTGATCTGCTGCGAGAGCAGACCGCCCTCGTTGCCCCGGACTGGCACCGCCAGAACGGGCGCCAGCTTGCCGCCGCGAAAGCGGCCTACAAGCGTCCGGCTATCGCGCCGGACATTGCGGGTCGATTGATAGCTCATGCGGATTTCCCTTTCGGTTTGATCTTGATGATGAGTTTCTTACCCGCGAGCTTCAGAAGCTCGCGGCGACGGGCGCAGCCCTCGCAAGGGCGGCGGCGGGGTTTCAGTGTGCCCATGGATCAAGGCTCCACCGCTGCGGCGGGTAGCTGAACGGCGGGGGGGAGAGCGCAGAAGGCGACAGACCAGTCGGCGGATTGCGACGGGGCGGGCGCGGAAGGGGCTGGTAATACTGCCCGTCCGACATGCGCCAGACTTCTTCGCCGCGCGCCTGCGCGGCGCGACCGTCGCGGCGGTTCGCGTAGAGGTGGAGATTATAGCGGGCGTCAGCCGCTATGCGCCCTGCGCCATACAACCACGACACCGCGTCGCCGTATTCTTGCTCGACAACTTCGGCAGGCGACCAGCCCGGCGCGGAGCCTATATAAAGGCCTCCAGCATATATACCATCGCCACGGTCCAAGCGATAATCAGAAGGGGCAGGATGGTTGCCACGAGGATGAAACACCCCAAAGCTGTCCACAACGCCTTCAGGGTTTTCATCGCCACGCGCTCCCAATGCGGCGCGCGTCGTCGGCACCGCTTCACGCTGTGCATAGACGCCGCCGACACGCGGGCGCAAGGTCAGGCTGCGAACCTGCTCCTGCAACTCGCGGTTCTGCTGTTCAAGCTGGCTGACCGCGCCGACTTCGTCCTGGCGCTTTGCCAGACCATCGGCGAGGATCATGCCAGCGTCGGCGATGGCCGACCCCATGTAAGCCGAGCTTTCCGAGGGGCCGACTGCGGAACTGACGCCGAGCAGCGTCAGCGGGTTGAACCCGTATTCCTCCGCCGCGTCGCGGGCGCCTTGGGCTTGGCCCATGAGCGCGCCACGGCTGTTCTCACGCGCGGAGGTCTGTCTCGGGCGGCCCAAGATGCCGCCGAGCAGAGAGCCGCCAGCGCGGATCAGGTCGGGCCACATCAGCACCACCTCGCGAACTTGGACAGGTCGCGGCGCAGGGTCCGTTCGTTGACCCAGAAGATGTCCGCGACGATGGCCGCTTCGGGGGGCAGGGGCGCGTCGGGGTCATCGACCCAGTCGAAGGCCCCGTAATTCGCGAGCAGCGCCCAGAGGGCTTGCTCATAGGTCTGGACCGGCTCCCGGTAGCGCTCACCCCGCATAGCAGATCATCGCATATACGGAGGGATATTGAGCGGCGACGAGCGCCGACAGCGCTCCGACCACGGCGGGGATCACCGGGCGGAGCAGGGCCAGAAGGACAGGATTGATCATTTGTTCCTCGCGTCGTTACAGCTACGACGCGAGATAGGCGCATAATAGATATTATGTTAACTACACCAACGCCCCGAAACGAAAAAGGCCACGGGAACCCGTGGCCTTTTCGATGCTTGCGCCTCAATCCTGATGTTCAGGTGCCCGCCATCCGCGCGACTTCGGCGGCGAAGTCGTCTTCCTTCTTCTCGACACCTTCGCCGACTTCCATGCGGACATAGCCGGTGATCTCGACCCCGGCGTCCTGCGCGGCCTGGGCGACGCTGAGATCCGGGTTGATGACGAAGGCTTGGCCGAGCAGCGTGTTCTCGGAGAGGAACTTCTTCATCCGGCCCGGAATGATGTTGTTGTGGATGACCTGCTCGGGCTTGGGCTTGGCGGCGGTGGCGTTTTCCTCCAGCGCCTTCGCGGTTTGCACCTCCAGCTCGCGCGCCATGATCGCCGGGTCGAGCTCGGCCTCCGACAGCGCAAGCGGCGCGCTGGCGGCGATGTGCATGGCGAACTGGCGGCCGATCTCGGCGGCCTTGTCGGCCGGTCCCTTCAGCGCCACGAGGACGCCGATCTTGCCCATGCCGTCCGTGGCGGCGTTGTGGACATAGGAGACCACGGTTTCGCCCTCGAGCACCGCCATGCGGCGCAGGGCCAGGTTCTCGCCGATGCGGGCGATGGCCGACTGGATCACCTGCTCGACCGGCTCGCCGTTCAGATGCGTGGCGTTGAGCACCTCGATATTGTCCGCCGATTCGTGTGCAACACGCGAGATTTCGCGCACAAGCGTCTGAAAATCGGCGTTTTTCGCAACGAAGTCGGTCTCGGAGTTCAGTTCGACCACGACGCCGCGCCCGTCGCGCACCTGCACGCCGACAAGGCCCTCGGCGGCAGTGCGCCCGGCCTTCTTGGCGGCCTTGGCAAGGCCCTTGGTGCGCAGCCAGTCGATGGCCGCTTCCATGTCGCCGTCGGTCTCGGTCAGCGCCTTCTTGGCGTCCATCATGCCCGCGCCGGTCGTGTCGCGCAGTTCCTTCACCATCTGGGCGGTGATCGCCATGTCACTCTCCTTCGGAAAATCGAATAGCCCGGCGGGCGGCTGCCCGCCGGGAAAGCACGGGGCGCGCCCTGCCCCGCAGGATCAGGCTTCGGCAGCCGCAGCGGCGGCCTCTTCAGCCAGCGCCTCTTCGGCCAGTTCTTCCATCGCGCCGATATCGACACCGGCCGCGCCGAGCTGCGCCGACATGCCGTCAAGCGCGGCGCGCGCCGCCAGATCGCAGTAAAGCTGGATCGCCCGCGAGGCGTCGTCGTTGCCGGGGATGACATGGGTGACGCCGTCGGGCGAGCAGTTGGTATCGACCACGGCCACGACCGGGATGCCGAGCTTGCCGGCTTCCTTGATCGCGAGATCTTCCTTGTTCACGTCGATGACGAACAGCAGGTCGGGCAGGCCGCCCATCTCGCGGATGCCGCCCAGCGAGGCCTGCAACTTGGTGCGCTCGCGCTCCATGTTCAGGCGTTCCTTCTTGGTCATCCCCTCGAAGCCGCGGTCGGCCAGCTCGTCCAGCGCGCGCAGCCGGTTGATCGACTGCGAGACGGTGTTCCAGTTGGTCAGCGTACCGCCCAGCCAGCGGTGGTTCATGTAGAATTGCGCCGAACGTTCGGCGGCTTCGGCAACCGGCTTCTGCGCCTGGCGCTTGGTGCCGACGAACAGCACCCGGCCGCCGCGTGCCACGGTGTCGCGCACCACCTGCAGCGCCGCGTCCAGCATCGGCACGGTCTGGGTCAGGTCGACGATATGGATGCCGTTGCGCGCCCCGTAGATGAACTCGCCCATGCGGGGGTTCCAGCGTGCGGTCTGGTGGCCGAAGTGAACGCCGGCTTCGAGAAGCTGGCGCATGGTGAACTCGGGCAGAGCCATGCAATATATCCTTTCCGGTTTCGCCCTTGGACGGGGTCTCGGGGCCTTGCCCCAACCGGCGGACCCGTGCGGATGTCTCCCGCACAGGGCCCACCCCGCCTGTGAAGTGTGCGCCGCCTAGCGCTTATGCCGGGCGATGTCCAGAGCCGGACCCCCGCCTCAGCAGGGCTATCGCATTTGCCGAACATACGGCGCGCGACCCGCAGATTTCCCCCTTCGGGCGTGCGCAGCACGACCGGCGCCCGCCCCGCCCCCCAGGGCGGGCGCATCCGCGCCCACCCCCGGTGCGGGCGCCGGTCATGCTGCCCCAGCGTTGCAACATGCGGGCGGTCGCGCCGGGCATGTGCGATTGCGTTGGGCAAGGGGGAGTCGGGGGATTGCGGGACAATCGGGGGAACGGCACATTTCGTCATTGCGAGGAGGCGCAGCCGACGAAGCAACCCCGATGCTGCGCGCAAGCCGTCGGGGTTGCTTCGGCTGCGCCTCGCAATGACGGGGGTTGCGGGCCGCAGCGCCGTTCCGACCCGCGCAGCCGCAGTTCGCCCGATTGCCCTGCCCTCCGCCTTCATCTTTCCGCAAATATCCTGGGAGGCAACGCCCCCCTGCCCCGGTTAACCGATTAGCAATTTGGCAACTTCCCGGCCCCCGCCGGTCGCGCTAGATTTGCGTCGAAATCGCGTCAATTTGCCCCCGCATCCGAGGTCCGGCCATGCGCAGCCCCGATACCGGCGATCCGCCCGACGCGCTGGCGCCCGCGCTCGCGGCGCTCGAGGCGCATTGGCACGGGCTGCGCGGCCCGCGTCTCATGCCCGCGCGCGGCGAGATCAGGGCGCGCGACATCGACCCCGCGCTGCCCTGCCTGTTTCTTGCCGAGCCGGTGGCGCCGTCGGTGCTGCGCATCCGTCACGCCGGGCGGAGCTTTGCCGGGGTGGCGGGGATGGAACCGCGCGGGATGCCGCTGTGCGCCTTCTTCACCCCCGAGGGCCGCGCGGCGCTGCGTCCGCTGCTGGCCGAGATGCAGGAAAGGCCCGCGATCCTTGGTCTCGACCTGATTGCCGGGCGCGGGATCGTCGCGCCGCGCGTCGCGGCGCGGCTGCTGATCCTGCCGCTGTCCGACACCGGCCTGCGGCCCGATTGTTTCGTCGGCGTGCTCGCCTGCCCGGCCGCCGTGCAGCGCCCGCTGCGCTTCGACATCGGCGCGGGGCCGGTGCGGCTCGATCCGTTGCAGGCGGGCGCGGCGCGGCCGCGTCTGGTCGCCTCGGGCGGGCTGCGGCGGGCCGGGCACGCCCCGCGCCCGGCCCTGCGTCTGGTGGTGGCGAACGGCTAGAGCATTTCGCAGTCAAATGGTAACATTTGACGCCCGCGACAATGCGCAAAAACAAAGGGTTAGAGCGGGTCCGCCGAATCCGTGAAAACGCGACCCGCTCTAAGCTCAGCCGTTTGCCGCCTGCGCCAGATTGCGCCGCCGCGCCGACAGTTCCTCGGCGACCAGAAACGCCAGTTCCAGCGACTGGCTGGCATTCAGGCGCGGATCGCAGGCGGTGTGATAGCGGCTCGACAGGTCCTCGTCGGTCACCGCGCGCACCCCGCCGGTGCATTCGGTCACGTCCTTGCCGGTCATCTCGAAATGCACCCCGCCGGGGATCGTGCCCTCGGCGTTGTGGACGGCGAAGAATTCGCGGACCTCGCGCAGCACGGACTCGAAGGGCCGGGTCTTGAAGCCCGAGGACGACTTGATCGTGTTGCCGTGCATCGGGTCGCAGGTCCAGGTGACATTCGCCCCTTCCTCGCGCACCGCGCGGATCAGGCGCGGCAGGTTTTCACCCACGTTGCCCGCCCCGAAGCGCGCGATCAGCGTGACGCGCCCGGCCTCGTTGTTGGGGTTCAGCTTCTGCAACAGCGCCTTGAGATGCCCCGAGGTCAGCGACGGGCCGCATTTCAGCCCGATCGGGTTCAGCACGCCCCGGCAGTATTCGACATGGGCGCCGTCGGGCTGGCGGGTGCGGTCGCCGATCCAGATCATGTGCCCCGACCCGGCCAGCACCTGCCCGGTGGTCGAATCAACGCGGGTCAGCGCCTCCTCGTATTCGAGCAGCAAAGCCTCGTGGCTGGTATAGAATTCCACCGTCTGCAGGACATGCTCGGCCTCGTCGCGGATGCCTGCGGCCTCCATGAAGTCGAGCGTGTCCGAGATGCGGTTGGCGAGATCGCGGTATTTCGACGCCTCGGGCGCGCCGGTGAAGCCCAGCGTCCAGGCATGGACCGCGTGCATGTCGGCATAACCGCCGGTGGAAAACGCGCGCAGCAGGTTCAGCGTCGCCGCCGCCTGCGTGTAGGCCTGCAGCATCCGCGCCGGATCGGGCGTGCGCGCGGCGGGGTCGGGATCGAAGCCGTTGATGATGTCGCCCTTGTAGGAGGCAAGCTCGACGCCGCCGACCACCTCGGTCGGCGAGGAGCGCGGCTTGGCGAACTGGCCCGCCATGCGGCCGACCTTCACCACCGGCACCTTGGCGCCCCAGGTCAGTACCATGGCCATCTGCAACATGACCTTGAAGGTGTCGCGGATGCTGTCGGCGGAAAACTCGGCAAAGCTCTCGGCGCAGTCGCCGCCCTGCAGCAGGAACGCCTCGCCCCGGCCGACGGCGGCAAGCTGCGCCTTCAGGCGCCGCGCCTCGCCGGCAAAGACCAGCGGCGGATAGGAGGCGAGCCGTTGTTCGACCGCGTGCAGCGCATCGGCGTCGGGATAGTCCGGCATCTGGATCCGGGGAAGATTGCGCCAGTCGGTTTTCTGCCACTCGGTCATCTGCATCTCCTTGTGCCGCCGGAAAGCTGCTGGCGGTCTGCGTCGGAGTGCGGGTATAGCCCCGGCACGAGATCAAGTCCAATGCCTGCGCCGCGCTGCAGAGCGACCGGGCGCGCGGCGTGTTTCGTCATCATATCCCGTCATTGCGAGGAGCCGCAGGCGACGAAGCAACCTCGATGGTTGTGCGCGAGCGGTCGGGGTTGCTTCGGCTTCGCCTCGCAATGACGGGCTTGGCAATGGCGGGATATTCGCGTCGCGCGGCCGCCGGTCGCGGCGGGATGCCGCATTTGACGCATCATCTGTCGCATCGTATCGAGACCCTGCGGCGAATCGGTCCCGCGCACCGGAAGTCGTCCCATGACACGCAGCTTTTCACCAGCCCTCTCCGCAACCCGCGCCGCGCAGCCCCGCGACGGCGTGCGCCGGTTCGTCTTCGTGCTGCTCGACCGCTTCACGATGCTCTGCTTCGCCAGCGCCGTCGAGGCGCTGCGCATCGCCAACCGCATGGCCGGGCGCGACCTCTATAGCTGGACCATCATCAGCGAGGGCGGCACCCCGGTCGCCTGCTCGAACGGCACGGTGTTCCAGGTCGACATGGGCCTCGAGGCGCTTGAACGCGACGACACCGTGTTCCTGTGCGGCGGCATCGACGTGCAGGACGCGACGACGCGGCATCTTCTGGGCTGGCTGCGGCGCGAGGCGCGGCGCGGCATTACCATGGGCGGTCTGTGCACCGCAGGCTACACGCTGGCCAAGGCCGGGCTGCTGGACGGCCGGCGCGCGACGATCCACTGGGAAAACCACGACGGTTTCGCCGAGGAATTCCAGGATGTCGAACTGACCAAATCGGTCTTCGTCATCGACGGCAACCGGATCACCACGGCGGGGGGCACGGCGTCCATCGACCTGATGCTGAAGCTGATTGCCGACGACCACGGCGAGGAACTGGCCAATGCGGTGGCCGACCAGCTCATCTATTCGTCGATCCGCACCGACCAGGACACGCAGCGCCTGTCGATCCCGACGCGCATCGGCGTGCGCCATCCGCGCCTGTCGCGCGTCATCCAGATGATGGAGCAGGCCATCGAGGAACCGATCAGCCCCGCGACGCTGGCCCGCGACGTGGGGATGTCTACCCGCCAGCTCGAACGGCTGTTCCGCCGCTACCTCGACCGCAGCCCCAAGCGCTATTACATGGAACTGCGGCTCCAGAAGGCCCGCAACCTGCTGATGCAGACCGACATGAGCGTCATCAACGTCGCGCTGGCCTGCGGCTTTGCCAGCCCGTCGCATTTCTCGAAATGCTACCGCGCGCACTACCATATCACCCCCTACCGCGAACGCGGCAGCCAGGGCGCGCAGCCCGCCGCGGGCGGCCGCGAAAGCTGATCGTGTTTCCGTCATTGCGAGGAGGCGCAAGCCGACGAAGCAACCCCGATGTCGTGGGTGAGCGGTCGAGGTTGCTTCGGCTGCGCCTCGCGGGTGACGGTGGGAAGGTGTCGTCATTGCGAGGAGCCGCAGGCGACGCGGCAACCCCGATGTTGTGTGTGAGCGGTCGAGGTTGCTTCGGCTGCGCCTCGCAATGACGAAATTCGCGGGCGGCGGTGCCGCGTCAACCCGCGCGAAGCAGTTCGCGCGATTGCCCTTCCATTCAGGCTTTTCTTTTGGCGACATGCTGGCTACCGTGCACAGCGGGAAGAACCTGATCCATCCGAATGTGATCCAACAGGGAGAACGTAATGAAGAAACTGCTTCTGGCCTCAGCGGCCATGTCGCTCGTGGCGGCCGGCGCCATGGCGGAGGGCGAGGTGAAGCTCGGCCTCCTGCTCGGCTATACCGGCCCGCTCGAGACCCTTGCCCCGCCGATGGCCGCCGCCGCCGAACTCGCGGCTGCCGAAGTGAACGAATCCGGCAATTTCCTTGACGGGACCACCGTGACCACGGTGCGCGCCGACGACACCTGCATCGACGGCAGCGCCGCGCAGGCTGCGGCCGAACGGCTGGTGACCGCCGACGGCGTCTCGGCGCTCGTGGGCGCGATGTGCTCGGGCGTCACCGGCGTCGTGCTGCAGAACGTCGCGCGACCGAACGGCATCGGGATGATCTCGCCCTCGGCGACCTCGCCCGCGCTGTCCACCGTCGAGAGCGACGGCCTGTTCTTCCGGACCTCGCCCTCGGACGCGCGCCAGGGCCAGATCCTCGTCGACATGATGCGTGACCGTGGCTACGACACCATCGCCATCACCTACACCAACAACGACTACGGCAAGGGTCTTGCCGACAGCATCGAGGAAGCCTTCACCGCCTCGGGCGGCACGGTGACCATCGACGCCCCGCACGAGGACGGCAAGGCCGACTATTCGGCCGAAGTCGCGGCCCTCGCGGCGGCGGGCGGCCAGGTGCTCGTGGTGGCGGGCTACATCGACCAGGGCGGTCGCGGGATCATCCAGGGCGCGCTCGACACCGGGGCCTTCGATACCTTCGTGCTGCCCGACGGCATGTATGGCGAAAGCATCATCGACAATATCGGTGACGCGATGAACGGCTCGTTCGGCGATGCGCCCGGCTCGGATTCCAACGGGGCCGACATCTTCGCCGAAATGTCGGCGGCGGCGGGCTTCGACGGCACGGCGGCCTTCTCGGGCCAGACCTACGACGCGGCGGCGATGATCCTGCTGGCCATGCAGGCCGCCGGTTCGACCGATCCGAAGGCATGGACCGAGCATGTCATGGACATCGCCAACGCCCCCGGCGAGCCGATCCTTCCCGGCGAACTCGGCAAGGCGCTGGAGCTGATCTCGCAGGGCGTGGACATCGACTATGTCGGCGCGACCGCCGTGGAGCTGATCCCGCCGGGCGAAGTCGCGGGCAACTTCCGCGAGTTCGAGATCCAGGACGGCAAGATCGTCACCATCGGCTTCCGCTGATCGCGGGCCGGATGGCCGGACGGACGACAGGTGCGGCCCGGAGCAAGTCTCCGGGCCGCTGCCTCAATAACGGGGAACGGGACAACCCGGCCCATACAGGGAGAACCGCATGATCGTCGTCGACGATGTGCACAAGCACTTCGGCGGATTCCGTGCCGTTGACGGGGCGAGCTTCGAGATCGCCAAAGGCTCGATCACCGGACTCATCGGTCCGAACGGCGCGGGCAAATCGACCGTGTTCAACGTCATCGCCGGGCTTCTGAAACCCACCTCGGGCCGCGTCCTGATGGAGGGCGAGGACATCACCGGCCTTGCGCCGCACGAACTGTTCCACAAGGGCCTGCTGCGGACGTTCCAGATCGCGCATGAATTCCCCACCATGACCGTGCGTGAGAACCTGATGATGGTCCCCGGCAGCCAGCACGGCGAAACCCTGTGGAACGCGCTGTTTCGCCGCCGCGAGATCGCCGCCGAGGAGGCCGCGCTGGCCGACAAGGCAGCGGGGGTGCTCGACTTCCTGACCATCTCGCATCTGGCGGATGAAAAGGCGGGCAACCTGTCGGGCGGGCAGAAGAAGCTGCTCGAACTGGGCCGCACGATGATGGTCGACGCGAAGGTCGTGTTCCTCGACGAGGTCGGCGCAGGCGTGAACCGCACGCTGCTCAATACCATCGGCGACGCCATCGTGCGGCTGAACCGCGAGCGCGGCTACACGTTCTGCGTCATCGAGCACGACATGGATTTCATCGCCCGCCTGTGCGACCCGGTCATCGTCATGGCCGAGGGCAAGGTTCTGGCGCAGGGCACCGCCGACGAAATCCGCCGCAACGAGGCCGTGATCGAGGCCTATCTGGGCACTGGCATGAAGCACCGGGAAATGGCGGGCGCATGAGCGAAGAGGAAAACCTCAAGGCGCTGCGCAACACGCGCGGCAACAAGGACGCCTCGATCACCCGCACCGAGGGCATGAGCACGGCCGAGCCGGTCCGGCCCGGCGGACACGCCTTCCCGGCCCCCGGCGGCCCGTTCCTGGCGGGCGAGGGCATGACCGGCGGCTACGGGCGCGGCGCCGACATCCTGCACGACTGCACCATTGCCGTCGAAAAGGGCCAGATCGCCGTGATCGTCGGCCCGAACGGCGCGGGCAAGTCGACGGCGATGAAGGCGATCTTCGGGATGCTGCCGCTGCGCAAGGGCCGGGTGCAACTGGACGGCGAGGACATCACCGGGCTTGCACCGCCCGACCGCGTGGCGCGCGGCATGGCCTTCGTGCCGCAGGTGAACAACGTGTTCACCTCGATGACCGTGCAGGAAAATCTCGAGATGGGCGCCTTCCTGCGCCGGGACGATTTCTCGGGCACGATGGAGCAGGTCTTCGATCTGTTCCCGATCCTGCGCGAAAAGCGCCAGCAACCGGCGGGCGAACTGTCGGGCGGCCAGCGCCAGCAGGTCGCGGTCGGCCGGGCGCTGATGACCGAACCGAAGGTGCTGCTTCTGGACGAACCGACCGCCGGGGTATCGCCCATCGTCATGGACGAACTGTTCGACCGCATCATCGAGGTAGCCCGCGCCGGAATCACCATTCTCATGGTCGAACAGAATGCCCGGCAGGCGCTGGAGATCGCCGACATCGGCTATGTGCTTGTCCAGGGCGCCAATGCCCATACCGGCACCGGGAAGGAGCTGCTCTCCGATCCGGTGGTCCGGCGCAGCTTCCTCGGGGGCTGAGATGACGCCCCCCTGCCCCGTGACCTTCCGGGCCGCCGGCCCGGCGCCTGTCGAACCGAACCCGAGGAGCGGCGCCTGATGGATATCCTCAACGCCCTCGTGGTGTTTCTGAACTTCGTCTTCATCCCGGCGGCCACCTACGGCTCGCAGCTTGCGCTGGGGGCGCTGGGGGTGACGTTCGTTTATGCGATCCTGCGCTTCTCGAACTTTGCCCATGGCGACACGATGGCCTTCGGGGCCATGGTGACGATCTATGCGACCTGGGGCCTGCAGGCCCTGGGCGTCAGCCTCGGGCCGCTGCCCACCGCGCTGCTGGCGCTGCCGGTCGGCATCGCGGTCACGGCGGTCTTCCTGCTGGCCACCGACCGTGTCGTGTTCCGCTTCTACCGCGAGAAACGCGCCGCGCCGATCATCGTCGCCATCGTCTCGCTGGGGGTGATGTTCGTGCTCAACGGCATCGTGCGGCTGTTCATCGGCGTCGATGACGTGATCTTCCTCGACGGGCTGCGCCAGATCATCACGCCCGCCGACTTCAAGGCGTGGAGCGGCCTCGACGAGGGCCTCGGCCTGAAGATGAGCCAGGCGATCACGCTGGTCGTCGCCATCATCTCGGTGATCCTGCTGTTCTGGTTCCTGAACCGCACCCGCACCGGCAAGTCGATGCGTGCCTATTCCGACAACGAGGATCTGGCGTTGCTGTCCGGCATCAACCCCGACCGGGTGGTCGCGGTCACCTGGATCATCGTCGCGGCGCTGACCACGACGGCGGGGGTGCTCTACGGTCTGGACAAGACCTTCAAGGCCTATGTCTACTTCCAGCTTCTGCTGCCGATCTTCGCGGCGGCCATCGTCGGCGGCCTTGGCAGCCCGCTGGGCGCCATCGTCGGCGGCTACATCATCGCGTTTTCCGAAGTGATCGTCACCTACGCCTGGAAGAAGGTCGTCACCTATCTGGTGCCGGAATCCTGGGCGCCGGACGGGCTGCTCCAGCTTGTCACTACCGACTACAAGTTCGCGGTCAGCTTCTCGATTCTGGTCATCGTGCTGATCTTCATGCCGACCGGCATCTTCAAGGGGAAATCGGTATGAAGTCGCGCAACATCCTGCTGTTTTCCGGGGTCGCGGCGCTGTTCGTGGCGACCGGCCTGTTCGCAAGCTGGAATCAGGCGCTGCTGATCCTGAACGTCTCGCTGATCTCGGCGGTCATCGCCATGGGCGTGAACCTGCAATGGGGTTATGCGGGCCTGTTCAACGCCGGGGTGATGGGTTTCGCGGCGCTTGGCGGGCTGGCGGTGGCGCTGACTTCGGGCAGGCGCGCGCCGGATGCCTTTGCGGCGGGCGGATTGCAGATTTTCGCGGCGCTCGCGCTCGCCGTCGCGGTCATTGCGGGCGCGATCTTCCTGTGGCGGCGGATGGAGCGCGGGCGGGCGCGCAACATCGCCACGGCGGTGATTCTGGTGGTGGGCTTCGTCATCTACCGCATGATCTTCGACCCGGCGGTCGCGCGCGTCGAGGCGGTGAACCCGGCGGGCACCGGCAATGTCGGCGGGCTGGCGGTCAACTCGCTCTGGGGCTGGGCGCTGGGTGCGCTGCTGGCCGCCGGAGCCGCCTGGCTGGTCGGCAAGACCGCGCTGGGGCTGCGCTCGGACTACCTGGCCATCGCCACGCTGGGCATCGCCGAGATCATCATTCAGGTTCTCAAGAACGAGGACTGGCTGGCGCGCGGCGTGAAGATGGTCAACGACCTGCCGCGCCCCTGGCCCGTCCCGCGCGAGGTGGACCTGCAGCAAAGCGCGCGCTTCGTCGAATTCGTGCGCGACTGGGGCTGGGAGCCTGCGCTGGCATCCACGATCTTCGTGAAGATCATCTATGCGGTGCTGTTCCTCGTCGTGCTCGGGCTGGTCATCTGGCTGTCGGAACGGGCGCTGAATTCGCCCTGGGGGCGAATGATGCGGGCGATCCGCGACAACGAGGTCGCCGCCGCCGCCATGGGCAAGGACGTGACCCGGCGCCACCTGCAGGTGTTCATGCTGGGCTGCGCGCTGGCCGGGATCGGCGGCGCGATGATGGTGTCCATGGACAGCCTGATGAACCCCGGCACCTACAACCCCTTGCGCCACACCTTCCTGATCTGGGTGATGGTCGTGGTCGGCGGCTCGGGGAACAACTGGGGGTCGCTGCTGGGCGCGCTGCTGGTGGGCTGGCTCTATCTCATCGTCGAGCAGGTCGGCCCGACGGTCATGGGGTTCGTCACGTCGGGGATGGCCGACGGGCCGCTGCGGATGCATCTCATCGACAGCGCGCCGCATCTGCGGCTGCTGTCGCTGGGCGTCATCCTGCTGCTGGTGCTGCGCTTCGCGCCGAGGGGCCTCATTCCCGAGAAGTGACCCGGCGTCCGCATCGGCATTGGCAGTTGACGGTTGCGTGATCCTTTCCTACTGTCCCGCCAATGGTCGGCAAAGTCCGACAGGGAGAAGTTGAAAAGAGGCCGGTTCCGGCCTCTTTTCTTTCGCCGGTGAATCGCGCACGGCCCCGCCCTCACCCTGTTTTCACCTGACAGCGTCGGGCAGGCATGGTAAGCGCCCCGCAACACAATCAGGGAACCCGTCATGCGTCTTGCACTTGCCATCGCGTCGGCCGCGCTTCTCGGCCTCAGCCTGCCGCTTGCGGCCCAGGAGGCGGCGACCGACGCCCCCGCAGCGGGCGAAAGCACCTCGCCGGTGGATGATCTCGGCCTCGACATGGGCAGCGAGGTCGACCAGGGGCCGCGCGCGGGCGAGTTCTACATTCGTCAGGAATTCGGCGACTGGGCCATGCGCTGCATCGCCCTGCCCGACCAGGCCGACCCCTGCGAGCTGTATCAGCTTCTGCACGGCCCCGACGGCACGGCGGTCGCCGAACTGACCGCCTTCCCGCTGCCGCCCGGCGGCCAGGCGACGGCGGGCCTGACCGTCGTGGCTCCGCTTGAAACGCTGCTCACCGAAGGGGTGGTGCTGAATGTCGACGGCCAGAATGCCCGCCGCTACGAATTCAGCTTCTGCAATCGCGCGGGCTGCATCGCCCGGATCGGCCTGACCGATGCCGAGGTGGCGGCCCTAAAGCGCGGCAACCGGGCGGGCCTGCGCATCGTGCCCGCCGCCGATCCGTCGCATCCGTTCGACCTGACGGTGTCGCTGACCGGATTCACCGCCGGCATGGAAAGCAGCACCGCCTACGACCCGTCGCTGGTGGACCCGAACGAGCCGGATGTCAGCGCGCCGGAAGCCGCCCCTGCCCCCGAAACCGGGGACGACGAGGGCGCCGCCGAATAGGCGCGGGTCAGCCGCAGGACCGCACCGCCCGGCAGGCCGCTGCCGGGCGGTTTTCGTTTGGCGTAGCGGTACGGCGCCTCAGGCGCGGCGCAGCGCCAGAACGGCGTTCAGCCCGCCGAAGGCAAAGGCATTGGTCAACGCCACCGAAACCTGCGCCTCGCGCGCCGTGTTCGGCACCACGTCCAGCGCACATTCGGGGTCGGGTTCCTCATAGCCGATGGTCGGCGCGATCACGCCGTCGCGCAGGGCCATGATGCAGGCCAGCAGCTCCACCGCGCCGGTGCCGCCGATCAGGTGGCCGTGCATGGATTTCGTCGAGGACAGCATCAGCCGGTCGGCATGGGCGCCGAACACATGGCTGACGGCGGCACATTCGGTCTTGTCGTTGGCCGCCGTGCCGGTGCCGTGGGCGTTGATGTAGCCGACCTCATGGGGTGCCATCCCGGCATCCGCCAGCGCCCCGGTGATCGCGCGTTCGGCCCCCGCCGCCTGCGGCATGACGATGTCGGCGGCGTCGGCGCTCATGGCAAAGCCCGCGACTTCGGCAAGAATGTCGGCGCCGCGCGCGCGCGCGTGCTCCCATTCCTCGAACACGAACACCGCCGCACCCTCGCCCTGCACCATGCCGTTGCGGTTGGCGGAAAACGGGCGGCAGGCGTCGCGCGACATGACCCGCAGACCCTCCCACGCCTTGATGCCGCCGAAGCACAGCATCGCCTCGGAGCCGCCGGTCAGCATCACGTCCGCCCCGCCCGCGCGGATCATCTGGAAGGCCAGCCCCATGGCGTGATTGGAACTGGCACAGGCGGTCGACACGGTGAAGGACGGGCCGCGCAGGCCCCATTCCATGCTCACATGGCTGGTGGCGGCGTTGTTCATCAGGCGCGGCACGATGAAGGGATGGACGCGGTTCTTCCCCTCTTCATAAACGGCGCGATAGTTTTCGTCCTGCGTATTCAGCCCGCCGCCCGAGGTGCCGAGGATGGCGCCCGAACGCAGGCCGAGCGCCTCGTCGAAGGTCAGGCCCGCCTGCGCCACCGCCTCGCGCGCCGAGAGCAGCGCGAATTGCGTGAAACGGTCGCAGAGCGCGATCTGCTGGCGGTTGAAATGCGCGGCCTCGTCATAGCCCTTCACCTGCGCGCCGATCTGGACGGACAGGCGGTCAACGTCGCGGATATCCAGCGGGCCGATGCCGCAGCGCCCCTCGCGCATCGCGGCCAGCGTCGACGCCACGTCATGCCCCAGCGCGTTGATCGTGCCCGCGCCGGTGATGGCGACCCGCCTCATGCGGGCGCGGCCCCGTTGCCTGCGACCAGCCCCTCGACGGCGCGGATGATCGCCGCGACCGACGAGATGTCGAAGTCCCCGGCGTCGGGTTCGTTGGCATTGAAGGGCACCGATACGTCGAAGGCTTCCTCGATGGCGAAGATGCTCTCGACCAGCCCGAGAGAGTCGATGCCCAGATCGGCCAGCGTCGCCTCGTCACGCACATCGGCAGCGTCAAGCATCGCCTGCTGGGCAATGATCTCGATCACCCTGTCTCTGATCGTCATGGCGTTCTCCGAAAACCGGGTCATCCTTGCGGATGCAGCCCGTCTAGAGCATTTCGCAGCCAAATGGAACATTTGGCGCCCGCGACAATGCGGCAAAACAACAAGTTAGAGCGGGTCCGCCGAATCCGCCGAAACGCGACCCGCGCTAGTCGGTCCCGTCGGAATTTGGAACACTTCCCTGCGCCGCGCCGCCCAGCCGCTGCAACAGGCGCGGCAGGCGTCGCAGCGCCTTGTAGGCCGCCACCTGCACCGGCATCGGCATCGCCGGATAACCCAGCATGATGCGCCCGGCGGGGATGGTCGAGAGCGCAATGGTCCCGCCGCCCAGCACCACGTCGTCACCGACCCGGATATTGTCGGCCAACCCGCACTTGCCGCCCGCAACCACGCGGTTGCCGACCACGGCAGAGCCGCCGATGGCCGCCTGCGCGGCAAAGAGGCAGTCTTCGCCGATCACGACATTGTGGCCGATCTGGGAAAGGTTGTCGATCTTGGTGCCCCGTCCGATGCGGGTGGCGCGAATCGTGCCCGCATCGACGCAGGCATTGGCGCCGATCTCGACCTCGTCGCCAATATCGACCCCGCCCAGCGAATGAATCCGCTGCCAGCGCGGATCGCCGGTCGCATCGGGCACGGCCTCGCCCAGCGTGGCCCGCGCCAGTTCCGCCCGCGACGGCCCCGCCGTGACGAAGGAAAACCCGTCGCCGCCGATCACCGCGCCGGGCTGCACGATCACGCCCGCGCCGATGTGCACGCGCGGGCCGATGCGCACGCCCGCGTGGATCAGGCAGTCCGCGCCGACCACCGCCCCCGCCGCGATGGCGACCTGCGGGCCGATGCGGGTGCCCGCGCCGACCGCGGCACCCGCCCCGATGACCGAAAACGCCCCGACGGAAACCCCCTGCCCCACGGTCCCCTCGACCAGTGCCTGCGGATGGATGCCCGGCGCGAACCCGGGCCCCGGATCGAGCGCCTGCGTCAGATGCGCCATCGCCAGCCGCCCGCGTGCGGCGAAGATCGCGCCGCGCAGGCCGAGGCCCTGCCAGTCGGCGTCCGGCCACAGCAGCGCTGCCCGCGCCGCGCCCTGCCCCAGCGCCGCCGCCCAGCGTGGCGACAATGCAACGGCAAGGTCGTCCGGCCCCGCCGCCGCAGGTTCGGCGGCGCCGGTCACCCGCAGGCTGCCGTCGCCCGCCCAGGTGCCGCCAAGCGCCGCCGCCAGGTCGTCAAGCCGCCAGCCGGCCCCGGCCTCGCGCATCAGCCCTGCACACCGGGTGCGGCGACCCCGGCCCCGACCAGGGCCTCCCAGACCCGCGCATCGCGGCCATAGATGTCGGCGCGATATTCGACCTGACCGTCAGGATCGACGAAGGCGGTGCGGTAATCGAGATGCACCGGCACCGGCTGCTCAAGGTTCACCCGCGTCTCGGCGCCCGTGCGCAGGATCGTGTTGAACATTCCTTCGGGGTCGTCGCTTTGCCGCGCCAGCAGTGCATAGGCAAAGTCGCGCGGATCCTGCAGGCGGATGCAGCCGTGCGAGAAGGCGCGCACCTCGCGCTGGAACAGGCTGCGCGACGGCGTGTCGTGCAGGTAGATGTTCCACGGATTGGGGAACATGAACTTCACCACGCCAAGGGCATTGCCCGCAGAGGGCGGCTCGACCATGGAATAGGGAAAGCTGCGGGCGCTGAACTGGCTGAAATCGGCGGTCGAGCGGTTCACGACCCGGCCCTGACTGTCGATGACCCGGATATGGCTGACCGCGCCCGGATTGCGTTGCAGTTGCGGCAGGTATTCGCCGACCACGATCGAGCGCGGCACATGCCAGCTCGGGTTCAGGACCAGATATTCCATCAGGTCGGAAAACTCGGGGCTTTGCCGGTCGGACGAGGTCGCGCCGATGACCGAGCGGGTTTCAAAGGTGATGATGTCGTCATCGACGAGGCGGACGTGGAAATCGGCGAGATTCACCCAGATATGGCGCGCGCCGCGATCCGGGCCGATCCAGCGCTCGCGCTCCATGGCGACGATGATCGCGCGCAGCCGCATCTCGGGGCTGGTGTTGAGCGCCGCAATAGTGGACCCGCCCGCGACGCCGTCGGCATCGAGGCCGTGGGTCTCCTGAAAGCGCCGGACCGCCTCGACGATGGTGCCGTCATATTCGGCGGTCACCGACGGGGCGAGATAGCCCATCGCCACCAGACGGTCGCGCAGCGCCACGACCTGCGCGCCGTGATCGCCGGGCGCAAGGCTGCCCGCGCCGACGGCAGGCCCCCAGCCGCCTGCGGCGATCACGTCCAGAAGATCGAGCCGCGCCGCCATCAGCCGCGCATATTCCGCCGAACGCGGCGCCAGCGCCGCCAGAAAGGCGCCGGGCGTCGGGCTGGCCGCGAAATCCCCCAGAAGCGCGGGGGCATCGACATGCCGGGCCTCGCGCTTGTTGGCGCCGTAGACCCGCGCCGGGTCGAGGATCCCGTTCTGGAGCGCCTGCGCCCAGTCCACGAGCAGCGTGCTCATCTCGACTTCCAGCGCCCCGCGCGCGCTGGCGCCGGTCGCGGCCCGCAGCCGGGCGACCAGCGCCTCGGCATCGAATCGCGCCGCAGGCAGCGCGTGCAGCGGTGCCTCGCCCAGCACGGCCAGAAAGGCGTTGCGGCGCGCCACGGCGGCGGCGTCCGATCCGGTCCAGATTCCCGCAAAGTCGCGCCCGCGATAGAAGGCGGCGATATCCGGGTTTTCAGCCGCTGCCTGCGCGACGCCAAGCGTGAACCCGCCGACCTGCGCGGCGGCAGGCAGCGCCGTCCCGGCCAGCAGGACCGACAGCGCGAGGGCAAGCGAGGGGCGAAAGGCAGTCATGGCGGGTCCGTCGAAAAATGGCGCGAAATCAGCCACAGGCTAACCCGCCCTGCCCTGCGGTGCCACCGACAACATGCGATCACGCGAATGCGGGTGCAGTTGCGCCACAGGCCGGGCAGATGTCCGCGCCGCTGCGTTCCGGCAAGAATTCGCCGATCCGCACCAGGTGCGGGGAAAAGCGGCAACGCGGGGGTTGGTCCGAAAAGGTCTTTGTGCCATGCTCGCCCCACATCTGGGGAAAGATGAAGAACAACAGACCACGATCCCAGTGGTCGGGACAGGCTCGGAAATGATGCAGACTTCAGCTACCGGGGTCTCCCGGCGTGGTATCCTCGGTGTGTTTGCGGCGCTCACGGTTGCGGCCGCGCCCACGATGTCAAAGGCCGCCGGCCTGATGCGTGGCGCGGGCGATGTCCGCAAGCTCAAGATGTACAACGGCCGCACCGGCGAAAGCCTCGAAACCGTCTACTGGATCGACGGCGACTATATCGGCGAAGCCGTGCGCGAGGTCAGCCTGTTCATGCGCGACTGGCGCAACGGCGAAGCCGTCGCCATCGACACCCGCACCATGGACATCATGGCCGCCTCGCACCGCCTTCTGGATGTGAGCGCGCCTTACATGCTCTTGTCCGGCTATCGCTCGCCCGCGACCAATTCGATGCTCGCGCGCAACACGCGCGGCGTGGCCAGCAACTCGCTGCACATGCGCGGCCAGGCCGCCGACCTGCGGGTCGAGGGGCGCTCGGTCTCGCAGATCGCCAGCGCGGCGACCTCGTGCCAGGCGGGCGGGGTCGGGCGCTATCCGCGCTCGAACTTCGTCCACATGGATTGCGGCCAGGTCCGCTACTGGGCAGGCTGAACCGCCGCCTGACGCGGCTGTCGGGGGGCGTCGTCCCCCAAGGCAATCGGGCGAATGGCCCGGTGCGGGTTGGCGCGGCCCCGCCGCCCGCAAACCCCGTCATTGCGAGGCGAAGCCGAAGCAACCCCGACCGCTCGCATAATGCCCTCGGGGTTGCTTCGTCGGCTGCGCCTCCTCGCAATGACGGGAGATGCCGTTCGCCCGATTGCCCTGCGTCGTCCCCCCCGTTTTATTCGTGCGCAACGGCATGACGCGCACCGTTTGCGCCGGTTTCGTTCGCACATGCACAGCCTTGCGGTTTGCACCCGCCCGGCCCGCAGCGTAGAGACCGGCCGCAGGGCAGTGCCCATTCCTTTCAGAACAGGCCGGAAACACGCCATGGTGCGACTCGACATCCTGTCCGATCCGATCTGCCCGTGGTGCTACATCGGCAAGGCCAATCTCGACCGGGCGCTGGTCGGCCGGGCCGATGTGCCGTTCGTGATCGAATGGCATCCGTTCCAGCTCAACCCCGAGATGCCGCGCACGGGCGTGGACCGCGACAGCTATCTGGCCGCGCGCATGGGCGGCGCCGAGGGCATGGCGCGCGCCGATGCCATGCTGGCCGAACGGGCCGAGGCGGCGGGGGTCACGATCAACCGCTTCGTGGGCCAGCGCATCCCCAACACGCTGGACGCCCACCGCCTGATCCACTGGGCCGGGATCGAGGGGCGGCAGAGCGCCGCCGTCGATGCCCTGTTCGCCGCGAATTTCGTCGAAGGCCGCGACATCGGTGACCGGGCCGAACTGGCCGGGATCGCGGGCCGGATCGGTCTCGACGCCGCCGCCGTCGCCCGGCTTCTGGACAGCGACGCCGACATCGACCTGATCCGCGAGCGCGAGTCCCATTCGCGGGCACGCGGCGTCAGCGCGGTGCCGACCTTCATCATCGCCGACCATTACGTCGTGCAGGGCGCCCAGCCGCCCGAGCTGTGGTTGCAGGTCATCGACGAGATCGCCGCCGAAGCCGCAGGAGACGGGGCATGACCCAGGCCGACTGCCGGGCGCAGATCGCGGCGCATGACCGCGCAGCCACCGAATCGCCGCGCCGGGTCGAGTTCATCGGCCTTCTGGCGCTGATGATGGCGGTGACGGCCTTCGGCATCGACGCGATGCTGCCCGCGCTGCCGCAGATCGGCGGCGCGCTGGTCCCCGACGACCCGATCCGCGCCCAGCTTGTTATAACCTCGTTCATCTTCGGCATGGGCGTCGGCACCTTCGTCACCGGGCCGCTGTCGGATTTTCTCGGCCGCAAGCCGGTGATCGCGGTGGGCCTCGTCCTTTACGCGGCGGGCGCGCTGGTGTCCTGGGCGGCGCCCTCGATGACCACGCTGCTGGCCGGACGGTTGCTGATGGGGCTGGGCGCCTCGGGGCCGCGCGTCACGGTCATGGCCATCGTGCGCGACCGTTTCCACGGCGCGGAAATGGCGCGGATCATGTCGCTGGTGGCGGTGGTGTTCATGGTGGTGCCCGCCATCGCGCCCTCGACCGGGGCGCTCATCATGCACGGCGCGGGCTGGCGGGGGATATTCCTGTTCTACGCGCTGTTCGCCACACTGGCGCTGAGCTGGTTCTACCTGCGGATGCCCGAGACGCTGGCCACCGCCGCGCGCCGCCCGGTGCGGCTGGCGATGATGCGCGACGCCCTGCGCGAGATGGCGCGGCTGCCGGTGATCCGGCTGTCAATCGCGATCCAGCTCATGGTGTTCGGGATGATGTTCGCCATGCTGTCGTCGATCCAGGGAATCTTCGAGACGGCCTATGACCAGGGCACGAACTTTCCGCTGTGGTTCATGGTCATCGCGGGCGCCTCGGCGGCGTCGGGCCTGCTGAATTCGCATATCGTCATGCGGATCGGCATCCTGCGCATCGTGCGCTCGACATTCGCGGTGCAGGTGGTGCTGACCGTCGGGATGCTGGCCGTGCTGGCGCTGCCGCTGCCGCGTCAGGTCGAATTCGTGTTCTGGATGATCTGGGCCTCGTCGGTGTTCATGCAGACCAGCCTGACCGTGGGCAACGTGAACGCGCTGGCGATGGAGCCGGTCGGCCATATCGCCGGGCTGGCCTCGTCGCTGATCGCGGCCTTTGCGACCATCGGCTCGGTGGTGCTGGCGGTGCCCATCGGGCTGGCCTCGGACGGCACGCCGCTGGCGATGGCGCTCGGCGTGCTGGTGCTGGCCGGGCTGTCGCTGGTCCTGTCGTGGCGGCTGCGCGAGGGGTGACGATAGCGGGGCACCCCGGCCACCGTCATTGCGAGGCGCAGCCGAAGCAACCCCGACCGCTCACGCACAACATCGGGGTTG
The DNA here is from genome assembly GCA_019454835.1 of Rubellimicrobium sp. Lineage (GTDB taxonomy): Bacteria > Pseudomonadota > Alphaproteobacteria > Rhodobacterales > Rhodobacteraceae > JADYZU01. The sequence goes on from JACFNP010000012.1 coordinate 38,135, forward strand.
CTTCGTCGCCTTCGACTCCTCGCAATGACGGGGGTTGTCAGCCCGCCGCCCGCGCGGCCAGGTCGCGGGCGATCTGGAAGGCGCCCTTCACGCGCGCGTTGTCGCCGGGCCAGTCGCGGCTGATGACGATGCGGTTGTCCTTCACCTTTGCCGCGCCCTTCTGGTCGTGCAGGAACGCCACCAGCCCCTCGGGCGAGGCATAGCGGTCCTCGTGGAAGCGCACCGTCGCGCCCCTTGGCCCGGCATCAAGCTGCGCAATCCCGGCCTTGAGGCACATCGCCTTGATCCGCACCACCGCCAGCAGCGTGTTCACCTCGCGCGGCAGCGGACCGAAGCGGTCGATCAGTTCGGCGGCAAAGCCTTCGAGTTCGACCTTGCCGGACAGTTGCGACAGCCGCCGGTATAGCCCCAGCCGCACGTCGAGATCGGGGACGTAGTCCTCGGGGATCAGAACCGGCACGCCAAGGCTGATCTGCGGCGCCCATTGTTCGCTGCCGGTGGTCAGGTCGCCCTGCCCGGCGCGCAGCCGGTCGATTTCGTCCTGGAGCATCTGCTGGTAGAGCTCGAAGCCGACCTCGCGGATATGGCCGGACTGTTCCTCGCCGAGGATGTTGCCCGCGCCGCGAATGTCCAGGTCCTGCGAGGCCAGCGTGAACCCGGCGCCCAACGTATCCAGCGCCCCCAGCACCCGCAGCCGCCGTTCGGCCTGCAGCGTCAGCTTCTGGCGCGGCTGGGTGGTCAGCCAGGCATAGGCGCGGGTCTTGGCGCGCCCGACCCTGCCGCGAATCTGGTAAAGCTGCGCCAGCCCGAACATGTCGGCGCGGTGCACGATCAGCGTGTTGGCGCGCGGAATGTCCAGCCCCGATTCGATGATCGTCGTGGACAGCAGCACGTCGAAGGCGCCGTCGTAGAAGGCGTTCATGCGCTGGTCCAGATCGCCCGCCGCCATCTGCCCGTGCGCCACCACGGCGCGCACCTCGGGCACCTCGCGCCTCAGCCAGTCCTCGATCTCGGGCAGGTCGCTGATGCGCGGCACGACGAAGAACGACTGCCCGCCCCGGTAATGTTCGCGCAACAGTGCCTCGCGCAGGGTCACGGTGTCGAATTCGCTGACATAGGTGCGGATCGCCAGCCGGTCGACGGGCGGCGTGGCGATCACCGACAGCGAACGCACGCCCGACAGCGCCAGTTGCAGGGTGCGCGGGATCGGCGTCGCGGTCAGGGTCAGGACGTGAACGTCCGAGCGCAATTCCTTCAGCCGCTCCTTGTGGGCGACGCCGAAATGCTGTTCCTCGTCCACGATCAGCAGGCCGAGGTCGCGGAAACGGATGCTTTTGGCCAGCAGCGCATGGGTGCCGATGACGATATCGACCGTGCCCTCGGCCAGCCCCTTGCGGGTCTCGTCCGCCTCGCGGGCGGGGACGAAGCGCGACAGTTGCCGCAGGTTCAGCGGAAAGCCCCGGAACCGTTCGCTGAAGTTCTGGAAATGCTGGCGCGACAGCAGCGTCGTGGGTGCGACCACCGCCACCTGCACCCCGGACATGGCGGCGACGAAGGCCGCGCGTAGCGCTACCTCGGTCTTGCCGAAACCCACGTCGCCGCAGATCAGTCGGTCCATCGGCGTGCCCGATTCCATGTCCGCCAGCACGTCCTCGATGGCCTGCAACTGGTCGTCGGTCTCGGCATAGGGGAAGCGGGCGAGGAACTGGTCCCACAACTCGCCCGGCGGGCTGATTTCCGGCGCGTGGCGCAATTCGCGTTCGGCGGCGATGCGGATCAGGCGGCCCGCCATCTCGCGGATGCGCTGCTTGAGCCGCGCCTTGCGCGCCTGCCAGGCGCCGCCGCCCAGCCGGTCGAGCAGCCCTTCCTCGTGGCCATAGCGCGAGAGCAGCTCGATATTCTCGACCGGCAGGTAAAGCTTCGCGCGGTCGGCATATTCGATGGCCAGACATTCATGCGCCGACCCGGCGGCGGTGATGACCTCGAGGCCCAGGAACCGCCCGACGCCGTGTTCGATATGCACGACCAGATCGCCGGGGGTCAGCGACTGCGCCTCGGTGATGAAATCCTCGGCGCGGCGCTTGCGGCGCGCGCGTTGCAGCAGCCGCTCGCCCAGCACGTCCTGTTCGGAAACGACCGTCAGGCCCTTTGCCTCGAAGCCCTGTTCGAGCGGCCAGATCGCCAGATGGACGCCCTGCCCCCTGACCGCGCCGAAATCGGCCACCTCGTGCAGCGCGGTCAGCCCCTCGTCGTGGAGCAGCCCCGCCAGCCGTTCGCGGGCGCCTTCGGACCACGAGGCGATGATGACCCGGCCGGTCTTTTCCTTCGCCCGCAGATGCGCGGCGAGCGCGGCGAACAGGTTGACGCTTTCGATCTGGCGCTCGGGGGCAAAGTCGCGCCCGATCCGCCCGCCCGCGTCGATGACGCCCGGCCCGGTCGGCTGCGGCAGCGCCACGAAGGACAGCACCCGCCGGGGCGCCAGCGCCGCGCGCCAGCCTGCATCGTCGAGATAGAGCGTGTCGGGCGGCGCGGGTTTGTAGACGCTGTCATGGCGGCCTTTCAGCGCCATGGCGTCACGCCGGGCCTCGTACTGGTCGATGATCTGGGTGCGGCGGGCCTCGCGCGCGGCGTCGAGGCGATCATCGAGCGTGACGCTGGCCTCGGGCAGCCAGTCGAACAGGGTTTCAAGCCGCTCGTGGAAGAAGCCCAGCCAGTGCTCCATCCCCTGCTGCTTGCGCCCCGCGCTGACCGCCTCGTAAAGCGGGTCATCGCTGCCGCCCGCGCCGAATTCGGCGCGGTAGTTCTGCCGGAAGCGGGTGATCGCCTCGTCGTCGAGGATCACTTCGGAGGCGGGCGCAAGGTCGATGGCCTGCAAGGTGCCGGTCGTGCGCTGGGTTTCGGGGTCGAAGCTGCGGATGCCGTCAAGCGTGTCGCCGAAGAAATCAAGCCGGATCGGCGCGGCGCGGCCCGGCGGAAACAGATCGAGGATGCCGCCGCGCTGCGCGTAATCGCCCGGCTCGGACACGGTCGGCGTCGGCACGAAGCCCATGCGCACCAGCCAGGCCCGCAAGGCGGCATCGTCCACCCGTTCGCCCACGCGGGCCGAAAAGCTGGCGCCGCGCAACACCTCGCGCGCGGGCACGCGCTGGGTGGCGGCGTTCAACGTGGTCAGCAGCACGAAACGCCCGCGCAGTCCGCCAGCCAGCGCAGCCAGCGTCGCCATGCGCTCGGCGGCTATCTCGGGGTTGGGCGAGACGCGGTCATAGGGCAGGCAGTCCCAGGCCGGGAAGGTCAGGACCGGCAGCAGCGGGTCCAGAAACGCCAGCGCCGCGCGCATCGCCGCAAGGCGCCGGTCGTCGCGGGCGACATGCAGCAGCGGCGCGCCGCTTGCGTCGAGTTCGCGCAGGACAAGCTGCGCGTCGAACCCTTCGGGCGCGCCCGAAACCGTGACATGGCTGGCCGATGACATGGCGCCCAACTGGGGCGGGTGCCCGGTGATGTCAACCGCGTCACGCGGCGGTTTCGCGCCCCGGCGGACGAAGGCCGTCATTGCGAGGAGCCGAAGGCGACGAAGCAACCTCGATGCTGCGTGTGAGCGGTCGAGGTTGCTTCGGCTTGCGCCTCGCAATGACGAGAACACCGCCGTCATTGCGAGGAGCCGAAGGCGACGAAGCAACCCCGATGTTGTTGAGCAAGCGGTCGGGGTTGCTTCGGCTTGCGGCTCGCAATGACGATGCCCCCGACGAACCCCGCGCCTCAGATCATCATGTAGGCGAACAGGTGCAGCATCGCCACCGCCGCCGTCACGCAGATCGAGAGCATCCCGATCACCTGCGTCCAGAAGCGTTGCCGCAGCAGCAGGCGCAGCAGGCGGGGGCCGGTCGCCTCTTCCTGGAAGATGCGGTTCGCGGTGAACATGCCCATGACGCCGACCAGCGTTGCGGGCACCATGATGAGTTCGATGGCCAGCGCCAGCTCGATTCCATACCAGATGCCAAGCGTCAGCATCACCGTATGGACAAAGGCCATGCCGCCCGCGACCCACGGCCCGCCTTCCTGCACGATCTTGGCCGTGCGGCGCACCTGGATCGCGGCAAGGGTCTCGACATCGGCCATGTCCTCGCCGCCCTTGCGCCGCGCGCGCTGGATGCGGTCGAAGGGCACGCCCAGCGGGCGATAGCTCATCTGGCTCCAGGCGATGGTGACGACGATCCAGTACCAGACGCTCGAGAACGACCTGAGGTCGATCACTTCGAGAAAGGTTGCGCTCAAGTTCACCGCGGCCCGGCTCCGATTCAATCCGGCGCCGACCCTAGGCGCCTGTTCCGGCGATGCCCAGACTTGAGACGCGCGCCGATCCGTGCAAACCCCGTTTCTGTGACCGAAAGAACAGGGCTGCCCCCATGACCGCGCCGATTGCCCCATTCCCCGCTGCCCGCCCGCGCCGCCTGCGCGCCACACCGGCGCTGCGCGCCATGGTGCGGCAGGCGCGGCTGGCCCCGTCCGATTTCATCCTGCCGATGTTCGTGCAGGACGGCCATGACAGCGAAAGCGTGATCCCCTCGATGCCGGAGGTAACGCGCAAGAGCGTGGACCGCATTGCCGCCGCCGCACGCGAGGCATGGGCACTGGGAATCCCCGCCGTCTGCATCTTTCCCTACACGCCGCTTTCCGCCCGCACCGCCGATTGCGCGATGGCCTGGGACGATGACAACATCGCCAACCGGGCGATCCGCGCGGTCAAGGATGCGGTGCCCGAGATGGCGGTGATGACCGACATCGCGCTCGATCCCTACAATATCGACGGCCACGACGGCTTCGTGCGCGACGGGCGCATCGTCAACGACGAAACCGTCGAAGCGCTGGTGAAGATGGCGCTGGCACAGGCGCGGGCGGGGGCCGACATTCTGGGGCCTTCCGACATGATGGACGGGCGCGTCGGCGCGATCCGCAAAGCGCTGGAATCCGAAGGGTTCCGCGACGTGGCGATCCTGTCCTATTCGGCCAAATACGCCTCGGCCTTCTACGGGCCGTTCCGCGATGCGGTCGGCGCCTCGGCGGCGCTGAAGGGCGACAAGAACACCTACCAGATGGACCCCGGCAATTCCGACGAGGCGCTGCGGCTGGTCGCCCGCGATCTGGCCGAGGGCGCCGACATGGTGATGGTGAAGCCGGGGATGCCCTATCTGGATATCTGCCGCCGGGTGAAGGATGCGTTCGGGGTGCCGACCTTCGCCTATCAGGTCTCGGGCGAATACGCGATGCTGAAGGCTGCCGCCGCGAACGGCTGGCTCGATGGCGACAAGGTGATGATGGAAAGCCTGCTCGCGTTCAGACGCGCGGGCTGCGACGGGATCCTGACCTATTTCGCCTGCGACGCCGCGCGGATTCTGGGCGCCTGACGCGCGCTTTCACGCCGATTTGCGGCGCCCTGCCCCTCGTGCGTGACAGCGGCGGCGGTTGCGCGCTATCATCACCGCAAGCGGCCGGCGAACGGGTCGCAGACCACCCGAGGCGAGGAGCAGAACATGGCCGGTATTTCCAGACGTATCTTCATCGCCGCCGCGCTGGCCCCCGTGGCGCTGGCCGCGTGCAGCAACGGCATCGGCTCGCAGGGCGCAGCCGAGGTCGATGCGCGGGCGACGGCGGCGCTCGATTATCTCTATCGCACCTATCCCGACACGCAGGGGCTGGCGCAAAGGGCGTCGGGGATTCTGGTCATGCCGCTGATGACTAAGGTGGGGCTGGGCTTCGGCGGTTCCTACGGGCGCGGCGTGCTGCGCGTCGGCGGCACCACGGTCGATTACTATTCGGCGACCAGCGCCAGCGCGGGCATCCAGATCGGCGCCCAGCAATACAGCCATGTGCTGTTCTTCATGACTCCCGACGCGCTGGCCGACTTCCGCGCCTCGCCGGGCTGGGTCGCGGGTGCGGGCGTCGATTACGCCATCGCGGGCGAGGGCGAGACCCTGCTGGCCGACACCACCACCTCGATGTCGCGGGTGATCGCGGTGATCTTCGGCCAGAGCGGCCTGCGCGTCGGCGCGACCGTCGAGGGGACGAAATACACGCGGATCATTCCGTAGGGCGGATAGCTGCCCCCGCGTTGCGCGGGGGGGCGGGGCGTCATTGCGAGGCGTAAGCCGAAGCAATCCATACCGGGCGCACACAACGTCGAGGTTGCTTCGTCGGCTTCGCCTCCTCGCAATGACGAAGGGATAACGTCATTGCGAGCCGCGAGGCGAAGCAACCCCGACCGATAACCCACAACATCGGGGTTGCTTCGTCAGCTTGCGCTTCCTCGCAATGACGGTGGCCCGCACTGTCTACACGCCCCCCTCACCCGCCCGCAGGCAGCAGATGCGTCACGCCCGCAGCGCCGGCGCGGGCAAGTTGCGGGTCCAGCGACATCGGGATGTATTCGCCGCGCCGCCACAGCGCGCCGAGGTCGTCGTAGTAGCGCGACAGCGGATGCCCCGACTGGCCGGTCGAGGTGATGAACACCGACGAATCGGGATCGGCAAAATCGTAGACGCCGCGATAGCCCGCGCCTTCCACGTCCTCGAAGGGCGCCGCGCCGCTGCCGCGCGTCAGGCCCCGGTTCAGCGTGTCGTCGCCGCCGCTGACCGGCTGGCGGATGTTGACGATCCAGCTCAGCAGCGGCGTCGCGCCCAGCGTCTCGTGGTCGTGGGTCGCCACGTGCGCATCCCCCCAGCGCAGGGATTCCAGCGTGCTGCCGTAGTGGTCGCCCAGCCAGACTAGCGCGTCATCCAGCGCCATGCGCGCGATGTCGGTGCAGGTCTCGACCGGCGCCGATTGCAGCACGTCGCACCACACCCCGGCGCCGCCGGTGTTGCGGAACACCCTTTCGATGAAACGCGCATCGACATGGGTATAGACCGAGGCCAGCGGCCCCAGCTCGTCGCGGATCAGACGCTCCTGCAGGGCGCGCATCCACGCGGCATAGATGAGCGGCTCGGGCATGTGCTCGCTCATCTCGCCGTTCCATTCGGCCAGCAGCGCCAGCGCATCCTGCCTGCGGCGCTCGGGCGTGCCCTCGGGGGCGGCCTCGCCGGTGAACCACAGGTCGGCGCCCACCAGCGGCAGCAGGTCGCGCGCCGACTGGCTGACGGTGTCGAGCTGCGCCTCGATGAAGCTGTCGCGCGAATGCACCGCGCGCTGCTGCATGAGAAAGGCCCAGCGGGCGATGCGGGTGCTGTCGCCCCAGGTAAAGCTGACATGGCGGGGAAAGGGCGCGTCGGTGACGCGGTTATTGGTATGGCCGACGATGCCGCCGGGCGGGTCGGTGACGCCGGGGTTGTCGGCATAGGGAAAGAACCCCTGCCAGCGGTTTTGCGGCAGATAGCCGAAGCCCGGCATCCGCCCCTGCGTCAGGCTGTCGGGGTCGCGCATCGGCAGGCGCCCGATCAGCTTGACGGCGACATGGTTGCGGTCGGCCACGGTCAGCATCTCGGCAGGCGCCACGAACAGCGCCCCGGCGGCGAGCGCGTCACTCACGCTGGATGCGCGCATGATGCGCATGGCGGCGGTCATCGAGGTGTCCGCCGCATCAAGCGCGGTCCAGGCGATCGCGGTGACATGGCCGGGCGGGCGGATGGTGCCGAGGTTATACTGGTCCGGCGGGATCACGGGGCCGTTTTCGGTCCATTGCAGGGTGATGGTGACCGGCGCGCGGCCTTTCACCTCGATGATCGAATCGCGGTGCTCGAAATCCACCCAGCCGTCGGGGCCGCGATACTGGCCCGCGTTGGCCGGGTTCACCTCTTCGACGAACACGTCCTGATCGTCGGCCCAGGCGCCGGTGACGCCCCAGCCCAGATCGGCGCTGCGCCCCGAGATCACCACCGGCACACCGGGGATGGTCGCGCCGATCACCCCGCCCGAGGCAAGCTCGAGCCTTGCGAGATAGAACAGCGCGGGGGCCGTCAGTTCCACATGCGGGTCGGCGGCCAGCAGCGTCGATCCCGAGGCAGAGCGCGCAGGCCCCGCCGCCCAGGCATTCGAGGCCGCCGCCAGCGCCACATCCTGCGCCACCGGCGAGAACGGGTCGGGCGCGGTCGTGTCCGCCGCATAGCGCGGCAGGCCCGGCATCAGCGCCGCATAGGGCGGCAGCGACAGCGTGGGCGCCAGCGGGTCGTCGGGCAGGATGTCGGCCAGCCGCTCGGGCGGGATCAGCAGCGAGGTGCGCGCGCGGCGCACCTCGGCCTGCACCTGCGTCGTCGAGCGCAGCGCCATCAGTTTCAGGATGGCGATGGAATCGGCGGGCTGCCAGGGCGCGATCGCATGGTTGAACAGCCACATCTCGGGCGCGCCGCGGCCCCGCGCGCCCTCGTTCACCTCGGCCAGCCAGGCGTTCACGCCCGCCGAATAGGCATCGAGCGCCGCCTGCGTCTGCGCGTCCTGCGCCGCGACCGACGCACGGGCAAGCCCATACAGGTCGAACCGGCGCAGCAGCATGTCCGAGGCCAGCGCGCGTTCGCCGAACAGCTCCGCCAGCCGCCCCTGCGCGGTGCGCCGCAGCATGATCATCTGCCAGAGCCGGTCCTGCGCATGGGCCCAGCCCAGCCCGAAGAACACGTCGCGGTCGCTGGCGCCGAAGACATGCGGCACGTCGCTGATGTCGCGGACGATCTCGACCGGGGCACCGATCCCGGCGACCTCGGCGGTCATGTCGTAGTCGGGCAGCGAGCGCGCGGCGAAATACCACACCAGCGCCAGACCTGCGGCGATCATCACGATCAGCCCGGTGGCGATGCGCAGAAGCCAGCGGAAGACGACAATCATCGGTTCACATCACGGGTTCCGGGGCGCCGCTTGACGGTCGGTCGCGCCCCGCTAGGCTGGCCCGAGCGTATTCCAGAGTCGCATCAGGGGGGCAAGGGCATGGCCAGAGACGGGGCACGGGTGGCATTCCTCGGGCTGGGGGTGATGGGCTTCCCGATGGCCGGGCATCTCGCGGCGGCGGGGCATGAGGTGACGGTCTACAACCGCACCGCCTCGAAGGCGGCGGACTGGGTGACACAGCACGGTGGCAGCAGCGCCCCCACCCCGCGCGCGGCGGCGGCGGGCGCGGAATTCGTCATGGCCTGCGTGGGCAACGACGACGACCTGCGCGCGGTGACGCTGGGTGACGAGGGGGCGTTTGCTGGCATGGCGAAAGGCGCGGTCTTCGTCGATCACACCACGGTGTCGGCGAAGGTGACGCGCGAGCTGGCGGCGATGGCGGCCGAACGCGGCCTCGGCTATGTCGATGCGCCGGTGTCGGGCGGCCAGGCGGGGGCCGAAAAGGGCCAGCTTTCGGTGATGTGCGGCGGCTCCGAGGCCGATTTCGCCCGCGCCGAACCCGTCGTCGCCCCCTACGCCCGTATCTGCCGCAGGCTGGGGCCGACGGGGGCGGGGCAACTGACCAAGATGGTCAACCAGATCGCCATTGCCGGACTGGTGCAGGGCCTGTCCGAGGCGCTGCATTTCGCCGAAAAAGCCGGACTCGACGGCCGCGCGGTGGTCGAGGTGGTCAGCCAGGGCGCCGCCGGGTCCTGGCAGATGGCCAACCGCTACCAGACCATGCTCGACGGCGAGTTCGATCACGGCTTTGCGGTGGACTGGATGCGCAAGGATCTCGGCATCTGTCTTGATGCGGCGGACGAGGTCGGCGCCGCGCTGCCGGTGACCGCGCTGGTCGACCAGTTCTACAAGGAGGTCCAGCAGATCGGCGGGCGCCGCTGGGACACCTCGGCGCTGATCGCGCGGTTGCGGCGGCTGGACGGCTGAGCAGGCGACGGCGCGCGTCGTCGTTCTTCCCGTCATTGCGAGGCGCAGCCGAAGCAACCTCGACCGCTCACGCAATCCCCTTGGGCTTGCTTCGTCGGCTGCGCCTCGCAATGACGGTGGGCTATGACGATGCGCCCCCCTGGCCGGGCGCGCGCGCCGCGCGCAGCCAGACCACCACCAGCAGGAACGAGAACACTGCGTTCCAGGCCGCCATCGACAGGCCCATGAAGCTCCAGGCGATCTGGTCGCAGAGGATCAGGCGCGGCCCGTCCAGCGCCAGCAGGTCGCCCCCCGACAGCCCGCCCAGGCCGCCGCCCGCCTGCGTGCAGGACGCAGGCCCCGGCCACCAGCCCTGTTCGACACCGGCGTGAAAGACCCCGATCCCGCCGGTGATCGCGACGGCCAGCGCCCCGGCCCAGAGCAGCCATGTGACCGGAACGAACAGCGCCGCCACCGCGATGACCACCGCCGCCATATGCGGCCAGCGCTGCCAGTAGCACATCTTGCAGGGCGCGTAGCCCAGCCACTGAAAGACCCATGCCCCGCCCAGCAGCGCAGCCGAGCCGAGCGCGGCAATCAGGGTCAGCGTTCTGCAGCGCATCTCGTCCCTCCGTTTGCCGCCCTTCCTGCGCCGCCCGCCGGACGCTTGGCAAGGGCGCGGTGCTCACGAGCCTGTGCTGGCGGCATCTGCCGTCATTGCGAGGCGAAGCCGAAGCAACCCCGACCGCTCGCGCACACCATCGAGGTTGCTTCGTCGGCTGCGCCTCCTCGCAATGACGTGGGTGATCGTCATTGCGAACGAAGTGAAGCAATCCATACCTGGCGCGCCGCCCGGCCCCATGGATTGCTTCGTCGCCTGCGGCTCCTCGCAATGACGGAATCTGCCGCCCGCCGTGTCCGGGGTTGCATTTGCCGCCCCCGCGCGCATCTGTCATATCGGGACGCGCGCATGTGTCGTGCGCAGGCAGCGGAGGGAACGAGGCATGTTCACCATCAACGAAGGCAAGGCCGACCGCATCATCCGCGTGGTGATCGGCGCGGCGCTGCTCATCTGGTTCTTCGTCGATTCGACCACCGGCTTCTGGCACTGGATCAAGCTGATCGGCATCCTGCCGCTGGTCACCGGCGCCGTGGGGCATTGCGGGCTGTATTCGCTGCTCGGCATCAACACCTGCCCGACGAAGCCGAAGTGATCGCGCTGAGCGGGCCGCGTTTCCATGGTTGCGGCGGACCCGCTCTGACCCTTTGCTCCTGCGCATTGTCGCGGGCGTCAAATGTGACCGTTTGACTGCGAAATGCTTTATTCGGCCGCCACCTGACGCGCGCGCAAGAGCGGGCCGAGGTAGCGGCCGGTATGGCTTTCGGCCACGGCGGCGATGTCCTCGGGCGTGCCTTCCGCCACGATCCGCCCGCCACCGTCGCCGCCTTCGGGGCCGATGTCGATGATCCAGTCGGCGGTCTTCACCACGTCGAGATTGTGCTCGATCACCACGACGGTGTTGCCCTGGTCGACCAGTTCGTGCAGCACCTCGAGCAGCTTGCGCACATCCTCGAAATGCAGCCCCGTGGTGGGTTCATCCAGAATGTAGAGCGTCCGCCCGGTCGCGGCGCGGGCCAGTTCCTTGGCCAGCTTCACCCGCTGCGCCTCGCCGCCCGACAGCGTGGTGGCCTGCTGGCCGACCTTCACATAGCCCAGGCCCACCCGCACCAAAGCCTCGAGCGGGCGGCGGATCACCGGCACGGCGCGGAAGAATTCCAGCGCCTCGTCGATGGTCATGTCCAGCACATCGGCGATGCTGCGGCCCTTGAACTTCACCTCGAGCGTCTCGCGGTTGTAGCGGGCGCCCTTGCAGGTCTCGCAGGTCACGTAGACATCGGGCAGGAAGTGCATCTCGATCTTGATGACACCGTCGCCCTGGCAGGCCTCGCAGCGCCCGCCCTTCACGTTGAAGCTGAAGTGGCCCGGCTTGTAGCCGCGCGCCTGCGATTCCGGCAGCCCCGCGAACCAGTCGCGGATATGGGTATAGACGCCGGTATAGGTCGCGGGGTTGGAACGCGGGGTGCGGCCGATGGGGCGCTGGTCGATGTCGATGACCTTGTCGAGATGCTCGAAGCCCTTGATCGTCTCGCAGGGGGCCGGAGTCTCGCGGGCGCCATTCAGCTTCAGCGCCGCATTCTTGTAAAGCGTTTCAATCGTCAGCGTCGACTTGCCGCCGCCCGAGACGCCGGTGACGCAGACGAAGCGGCCCAGCGGAAATTCGGCGGTCACGTTCTTGAGGTTGTTGCCGGTCGCGCCGATGACCCGCAGCCACTTGCCGTTGCCCTGCCGCCGCGCGGGGGGCACCTCGATGCTGCGGCGGCCCGACAGATAGGCGCCGGTCAGGCTGTCGGGATTGGCGGCGATCTCGTCCGGGGTGCCTTCGGCCACGACCCGCCCGCCATGCGCCCCCGCGCCGGGGCCGATGTCGATGACATGATCGGCAGCGCGGATCGCCTCTTCGTCATGTTCGACGACGATCACCGTGTTGCCCTGGTCGCGCAGGCCCTTGAGCGTCTCGATCAGCCGGTCGTTGTCGCGCTGGTGCAGGCCGATCGAGGGTTCGTCCAGAACGTAAAGCACCCCCGTCAGCCCCGAGCCGATCTGGCTGGCCAGCCGGATGCGCTGCGATTCGCCGCCCGAGAGCGTGCCCGAGTTGCGCGAGAGCGTCAGATATTCCAGCCCGACATTGTTGAGAAAACCCAGCCGTTCGCGGATTTCCTTGAGGATCGCGCGGGCGATCTCGTTCTTCTGCGCGCTCAGCGCGGCGGGCACGGTCTGCACCCAGTCGAACGCCTCGCGGATCGACATCTGCACCACCTGGCCGACATGCAGCCCGCCGATCTTCACCGCCAGCGCCTCGGGTTTCAGGCGGTAGCCGTGGCAGACATGGCAGGGGCGGGTGTTCTGATAATGCTCGAACTCCTCGCGCACCCAGGCCGAATCGGTCTCGCGGTAGCGGCGTTCGAGATTGGGGATCACGCCCTCGAAGGTGCGGTCCACCTGATAGACCCGCCCGCCCTCGTCGTAGCGGAAGGTGATCTCCTCGCCGCCCGAACCGTGCAGGAACACGTCCTGCACCTTTTCCGGCAGGTTCTTCCACGGCACCATGCGGTCGAAACCGTAATGACGGGCCATCGCCTCGATGGTCTGGCGGTAGAACGGGCTTTTCGACTTGGCCCATGGCGCAATCGCATTGTCGACGCGCCGGGTCATGTCGGGGACGACGAGCCGTTCGTCGAAGAACATCTCCTGCCCGAGGCCGTCACATTCCGGGCAGGCGCCATAGGGGGCGTTGAAGGAAAAGAGCCGCGGCTCGATTTCCGGGATGGTGAAGCCGCTGACCGGGCAGGCGAACTTTTCCGAAAAGGTGATACGTTCAGGGTCACCTTCGGGCGGTGCGGTTTCAAGGATGGCGATGCCGTCGGCATGGTCGAGCGCGGTGCGGAAGCTGTCGGCCAGCCGCACCTCAAGCCCCGGCCGCACCACGATGCGGTCGACCACAAGGTCGATGTCGTGGCGGAATTTCTTGTCGAGCGCCGGCACCTCGTCAATTTCGTGGAAGGTGCCGTCCACCTTCACCCGCTGGAACCCGGCCTTGCGCAGTTCCAGCATTTCCTTGCGGTATTCGCCCTTGCGGTCGCGCACGATGGGCGCCAGCAGATAGCCGCGCGTGCCCTCGGGCAGCGCCATGACGCGGTCGACCATGTCCTGCACCTGCTGCGCCTCGATCGGCAGGCCGGTGGCGGGGCTGTAGGGCGTGCCCGCGCGCGCGAACAGCAGGCGCAGATAGTCGTAGATTTCCGTGACGGTGCCGACGGTGGAACGCGGGTTCTTGGAGGTGGTCTTTTGCTCGATCGAGATGGCGGGCGACAGGCCGGTGATGTGGTCCACATCCGGCTTTTCCATCATGTTGAGAAACTGCCGCGCATAGGCCGACAGCGATTCGACATAGCGCCGCTGCCCTTCCGCATAGATGGTGTCGAAGGCCAGCGACGACTTGCCCGAACCCGACAGGCCGGTCATCACCACCAGCCGGTCGCGGGGGATGTCGATGTCGATGTTGCGCAGGTTGTGCTCGCGCGCGCCGCGCACCTCGATCTTCTTCAGTTCGGCCATGATGCCCCCGCAGGCTGACCCGCCCTACATAGCGCCCCCGGCGCGGCGTTCCAATGGGGAATGATGAACGAACAGTGAACCATGAATTGACATCGCGGACCCGGCTTTTGTCTTTACATTCCTGTTTCGTGATGTATTACCGCCCCGAACCCGGCCAGCATCAGGAACCGACTCATGTTCTCATTTCTCCGCCGCCCCGCCGAAGCCCGCCCGGACCCCGCCGAACTTGTCCGCATGGCACAGGCCGGCGAGGCCATCGTCATCGACATCCGCGAGCCGGGCGAGGTCCGCATGACCGGCAAGGCCGCCTGTGCGCTGCACATTCCCATGGCGACCCTGCGCACGAAATGCGACCCCGCCTGCAATGAATGTGCGCCCGAGCTGAAGAACGACCTGCCGGTGATCCTGTACTGCGCCTCGGGCGCCCGCGCCGCGATGGCGGCGCGGCTGATGAAGCAGTTGGGCCACAAGCAGGTCTGGAACCTCGGCGGCCTGTCGAACTGGCAGGCGGCAGGCGGCAAGATCGGGCGGTAACGCCGGAGGGGGTCGGTCCCTTCGGTCGTCATTGCGAGGCGAAGCCGAAGCAACCTCGACCGCTTGCTCAATGCCGTCGAGGTTGCTTCGTCGGCTTTGCCTCCTCGCAATGACGGGAGGTCTCGTCATTGCGAACGAAGTGAAGCAACCCCGACCGCTCACACACCCTCGGCGTTGGCGCCTCCGCCGCCTCGCAGTGACAGCCCCCGTGCCTAGAAATGGATCGCCCTGCCCCAGGCCGAGAGCACGCTTTCGTGCATCATCTCGGACAGGGTCGGGTGCGGGAAGACCGTCTCGATCAGTTCGGCCTCGGTGGTTTCAAGGGTGCGGCCGACGATATAGCCCTGGATCAGTTCGGTGACCTCGGCGCCGATCATGTGGGCGCCCAGCAGTTCGCCGGTTTTCGCGTCGAACACCGTCTTGACCAGCCCCTCGGGTTCGCCCAGCGCGATGGCCTTGCCGTTGCCGATGAAGGGGAAGCGGCCGACCTTCACCTCATGGCCTGCGGCACGGGCGGCGGCCTCGGTCATGCCGACGCTGGCGACCTGCGGGTTGCAGTAGGTGCAGCCCGCGATGGCGCCCGCGCGGATCGGATGCGGCTTGCCGCCCGCGATCAGTTCGGCGACCATCACGCCTTCATGGCTGGCCTTGTGGGCCAGCCAGGGCGGCCCGGCGATGTCGCCGATGGCATAAAGTCCGGCCACGCCGGTGCGGCAGAACTCGTCCACCACCACATGCGTGCGGTCGATCTTCACGCCCAGCGCGTCGAGACCCAGATCCTCGGTATTGCCGACGATCCCCACGGCGGAAATGACCGTGTCGAAATCCTGCGTCGTGACCTTGCCGCCCGCCTCGATATGGGCGGTGACGCCCTTGCCCTTCCTGCGGTCAAGCTGCTTCACGGCGGCGCCTTCGAGAATGGTCATCCCCTGCTTCTGGAATGCCTTCTTCGCCAGACCCGAGATTTCCTCATCCTCGACCGGCAGGATGCGCGGCAGCACCTCGACCACGGTAACCTTGGCGCCGAACGTGTTGAAGAAACTGGCGAACTCGATCCCGATGGCGCCCGAGCCGATCACCAGCAGCTTCTTCGGCATCCGTTTCGCCACCAGCGCGTCGCGGTAGCTCCAGACCAGATCGCCGTCGGCCTCGAGGCCCGGCAGCTCGCGGGCGCGGGCGCCGGTGGCGAGGATGACGGCCTTCGCCTCGAGCGAATCCTCGCCCTTGTCGGTCGTGACCGCGACCTTGCCGGGTGCGGTCAGGCGGGCGGTGCCCATGACCACCGTGACCTTGTTCTTCTTCAGCAGATGCGCGACGCCCGCCGACAACTGCTTCGCCACGCCGCGCGAGCGTTTCACCACCGCGTCGAGATCGAAGTCGATGTCGTCGGCTTCAAGCCCGAACTCCTCGGCCCGGTGCATGAGGTGATAGACCTCGGCCGAACGCAGCAGCGCCTTGGTCGGGATGCAGCCCCAGTTGAGGCAGATGCCGCCCAGATTCTCGCGCTCGACCACGGCGACGTTCAGGCCCAGTTGCGCGGCACGGATCGCCGCGACATAGCCGCCCGGCCCGGCGCCGATCACGATCAGGTCGAAGGTCCTGGCGGCCATGGTTTTCCCCCGCTTGCGTTGACAGAACAGCCCGACGTTAGACTGTCCGGCGCCGCTTCGCCAGATACACGGACCCGTCGGAGGAATTTCAGGGCGGCGGCGCGCGCGGCACGGCGATGCGCACCGCGTTGCGCCCCGCCCCCTTGGCCGCGTAGAGGGCGGAATCCGCCTCGCGCAGAAGCTGGCCGGTCGCCAGCCCGTTCGCGGGAAAGGACGCCACCCCGCATGAAACCGTCACCCTGGGCAGCGTTTCGCGCAGGTAGGTGACGCGCAGGCCTGCAATGCCGTCGCGTATCCGTTCGGCCAGCGCCTGCACCTGGTCGGCACCGGCATCGGGCGCCAGAACGACGAATTCCTCGCCGCCGTAGCGGCAGGGGATTTCACCGCTGCCCAGCGCGTCGGACAGCCAGGTGCCGATGGCGCGCAGGGCGGCGTCGCCCGCGTCATGGCCGTGATTGTCGTTGAAGGTCTTGAAGTGGTCGACATCAAGGGAAACAAGGCCGAAATCCGTTCCCCGACGCCCCGAGACCGACACCTGCCGCCGCAGCGCGTCAAGGAAATAGCGCCGGTTGTAGAGGCCGGTCAGCGGATCGCGAATCGACTGGTCGCGCAATTCGTCGCGCAGTTTCGCATTGGCGATGGCCATGGAAATCTGTTCGCCGCAACGCATCGCAAATTCCTCCAGCGCGTCGATGCCGTGGTCGGAATCGGGGTCGAAGCGGATATGCAGAAGGCCCACGGTGTCGCCATGGGCGACGATGGGCACGCAGATATATTCACGCAGCCGGCTGGTATGTCCGTGGGCGGTCACATGATCGCAGGGCAGGCACAGGCCGCCGTCGCGGTGCTGGTAGCTGTGCCCGCGGCGCAAGGCCCAGCAGGAATCGGCGGCGATGGTCGGGTGCAGATGCGCGGTGTTCCATTTCACCTGACCGTCAAGCGCATCGCGGGAATTGGAGTAGATGTAGAGTTCGCCCTTCGCGCCCGGCAGCAACAGCGGCATGAAGCGTTCGACCACCATGTAGAGTTCGTCGAGCGACTTGCAGCTTTGCAGCCATTCGTTCAGCTCGGCGAGACGCCGGGCCTCGGCCTGGCGGGTGCGTTCCTGCGCGAGGATGTCGCGGGTGCGGCGTTCGGCGTCCTCGGCGGCGAGCTTGGCGCGGGCGAGGTCCGCCTGCGCGCGGCGCGCATCGGTCACGTCGGTCAGCGTGACCACGGTGCCGCCGTCGCGCATCGGGCGACCCGTCGTCAGCACCACGCGCCCCGAGGGCAGCGTGCGGTCGAAGGCATAGGGCTGCGCCGATGCGGTCATCCGCTCGATCTGGTCAAGGTTGTCCTGCGTGATGTCGCCACGGGCCAGCGTCCGGGCACGGAAATCGGCCCGCGTCGTCGTGTGCGACAGGAAGGTGCCGTCGATTTCGAGCATCGACCAGACCCGCGCGTTGAACAGCAGGCAGCGGCCATCGTCCGACCAGGCGATGACGCCCTGTTCCATCACGTCGATCACCTGCCGCGCGAGCGCCGCCGGATCATCGGCGGCGGCGTCGGCAGGGCGTGCGTCAAGCGCCGTGTCCACCCCCGCTTCCTGCGGATCGGTGCTAGCGGCAAGAGCTTAACGAAACGTGAATACCGCCTCAGAACAGCGGCGTGCCCTCGCGCATCGCCCTGGCGAAGGCGCCGTAGCCGCCCTGGGCCAGCCATTCGCGTTCCTCGTCGGTATCCTCGCGCCCGAGCGCGACGTTGCGGTTGGGGAACCGCCCGAAGCGCTGGATCACCGCCTGATGGGCGCGGGCATGGACAAGGTGCTCGTCGCTGGGCAGCCGGTCGTCGATCAGTTGCACGGCGCGGGCCTGGTCGGACTCGTCCTCGGAATGCTCGAAGGGCAGATAGAAGAACTGGCGCGCGGGCGGCTCGATCTCGAGGTCGAAGCCCTTCGCCACCGCCTCCTTCGCCGCCGCCAGCGCCAGCGGGTCGGTGGCGAAGCTGTCGCCATGGCCACGGAACATGTTGCGCGGCAACTGGTCGGTCAGGACCAGATAGGCCAGCGTCCCGCGCGCGTCCGCCAGCCAGTCGCGGAAGGCGCCGTCGCGCGCCTCGGCCCAGGCTGCGGCGAAATGCGCGCGGCACCTTGCGTCGATCTCGTCGCCGCCCTGATACCAGCCAGCCTCGCCGATCTCGTCGAGCCAGAAATGCAGCACCCTGTCGGGCGTCATCGCCGCGTCATCCATGATCGTCTCCCTTTCATCTCCGGCAGCGGCTGTCGCGTCCTCGTCGGCGTCAAGCGCCGCATCCGCTGCCGCTTCCTGCGCCGCGCCGGCCGCCAGCGCGGTCGCCTCGGCGGTCATCGGCGCAAAGGCGCCGCGTTCGCCCACCATCTCGCGGTCGGGCGCCGCCTTGTGGCGCCACAGCGCAAAGGCCGCGACGCCGCCGAGCAGCAGCACCAGCACCGCCCAGAAGCCGCGCGGGCCGACGCCGTCCATGGCCCAGCCGATGGCGAACGGCCCCATGATCGACCCCAGCCCGCTGACGAACTGAAAGCCCCCGGCGGCGGCGGCCATGTCGCTGCGGTCGAGATAGTCGTTCGCATGGGCGCTGAGCAGCGGATAGAGCGCATTGGCCGTGGCGCCGACCATCGCCGCCGCGAGGCAGGCGATCCAGAACGACCCCGAGGCCAGCGTGCCGATCGCCGCCCCCGCCGCCCCGGCGCCCGACAGGATGACCACCAGGATGCGCCGGTCCATCTGGTCCGACAGCCAGCCGATGGGATATTGCACGAGGAACGGCACCGCATAGGCCACCGCGATCAGGATCGAGATCTGCGGCACGCTCAGCCCGACCCGCGTGCCGTAGATCGCCACCATGCCCATGAAGGCGGAAAAGACCGCGCCCACGAAGAACATGCCGGTCACCGCCAGCGGCGATGCCGCGACCAGGCGCTTCAGCGGCAGCGGCTTGGTCTCGCCGTAGGCGGGCGTATGGCTGGTGACCGACAGCAGGATCGGCGCAAAGGACATCGACACCAGCACCGAGGGGATGATGAAGACGATGAACCCCTGCACGTCGGCGCTGGCCAGCAGATATTGCGCCAGCACGATCCCGGCCATCTGCGCCATCATGTAGAGCGACAGCGCCTTGCCGCGGTTCTGGTTGCTGGCCAGGTCGTTCAGCCAGCTTTCGGCGGTGATGTAGACGCCACAGAAGCAGAACCCGACCACGATCCGCATCCCGATCCATGCCCAGGGGGCGGTGATGGTCGGATACAGGACGAGGATCGCCGAGATCAGCGACCCCAGTGCCGAGAACACCCGCACATGCCCGACCCGGCGCAACAGCGCGGGCGCCCCGCGCGAGGCGAACAGGAAGCCGACGTAATAGGCCGACATGACCATCGAGATGTCGAGCGTGCTGAATCCGGCGGCTTCACCGCGCAGGCCGAGCAGCGGCCCCTGCACGCCGTTGCCGATCATCAGCATGAAGACGCCCAGAAGCAGCGCCCATGAACTCTGCAAGACCCCGATCATCCGCGCCCTCTCGTGCCGTCGGGACGTTCTAGCAGCGCAAGCGCCGGGGGGATAGCCGATTGCGAACCGCCATGGCGCGTTCGCGCCGTTTCACCGGGCCGTCGCGCCGCCGGTTCCGCCGTAGATCGCGCGGGCGCGGGTCTCGAAGGCGCGCACGATGCGCTGCATGGCGTCGTAGAAGAAGAACCCCGCCGCGCCCTGCAACAGGCGGTTGCGGAACTCGAAATCGACGTGGAAGGCGATCTCGCAGCCGTGGTCCGTATCGCTGAACGCCCAGTTTGAGCGCATGTGGTGGAACGGGCCGTCGAGATATTCGATGTCGATGCGCAGCGGGTCCTCGCGCAGCTCGACCCGGCTGCCGAAGCGTTCGCGGAACACCTTGAACGACACCACGAGGTCGGCCAGCATCAGCCGATGATCGCCCTCGTCCGTCACGGAACGGATGCGCGCGGCGGCGACCCAGGGCAGGAACGTCGGATAGGCCGCGACATCGGCGACAAGGTCGAACATCTGCCGCGCCGTCCAGGGCAGCGCGCGGGTCTCGGAATGCTGGGGCATGAGTGGCCTTCCGTTGCGCGCGCCCCCTGTCGCCCCTGCGCCGGGTGATTGCAAGGGGCGGTTGCGCGAGGGCATCGGGCATTGCACAAGGCGGCATGGTCGCCCAACCCGCCTTTCACTGCACCGCCTGCGGCGCCGCTCATGCCAAATGGGCCGGGCGCTGCGACGAATGCGGCGCCTGGAACGCCATCACCGAGGACGATGCCCCCGGCCCCGGCGTGCCGCGCGGGCGGGTGATCGCGCTGTCGGATCTTGGCGCGCTGCCCGAACTGCCGCCGCAGGTGCCTTCGGGCGTGGCCGAGCTCGACCGGGTGCTGGGCGGCGGGCTGGTCGCGGGATCGGCGGTGCTGCTGGGCGGCGACCCCGGCATCGGCAAATCGACGCTGCTTTTGCAGGCGGCGGCCCGGTTCGCGCGCGGCGGGCTGGCGACGATCTACGTCACCGGCGAGGAATCCGCAGCCCAGGTGCAGATGCGCGCCAGTCGCCTGAACCTTGGCGCCAGCCCGCTGCGGCTGGCCGCCGAAACCTCGCTGCGCGACATCCTTGCCACCATCGAGGCGGAGGCCCCCGAT
The DNA here is from genome assembly GCA_019454835.1 of Rubellimicrobium sp. Lineage (GTDB taxonomy): Bacteria > Pseudomonadota > Alphaproteobacteria > Rhodobacterales > Rhodobacteraceae > JADYZU01. The sequence goes on from JACFNP010000012.1 coordinate 58,878, forward strand.
CTGGTGGTGATCGATTCGATCCAGACGATGTGGCTCGATTCGCTTGATTCGGCGCCGGGCAGCGTGACGCAGGTGCGCGCCGCCGCGCATGAGCTGACAACGCTGGCCAAGCGCAAGGGCACCGCCGTCATCCTTGTCGGCCATGTCACCAAGGACGGCAGCATCGCCGGGCCGCGCACCGTCGAGCACATGGTCGATACGGTGCTCTATTTCGAGGGCGATCCCGGCCACCAGTTCCGCATCCTGCGCGCGGTGAAGAACCGCTTCGGCCCCTCGGGCGAGATCGGGGTGTTCGAGATGACCGGGCGCGGGCTGGTCGAGGTGAAGAACCCCTCGTCGCTGTTCCTGTCCGAGCGCGCCCGGCGCACCCCCGGCGCGGTGGTGTTTGCGGGCGTCGAGGGCACCCGCGCGGTGCTGTGCGAAATCCAGGCGCTGGTCGCGGCGGCGCCTTCGGGGCAGGCGCGCCGCTCGGTGGTCGGCTGGGACGGCGGCAGGCTGGCGATGATCCTCGCGGTGCTCGATGCCCGCGCGGGGCTGGGGTTTGCGGGCATGGATGTCTATCTCAACGTCGCGGGCGGGCTGCGCATCGGCGAACCGGCGGCCGATCTGGCCGTGGCGCTGGCGCTGGTTTCGGCGCAGTCGGGGGTCGCGCTGGACCCCGAATGTGTCATTTTCGGCGAAATCGGCCTGTCAGGTGCGCTCCGTCCGGTGGCGCAGACCGAAATCCGGTTGAAAGAAGCGCGGAAACTTGGTTTTACCGGCGCCATCCTGCCTGTCCGCCCGCAGCGTGCACGGCGGCGGGATGCGGACGGGGACGATACCGGCGACATGGCCTTGCGCGAGTTTGCCGACCTGCCCGCTGTCGTGACCGCGCTCTTCGGCCCTGACGGCCAGGGCAGCAACAGGGTTTGAGGGCAGATGCAGGGTTTCACACTCATCGACGCGGTGGTGGGCGTCATCATCGTGCTCTCGGCGCTGCTGGCCTATTCGCGCGGCTTCGTGCGCGAGGTGCTGGCCATCGCGGGCTGGGTCGCGGCGGCCGTGGTGGCCTTCATCTTCGCGGCGCAGGCGCAGCCGCTGGTGCGGCAGGTGCCGGTGGTCGGCGACTTCATCGGCGATTCCTGCGAACTGTCCATCGTCGCGGCCTTTGCGGCGATCTTCGCCGTGGTGCTGGTGCTGGTGTCGATCTTCACGCCGCTGTTCTCGTCGGTCGTGCAGCGCTCGACGCTGGGCGCGGTCGATCAGGGCCTGGGCTTCCTGTTCGGCGCCCTGCGCGGGGTGATTCTGGTCGCCATCGCCTTCTTCATCTACCAGACCGTGCTGTCGGCCCAGAACATCGCCATGATCGAGGACAGCCGCGCCGCCGCCGTCTTTTCCCGCATGACCGAGCGGATCGAGGGCCAGGACCCCGAGCGCGCCCTTGGCTGGGTGACGCAGCAGTATCAGCGCCTGATGTCGAGCTGCGACGCCCCCGCCACGCCGGTCGCGCCTGCGGTGCCCGACTGAGGCCGTTTCAACCCGTCATTACGAACGCAGTGAAGCAACCCCGACCGCTTGCTCAACAGCTTCGGGTTGCTTCGTCGCCTGCGGCTCCTCGCAATGACGGGGGGTGATCGTCATTGCGAACGAAGTGAAGCAACCCATTCCGGGCGCAGCACCCGGCCCTGTGGATTGCCACGTCGCCTGCGGCTCCTCGCAATGACGGCACCCCTCGCAATGCCGGTGTCGCTGCCGATTGGCGGGTGACAGCGCTGCGGCGCGGCGTTATGAGGCGCGCATCCTGACCAGCACGGAAAGGCGCCGCCAATGCGCCCCCTTCTGCCCTTCGACGGCGACACCCTGCATGAAGAATGCGGGGTTTTCGGCATCATCGGCGCGGCGGATGCCGCCCAGTTCGTGGCCCTTGGCCTGCACGCGCTGCAGCATCGCGGCCAGGAGGCGGGCGGCATCCTCACCCATGCGCCCGCGACCGGCTTTCATGCGGCGCGCCGCATGGGCTATGTGCGCGACAACTTCACCTCGCGCGAGGTCATCGATTCGCTGCCCGGCCCGATCGGGATCGGCCATGTCCGCTACGCGACCTCGGGCCGCAAGGGCCAGACCGAGCTGCGCGACGTGCAGCCGTTCTTCGGCGAACTGGCGCTTGGCGGGGTGGCGATCTCGCACAACGGCAACCTCACCAATGCCGAGGCGCTGCGGCGCGAGCTGATCGAGCGCGGCTCGATCTTCCAGTCGGGGTCCGACTCGGAATGCATCATCCACCTGATGGCGCGCTCGATGGGCCGTTCGATCCCCGACCGCTTCGAGGACGCGCTGCGCAAATGCGAGGGCGCCTTCTCGGTCGTCGCCATGACGAAGGACGAACTGATCGGCTGCCGCGACGCGCTGGGGGTGCGGCCGCTGGTGCTGGGGCGGCTGGGTGAAGGCTGGGTGCTGGCGTCGGAAACCTGCGCGCTCGACATTATCGGCGCGCGCTTCCTGCGCGAGGTGGCGCCCGGCGAGATGGTCGTCATCACCGAGGCGCGCGGGCTGGAGAGCCATTTCCCATTCCGCCCGCAGAACCCGCGCTTCTGCATCTTCGAGCATGTCTATTTCAGCCGCCCCGATTCGATCATCGGCGGCCGCTCGGTCTACGAGGCGCGGCGCCAGATCGGCGTGGAACTGGCGCGCGAAACGCCGGTCGAGGCCGATCTGGTCTGTTCGGTCCCCGATTCCGGCACGCCCGCCGCCATCGGCTATGCGCAGGAATCAGGCATCCCCTTCGGCATGGGGATCATCCGCAACCAGTATGTCGGGCGCACCTTCATCGAGCCGACCGACCAGATCCGCAACATGGGCGTGCGGCTGAAGCTGAACGTGAACCGGGCGCTGATCGCCGGGAAGCGGGTGGTGCTGGTCGACGATTCGGTCGTGCGCGGCACCACAAGCCGCAAGATCGCCCAGATGGTGCGCGACGCGGGCGCCGCCGAGGTGCATTTCCGCATCGCCTCGCCGCCGACCTCGTGGCCCTGCTTCTACGGCGTCGATACCCCCGAACGCGGCAAGCTGCTTGCCGCCCACATGAGCGAGGAAGAGATGCGCGCCCATCTGCGCGTCGACAGCCTGCGCTTCGTGTCGCTGGACGGCCTCTATCGCGCCGTGGGCGAAAAGGACGGCCGCAACGACGCCGCGCCGCAATATTGCGACGCCTGCTTCTCGGGCGACTACCCGGTGGCACCCTCGGACATGATCGCCGAGGGATTCCGCATGAAGGACGCGGCGGAATAGCGGCATCTTCCGTCATTGCGAGGAGCCGCAGGCGACGAAGCAACCCCGATGTTGTGTGGGAGCGGTCGGGGTTGCTTCGGCTGCGTCTCGCAATGACGGCAGCCTTTGCCCCCCGGACCCCGCGCTTGCATCACGGGGCAAAGCAGACGAATAGGGCGCGACCCTCGGGCGGGCCTTGTTCGATCCGTTTGCACGGCTCCGCCCCGACCTGTTGAATCGTCGCACCGTCGCTGGCGCCGGATCGCCCATCCGGCTGCGACATGCGCCCGGCCACGGAGAGCGCCATGCCCACCGCCCTTGTCACCGGCGCCACGCGCGGGCTCGGCTTTGCCGTGGCGCGCGCGCTTGCACCCACGCACCATGTCGTGGCCGTGGGCCGGACCACCGGCGCGCTCGAGGAACTCGACGACGCCATCCGCGCGGCTGGCGGTCAGGCGACGCTCGCGCCCATGGACATCACCATCGCCGAGGCGATGCAGCAGCTTTGCCGGGGGGTCTTCGAGCGCTTCGGCAGGCTTGACCTCTGGGTCCATGCGGCGATCCACAGCGGCCCGCTGGCGCCCGCGCCGCATCTGCAGGACAAGGATTTCGACCGCTGCCTTGCGGTGAACGTCAAGGCCACGCAGCGCCTGATCGGCTATGTCGCCCCGCTTCTGGGCCAGGACGGGCGTGCGGTGTTCTTCGACGACCCGCAGGCGGGCAGGCCCTTCTACGGCCATTACGGCGCCACCAAGGCCGCGCAGGTCGCGCTGGCGCAAAGCTGGGCCGCCGAGACCGCCCGCACCGGGCCGCGCGTCGCCATCCTTGCGCCGCAGCCGATGGCCACCGCCATGCGCGCGCGGTTCCACCCCGGCGAGGACCGCAGCCGTCTTGCCACCCCCGACTCCGAGGCCGCGCGGCTTTTGCCGGAAATCCTTAGCTGACACGCGGTTGCGGCAGCGCGGCCCTGCCGGTATTCAGGTGACACCGCACGGAGGGGCTGATGCGCATTCTGGTGACCAACGACGACGGCATCAACGCGCCGGGCCTTGCCGTGCTTGAAAGCATCGCCGCCGACATCGCCGGACCCGGCGGCGAGGTCTGGGTCGTCGCCCCCGCCTTTGAACAATCCGGCGTCGGCCACGCGATCAGCTTCATCCATCCGACCATGATCACCGGATTCGGCCCGCGCCGCTTTGCCGCCGAGGGCAGCCCCGCCGATTGCGTCATGGCGGGCATCCATGACGTTGTGCCCGGCGGGCCGCCCGATCTGGTGCTTTCAGGCGTGAACCGGGGCAACAACGCGGGCGAGAACGTCGCCTATTCCGGCACGATCGGCGCCGCGATGGAGGCCGCGCTGCAGGGCGTCAACGCCATCGCCCTGTCGCAGTTCTTCGGCCCCGAGAACCTTGCCACCGACGACCCGTTCGACGCGGCCCGCGCCCACGGCACCGACACGGTGCGGCGCATCCTCGATCACGCCGACTGGGGTGCGGCGCCCTACAGTCTGTTCTACAACGTGAATTTCCCGCCGGTCCCCGCAAGGGACGTGCGCGGCACCCGCGTCACCCGCCAGGGTTTCCGCCGTCTCAGCCGCCACCGCGTCGAACATACCGTGTCACCCGCCGGGCGGCGGTTCCTCTGGGTCCACTCCGGGCCGCAGGACGAAATGACCGGCGAGGGCACCGACGTGCAGGCCTGCGTCGAGGGCTATGTCTCGATCACGCCGCTGACCGCCGACCTGACCTGCGACCACGCGGTCGCGCGGCTGCGCGCCGGGTTCGGGGACCGCTCTTGACCGCCGCACCCGATCACCCCCCGGCCATGAGCGACGAGGCGCGGATGCGCTTTGTCTTCACGCTGCGGCAGGCGGGGGTGACCGATACGCGGGTGCTCAAGGCGATGGAGCAGATCGACCGCGCCCGCTTCGTGCGCGGCCTCTTCGCCGAGCGCGCCTATGACGACACGCCGCTGCCCATCGCCTGCGGCCAGACCATCAGCCAGCCCGCCGTCGTCGGGCTGATGACCCAGGCGCTCGAGGTCAACCCGCGCGACAAGGTGCTCGAGATCGGCACCGGGTCCGGCTACCAGGCGGCGGTGCTCTCGAAGCTGGCACGGCGTGTCTACACGCTGGACCGGCACCGGACGCTGGTGGCCGACGCGCGCGCGGTGTTCCGCGATCTTGAACTGCACAACATCACCGCGATGACCGCCGACGGCACGCGCGGGCTGCCCGAACAGGCGCCCTTTGATCGCATCATTGTCACCGCAGCCGCCGAAGACCCGCCCGCGCGTCTATTGGCGCAACTGCGCACCGGCGGTATCATGGTGCTTCCGGTGGGCCAGTCCGACACGGTGCAACGCCTGATCCGCGTGCGCCGTCTTGAGGACGGCTACGATTACGAGGAATTGCGCCCGGTGCGCTTCGTGCCGCTGGTCGAGGGCCTGGCGCAGGATTGAGGCAGAGGCTGCCGGACCGCAACCGGGGCCAGCAAACGAGGTGAGACCATGCAGCCGACCCTGCCCGCCCACAGCACGGCCCGGCTTGGACTGGCCGGTTCTGCGGCGCTGGCGCTGATGCTGGCCGCCTGCGGGGGCGAGCCGCTCGACACCGACCTGCGCGGGTTCTCGACCGGCTTCTCGACCACCGAGGCCGCCCGCGCCGCCGCCCAGCGCCCGGCCCCGGACGCGCGCGGCGTCATCACCTATCCCAACAGCCAGGTGGTCGTCGCGGGCCAGGGCGAAACCGTGCGCACCATGGCCGGGCGCCTTGGCGTCAGCGCCGACGAGGTCGCGCGCTACAACGGCATCGACCCCGACGCGGGCCTGCGCACCGGCGAGCTGATCGCACTGCCGCGCCGCATCGAGGGGGTGCCGGTCGCCGCAGGCGGCACCGACATCACCTCGCTGGCGGGCGCGGCCATCGACCGCGCCGGGACGGTGACGACGCAGCCGCTCGGCCCGGCGGCGGGCGGCACCGCCGCTGCCTCGGGCGGCAACGGCACGCCCTTCGGCACCGCCTCGTCGGAACCCGTGCGCCATCAGGTCCAGCGCGGCGAGACCGCCTATACCATCGCCCGGCTCTACAACGTCCCGGTCGCCGACATCGCGGCGTGGAACGGGCTTGGCGCCGATCTTTCGGTGCGCGAGGGCCAGCAGCTTCTCGTGCCGCTGACCGGCGGCACGCCGCCCTCGGCCCCCGGCGCCACCAGCCAGCCGGGGCAAGGCAGCCCGACGCCCGCGCCGCCCTCGGCCTCGACCCCGCTGCCCGCCGCCGCCCCGCCTGCGGCGACGCCCGCGCCCGCCCCGGCGGCCCCGAACCTCGGCAGCCAGCAGAGCGCCGCCCCGCAGGCGCGCTTCACGCGCCCGGTCAGCGGCGCGATCATCCGCGCCTATGCCCCCGGTCGCAACGAGGGCATCGATATCGGCGCCGCCGCCGGAACCGAGGTGCGCGCCGCCGACGCGGGCACGGTCGCCGCGATCACCACCAATACCGAAGGCATCAAGATCGTCGTCATCCGCCATTCGGACGGGCTGCTCACCGTCTACACGCATCTCGACAACCTGACCGTGCAGAAGGATTCGACCGTCTCGCGCGGCCAGGTCATCGGGCGGGTGCGGGCGGGCGATCCGTCGTTCCTGCACTTCGAGGTGCGGCGCGGCATGAACAGCCTCGACCCGACAAGCTACCTGCCCTGAGGGGGGGCGGCACGCCGTCATTGCGAGGAGGCGCAGCCGACGCGGCAATCCACGGGGCCGGGCGCTGCGCCCGGTATGGATTGCTTCGCTGCGCTCGCAATGACGGTGCCCATATCCCCCCGTCATTGCGAGGAGGCGCTAGCCGACGAAGCAACCCCGATGTCGTGTGCAAGCGGTCGAGGTTGCTTCGCCTGCGGCTCGCAATGACAGTTGCCCCCCTGTGCGCCCGCGCCCTGCCGCTGTGCGCGTGCGGCGGTTGCCACGGGGGCCATGCGCGCCCACATGAAGGCGGACCGGGTGCAACGACCGCGCCCGCGCCTGTTTTTGCAATTCGCAAGGAGGACCAGCATGAGCGTGAAGCTCGCCATCGTCTATTATTCCACCTACGGCACCAATCACACCATGGCCACGATCGCGGCCGAAGCCGCGCACGCCGCTGGTGCCGAGGTGCGGGTGCTGAAGGCCGCCGAAACCGCCCCCGCCGCCGTCGTCGCGGGGCAAGAGCCGTGGAAGGCCCATGCCGAGGCCACCGCCGAGGTTCCGACCGTCACCGTCGACGACATGGAATGGGCGAACGCCTATCTCTTCTCGTGCCCGACGCGCTACGGCGTGATGGCCAGCCAGATGCGCGCGTTCATCGACACGCTCGGGCCGCTCTGGGCCAAGGGCGGTCTCGCGGGCAAGGCGCTGTCGGCGATGTCCTCGGCCCAGAATACCCATGGCGGGCAGGAACAGACGATCATGTCCTTCTATGCGACAGCCTGCCACTGGGGCAGCGTCATCGTGCCGCCGGGCTATACCGATCCGGTGCTCTTCAAGGCGGGCGGCAACCCCTACGGCTACAGCCACACGCAGGGCACCCCGTTCACCGACGACGTGAAGGCCGCCATCGCCCATCAGGCGAAGCGTCTGGTCGAGGTCGCGGGCAAGCTCGGCTGACCGGGGCCGGTGCTGCGGCGGGCCGGTCACGCCCGCGTGAGAGCGAGGCCGCGCGGCGCCCGCCGTTCTTGCCTGCCCGTCCGGCTTGCGCCATGCTTCGCGCCGGACGGACGGGGCCGCAAGCGGCGCGACAGAGGCCGAAGGCCCCCGAGGCAGGCACCGGAGGCACGATGCACGCAAGGCACCTCATCCTGGCCGCAACGCTGGCACTGGCGGCCTGCGGCGGCGGTCGGGTCACCGGCGACGTGAGCAAGGCCTGCATGTCGGGCGGGCGGCAGGCGGCCAATGCGTCGCTGTGTTCCTGCGTGCAGCAGGCCGCGAACCAGACGCTGACCGCCGCCGAGCAGCGCCGCGCCGCCACCTTCTTCGCCGACCCGCAACGCGCGCAGGACACCCGGCAGTCGGGCAACAGTTCGGACCGCGCCTTCTGGACCCGCTACCGCGCGTTCAGCTCGCTGGCCGAAACCATGTGTCGCCCCGCCTGAGCGGCTTTCCCCGGCCCGGCGCCTCGCCTATGGTCGCGCCGCACAACTGCGGGGCCGCAATGCAGATCGCCTATCATATCGGCGTGAATCCCACTGACGAGGAACTGCTTTTGCGCGCGCTCATGCGGTCGTCGGGGCGGCTGGCCGAGGCGGGCGTCGCGCTGCCGGGGCCGGGGCGGTATCGCAAGCTCCTGCGCGAGACGATCGACGCCCTCGCCGATGGCCCCCCGCCCGAGGGGGTTCGCGACATTCTGATCGATGCAATCACCGAGATGACCGACGCACGACGCATGGTGCTCTCGAACGCCAATTTCTTCTGCAACCTCAACAGCGTGTTTCTGGGCGGCAATTTCTACGGCAAGGCCGCCGACCGGATGCGCGCCTTCCGGCAGATGTTCCCCGAGGACGAGCTTTCGGTCTTCATGGCGATCCGCAACCCCGCGACCTTCATTCCCGCCGCCCTGCATCTGGCCCGCCAGCAGACGCTGGCCGAATACATGGGGCCAGTCGATCCGCGCGCCCTGCGCTGGTCGGACGTGGTGGCGCGGATGCGCGCCGCCACGCCCGACATTCCCGTCACGCTGTGGTGCAACGAGGACGCGCCGCTCATCTGGCACGACATCATCGCGCGGCTTGCGGGCGACGGCGTCCGGGGGCCGTTCGAGGGCGACCATGCGCTGCTCGAAACCATCATGCAGCCCGGGGGGGTCACGCGGCTCGCGGCCTATCTCGACAGCCACAAGCCCGCCTCCGACTCCCAGCACCGCCGCATCATCAGCGCCTTTCTCGACAAATACGCCCTGCGCGACAGGCTGGAAGAGGACATCGACATCCCCGGCTGGGACGCCGACCTGATCGGCGACCTGACGCTGGCCTACGAGGCCGATGTCGAACGGATCGCCGGGATCGAGGGCGTCACCCTGCTGCGGGCGTGAGCGGGGGAAGCGCACGGCATGTTTTGTCATTGCAAACCCCGTCATTGCGAGGCGAAGCCGAAGCAACCCCGACCGCTCACATACGACATCGGGGTTGCTTCGTCGTCTGCGCCTCCTCGCAATGACGGGGTGGGTCGCCCGCTTACCCCGCAGCCCTGCACGGGCCGATTGACGCCCCGGCCCGGCTCGGGCATCCCCGCGCCATGCTGCGCATCGACGACATATCCTTTTCCATCGAGGGCCGCCCGCTCTTCGACCACGCCTCGGCGGTGATCCCCGCCGGGCACAAGGTCGGGCTGGTCGGCCGCAACGGGACCGGCAAGACCACGCTCTTCCGGCTGATCCGGGGCGAACTCGCGCTGGAAGGCGGCGCCATCGAGGTGCCGAAGGGCGCCCGGATCGGCGGCGTCGACCAGGAGGTGCCGGGGTCCGGGGTCTCGCTGCTGGATACCGTGCTGGCCGCCGACACCGAACGCGCGGCGCTGCTTGCCGAAAGCGCCGGCGCCACCGACCCGCACCGCATCGCCGACATCCAGACCCGGCTTGCCGACATCGACGCCTGGTCCGCCGAAGGCCGCGCCAGCGCGATCCTGCGCGGGCTGGGCTTTACCGAGGCCGAAATCCACCGACCCTGTTCGGCCTTCTCGGGCGGCTGGCGGATGCGGGTCGCGCTGGCAGGGGTGCTGTTCGCGGCGCCCGACCTGCTGCTCCTGGACGAACCCACCAACTACCTCGATCTCGAGGGCGCGCTGTGGCTCGAATCCTGGATCGCGCGCTACCCGCATACGGTCATCGTCATCAGCCACGACCGCGCGTTGCTGAACCGCTCGGTCGGCGGCATCCTGCATCTCGAGGAACGCAAGCTGACCTTCTGGAACGGCCCCTACGACCAGTTCGCCCGCCAGCGCGCCGAACGCCGCGCCGTGCAGGCCGCCGCCGCGCGCAAGCAGGAGGCGACCCGCGCGCATATGCAGTCCTTCGTGGACCGTTTCCGCTACAAGGCCACCAAGGCCCGACAGGCGCAGTCGCGGCTGAAGATGCTCGAACGCATGGTGCCGATCCGCGCCCCCGAGGACGCGGCCCGCACGGTGTTCACCTTCCCCGAACCCGACACGCTGTCGCCGCCGATCATCACCATCGAGGGCGGCGCCACCGGCTATGACGGCCGCGCGGTGCTGTCGCATCTCGATCTGCGCATCGACCAGGACGACCGCATCGCGCTGCTGGGCCGCAACGGCGAGGGCAAGTCCACGCTGGCGAAACTGATCGCCGGGCGGCTGCCGCTGATGGCGGGGCGCATGGTCGCGGCGCGCAGGCTGCGGGTCGGCTTCTTTGCCCAGCACCAGATCGAGGACCTGCACCCCGACGAGACCCCGCTGGCCCATCTGCAACGCGCCCGCCCCGACGAGGCCCCTGCCCGCCTGCGCGCCCGGCTTGCGGGCTTCGGCCTTGGCGCGGCGCAGGCGGAAACCGTGGCCGGGCGGCTGTCGGGCGGCCAGAAGGCGCGGCTGGCGCTGCTGCTGGCCACGCTCGATGCGCCGCACCTGCTGATCCTCGACGAACCCACCAACCATCTCGACATCGAGAGCCGCGAGGCGCTGGTCGAGGCGCTGACCGCCTATACCGGCGCCGTGGTCCTGATCGCGCATGACATGCACCTGCTGTCGCTGGTGGCCGACCGGCTGTGGCTGGTGCAGGCGGGCCGCGTGCGGGTCTGGGAAGACGATCTCGAAGCCTATCGCCGGATGCTGCTGGGCGAGGACCCCGCGCCTGCGCCCCCTGCCCCGCCCGCGCGCAAGGCGCCGAAGGCCGCCGCCGACCCCCTGTCCGCGCTGCGCGCCGAACTGCGCCGCTGCGAGGCGCGGCTCGACCGGCTGGCCGAGATGGGCGCGCGGATCGAGACCGCACTCGGCGACCCCGCACTTTACGACGGCAGCCGCCCCGGCGACATCGCCGCCTGGACGCGCAAGCAGGCCGAATGGCGCGAGGCGACCGGGCGCGCCGAGGAATTGTGGCTGCAGGCGCAGGAACGGCTCGAGGCGGCGCAGGGGTAGGCGCGCGGCCCTGCGGGACATCCGGCGTCTGCGGCAAGGCGACCGGCATGTTCCGTCATTGCGAGGAGGCGCAGCCGACGAAGCAACCCCGATGTCGTGTGTGAGCGGTCGGGGTTGCTTCGGCTGCGCCTCGCAATGACGGGATATGCCGGTCGCCCGATTGGCCTGCGCGCGCTGCGCTCGGGGATGCGCGACCGCTTCTGCGCTCGAGGATGCGCGATTTTCAGCGTGCTCAGGGGCGCGCGACCTTTCAGCGCGCTCAGGGTTGAGCGACCCCCAGCCCCAGTCTGCGCGTCTCGATCGCCGGGCAGCGGTCCATGACCACCTGCAACCCGGCGGCCTCGGCCCGCGCGGCGGCCTCGGGGGCGATGACGCCAAGCTGCATCCAGATGATCGCCGGGCGCGGCTGCAGGGCCAGCGCCGCGTCCACGACCGCATCCACGGCGTCGGGGCGGCGGAAGATGTCGACCATGTCGACGGCGAACGGGATATCGGAGAGCCGTGCATGGACCGTCTCGCCCATGAGGGTCTTGCCCGCGAGACCCGGATTGACCGGCACGATCCGGTGCCCGTGCCGCTGCAGGAACCGCATCACCCCGTAGGAGGGCCGCGCCGGATTGGCGGACGCGCCCACCACGGCAATGGTGCGCGCGGTGGCCAGAATTTCGCGGATCGTGGCGTCATCGGTAATCATGGCCGGATCATTCCCCTGTAACGGGTCGCGCTTTCATGGATTCGGCGGCCCCGCCTGTCTCTTTGTTCCTGCGCATTGTCGCGGGTGTCAAATGCTGCCATTCGGCCGCGAAATGCTCGGGAAAAAGCGCCCGGGACAAGCCCGGGCGTCAGGTACGGAACGAGGGACAGTGATGTCGAAGCGCCGGGGTTCCGACCCGCCGCCTCCTCGGGTGATGTGGGTGTGCAGGCGCCGGTTTCCAAGGCGGATCATGCAGATGTGAGTTTGCCGTGTGGGGGGCGAACGGTGTCTCGCACCCCGGTCTCGGGAAATCGGCATGTTCCGTCATTGCGAGGAGCCGAAGGCGACGTGGCAATCCAGGGCAATCGCACATGCCCCTGCGCGGCGGGCCGCGTGTTGCAACGGTGGGGCAGCATGACCGGCGCCTGCACCGGGGGCGGGCGCGGATGCGCCCGCCACAGAAACGCCCTTGGGGGGCGGGGCGGGCGCCGGTCGTGCTGCGCGCGACCGAAGGGGGAAACCTGGGGGCCGCTCGCCGCATGGCAGGCATATGCAATAGCCTTGCGAAGCAACGCCGAGGGCATTGCGCGAGAGGTCGGGGTTGCTTCGGCTTGGCCTCGCCATGACGGGGGGTATGATCCGTCATTGCGAGAAGGCGCAGCCGACAAAGCAACCCCGATGTTGTTGCGCAAGCGTTCGAGGTTGCTTCGGCTTGCGCCTCGCAATGACGGGATGCACAGGCGGCATCCCCGCGCCAGCCCGCGCAGCGCCGTTCGCCCGATAGCTCCCCGCCCCGTTTTTCACCCTTGCACCCCCACCCCGCCCCGACTATGAGGCCCTCCACGGAGAGGTGCCGGAGTGGTCGATCGGGGCGGTCTCGAAAACCGTTGAGCCTTCACGGGTTCCGTGGGTTCGAATCCCACCCTCTCCGCCACTTACCCTCGCGAAAGCGCTCTCCCGATCCGGCTGGGGCCGGAATTTTCCGTTGTTTTCGAGGGTTATGCCGGTGGGGCTGAGCATTGGCAGTGGCGCCGGGTGGCCCGGAAGCAGTCTCTCAGGGCCGATATTCTCCGGACCTCATGACTGCGCCGATTTGGTGAATTCTTCACAAACAATTGAAATCACGACGGTTAATCCCCTGCCTGCTGAACACTTCGATTTCAGGGTCGCGCGTCGAGAAGGAACCGAAATCGAACAATATCCATGTCGGTAAGGCGGTGGGGTGAGGGTTCAGCAGCCGCATCCCTAATCCGTAGCGACGATCCCGCTTTGCAGTGTATCGCTTTCACCGATCTCCATGCCGACCGTCCCCGCGAGCAGCCAGGCCGCGAGACGATCAGTTGTGGCGCTAACCTTATCCGGCTTCCGCAATGCGCACTCCCACACCGTCGCTACTCTCCATCCGTCTTCGAGGAGTTTTGTACGAACGGCGCTGTCCCGAGCGACGTTCGCTTCGAACTTCGCCCGCCAGAAGTCCGGCCGGGTTGCCGGTACGGTCGCGTAGCGGCACCCCTCGTGTCGGTGCCAGAAGCAGCCGTGCACGAAGACCACGGCGCGGTGCTTCGGAAGGACAAGGTCCGGTCGACCATGAACCTTGCCGGAATGAAGCCGGAAGCGAAAACCGCGCGAGTGCAATGCCCGCCTGAGAGCCAGCTCGGGCTTGGTGTTCTTTCCCCTGATCCCCGACATCATCCGGGCACGGGTCTGCTGGTCCACGATATCGGTCACATCCGTCCTGGTTTTCGTCCCTGAACCTGGTATACACCGGCTGAATGAAATTCGTCAGGAGCCTGATTTGCCTTCCACTTTCGGCATTGTCGATCTGTTCGCCGGTCCGGGCGGACTTGGCGAGGGGTTCGCTTCCCTCGTCGAGGACGGCCATGCGCCGTTCCGGATCGGCATTTCGGTCGAGAAGGAGGCGTCGGCCCATCGGACCCTGACGCTGCGTGCCTTTCTGCGCGAGTACCGTGCACGTCATGGCGTCTTGCCGAAAGGGTTCATCGATTTCCATGCCGGGCTGGCATCCGAACCAGACTGGTCAGCCGTCGATACCGAAGCGTGGCAGCATGCCATCGACGAAGCCCGCGGGCTCGAGCTCGGCACCGGAGCTGCGGCGACCGCCATAGATGGCGCCATCGCGACGCTGAAAGCAAAGTACGACGACACGATCGTGATCGGCGGCCCGCCCTGTCAGGCCTATTCCCTGGTGGGACGCGTTCGATCCAGAGGCAAGGTCGGTTACGTCCCGGAGGAGGATGCGCGGCACTACCTCTTTCGCGAGTACATCCGGGTCCTCGACAAGCTTCGCCCGGCCGCCTTCGTTATGGAAAACGTGAAGGGCATGCTTTCGTCCACCGTCGAGAGCCGACTTGTCTTCGAGATGCTGATGGAGGATCTGTCCTCGCTCGGCACGGGTCATGCCCATCACTACGAACTTCGTGCCGTCCGGGTCAAGGATGGCAAGGCCAGCCTGCAGGAGGCGGCGCAGCCTTCAGATTTCATCGTGCACTCCGAGGCCTTCGGAGTCCCGCAGCGTCGCCACAGGGTGATCATCGTCGGCATCCGTTCGGACCTCGCAGGACAGGCCGCCGATGCGGAGATCGCTGTATCTGGGATGGCGCGGACCGTCCGCGATGTCATCGAAACGATGCCCGTCTTGCGAAGCGGCATCAGCCGCGGGCGCGACGACACGGCTGCCTGGCGAGGAGAAGTCCTCGACGCCGCGAAGCTGCTGGCCGGCATCTCCAAGGGGAAGGAGAAGCATGCGCTCCGTGAAGCGTTCCTGACCGTTTCGGAGCGGATGAAGGAAAGCTCGCCTACCGTTCGGGCTGCGTCACGGTTGCCAGACGACTATGGCACTTCGAACGATGAGTTGCTGCAGTGGATCGAGCGACCGGAACTTCGCGCGATCGCGCAGCACGAGACGCGCGGGCACATGGCATCGGATCTGGGTCGCTACCTGTTTGCTGCCGTGTTCGGAACCGTTCATGGCTACAGCCCGAAGGCGGCCGATTTCCCTCTGGTGCTCAGCCCCGATCACCGCAACTGGCACAGTGGTGTCTTCAATGACCGCTTCCGGGTTCAGCTGGCGGACGAGGCATCGACCACGGTCACGAGCCACATCTCGAAAGATGGCCACTACTTCATTCACCCCGATCCGATCCAGTGCCGGAGCCTGACGGTGCGCGAAGCTGCTCGGCTGCAGACATTTCCCGACGACTACCTGTTCCTCGGCAACCGCACGCAGCAGTATGTCCAGGTCGGAAACGCCGTGCCGCCGTTTCTGGCCCGCCAGATCGCCGAACTGGTCTTGTCGAGTGTTGCCGGTCGTGTCGCGAATGCTGTGGAAATTCCCTGGCGGCGGTCTCCGGGCATGTG
>JACFNP010000013.1 GCA_019454835.1 Rubellimicrobium sp.
CGCGGCTACGCCTAAGCAACCCCGACCGCTCGCTCAACAACACCGGGGTTGCTTCGGCTTCGCCTCGCAATGACGGAATGTGCCGCCGCGCGGCGGGCCGCCGCTCAGGCGGCCTGGCCCAGCCCGAACGTGTCGTGCAGCACCTGCACCGCCAGTTCCATGTATTTGCGGTCGATCAGCACCGAGATCTTGATCTCGGACGTGGTGATGACCTTGATGTTGATGCCCTCGGAGGCCAGCGCCCGGAACATCTGCGCGGCAACGCCCGCATGGCTGCGCATCCCGATCCCGACCACGGACACCTTGGCCACGCCCTGGTCGACGACCAGATCGGCGAATTCGTAGTCGCCGCGCGCCCGCGCCGCATCGACGGCCTTCCTCGCGCGCTCGATCTGGTCGACCGGGCAGGAAAACGTCATGTCGGTCGTGCCGTCCTCGGAGATGTTCTGCACGATCATGTCGACGTTCACCCCGGCCTCGGCCAGCGGGCCGAAGATCGCGGCGGCGATGCCGGGCCGGTCGGCCACGGCCAGAAGCGTCATCTTGGCCTCGTCGCGCGAATGGGCGATCCCGGCCACGGCCTTCTTTTCCATGATGTCCTCCTCGTCGCAGACAAGGGTTCCCGCCCCGTCGGACGGTTCCTCGAAGCTCGACAGAACCCGCAGCTTCACCTTGTAGCGCATCGCCATCTCGACCGAGCGGGTCTGCAGCACCTTGGCACCCATGCTGGCCAGTTCCAGCATTTCCTCGTAGGCGATGCGGTCGAGCTTGCGGGCGCTCTCGCAGATGCGCGGGTCGGTGGTATAGACGCCGTCAACGTCGGTGTAGATGTCGCAGCGCTCGGCCCCGAACGACGCGGCGAAGGCCACGGCCGTCGTGTCCGAACCCCCGCGCCCAAGCGTGGTGATGCGGTTCTCGTCGCTGATCCCCTGAAAGCCCGCGACCACCGCGACGCGCATCCCTTCGGCGAACTTGCGCAGGATGTTGTCGGTCGGAATGTCCTCGATCCGGGCGCTGCCATGCGCGGACGAGGTCATCACCGGCACCTGCCAGCCCTGCCACGACCGCGCAGGCACGCCCATTTCCTGCAACCGCAGCGCCATGAGGCCCGCCGTCACGTTCTCGCCCGACGAGGTGACGGCGTCGTATTCGCGCCCGTCATAGAGCGGCGAGGTCTCGGTCACCCAGCCGACGAGCTTGTTGGTCTCGCCCGCCATCGCCGAGACGATGCAGATGACATCATGGCCACGCGCGACCTCGAGCGAGATGCGCTTGGCGACCCGCTGGATGCGGTCAAGGCTGGCGACGGACGTGCCGCCGAACTTCATCACCAGAATGGGCATGAAAACCCCGCAGTTACCCGGCGGCTCATATCGCCGCGCGGGAAGAGGGGCAATGGGGCGATGAAGGGGGGTGGCGGGCGAGCGAACCGCATGTTCCGTCATTGCGAGGAGGCGCAGCCGACGAAGCAATCCCGATGGTGTGTATGAGAGGTCGGGGTTGCTTCGGCTTCGCCTCGCAATGACGGGGTTTTCGGGCTGTACATGCCCTTGCCCAGGTTCCGGCGCATATGAGATTCCGCCGTCGAACGCGGGGCCGGGTTATCCGAGGCTTGGCGTGTGATGCAAAGCGAACGAAGAACCCCGTGCAGATCATCGGGCTGCCCGGTCAGGTTGTCAGGAATACCCTGACATCCTGCCCTTGCCGGTATCCGCCCCCCGAAACCGGCCCCTGCTTCGGACAGACATTCCCTTCACGCTCGCATCTCTTCTCTCCCGGCCCTGCGTTCAGTCGGAGAGCGCGGCCGTCACCGCCGCCATGGCGTCGCCGCCGTCGATGGTGGTCACGCCCTCGAGCCAGGGGGCCAGAACCTCGGGGTTCGCGGCCAGCCAGGCTGTCGCCGCGTCGCGCGGCGTGGCGCCGTCATCGAGGATCGCGCCCATGATCTCGTTCTCCATCGCCAGCGAGAATTCGAGGTTCTGCAGGAACCGTCCCACGTTCGGGCAGCGATCCACCCAGCCAGCGGGCGTGTTGGTGTAGACCTCGGCACCGCCGTAGTCGGGGCCGAACCAGTCGTCGCCGCCCGACAGGTAGGTGATGTCGAAATTCGCGTTCATCGGATGCGGCGCCCAGGCTAGGAACACCAGCGGTTCGTCACGGGTTTCGGCGCGGGCGACCTGCGCCAGCATCCCCTGTTCCGAGCTTTCGACCAGCTCGAACCCGGCAAGATCGAAGGCGTCGGCCTCGATCATTTCAAGGATCAGGCGATTGCCGTCATTGCCGGGCTCGATGCCGTAGATCTGGTCGGCCAGCGCGTCGGCATGGGCGGCGATGTCAGCGAAATCGGCGATACCAAGGGCCGCGCCCCCGGCGTTGGTGGCGAGCGTGTATTTCGCCCCCGCGAGGTTGCGGCGCACGGTGTCGATGGTGCCCGCTTCAAGGTAGGGGGCGACATCGGCGGCCATCGACGGCTGCCAGTTGCCCAGATAGACATCGACATCCCCGGTGGCGAGCGATTGCAGCGTGACCGGAATCGACAGGATCATGACCTCGGTTTCATACCCCAGCGCGTCGAGAATGAAGGTCGTCGCTGCCGTGGTCGAGGTGATGTCGGTCCAGCCGACATCGGAAAAGACGATATGATCGCAATCGGCCAGCACGGGTGCCGCAGCGACTGCGGCCAGCGCTGAAATCGTGGTAATCAGTTTCATGGTTGCGGTCCTCCCTGGGTTGTTGTTCGTTCCCTGTCATCGTCCGAGCGGTCCGGGGTCGGTTGCGGGCTGATTTCCCTACCAGAGCGCGCCGCCGGTGATCTGGATGTTCTCCATCGTGATCCCGCGCGCGCCGTCGCTGCACAGGAACGCGGCCAGGGCGGCAATCTCGCCGGGCTGGATGATGCGTTGTTGCGGGTTCTGCGCGGCGACCTCGGCCAGCGCATCGTCCAGGCTGCGCCCCTTGCCCTCGCGCTCGACCACTTGCGTCAGGTTGCGGTGCATCAGTTCGGTCTCGACCCAGGTAGGCGAGATCATGGTGCAGGTGACGCCATGCGATGCCCCTTCCAGCGCAACGCAGCGGGTCAGCCCCAGCAGCCCCGATTTCGAGGCACAATAGGCCGGGTTGTCCTTCCAGCCCGTGGTCGCGGCGGTCGAGCCGATGTTGATGATCCGCCCCCAGCCCCGTTCGATCATGCCGGGCAACAGCTCGCGCGTCATGCGGAAGGCGCCGTTCAGGTTGGTATCGAGGATCTTTTCCCACAATTCATCGGAATGGCCCGAAACCGGCTGTTCGGCAGTGGTTCCGGCGGCGTTCACCAGAATATCGGCAGGGCCGCAGGCGGCCCGTGCGGCGGCAAGAAAGTCGCGGATCGCGCCGGTGTCGCGCACGTCCAGATGTCCGGCATGGACCGCGCCGCCATGCGCGGCCAGCGCGTCGCGCACGGTGGTGACGGTGGCGTCTTCGGCATAGGCGGCGGCATCACCGGCGCGGCCCGCCCCGACGTAGGAGCCGACCGCCACCGCCGCCCCTTCGCGGGCCAGCGCGTGCGCAATGGCCAGGCCCTGTCCGGTCAGCCCCCCGGTGATGACGGCCGAGCGGCCCCTGAGCATGTGCATGGCGGTCTCCTGTTGCTGATCGTCCGGGCGCTGGCCGCCGGTCACGCGGCGACACCCGGTTCGGGGGGCAGCGCGCGGCCAAGCCAGTCTTCGTAGAAGCCTTCGAGATCGGGCTGGAAATCATGCACCACCGGATAGCCGGGCGCGCAGGCCTCGACCTCGTGCAGATGGCCGCAGGTGGGGCAAATGAACTCGCGCAGCTCCATCCAGCGCGGGTCGGGCAGGTCGGCGGTCGGGTAGATTTCGGCCAGCAATTCGTCGCTGTCGCGGATCAGCACCGCCGCCGACAGTTTCCAGTTCTTCGTCCAGTGACCGAAATCATGGCCACATTCGCACAGGGTGTGCCGCCCCTTCGCGGTATCGGCGATGAACAGATGCGACGACACCGGCAGGATGATCGGCGCATCCCATTCCACCCGGTCCTGCAGCGCGGCGATGGCCTTGTCGAAGCGGTCATCGTCCTTGTAGGCGCTCATGATGCGACGGGTGTCGTGCCAGGGCAGATTGCCTTCGATCAGATCGGCGATCACTTCCTTGCTGTAGCTGGTCATTTCGCGGACTCCATCTCGAAATCGGCCGGCAGGCCCCAGAACTCGGCGAACTCGGCGCGGAATTTTTCCGACAGACGCATCGCCTCGCGATACATCAGCCGCACTTCGGGGGCGAAGTCGCGCGCGGCAACCCGCCTGGCCTCGTCGGCCATCCATTCGGACACCGGACGCGCCCGCGACAGCCGTTCCGCCCGCTTGTCGGCGCGCAGCTTCGCGGTCGCCTCCAGATCGGCGTGCCAGCGGCCCTCGTCGCCTTCGGCCACGACGATGCCATAGACACTGCGCGCCGCGCCTTCGGTGATGAAGCCGTTCTCGACATCCTCGGCGGTCTTGACCGGATCGCGTTCCAGCACGTCGCCAAAGCCGCCGCCGCCGTTGTAGCTGTGGGTGAAGATGTCACCTTCCGCATGCGGCTTCTCGATATAGGGCCCTTCGACAAGGACATGTTCGCCCTCGAGCAGCTCGAGCTCGCGCCGGTCATGGCCGATGCCGTGGGGCAGGGGCAGGCGGGCCTCGATCCGTTCGGCAAGGTTCGGCTCGCGCACCGCGCGGTGCTGCTGGCAGGTCGGGGCCGGATAGCCGCCGCACATGCCGCCGTTGTCGAACACGCGGCTGGAATGTTCCGAGGTGACAAGGCGCAGGTGGTCGGTCTTGTTCAGCAGCCAGGTCGAGATGAACGAACAGCCGCCGCGATATTTCCCCGCACCGCCTGAATCGGACAGGATCTGGCGGCCGATATAGACCATCGGCATGTTCTGTTCCCAGATCTCGATATTGCCCATGTCGGATTCGGGGTTCCAGCCGACATAGGCGGTATCCAGCCCGTCCTTGATCGCCAGCGCGCCCGATCCGGCGGCGGCACATTCGAAATGCGCCATGCCGAAGGGGGTGCCGTATTGCGAGGTGCCGCCCATCTCGATCATCGGGCTGTTGACCTGGCCGACGAAGACTTCCTCGACGAAGCCGCGCGCAAGGAAGCTGCGCGACAGCAGCCGCTGGAACACCCCGTAGGAGGGCAGCAGCAGCGCCCAGCTTGTCGCCGTGGCCACCATCTCGTTGTCGGGGTTGGTCCAGGTGCCGTGCGGCAGGTTCAGTTCGGTCGCCATCCAGGCGCCGTCGTTGACCAGCCCCTCGAAGTTCATGTGCTGGGTCAGCGTCACGAACATGCCGCCGTCCATCCCTGCAGGCGTGCAGTTCATCGAGTGATAGCCCCAGGGCTGCGTGCCCTCGTAGTCGAGCTTCATCTTGCCGTCGCGGGTGATCTCGAGTTCGAGCGGGATATTGTAAAGCCAGTCCATCGGCCCGAGCGGCTGGAAGCCCTGCTTGCCCTCGGTGACATGGCCGTAGAAGGTATGGCCGCGATAGATGCCGGGCACCGTCAGTTGCCGGGTGCGGGCAAGCTGGCCGCGGCGGCCTTCCTCGATGAATTCCTTCATCACCCGCT
Organism: Rubellimicrobium sp.; assembly: GCA_019454835.1. Classification (GTDB taxonomy): domain Bacteria; phylum Pseudomonadota; class Alphaproteobacteria; order Rhodobacterales; family Rhodobacteraceae; genus JADYZU01. The sequence continues at coordinate 5,607 of JACFNP010000013.1, forward strand.
TCCAGTAGTCGATGCCGACATCGCGGATGATGTTCTTCACGCCCTCGCGCATCTCGATGCAGGACGCGACCTTGGCCTGTTCGTCCAGAACCCAGTAGATCGGCATCCGCAGGTTGCGTTCGCAGCGGATCACGTAGTCGCGGCGGATTTCGTCGTTGGTGCCGATCTTCTCGGCGCAGACGAACAGCCCTTCGGTGAAACGCTCCTGTGCAAGGCAGACATCGCCGCCCGGCGTGATGCCGCCCGATTCCAGTTCGTGGCAGACCGCGCCGGCCCAGCCGACCAGTTCGCCCTCCCAGTAGATCGGCATCACGTCCATCACGTCCGGCACCTGCACGGTGCCGATGAAGGCGTCGTTGTTGGCGAAGATGTCGCCGTCGTTGATGCCGGGGTTTTCCTCGTAGCCGTTGTTGATCATCCATTTGATGAACCGGCTCATGGTGTGGACATGGACCATGATGCCGTTGGACAGCGCCACCGCGTCGCCTTCCGGCGTGTAGATGGCGACCACCATCTCGCCCACCTCGCGCACGCCGGGGCTGGCCGAGATGCGCCGCGCCATTTCGCGCGCCGACACGCAGGTGGCGCGCAGCTTGGTGTGCAGGGTTTCGTATTTCAGCGGGTCCTGCCTGCGCAGCCGCAGTTCGGTGATGCCGTCGTAGCAGCCGGTCTCCTCCATCAGCCGTTCCGAGGCCAGCAGGCGGTCGCGCAGCGGCATGTCCACCTTGATCGGATCGTGAATGGTCATCGTCGCCCCCTTCAGCCGTGGCGGTAGTGCAGCAGGGTCCACTCGTCGACGAAGACCTCGTCGCCGGGGAAAATCACCAGCGTGGTTGCGGGATGCTCGACGATGGCCGGGCCCTGGATGCGGTGGCCGGGCTGGAGCATGTCCATTTCGTAAAGGTCGGCGTCGTGCCAGCGCCCGTACATGTAGGCGTTGCGCTTGCCCTTGTGGGCCGACGACGGGTCGGGCGGGTTCAGCGGGCGTTGCAGCAGCACCGGCTTGATCTTGTCGGCCACGGCGGTGACGCCGATCTCCATGATCGAGCTTCCCGCCGCGCCGTAGCGCGTCACCCTCTGGTTGATCGAGGCATAGACGCGCTCGAACTCGGCGATGATCGCGCGCATGTCGTCGGCGCCCTTGGGATGACCGACAGGCGAGGCGACCTCGACATCTTCGAGCTGGCCGGTGAAGCGCATCATCAGGAAGGGATGGGTGCGGATCTTCTCGCGTGCATGGCCCTCGGCCTCCATCTCGGCGACGGCGGCGGCTTCGAGGTCGTCCATGATCCGGGCGACCTGGCGCGCATGGTCCTCAAGCTCGATGGCGGTTGCGGCGCTGGTGATGTCGATCTGCGTCGAGACCGAATGACGGCGCATGTAGTCGGCGGTGGTGCAGCCGAAGGCGGAAAACCCGGCGGCAAACTGGAAGGTCAGGATGTCGCGGAAGCCGATCCCGCGCGAACAGCCCGCCAGATGCAGCGGCCCCGAGCCGCCGTAGCTCAGCAGCGTGTATTGCGACGGGTGAATCCCCTGGCCGGAGATGACCCGCAGCAGCGCGTTGTTGGCGTCGGTCTCGAGCATCTCGATCATGCCCTCGGCCGCCTCGTAGACATCGACTCCCAGCGGATCGGCGCATTTTTCCTTGAAGATGCGCTTGGCCTTCTCGACATCCAGCACGACCTTGCCGCCGAGGAAGTAATGCGGGTTCAGCCGCCCGAGGATGGCGTCGCAATCGGCGATGGTGGGTTCGGTCCCGCCACGGTCAAAGCAGATCGGGCCGGGGTCGGACCCCGCGCTTTCCGGGCCGAGGCTGACCTTGCGGGTCAGCGGATCGACCTTGATGATCATGCCCGCGCCCGCGCCGATCGTGTCAAGATGCAGCGTCGGCACGTTGAGCTTGAAGCGGTCCATCAGCGGCTCGTTCTCGATCCGCGTCTGGCCACGGGTAATCACCCCCATGTCGAAGCTGGTGCCGCCCATGTCCGAGCACACCAGGCTGTCGTTGCCGATCAGCTTGCCGATATAGGCCGCGCCGAGGATGCCGCCGATGGGGCCGGAAATCATGGTTTCGTGCAGGCGCGGATGGTGGATCGAGGCAAGGCCGCCAAAGCTCAGCAGCGTCTGCACGCCGTAGCGGAAGCCGTATTTCTGCGATGCAGCCTCGATGGCCTGCAACTGCTCGCGGCCGCGCGCGGTGGCATAGGCTTCGATCAGGACCGAGTTCAACCGCGACTGCTCGCGGACCACGGGGCGGATGGCGTGGCTCATGTAGACGCGGATCTGTGCCCCGGCGGCGGCGATCTCTTCCTCGCACAATGCGGCGATGCGCTGCTCGTGCACCGGGTTCACATGGCTGAAGATCGTCATGATGCAGATCGAATCGACCTTGTCCGCGATCAGCGCGCGGGCCGCGCGGCGCACGTCGTCCTCGTAAAGCGGGATGACCACGTCGCCGAACTGGTCGATGCGCTCGGTCACGCCGTGGGTGCGACGGCGCGGCACCAGCGGATCGGGATGCGCATGCGTGACCGCGTGCAGGCGGTCGGCATAGGAATAGTCGGCCCAGGCCTGCAACCCGCGGCCCATCAGCACCATGTCCTCGAGGCCGCGGGTGGTGATCAGCCCCAGCCGGCGCCCGGTGCGCGACAGCAGCGTGTTCAGCATCCCGGTGCCGGAATAGAGCACCACATCCAGCCCGCCGAACAGATCGGCCAGCGTGATGCCCCAGGCGTCGGCGGCGTCCTCGGACGAGGCGACGAAGCCTTCGCTTTCGTCATGCGGCGTGGTGGCCGCCTTGCCGATGGTGAAATGGCCGTCACGGTTCACCAGGATCGTGTCGGTCATGGTGCCGCCGGCGTCGATGCCGATGACGATGGGCGGCTCGTTCGTATGTCCGGGCTGCTCGTCGCGGGTCAGGGGCCTGTTCACTGGCGTGCCTCGCTGTGCTGGAATGGTGCCAAGGTATTGCCTGAACGCTAGACGCGGGCCGCCGTCCCGGTCCATGTGCCGGAAGGCACATGCGCGCCGCGCGCATGTGGCCCGCCTGCAGGGGAGGAACCGGCGTGTTGCCCGAACGGATCATCGGCCCGCTGACGGACGCGATCGGCGCCATCGCCGGGCCTGCGCATCTTGACCGGCTGATCGACCTCGTGGCCGCGACCCTGCCGCACGACAAGGTGACGGTGGTGCGCTACTCGGCCACGATGCGGCCGGAATTCGTCTCGTGGCGCAATTATTCGGCGGCACTGGTCGAGAAATATCTCGAACAATACTACCGTTTCGACCCGTTCTACGCCATGTGGCGCGGCGGCTGCGGACCCGGCGTGGTGAACCTCGACCACGATGACGCCAGCCGGGGCGGCCCCTATATCGCCGATTTTCTGGGCGAATCGGACATCAGCGACGAGGTCGGCATCCTGCTGCCCGACGGCGGCGACTGGGCGCTGGGGGTGTTTCTCGACCGCAGCGGGCGGCGCTTCGACCGGGGCGAACTTGCGCTGGCCACCCGGCTGTTCCCGGTCTTTGCGGCGCTGCACGCGCACGACCTTGCCCGGCGCGGTGCAGTGGCGCGGCGCACCGGGCAACCGTCCGCCCCCGGAGTCGCGCCGCTGCAACCGACCGCAAGTCCCGAGGACTGGCCCGAACTCACCCCGCGCGAGGTCGAGATCGTCACCCTCGTCCTGCGCGGCCACCCGCCTGCGGGCATCGCACAGCGCCTAGGCATTTCGGCGGGCACGGTGAAGAACCACCGCCGGAACATCTACGAGAAGCTCGACATCACCAGCGAACGGGAACTGTTCCTGCGCTATCTCACGGTTGTCGCGCAGCGCGGCTAGGCGCTGCGCCATTCCTGCACATTTGCCGGCCTTGCCGTCGTGCCTGCCACAATGCCGAGAAGGATGGCTCTGTTCATGGCCGGACTCGTGCCATGCCTGCATCGAGGGTGGCAATCGGCGCAAGCGTGGTGAGAAAAAGGGCGGTCCCGGCGGCCCCGTATTCCTGCGATAATATCCCCGTCATCCAAACAGCGCTGCAATATCGGACATCGGGCGGAACAGCTTCATCGGCTGGTCCGGAAACGGCAGGAAGCTCTCGCGCTCATAGAAGCACCTCGCATTTGCGTCCTGGGCGTCCACGATCACCGCAAAGGACGCAATCTCGCTGCGGACTGCCCGGAAGAGCGCATCCGCGAGCAGGAATCGACCGTAACCTTTCCCCTGAAACCGCCGATCGACGGCAAGACGGCCGAGCAGGGTCGCGGGGATCAGCGGATAACGCGGCAGCTTGCGAATCACGCCACCCGGCAGCTCTGCAAGCCGCACCGCCGTCGACGAGAGCGTATGATATCCGGCGATGCTGCCATCCGTCAGCACAAGGACGAACGGTGCCGCCGTTCTCTTTCTGGCATCCTGTCCAGCCTGAATCCGGAAGTATCGGTCGAGCGGCTCCACACCGCTATTGAACCCCGAGCGGTCGTGCTGCGGGCCGAGAACCTCGACCCGCAAGATGTCGTCTGCCTCTCCCACGTGTCAGACGCCCGTTTTCTCGCGGTAGCGGCGGATGGTGTCGTGCAGGCGCTCATTGACCGGCTGCGGTTCGAGCAGAGCCCGGACGAACGCCTGGCTGTCGCGCACCGAAAGCTCCAGATGCTGATGCTCCTCGATGGCCCGCCGCGCCGCATCCTGCAGGCTCGCCAGAACGAAATCCGTCACGGAGCGGCCCTGCAGGGCAGCGGCGTGTTCGATCAGGCGCTTCTGGTCAGCGGTCACGCGCGCCTCAAGGCGTTCCCCTCGGACACGGCTGGTAGTGGGCCTCTTTGCGGCTTCGGCCATTTCTCGATCTCCGGCTTATCGGTGATACGTACGGCCATTGGCCGGAAAAATCAAGCTGCAGCCCTGCCAGCGAAAAGATAACGCTACCGGCGGCACCGTGAAGCGAAGAAATGGGTGCCATCAGCGTCAGCCGGGAACGCGGCCATCCCCGCTCCATCCCCGCCCCGGTCATGCACCCGCCTTCCGGTTCGCTTCCAGCCAGCGCTCGACCCCCGCGATCACGGCGGCGGCCTGTGGTGACAGGTTGCCCCGCGCCAGCGCGCGCGGCAGGAGGTCGGCGCGCTCCACCTGCAAGGCGCCTGCGGCCAGCGCGCGGGCGACGGCGGCGGGCAGGGTCAGGGCGCGGGCCGCTTCGGCGTAGCGGTCGAACGGCACCAGCAGGCCGGGCGGGGTGCCGGTGGCGCGCAGGATCGCGCAGGTCTCGTCATAGATCGCGCGGCTGGCGGCGGGGTCGCGCCAGACGGCCTCGGCAATCGGGATCGCGCCGGTCTTGGTGATCGAGCGGTAGTTGCCCGCCATCAGCATCGGCAGCTTCACCAGCGGCAGAAACGGCGAGTCTCCGGCGATCAGCCGCACCGGGACCGGCACCTCCTGCCCCGCGACGGTGGCGCGCGTCGCGGCGATGTCGGCGGCAAGGCGATCAAGCGCCGCCTGCGCCTGCGGATCGCCCAGCGGTGCGCATTTGATGTTGCTTGCCAGCGTCACCCGCAGCGCGTTGGGGCGCGCCGGGTCGGGGCGGACGGCCTGGGCGTCGGGACTCGCCGCGCTCAGCGGCAGGGGGCGCAGCAGGTGCCAGGTCCCGGCGGCCGCATGGATGCCGCCGAAATCGACCCCGGAAAACGCCGCGATCCGTTCGAGACAGGCCAGCGGCGCGAGGTTCATCAGCGCCACCACCGGCAGGCGGGCCTCGGCGATCCGGGCGATCAATGCCGCGATCGCGGGCGCGGCGGCCTGCGGTTCCTGCACGACGAGAAAGCACAGATCGTGGCCCGCCACCCGCGCCTGCGGCGGCGTGGCAAGCTGCAGGTCGTGAGTGTCGGGGCCAAGGCGGAACGGATGCCGCAGGCCGAGGTGGCGGAACGGCATGTCGATGGTCAGCCCCTCGCGGGTGATGGCGTCGCATTCCGCCGCATGACCGACCAGCGTGACCCGGTGCCCCGCCTGCAGGATGCGCGCGGCGATCAGGGCGCCGTAGCTTGCGCCGATCACGAGGCATGAGAGCGGCGCGCTCATCCGCGCCTCGGGTCGATGTAGCGGATCACCTCCTGATCGGCGCCGAGACTGACGACGATCAGCGCAAGCAGGATCGCATAGATGACGGCGACCAGCACCGAGGCGAGCCATTTCGGCATCCTTCTCTCCAGCACGCGCAGCAGCGGGGTCATGGCGCGCCTCCCCCGAGTGCCAGCGCCAGCACCGGCCCGGCCAGCGACAGCCAGCCGAGGATCAGCACCGGCGACACGATCCCCCCGATCCGGCGCGGCAATGGCGGCCCGCGCCGCAGCACCAGATGCGACACCACGATCCCCGCCGCCTGCCAGACCGCCCAGAGCACGTAATGCAGGCTGGTCTCGTGCCACAGGCCCATCGCCAGCATCGCCGCCGCGACCCCGGCCACCGGCGAACGCATGGCCACCGCGACCGGCTGATAGACATAGTCACGCACCCAGAACGACAGGCTCATGTGCCAGCGCAGCCAGAACCCGGCCAGATCGCGGGCGCGCCAAGGGTGGTCGAAATTCTCCTCGATCTTCAGCCCGGCCATGCGGGCGCTGCCGATGGCGACGGCGCTGAGTCCGGCGAAGACGAAGAACAGATAGACCCAGTCGCAGGCCGACAGCAGCCAGCGGGCCATGAACGACGGCACCTCGATCACGCGCAGGGGTTCGCGCGCGATGTCGTCGAAGCGGGTGGCAAGGACGACGCACGAGGCAAGGCCCATCAGCACCCGCTCGGCCCCCGCCGCAAGGTCTTCGACGCCCGGACGGCGGCGACGCCATTCGCGCTGAAACTCGGGGAAACGGTGGATCGGCCCGGCGACCAGCACCGGCAGGAACAGGTTGTAGCGGGCGAGATCGGCCAGTGTCGGGGCCACCCCGCGCCCGCGCCACCAGTCGAACAGCACATGCAGGTTGCGCAGGGTGAAATAGGCCCCGCCCAGCCAGACGATCCCCGGCAGTTCGCGCAAACCCAGCAGCGCGGCCAGCGCGGCGGCGGTGACCAGCGCCACCGGCAGGTCGCGGTGCCCGCGCGTCTCGCCGCCACGCATCGCTGCCCAAGTCGCGGCGATCAGCGCCAGCAGCCACAGCAGCGCCAGCGGCGCCCAGACCGCAAGCGCCGCAGCGGCGGCAATCATTGAAAACCAGCGGGCGGGCCGGTCGGGCAGGACATGCAGCACCAGCCCGGTCGCCACCGAGGCAAGCGCGAAGATCAGCGCCAGATCATTCATCGTGCCGCTCCAGCCAGGCGGCGAATTCCTGCACGAACCGCGCCCGCCCGGCGCGGTTCATGTGGCCGCCGGTGGTGAAACGGCCCGCCTCCCACCACGGCGCAGGCTGGAACAGCCCGGCCCCCATCTGCCCCGCGAGGGTGCGGGCATGGTCCTGCTCTTGCGCCCGGCGGTCACGATCCGACCGGGTCAGGACAAGATCGACACGCGGCGGATCGACCAGCACCAGCGCGCCGCCCCGCGCTGCCAGCACCTCGGCCAGCGCGCGCCAGCGGGCAAGGTCGGCCACCGGCAAAGGGTCGGGGGCCGGGATGCTGCGCGGTCCGACCGGGTCGTCGCGATCCACGAATTCGCTTTCGCGCCGCAGGTCGAGCAGGTCCGCGCCCTCGACATCGGCGACCGCGCGGGCCTCGTTGCGCAGATGGCGGCTGAAATCGAACAGCACCGAGGCGGGCCAGACGGCATCGGAACCGCCCGCCCGCAGCAGAGCTGCGGCCTCGACGAACAGGAAGCGGGTGTAGGGCGTCACCGCCTCGGCCATTATCAGCAGGTCGTGGCGGTCGGCGCCGTTGCGAAACAGGCGCTGCCAGTCGAGATCGGGCGTCTCCGGTCCGCCCGCGTTCACCGGCGGCACCGCCGCGCCGATCAGGGACGAGCCGATAAAGACCGCCTCCGGCCCCGACGCGGCCAGCGTGGCGGCCTCATGCCCCAGCGCCATGTCATCGTCGTTGCCCCGCGCGAACGGGGCCAGCATCGCGCCTGCCAGCAGGAAGGCCGCCGCCCAGATCGCCGCAAGGCGCAGGCCCGCGCGCACCACCCTAACCGCCGCTGGCCGCCACCGCGCGGGCCAGATCGGCCAGACAGCGGATGTCGGCGGCGTGGCGCACCGGGATGCGGATGTCGAACGCCTCCTCGGTGGCCAGCAGCAGGTTCATGTGGGTGAAACTGTCCCAGCCCGCGACATCGCCGGTGCCGCTGCGCAGGGTCAGCGCCTCGGGCGCACAGCGGAACACCCCGGCGGCAAGGGCAAGGATGCGCGCCTCGCGGGTGCCGGTCCCCGCAGGCAGGGCGGCAGCGCGCCTTGCGGCAAGTTCCGCAACCAGATCGCGGGTGCGCACCTTGCCCGACAGCCCGCGCGGGATCTGCGCCACCACCGCGATCAGGCGCGGCTGCTTCAGCCGTTCGAGCCAGCGGGCGGCATGCGCGGCCAGATCGACCTCGCTCACCTCGCCCGCCACTTCAACGGCGGTGGCGGTGATCTCGCCGAAATCGGCATCGGGCAGGCCGACGGTGGCCGAGGCGGTCACCTGCGGATGGCGCAGCATCGCCTCGTCGACCTCCTCGGGGCGGATCAGCAGGCCGCCCGACAGGATCACGGTCTTGAGCCGCCCGAGATAGTCGAAAGCCCCGTCACCCCGCACCCGCACGATGTCGCCGGTGCGAAACCAGCCGTCTGCGGTAAAGCTCTCGGCGGTGCGGGCGGGGTTCTGCCAGTAGCCGGGAAAGATGTTGGCGCCGCGCAACTGCAACTCGCCCGCACCGGGATCGAACCCGTCGAGCGGCGCTGCGCGTGCCTCGCAATCGACGGGACGGCCGAGGCTGCCGCGCGGGCCGGTATCGGGGCCACCACCGGCGTAGAGGGCGCAGGATACGGTTTCGGTCAGGCCGTATTCGTTGATCAGCCTGCGGCCAAAGCGTGTCTCGATCCGCGCCCAGAGGTCAGGGTCGAGAAAGGACGAAGACGACACAAGCCAGCGCAGCGCCGGTGCAGCGAAATAATCGTCATGCGCGGCATGGCGCTCGATCAACGCCCAGACGGTGGGCACGGTGAAGACATGGCTGCAGCCCTCGCGCTGCACCGTGTCGAGCCAGTGTTCGAGCCGGTCGAGCGCAAAGCCGCCCGCGCGGATCAGGGTCGCCCCCGCGTATGAGTTCAGAAGCGGCCCCTGCACCAGCCCGTCGGCATGGGCAAGTGGCATGTCGTTGAAGAACCGCGACTCCGGCCCGACCCCCAGCACGCGGGCAAGCGTGGCAAGATTGGCGAGCACGTTGCCGCGCGTCAGCATCACCCCGGTCGGCGCCTGCGTCGTGCCCGAGGTGAAAAGCAGATAGGCGGGGGCGGCCAGGTCTTCGGGCAAGGCGGGGTCTTCGGGCACCGGGTCATGCCCCGCGATGCGCCACGCCACCTGCGCCCTGCGCCAGCGCCGCGCGGCGGCGCGGGTGATCGAGAGGGCCGGACAGGGACAGTCCCAGCCCTCGGCCAGCCCCTCGTCCGCCAGCAGCAGCGCCGCGCCGGTGTCGCGGGCGATGGCGACCGCACGGGCGCCGGGCGTGTCGGCCTGCAGCAGCACCGGCACCAGCCCGTGCAGCAGCGCCCCCAGATGCAGCGAGATCGCGGCGAAATCGTCGCCGCTGACGATCACCACGCGGTCGCCCCCGGCCAGCCCGCGCAGCCGCCACAGCCCGCAGGCCTGCCGCACCGCCGCCGCCAGCGCCGCGCGGCTGTAGCGTGCCTCGGGCGTGACGAGAAATTCGCCCGAGGGCCGGGCAAGCACCGCCTGCCACCACCCGGCGAGGCTGCTCACTCTGCACCCTCGATGTTCAGGGCCGAACGCGCCGGATCGAACACCCGCGCCCGCGCCGGGCTGCCCGCGACGAAGGCACCGTCGGGAACATCCTCGCGCACGAGCGATCCCGCCGCGATGATGCAGCCCGCGCCGATGCGCAGGTCGGGCAGGATCACCGCGCCCGCACCAATCATGCAGCCCGCGCCGACATGGATGTTGCCCGCAAGCACCGCCCCCGGCCCGATGCTGGTGAAATCGCCGATCATCGCATGATGGCCGATGCTGGCGGCACGGTTCACCAGCACCCCCTGCCCGAGCAACGACAGCGCGCCGATGATGGCCCCGGCATTGACGAAGCTCGCCTCGCCCGCCCGCACCGAACGCGCGAGCACCGCATGCGGATCAACCAGCGCGGGCGCCGGGACCAGACCGAGCGCCCCCGCCTGCTCCGCCAGCGCCCGCCGCCGCGCGGGGGTGAAGGCGCAGGCCAGAAACGGCGCGGCCCCTTGCGGCGCAAACCGCGCGAGCTCGACCACCGGCGCGGGGTCCATCACCCTCGGCGCCCCCTCAACCGACACCGCCGCCGCAATGGCGATGCCGCAGCGGTGCAGGCTTTCCTCATACTCGACCACCAGCGGCGAGCGGATGCCGAAAAGCGTGACCGAATGTGGTTCCGATACCATGTTTGCGTCCGCGCAGGCCGGTCGGGGAGGGTGATGCGTGGGGCCGACTGTAGAAAGCGCGGTCACGGCGGGCAAGGGGTTGGCGGCGGGGGGTTATCTGCGCGCGGCATGTTCCGTCATTGCGAGTTCCGTCATTGCGAACGAAGTGAAGCAACCCCGACCGCTCATGCACAACATCGGGGTTGCTTCGGCTTCGCCTCGCAATGACGGGATTTGCATTGTCAGGGTTTGCGGGCGGCGGTGCCGCGTCAACCCGCGCAGGGCAAGTCGCCTGATCGCCCTGGCGGCGGGGGTGAGAGCGGCGCGCGGCATGTTCCGTCATTGCGAGGTGCAAGCCGAAGCAACCCCTTCCAGAACATCCTCCAAGGCGCCGACGCGCGGGTGGCGGCAGATGCCCCCGGCGCACGGCGTGGCACTACGGATGCCGGACCTGTTGCGGCGGCGGCAGCGCCCGGATCGCGCGGGAATGCTGTTGCGGCGACCGCCAAGCAATCGTTGCGCGGCAGTATGGTTTGCCCTAGCGTAACCCTGCACGCCTTTTCGGACCTCATGACCGAGGCAACCGGAGGAGAGCATCCATGATGAACCACCCCTTCACCGTTTTGCGCCGCACCTTCCTTGCATCGGCCGCCGCACTTGCCGTTGTCGCCTTTGCAGGCCCGGCTGCCGCGCAGCGGTGTTGCGCTTCGCCCATGTCTACGAACCCTCGACGATCTTCCACGAGGCCATCCTGCGCGCGGCCGACGAAATCGCCGAGACCACCGACGGGCGCTACACGATGGAGGTGTTCCCGTCCTCGTCGCTTGGCAACGAGGAGGCGATCAACGAGGGCCTCAGCCTTGGTTCCGTCGATGCGATCTACACCGGCCCGGCCTTCATGGCGCAAAGCTCGCCCGACATCGGCATCGCCGACTATCCGTTCGTCTTCCGCGACTTTGCCCATTGGGAGGCATTCTGGAACAGCGACCTGCTTGACGAGATGTCGCAAGCCTATACCGAGGCCACCGGCAACGTCCTGGTCGCACATACCTATTATGGCGCGCGGCAGATCACCTCGAACCGGCCGATCCTGCAGCCTTCGGACATGCAGGGCCTGAAGATCCGCGTGCCCAACGCCCCGGCCTACACGCTGTTCCCGCTTGCGGTCGGGGCCAACCCGACGCCGATGGCGCTGGGCGAGGTCTATCTGGGCCTGCAGCAGGGCGTCGTCGACGCGCAGGAAAACCCGCTGCCGACCATCTTTGCGGCACAGTTCCACGAGGTGCAGAGCGACATCAGCCTGACCTCGCACACGATCGCGACCCTGACCACCATCGTCTCGGGCATCACCATCGCCTCGATGTCGGACGAGGACCGCGACGCGGTCTTTACCGCGCTGCGCAATGCCGCCGCCTGGGCCGACCAGCGCGTGATCGACCAGGAGAACGAACTGGTGGCGTTCTTCGAGAGCCAGGGCGTTGCGGTCCACGAGGTCGACCGGCAGCCGTTCATCGACGCGGTCAAGCCCTATCTCGCCTCGGACGACATGCCCTGGGGGCCGGGCATCTACGAGCGGCTCGAGGCCATCGGCCAGTAGGCTGTACGCAGTTGCATCACAAAGCGGGCGGCCTGCGGGGCCGCCCGGCTTCAGACGGGTGACCCCATGGCCGAGCCTTCCCACAGCCCGAGCTTGACGCCGGGCTGATCGCCGAGATCGACCTCGCCAACGACCGCATCGACGACATCTCGTGGTGGGATGCGCCGGTCCTCGCGGTGTTCTGGATCCTGATGCTCGTCGTCTTCCTGCAGTTCGTCTCGCGCTACGTGTTCAACAGCTCGATTCCCTGGACCGAGGAGGTCGCGCGCTATCTGATGATCGTGGTGGCCTTTGCCGGGTCGATCATCTGCGCGCGCAAGAATTCGCATATCTTCCTCGATTTCTTCCATCTCTATATCCCGGCACGGGCCTCGAAATGGCTGTTTGCCGCCATGGATGCGGTCACCACGGTCTTTTTCGCCTATGCGGCCTGGACCGGAATCACCCTGGTCCAGCGCACCGGCAACCAGCGGATGATCTCGATCGACGTGTCGCGCAGCTATCTGATCTGGGTCGTGGTCATCAGCCTCGCGCTGACCGCCGCCGTCACCCTCTACCGCCTCGTCAAGACCCTGAGGAGCTGAACCATGGGCCTTGCCCTGCTTTTCATCGTGCTCGCGGTCCTGCTGATCGGCGGTGCGCCGGTTGCGGTGGCGCTGGGGGCGGCGTCGCTTGTCTATATCTTCATCGCGGGGCTGCCGCCGGTCACGATGCTGCACACGATGATCAACGGCGTGAACAGCTTCACTCTGCTGGCGGTGCCGTTCTTCATCATGGTCGGGCATCTGATGAATACCGGCGGCATCACGACGCGCATCTTCACCTTCGCCCGCGCGCTGGTCGGCTGGCTGCCCGGCGGGCTGGGTCATGTGAACGTCGGTGCGAGCGTCATCTTCGCGGGCATGTCGGGTGCCGCCGTCGCCGATGCCGGGGGCCTGGGCAATATCGAGATCAAGGCGATGCGCGATGCGGGCTATGACATCGACTTTTCGGTCGGGATCACCGCCGCGTCGTCAACCATCGGCCCGATCATTCCGCCGTCGCTGCCGCTGATCATCTACGGCGTGATCGCCTCGACCTCGATCGGCCAGCTATTCGCCGCCGGGGTCGTGCCCGGCTTCATGATGGCGATCGCGCTGATGATCATGGTGTCGTGGTACGCCAGGCGGCGCAACTATCCGCGCGACGAGGCATTCAACTTCCGCAATCTCGGCGCGGCGACGAAATCGGCCTTCCTGCCGTTGCTGACCCCGGCGATCATCATCGGCGGCATCGGCACCGGCGCCTTCACCCCCACCGAGGCTGCGGTCGTCGCGGTCGTCTATGCGCTGATCCTCGGCGGGCTGGTCTACCGCACGCTCACCTGGCGGCACCTGCTGCGCGTCACCATGGATACGGTCGAGACCACCGCCGCGATCCTGATGATCGTTGCCACCGCAGCGATCTTCGCGTGGATCCTCACCGCCAACCAGTCGGCGCTGCACGTCACCAATTTCATCCTCGGCCTGACCGACAACAAGCATGTCATCCTGCTCCTGATGATGGCGGTGATCCTCGTGGTCGGCTGCTTCATGGAGACGATTGCCGCGCTCACCATCCTCGTGCCGGTGCTGCTGCCGGTGGCGGCGACGATCGGCGTCGATCCGGTGCATCTGGGCATCATCGTCGTCCTCAACCTGATGATCGGCCTGCTGACGCCGCCGGTCGGCATGGTGCTTTATGTCCTGTCGCGGGTGTCGGGGGTCCGGTTCGAGGATTGCGTGCGGGCGACGGCACCGTTTCTTGTGCCGCTGCTGATCGTGCTCATGCTGCTGGTGTTCATCCCCGAGCTGAGCCTGTGGCTGCCGACGATGCTTTATCGCTGAGGGTGGCTGACATGAAGATAACCGCAATTCACACCTTCATCCTGCATGTGCCGGTCACGCGCGGCAGCATTTCCGACAGCCTGCACAGCCTGACCCACTGGGGTGCACCCGGCGTCGTGATCGAGACCGATGCCGGGATCACCGGCTACGGCTATTCGGGCACCCATGCGCATCTGCCGTCCGACCGCCTGATCACGCAATGTATCGACGACAGCCTTGCCGCGCTGGTCCTTGGCCGCGACCCGCGCGAGGTGACGGCGCTGTGGCACGAGATGACGCGCTTTCCGCCGCTGCAATGGGTCGGGCGCGGGGGGATCGTGCAACTGGCCATCGGTGCGGTGGACGTGGCGCTGTGGGACATCAAGGCCAAGGCCGCCGGGCAGCCGCTGTGGCAGTTGATGGGCGGCACCGCGCGCCCGATCCGCGCCTACAATACCGACGGCGGCTGGCTGAACTGGCCGCTGGAAACCCTGGTCGCCGACTGCCGCCGCCTGGTCGAGGACGAGGGTTACTCGGGCGTGAAGATCAAGGTCGGCAGCGACCTCCTGACCGACGACATCCGCAGGCTCGGGGCGGTGCGCCGTGCCATCGGTCCCGATGTCACGCTGGCGGTTGATGCCAACGGGCGCATGGACCTGCCGCAGGCGATCCGCTTTGGTCCGGCGCTGGCCGACAATGACGTGATGTGGTTCGAGGAGCCGCTCTGGTACGATGACATCGCCGGTCATCGCCGCCTCGCGCGCGTGATTTCCACGCCGGTCGCCCTGGGCGAGCAGCTTTACCTGCCCGAGAATTTCCAGGCCTTCCTCGATGCCGAGGCCGTCCATTTCGTGCAGCCCGATGTCGCGCGCCTCGGCGGCGTGACGCCGTGGATCCGGGTCGCCGACATGGCCGCCGGTCGCGCCCTGCCGGTCGTGTCCCATGTCGGCGACATGATGCAGACCCACCTCCACACCGCCATCGGCCATCCGGCCTGCACCATGCTCGAATACATCCCCTGGATGCGCGAGTGTTTCACCGAACCGGCCACGGTGCGCGACGGCTGGTTCCTCGTTCCCGAAGAGCCGGGCGCAGGCACCACGCTGCGCCCCGATGCGATCACCCGGTTCGGGGTCGGTTAGAGCGGCCCGATTCCGGACCGGGACCGCTTCGATCTTGCCAGCCCACCGGAAGGGCACCGCCCGGTCGCGCAGCCCCCTTCACCCGTTATCCGTCAGCCGCACATAGATCGCCGTCACCAGCAGGATGATGCCGCCGAAGATGATGCGCCGCGCGCCTTCGGGCATCTGCAGCAGGGTGAGCAGCGTGCCCAGCACGGTCAGGATCAGGGCGCCGACGATGGTGCCCGCATAGGATCCCCGGCCGCCGAAGATCGAGGTGCCGCCGATCACCGCCGCCGCGACCGAGGGCAGCAGCAGCGGGTCGGCCAGCGACAGCGATGTCGTGCGGATGATCCCGGCATAAAGCAGCCCCGTCACCCCGGCGATCAGCGCGACCAGCACATAAAGCGCGAAATAGAGCTGCCAGGGGCGAAGCCCGGACAGCCGCGCGGCCCTTTCGTTGGCGCCGGCCGCGTAGAGCATCCGGCCAAAGCCGGTGCGGTTCTGCACGAAGAACACGAAGGCCGCGAAAGGCACGAACAGGAACAGCGCATTCGGCACCGACCTCGTGCGCCCCGTCCCCAGCCATTCGAGAACCGGCGCGACCTCGGACCCCGTGGCGATGGTGTAGCGCTGGTAGACCTGCAGGCAGCCGATGCCGATCAGCCCCGAACCCAGCGTCATGATCAGCGGATGCACCCGGCAGATGGCGACGCCAAAGCCGTTCAGCAGCCCGATCAGCACCGCAGGCACCAGCGCGATGAAAATCCCCCAGCCCTGTCCGAAATGCGGCACCAGCGTCGCCATGACGAAGCCGGTGATCGTCGCCACCGCCGCCGCCGACAGGTCGATGCCGCCGGTATACATGGTCAGCGTCTGGCAGGCGGCCAGCATCGCCAGCGGGATCGCGAATTTCACCGTGTTGCCGATCCAGCGCTCGTTCACGATGCCCGGCGACAGGTATTCGAGCAGCGCCACCAGCGCCACCAGCAGCACGATCAGCGCGATGATCGGCGTCTCGCGCAGCCACAGCAGCGCGCGGCGGCCGGGGCCGTCCGGCTGAAGGCTTGCATCGCTCATCGGCGTTTCTCCCTCAGCGCAACAAGACCGCCGATCATGACGACGACGGCCATGATCGTGCCCTCGACGATGGTCGTGACGTTCGGATCGACCGACATCAGCGTCAGGTCCAGCCGCGCCAGCCGCAGGATGAAGACGGCGATGACCGGCCCGAGGATGCCGCCGATCCCGCCGGTCAGGGCCACGCCGCCCAGCACCGCCGCCGCGACCGAGGCCATGAGATAGGGGCCGGGGATCGGCTCGCCCACGCCGGTGGACAGCGTCAGCGACAGCCCGCCCAGCGCCGCGAGCATCCCGCCGATGGCATAGGCTGCCACCCGCGTCGGCCCGACGGCCACGCCCGAGCGAAAGGCCGCAGTCTGGTCCGAGCCGATGGCATAGATCGACAGCCCCAGTTTCGAGCGGCGCAGCGACCACCAGATGCCGCCGATGACCACGGCCATCACCAGTGCCGCCTGTGGCAGCCAGCGCAGGCCGGGCAACGGCACCTGCCCGAGGATCAGTTCGCGCAGCCACGGCGTCGCCGTGCCGCCCGGCCCGTTCAGGATCAGCAGCGCCACGCCGCCCCAGACATACATCATCGCCAGCGTCACGACGATATCGGGCACGCGGCTCAGCACCACCGCCACCCCGTTCACCGCCCCCATGGCCGCGCCTGCAAGCATGACGACAAGCAGTGCCGGAACCGTCCCGGCGACACCCCATTTGGCCATCAGCACGGCAGATAATGTGCCGCCGACCGCCATCATGCTGGCCACCGACAGCTCGATCCCGCCCGCGATGATGGTGATCGACATGGCGGCGGTGGCAAAGGCATAGGGCAGCGCGGCGCGGGTCACGCTTTCGAGGCCCGAGATTCCGAAACCCGGCTGGATGATCCGGGTGAGTCCGAGCATCAGCACGAACAGCACCGCAAGCCCCGTCACCCAGTAATGGCGCGCGAGAAACCGCCTCATGCCGGGGCGCCCGCAGCGGTTTCGCGGTCCCTGGCGGTCAGCCCGTAGGCGGCGCGGAGCAGATGCGCCTCGTCGGCCTCGCCCGCCGGGATTTCATCGACCAGCCGACCGCCGAAGATCACGATGGTGCGGTCGCAGGCCTGTTCGACCTCGGCCAGTTCGGAGGTGTAATACAGTATCGCCGCCCCCTGCGCCGCAAGGTCGCGGCAAAGCTGATAGATCTGGCGCTTGGTGCGCACGTCGATCCCGCGCGTCGGGTCGAAGAGCAGCAGCGTTCGGACGCCATGCGCGATCCAGCGCCCGATGGTGACCTTCTGCTGGTTGCCCCCCGAAAGACGGCGAACCTCGCCCATGGCGCGGGTGTCGATCTGCAACCGCTCGACCGCCGCCTGCACGCGCGCGGCCTCGGCCCGCATCGGGATTGCGCCCCAGTTGCGGGCGCGCGCGACACCGGGCAGCGCGATATTGTCGCGCACCGAACGGATCATCGCCAGCGCCTCGGCCCGGTTGCCGGGCACGAGCGTGATGCCGGCCGCGATGGCGTCGGCGGGATCGCGCAGCCGCACCGGCGCCCCGTCGATCAGCACCTGCCCGGCATCGGGGCGGCGAAATCCCGCGATGGCGTCGAAAAGTTCGTCCTGCCCCTGTCCTTCCAGACCGACGACGCCCAGCACCTCGCCCGCGCGCAGGGTGAACGAGACATTCTCGACCCTGCCCGCAACGCTCAGCCCGCGCAGTTCCAGTTGCGGCGGGCCGATCGTCCCGGCCTGCACCGGCGCGCGGGCAACCTGCGTCGCGGCATCCAGCTTCTGGCCGAGCATCAGTTCGACCACCTCCTCCTCGATCCCCGGCTCGACGGCCAGATCGCCGACCTTGGCCCCGTCGCGCAGCACCGTGGCGCGGTCGCAGATGTCGGCGATTTCCGAGAAGCGGTGCGAGATGTAGATGATCGCGCGGCCCCGGTCGGCCTCGGCCCGCACCGCTGCCAGAACGCGCTTCACAAGGTCGGTCGGCAGCGCCGCCGTCACCTCGTCCAGCAGCAGCACGTCGGGTTCCGCCGCCAGCGCCCGCGCGATGTCGAGGATGCGCAGCGTCGCCAGCGGCAGCGCGCGGATCATGTCGTCAAGGCGCAGGTCATCGACCCCGAGTTCACGGACGCGCGCAAGGAATGCCTCGACCGGGGTGCCGCCGAGGCGCAGGTTCATCGCCACGTCCAGATCGGGGATCAGCGCCGGTTCCTGATAGACCGGGATCAGCCCGGCCCGGCGCGCGGCGGCGGGCGAGGCGAAGCGGCAGGGCCGCCCGTTCAGCGTGATCTCGCCGCCGTCGTGACGCAGCGCGCCGGTGAGGATCTTCACGAAGGTGGACTTGCCCGCGCCGTTGGCACCCATCAGGGCGACGATCTCGCCACGGTGCAGCGTGAGGCGCGCGTCACGCAAGGCCCGCACGGCGCCGAAGCTCTTTGCGATACCCTCCGCTTTCAGGATGGGGTCTCCGGTGGCCGCCATCTGTGCCGCGCCGCTCCTGTCTCGTGCCTGCCGGTCGTTCATGTGCAGGCCCCCGGAACCTCCGGGGGCCTGCCTGTCGGCGTGATTATTCGCCGGGGCCGTCGCAGGCGATGATCTGGTCCATCGTGTAGGTGGTCCAGCCCGGAATCTCGACCGAGACCGGCCATTCGGGATCGAGATTCGGGTTCTGCGCGGCGGCGATGGCGGCGCGGCCCTCGTCCGTCGTGTTGGCCCAGATCGAGGGGGTGACGTGGACGGTATGTTCCGCAGGCGGGTTGCCGTCGAGGATCTGCAACGCGAGCGTCAGACCCGCGCCGCCGATCGAGCCGGGGTTCGACACGGCCGCACCCTCAAGGCCGTCAGCCGCGGCAAGCTGGCCCACGAAGCCCGCATTGTCGGCGCCGACCACCGGCACGAACGGTTCGTCAGATTCGACGAAGGCATCGACGATCACGTTGTCGATCCCCGAGGTCCAGACGCCGTCGAACGGGATGCCCGAGGCGATGAAGTCGAGCATCTGCTGCTTGCCCTGGTCCTGCTGCCAGTTGGTGAAGACCTCCTGCACGACCGAGATGCCGGGGAATTCGGCCATCGCGCGCTGCACGCCTGCATCGCGGTCGTTGTCCGCCCCCGCACCGGCGGCGCCGCGCATGTAGAAGAACCGGCCTTCGCCGCCCATCTGTTCAAACAGCCAGTGCGCGCCGAGATAGCCGTATTCCTCCTGGTCGTTCGAGATGTTGTAGGCGCTGGGTTCGGTCACGGCCTGATCGACCGCGACGACGACGATGCCCGCGTCGGTTGCCTCCTTGATCGCCGGGTTCACCGCGTCCGCCGAGGCCGGATTCACCACGATGGCATCGACACCGGCCTGAATCAGGTTGCGGATATCCTCGAGCTGACCTGCCGCGTCGGTGTTGCGGTGGGCGATGTTCAGGCTGGCGACCTGGCCCGACGCCAGCGCCTGCGCCTTGATCGCGCAGACCATTTCCTCGCGCCAGCCGTTGCCCTGAACGGTGTTCGACACACCGATGACATAGCCGTCGGCCATCGCCATTCCCGCGATACCCGACAGAAGCGCGGTCGCTGCCGCGCCTTGCAGAAGTCTTGTCATGTCCGGTTTCTCCCTGATCTGGACGCCTTGCAAATGATTAATGATCTCACTTCACGAATGGGCGCAAGATATCCCGCGCAAGCAGGAAACCGCGCTTCACCTTCTCGTCGGTGCCCTCGAAATCGCGATCCTCGTGTTCGATGACGACCGGCCCGTCATAGCCCGCACGATACAGCCCGGCGAAGAACGCCTGCCAGTCGACCTCGCCCAGGCCGGGCAGGCGCGGCACCTGCCAGCCCATGCCCGCCGCAAGGATGCCGCGTTCATACAGCCCGTCGCGGTCGATCATCAGGTCCTTGGCATGGACATGGGCGAAATGCGGGCCGAATTCGGCGATGAACCGCTTCAGGTCGATGAATTGCAGGATCAGATGGCTCGGGTCGAAGTTCATGCCGACGCCCGGCCAGGCCTCGAGGATGCGCCGCCAGATACGCGGCGAATAGGCGATATTGTGCCCGCCCGGCCATTCGTCGTTCGAGAAGATCATCGGGCAGTTTTCAAACGCCAGACGCACGCCGTGGTCGGCGGCGTGTTGCAGGATGTCGGGAAAGATCGCCTCGGCGCGGGTCCAGTTGTCGTCCACCGTCAGCGTCCGGTCGCCGCCGACGAAGGTGTTCACGACCCCCACATCCATGAGGCTGGCTGCCGTGATGACCTTCTTGAGATGGCCGATGACGGCGGCGCGGTGATCCGCGTCGGCGTGGAGCGGGTTGGGGTAGTAGCCGAGCGCCGAAATGGTCAGCCCCGTCTCGCGCACCATGGCGGCGATGTCCTGCGCCTGCGCACGGCCCAGACCGTCCACGTCGATATGGCTGGTGCCCGCATAACGGCGCGCCTCGCCGCCCGAGGCAGGCCAGCAGGCGATCTCGAGCGCCTCGAACCCGGCGCCTGCGGCCCAGTCGGCAACGGTGCCCAGCGCATCGTCCGCAAACGGCGCGGTCAGAATCCCCAGTTGCATCGTCATCCCCCCTGTCGACCCCAGGCCAGTCTCACATCATCGCGGGTGGCAGGTAAAGGAAGATTCCGCGCGGGTTCAGGCGGCATACCCCGCCACCGCCATCGGCGGCGCCCCGTCCATCAGCGCCGACACCCTTCCGGCGACCCGGTCCGCCAGCGCCGCGTCCTGCGCAAGGTCCGCACCGAAGATCGGCTCAAGCGCGAGGGTACCGCGCGCGAATGCCCCGAGGTCGCCCCGCGTATCGCGGGCCAGTGCCGCCGCCGCACCGGCCACCGGGTCCGCAACCTCCCAGCGCCCGCCGAACGCAGGCTGTCCGGCGGCCAGCCAGGCGATCCAGGCGGCAATCGCGGTCTCGAGCCCCGGCGCCGCCTCGCCCGCCGCGCGGGTCAGCCGCAGCGGATCGAGCAGTCGCTGCCTGATCTTCTGCGAGGTGTCGGTGGCGATCTGCTGGCAGCGATGGCCCAGCGCGGCGTTGCGGATGCGTTCGAGACTGCGCGCAAGATAGGCCGCGCCCTCCATGCCCGGTACCTGCGGCAGATGCGGCAGGGTCTCGCGCGCGATCATCGCGCCGGTGAACCCGGCCAGCGCCGGATCGCGCACCGCGTCGGCCGAGTATTCATGCCCGGCAAGCGCGCCCAGCAGCGACAGCGTGGTCTGCGCCGCGTTCAACACCCGCATCTTCACATGCTCGTGGGGCGTGACATCGGCGACGATCTCGACCCCCGCCGCCTCCCACGGGGGGCGCGGGGCGCGGAAGCTGTCCTCGATCACCCATTGCCGGAACTTCTCGCCCATGACGGCACCCGCGTCGGCCAGACCCAGCGCCGCCTCGATGCGGGCACGGTCGGCAGCGCGGGTGGCGGGCACGATGCGGTCCACCATGGTCGAGGGGAAGGCCGCGTGATCCTCAATCCAGCGGGCCAGATCGCCGCCCGCCGCCCCGGCCATGGCGAGCACGACATTGCGCAGCACGACGCCGTTCCCGGCGATATTGTCGCAGCTGATCAGATTGATTGCCCCCGCCCCGGCAGCCCGCCGCGCCGCGAGGGCGGCAACCAGAAATCCGGGCAGGGTCGCGGGCGCGGCGAGGCGCGTATCAAGGTCATGCCGGATGCCCGCATGGCCGGGGTCCAGCTCTCCGGTTGCGGGGATATGACAATAGCCCTTCTCGGTGACGGTCATCGTCACCGTGGTGACGGCAGGATCGGCCAGCAGCGCCAGACAGCGCGCCGGGGCGGCGGCGTGATCGGCCACCTCGGTGATGACGCCGATCACCCGCGTCTCGCACGCATCGCCATCGGCAAGCGTGCGCGAATAAAGCCCGTCCTGCGGCCCCAGAACCGGAACGATCCCCGGCGGCGCCAGATTGATGCCCGCCATGCCGACCGGATGGCCCGCCTCGACGACATCCTGCAGGAAATCGGCCTGATGGCAGCGGTGGAACGCCCCGACGCCGATATGGACGATGCGGGTGGTCAGGTCTTCGCGCGCAAACTGCGGCACACGGATGCTGTCCTGCACCTGCGACAGGTTGCGCGCGGACAGGCGGGCGGCCCCGGCGGCGGTCATGGCAGGGGCCTCATGGCCGATGGCGTCGGGGCGGCACGGCAGGCGCGACACCGGCGGGGGCCGCAGGCCCGCAGGTCCGGCACATCCGCAAGGGGGCGGGTCATACGCAGGGCAAGCGGGCGAGCCGCCCTGCGCAGGTCCGCACGGCAC
Organism: Rubellimicrobium sp.; assembly: GCA_019454835.1. Lineage (GTDB taxonomy): Bacteria > Pseudomonadota > Alphaproteobacteria > Rhodobacterales > Rhodobacteraceae > JADYZU01. Next base: position 28,014 of record JACFNP010000013.1, read on the forward strand.
CGCCGCCCGCAAACCCCGTCATTGCGAGCCGACAGGCGAAGCAACCCCGACCGCTCGCGCGTGAACCTCGGGGTTGCTTCGTCGCCTGCGGCTCCTCGCAATGACGGGGTATGCCGTTCGCCCGATTGCCCTGGGGTCATACGCCGTTTGCCCGGAACCTGCCCTCAAGAAACGCCTTCGCGCGCGGCACGTCGGCCTCGTCGAGATGCTCGATGATGACCTCGATGTTGGGATGTTTCTCGGACAGCCGCTTCAGGTAGAGATCGTAATTGAGCACCCCCAGCCCCGGCGCGGGCAGCTCGATCTCGCCCACGCCGCGGAAGGTCAGGCCCTCATGCGCGTCGGCATCGCCGATATCGGCGTGCTTTTCCGACTTGTCGTCGCCGGAACGCTTCACGTCCTTGGCATGGGCGATGCGAATATGCCCGCTCAGCGTGTCGAAGACCTGGTTCAGGATCCGGTCCATGTCGTCGATGTTGTGGGACTCGAAATAGTTGGTCGGGTCCATGAGCAGCCCGAGGCCCGGATGATCGACCTGCGCGAACATCCGCACGGTTTCCTCGACCGAACCCACGACATTGTTGACATAGGTTTCCAGCAGGAAGACCGCGCCGTGGTCATGGGCGGTCTGCGCCAGATCGGCGATCACGGCGCGGCAGTCCTCGAAACCTTCCTCAGTCCGGTTCCTGGGATGCGCGACCCAGTCCGACTCGGTGTTGAAGGTGCCGGTCTCGGAAATCACGTAGGGCGAGCCGAAGTCGCGGGCGTGGCGGATGATCTCCTTGAGATAGGCCAGCCTGCGCGCGCGTTCGGACGGGTCGGGGTGGACGATGTTCGTATAGCCCGAGATGCAGCAGATCGGCAGGTTATGGTCGCGGAACGTGTCGCGGACCTTCCTCGCCTTGTCCTTCGTGATCTGCCCGGCGGACAGGTCGATGTCGCGGAAATGCGGGTCAAGCTGCACGGTATTGAAATCAAGGGCGCGGATGCGCCTTGCGGTCTCTTCCAGCGTGTAGGGGAAATAGCCGGTGAACACGCCCGCCTGCATCATGTGAAATCCTCCCTCGATATCAGCCCGTCGGAATTTCGGCCAACCGCACCGTGCGCCTTTCGGCGATCGAGCGATAGCCCGCCTCGACCAGCGCCATGGTCCTGACGTTGTCGGCCACGGTCAATGCCGGGGGTGTCCCGGTCTTCACCGCGTATTGAAGCTGTTCCATCACGCCGATGAAGGCATCCGGGAACCACATCGTGTCCCATGTCGGGCTGACCCATTTGCCGCCCGTGGCGACGGTCGAGGCATATTCGAGCGTGGACGGCACCCCTTTCGGCCAACCGATGGTGCCGCGCGCCACGCCCTGCGTGCCGTCGACGCGCCAGCGGATGTGCTGGTCGTCCTCGTAACCCTCCTCGCGCGGGCCGGACCAGACATCCTCGAGCGATACCGCCATGACGCCCGAAGGAAACTTCAGCGTCGAGACGGTGATGCCGTCGGTATGCGCGAACGCGGTGCGCGGATCGGTGCGGGCGAGGGTGGTGATCTCGTCGGGGTCGCCGAACAGGAAGCGAAGCACATCAAGGTGATGAACCGCCATGTTCGACAGGGTCAGCCTGTCGTAACCGGCGAGAAACGGCTGCCAGTGCGGGATCGCGTGCATGTCGATCTGGGCAAAGACGATCTCGCCCAGATCGCCGCGTTCGATGATCTGTTTCAGCACCCGCATCGACTGGTCGTAACGCATGTTCTGGTTGACCGAGAGAATCTTGCCCGCCGCGCGCGCATCCTCGCGCAGGGCGATGGCTTCGGCCAGCGACAGCGCCAGCGGCTTCTGCGTCAGCACCGCCTTCACATGCGGCTGGCGCAGGGCATGGCGGATCAGCGCGGGCTGCCGGTCGGGCGGGAATGCCAGATCGACGATCTCGATCTGCGGGTCTTCGATCAGTTGTTCGGGCGAGTCGTGGACCGTGGCGATGTTCCAGCGGTCTGCCACCGCCTGCGCATGGGCCTTCGTGCGCGACGCGATGGCCGCGACCGTGAACCCGGCCTTGGCATAGGCGGCAAGGTGGCAATCGGCCATGATCATGCCCGCGCCGATGCAGCCGATCCGGTAATCCCTGACGCGCACCGTCACGTCAGGCTCGAAACCCGAGGTATTGGCCATATTGCCCCCTTCGATCGCCCCGTCCGGTTGCGGCACCCTGCCGCTGGCGCCATGGCGCCTGCGGACACACGCCACGCCATCACCTGCTGCCTGCGCCTTAGCCTGCCACGAACGGCCCGAAACACCGAGTACAATTTTACCTCGCGGAAGATGCCCGCCCGGCGTGCCGTGCCTGCCCTCGCGCCAGGGTAATCTGGCACACGGCATATTCCGTCATTGCGAGGCGGCGCAGCCGACGAAGCAACCTCGATGTCGTGTATGAGCGGTCGGGGTTGCTTCGGCTTCGCCTCGCAATGACGGGGTTTGCGACCGGCGATGCCGCGCCAACCCGCGCAGGGCCGCTCGCCCGATTGCCCCGCCTCGCGCGAACTGTCTTGCGTCGGGGACATGCACCTCGGGTTGATGACCCTGACCGCCGGAGCGGGCGATCATTCCGCAGGCAGGTTCTCGCGGAAGAACACGGTGATGCGCAACGGGTGCATGGCCCAGGGCTCGCCGGAAGCCAGGCGGGTGAGCTGCGAGATCACCTCGCGCACCTCGACCCGGACATTCTGGTCGATCACGGCGTCCATGGTCCCGTCGAGCAGCATCGCCTTGGTATGCGCTGTCAGCTCGTGGCCGATCATGATGACCTTGCGGGCAAGGTCGCGCTCTTTCAGGGCGCGGGCGATGCCCCGGTTGCCTGCGCCGATGTTGTAGATGGCGGCGATGTCGTGATGCGCATCGAGATGCGCGGCGGCGGCGCGGTAGGCGCGCTCGACATCATCGAGCACCTCGGTCAGGCCGATGATCTCCAGATCGGGAAATTCCTCGGCGAGGATGTGGCGAAAGCCCGCCTCGCGTTCCTCATGGCCGCGATAGGACAGTGATCCGGCGAAAAGCGCCACCCGATGTTGCCCCGGCCCGAGAAGCCGCCCCATCAGCCAGCCGGCCAGCCGCCCCGCGCTGCGATTGTCGATGCCGACAAAGCCCGCACGCGGCGCATGCGGGATGTCGGAGGCCAGGGTCACCACAGGCACGCCATCGACGACCAGGGCGCGGATCGCCTCGCGCACCATGGGGTGATCGGGACCGATGAGCGCGACACCGTCGCTGCGTCGCCCGATTTCACCAAGGCGGGCGGCAAGCGTTGCCGGGTTGAACCCCTCGATGGCATGGATGCGCAGGTTCGTGCCCGCGATTGCGCGGCGTTGATCGACGAACTGCTGGCGCAGGTCTTCGATGTAGCTGTTGGTGCCCGCAGGCAGGATGATGTCGAACGCCAACGCCCGTTGCGCGGCCATCGGGGCCGGGGCGTCGCCGATATAGCCAAGCTGCCGCGCCGCTTCGGTCACGACCTCGCGCGTGCGCGACCGCACGCCGCTGCGCGCGTTCAGGACACGATCGACCGTCGCGGTCGAAACTCCGGCCTCGCGGGCCACGTCGGCAAGGGTCACACGCACGAATCACCTCGAGGCTTTCACCCTTTGATGATGTGATTTGATGTTAATGTAAAGGTGCAGCCCTGAAATACGTCAGGAGATGCACGACCATCATCATCAAGACTACCACGTAAAAACAGTATGATACATAATATCCCCGCAGTTCTGCATCCTGATCTGTGGTTGACTCCACGGCGCATATCACATCAACTACCGCGCATCCGGTCGGCGGACGGCCGCGAAATTTGCTTCCGGGAGGAGGAGTGCAGATGACGGGACTCAGACTGACGATGATGGCAGCGGCGACGGCGGCACTGGGGCTGGTGGCGTCGGGGCCTGCGCTGGCGCAGGACCAGCAGGTCTTCTACCTGCTATCGCATGGTGGCGCATCCGATCCTTTCTGGATCGACTGGAACGCTGGGGCGACTTCGGCTTGCGATCAGCTCGGGGTGGATTGCCGCATCTCGTTCTCGGGCGGCGACATGGCGGCCCAGAAAGAGGCGTTCAATTCGGCGCTGGCGGCGCATCCCGACGGGATCGCCACGACCTCGGCCGAGCCGGGCCTGTGGAACGAGGAGGTGGCTGCCGCGCGCGCGGCCGGCATCCCCATCATCTTCTTCAATACGGACGACCCGGCGACCGGCCGCCAGGCCTATGTTGGCGCCGATCTGACGCAGGCGGGCGTCGCCTGGGCGCAATACATGGTCGACAACGACATGGTGGCCGAGGGTGATACCGTCTTTCTGCCGGTCGAAGTCCCCGGCGCAAGCTATCAGCAGCTCGAGACGGCGGGCATTGCCTCGGTCTTCGATCCCCTGGGCATCAGCTATGATGTCGTCGATACCGGCGTCGATCAGGCCGGGGTGATCGCGCGCATGGCCGACTACATGGTGGCCAACAGCCCGAGCGCCATCATCCCGCTGGGTGACATGGTCGCGGCCAGCATCAAGCGCGTCTTCGACCAGGTCGGCGTGGAACCCGGTTCGGTCGCCGTGGTCGGCTGGGGCAACTCGAAGGAGGCGGCGGAACAGGTGCGTGACGGCTACATGCAGGCTGCGGCCTGGCAGTTTCCGTCGGCCCAGGGCTTCATGCCCGTGGCGCTGTTGAAACTGGCCGCCGACGGAGAGCCGATCGGCTACGACGTGCTGACGTTCGCGCTCTACGACGAAACGAGTGTCGATCCGATTCTCAACCTCTACAATCAGTAAGGCGGTCCGGTCTGGCCGACAGCGTCACTGTCGGCCAGACCTTTCCCTCGCTCAGATAACGGAACTGAAATGAAGTCATCGCGCTGGGCCAAGGTGTTGCGGCTGCCCGAAGTATCCTCGTTCGGCATCCTGTGCCTTGTCGTCGTGGCCTTCGTGCTGGGTAACCGGGATTTCCTGTCGCCCCTCAACATCTCGAACATGCTGGCCTTCCTGCCCGAGCTCGGCATCATCGCCCTGGCCATGACCCTGCTGCTCACCGCCGGAGAGTTCGACCTGTCGGTCGGCGCGGTCTTTGCGCTTTGTCCGGTGACAATGGCGCTGCTGGTCCAGAACGCGGGGATGAGCTTCACGCTCGCGCTGCTGATCGGATTCCTGATCGCGGTGGCGGTCGGGCTCATCAACGGGCTTCTGGTGACAAAGATCGGCATCTCGTCCTTCCTCGTGACCCTGTCGATGCTGTTCGTGGTGCGCGGGGTGGCGCTCTATGCCACGCAGGGCTTTCCGCTCAAGTCGCTGGAAGTCGACAACGCCTTCGTGAACCTGCTGGTCGGCAACGCCTACATCGGACCGTTCCGCATCTATGCGTCGTTCTGGTGGTTCATCGCCTTCGTCGCGCTTGCAATCTACGTTCTCGACTATTCAAAGGCGGGCAACTGGATTTCCGCCGTCGGCAGCAACCGCGATGCGGCGGTAGCGCGCGGGGTTCCGGCAGACCGGGTGAAGATCTGGCTGTTCGTCATCACCTCGGTCGCGGCGGGCTTCGCCGGTCTCATCAGCGCGTTGCGTATTTCGTCGGCGTCGCCGGTGGCGGGCACCAATTACGAACTCGAGGTGATCGCCATGGTCGTCGTCGGCGGCACCGCGCTGATGGGCGGCCGCGGCACGATCTTCGGCACGCTGGTCGGCATCTTCATGCTGCGGATCATCCGCAACGGCATCGTCATGGTCGGCGTGCCCGGCCTCGCCTACAACATCTTCGTCGGCGCCATCATCCTGGTGATGCTGGTCATGCACGCGCTCATGCAGCGCCGTCACGGGAGGGCATGATCATGGCCGCAGACATCCTGCGCATTGCGCATCTGCACAAGCATTTCGGCGGCCTGCACGCGCTGAACGACGTTTCCCTCGTGGTGCGCGAGGGTGAGGTGCTGGCGCTGCTCGGCGATAACGGCGCCGGAAAATCCACTCTCATCAAGACGATATCGGGGGTTCACCGCCCCGATTCAGGCGAAATCTTCGTTCGCGACCGTCAGGTGACGATCCGTTCGGCGCGCGATGCGATCGAACTCGGGATCGAGACCATCCACCAGGACACCTCGCTCGCGCCAGACCTGAGCATCGCGCGCAATCTGTTTCTCGGGCGCGAACCGACACATATGTCGTGGCTCGGGGTTCTGGCACCGATGCGCCGCGACGAGATCGCCGCCGCCGCGACGCAGCTTCTCGGTCGCGTCGGCATCACCAAGCGCCTTGATGCGGCGGCTCCGGTGCGCATGCTCTCGGGCGGCGAGCGGCAGTCCATCGCCATCTCGCGGGCCATGCAGTTTGCGGCCAAGGTCATCATTCTCGACGAGCCGACGAACAACCTTGGCGTCGAGGAAACCAACGGCGTCCTGCGCTTCATCCGCGAGGTGCGCGATGCCGGTCATTCGGTCGTGCTGGTGACGCACAACCTGCACCACGTCTTTCAGGTGGCGGACCGCGCCGTCGTCATGCGGCAGGGGCAGATCGTCGCGGGCTTCGACATCGCGCTCAGTTCGATGGTCGAGGTCGAGGCTGCCATCACCGGCGCCGATGTGGCTGAACTTCTGGCCGCTGGCGCTGCCGCACAGGGAGGTCGCTGAGATGGTGCAGCTCCACGGACAGACGTATGACGCGCGCTCGCTGCGCGAACGCACCGGGATGCTGTCGCAGGTTGCGGGCGTCCGGCTGATGACGCTGGGCGACGGGGTCGAGCGCGGCATCCGGATGCTCGAATTCCGCACCGGCAGCGGGCTGCGTTTCACCGTGCTGGTGGACCGGGCCATGGACATCGCCGATTGCGAATGGTGCGGCATGTCCGTCGGCTGGCATTCGCCCGCAGGCTTTCGCCATCCCGGCCTGCACGAATACGAGGGCGAGGGCGGGCTGGCCTGGGCGCGGTCGTTCTCGGGGCTGATGGTGACCTGCGGTCTCGATCACATCCTGTTCATGAACGACGTACCCGCCGACAATTATGTCTACGGCCCGAAAAGGACCGTCAGCCATTCGCTGCACGGCCGCATCAGCACGATCCCGGCGCGGCTGACCGGCTATGGCGAGCGGTGGGAGGGCGAGCGCTGCATTCTCTGGGCCGAGGGAATCGTGCAGCAGTCCGCCGTCTTCGGCGAGGATCTGCATCTGGTCCGCCGGATCGAGGCCGATGTCGGCGGCAACGAGATCAGGCTGCATGACCGGGTGGTGAATCACGGTTTCTACCGCACGCCGCATATGTTCCTCTACCACATCAACCCGGCATGGCCGCTGCTGGACGCGGGCAGCCGCTATCTGGCCCCGATCCGCGATGTGGTCTGGGCGGCCCATGCGGGCGGTGACTACAGCAGGCAGGGCGTGGGCTATCGCACCATGCCTGCACCGCAGCACGGCTTTCACGAACAGGTCTGGCAGCACGAGATGGGCGCCGACGCTGCCGGGCGGGTGCCGGTGGCGCTGGTCAACGACCGGCTGGCGCTGGGTTTCGAGGTCGAGACGCTGAAGGCGCAATTCCCCTGTCAGTACGAATGGCAGAACTTTCAGGCCGGGCAGTATGCCTTCGGGATCGAACCTTCGACGCATCACGTCCTCGGCAACCTCGCCGCGCGCGAGCGGGGCGAGATGATCTGGCTCGATGCGGGCGACGCGCGCCGCTACGACACCACATTGCGCATCCTGCCCGACGCCGCAGCCATCGCCGCCAGCGAGGCGCGGATTCGTGCCATTGCGGCACAGCCGGACGAGGACTACCCCGCGCCGTCGGGCAACCATCTGCCACTGGAGGGGCGATCATGAACGGACAGGACAGCTTCGGCTCGCTGAAGGGGCGCAGGGTGCTGTATACCGGCGCCGCAGGCGGTCTCGGCCATGAGACGACGCTTGCGCTCCTGCGCACCGGCGCGCGGGTGATTGCGGTCGACAACGATCCCGCCAAGCGCGAGGCGCTGGCGCGCGCAGTTGCCGACGAGGGGCTGGACGGGCTCGACCTGCAGGCGCTCGACCTGGCCGACCTGGCGGGGCTGCGCGCGGCGCTGGACGATCTGGCCCGCAGGCACGGCGGCATCGATGTCGTCTTCAACAACGCGGCAATCTATCCGTCGCGGCCGTTCGAGGACTACACCATCGAGGACTTCCAGCTTGTCCACCGGATCAATGTCGATGCGGGCATCGTCTGCGTCCAGGCCGCCCTGCCATGGATGCGCGAAAAGGGCTGGGGCCGGATCGTCAACGTGTCCTCCGTGACCGTCAGCGGCGGCTGGGCCGACCTGTCACCCTATGTCGAGACCAAGATGGCCGTCATCGGCATGGTGCGTGCCTGGGCGCGCGAGTTCGGCAAATGGGGCATCACCGCCAATGCCGTCGCCCCCGGCGCGTTCCCGACCGATGCCGAAAAGATTCATCCCGATCTGGTGGCCTATGAACGGCGCATCTACGACCATCAGGCGATCCAGCGGCGGGGCCACCCCCGCGACATCGCCAATGCGATGATGTTCCTCGCATCCGATGCGGCATCCTTCATCACCGGCCAGACGCTGCATGTCGACGGCGGCTGGGTCATGCATTGAGGTCAGGAGGTCTCGATGGGCATTCTTTCAGGTTATCGCGTGCTTGATTGTTCGATCGCCATGGCGGGGCCGTTCGCGGCGCAGCGTCTGGGCGATCTGGGCGCCGACGTGGTGAAGATCGAGCCGCCGCAGGGTGAATGGCAGCGCCATGTCTCGGCCGGGGGCGCGCAGGGGAACCGGGTCAATGTCTCGTTCCTGTCGCTGAACCGCAACAAGCGCTCGCTCGCCGTCGATCTGAAATCGCCTGACGGGCGGGCGGTGCTGCTTGAACTGGTGAAGACGGCGGATGTCTTTTTGCAGAATTACCGCCCCGGCGTCGCAAGGCGCCTAGGAATCGACTATGAAAGCCTGAGCGCCATCAACCCGCGCCTCGTCTATGTGTCGATGTCGGGCTATGGCGAGGACGGGCCTTATGTGGACTGGCCGGGGCAGGACCTGATCCTGCAGGGCCTGTCCGGCGCCATGCTGTCCGCAGGCCGCGAGGGCGAGGCGCCGAACCCCGCCGGGCAATACCTTGTCGATGCGGTGACCGCCTATACCGCGTTCGAGGGCGCGCTGGCCGCGCTGCTGCACCGCGAACGCACCGGCGAGGGGCAGCTTGTCACCGTGAACATGCTCGACGCGATCACCGCGTTGCAGATGCAGGAGCTGTCGGTTTTCACCGTCGCCGGAAAGCCGCAGGCGCGGTCTGCCGAACCCCATGCCCATGTCTACATCCGCGCGCCCTATGGTGCCTTTGCGACCTCGGACGGGTTCATCATCGTCTCGTTCCCGAACCTCAAGACCTTCGGCGAGGTGATCGGCGAGCCGTCCTTCCTGACCATGGAGGACGAGGTCGACGGCTGGACGCAGCGCGACGCCATCTATGCAAGAACCCGCGAGAGGCTGAAGACCCGCACCAGCGCCGAATGGTTGGCCGTGCTGCGGGCAGCGGGGATCTGGTGCGGTCCGGTCTATGGCTACGCCGATCTCGTAGCCGACCCGCAGATCGCCCATAACGGCAGTTTCGTCGAATACGACCACCCGACCGAGGGCCATGTGAAGACGCCGGGTTTCCCGATCCGCTTCTCGCGCACGCCGTCGGCGGTGGATCGCGGCGCGCCGTTGGCCGGGCAGCACACACGCGAGGTTCTGGCCGAGGCGGGCTATGACGATGCAACGGTCGAGGCACTGCTGGCGCAAGGTGCACTTGCCGAGACAAAGCTCTGAAAGGGGGGCGAGGATGAGCGGAGAAATTCGGGTCGAACACGAGGGCCACGTCGCCCTTGTCACCATCGACCGCCCGGAAAAGGCCAATGCCATGACGCCCGAGATGGCCGTGACGCTGGCCGATGTCGTTGCGGGCTTCAACACCGATGACGCGGTGCGCTGCGTCATCATCACCGGCGCGGGCGAGAAGGCATTCTGCGCGGGGTCCGACATCCGCGAACTCGACCGCTACGATACACCGTGGAACTTTCGCAACCGCGCCGATTACTGCGACCAGATTCGCGCACTGCAAAAGCCTGTCATCGCCGCCGTGAACGGCTATGCCTTCGGCGGCGGGCTGGAGACGGCGATGGCCTGCGACATCCGGCTGGCCTCGGAAAACGCCACCTTCGCCGCCCCCGAGATCAAGCTCGGCTGGATCGGCGGCGGCGGCATGGCCTCGGGTCTTGCCCATGCCGTCGGGCCGTCGAATGCGGCGCTGATGATCCTGACCGGCGATCCGGTCGATGCGGCGACCGCCGAACGCTGGGGGCTTGTCTCGCAGGTGCTGCCACAGGCCGAACTGCTGCCAGCCGCACGCAGGCTGGCCGCCACCATCGCCGCGCGCGCACCGATTGCTGCGGAAACCGCCAAGCTGAACCTCAAGGCCGCCTGGGACCTGAGCATCCGCGACGCGATCACCTACGAGAAAGACCTGCAGACCATCTGCTACGCCACCGAAGACGCCGCCGAGGGCCGCGCCGCCTTCAAGGAAAAACGCGCGCCGGTGTTTCGCAGGAGGTGAAGCCAGACGCCCGACCCACGGCCGCGTGACCGGACGCATCCACGTCCTGAACCAGCGCGGCAAGGTGGTGCGGGCCTGCAACCATGCGCATCTGGCGCAGAGGCGGGGTGAGGGGGGCGGCGCGCGAACCGCATCTTTCGTCATTGCGAGGAGGCGCAGCCGACGACGCAACCCCGATGTTGTATGCGAGCGGTCGGGGTTGCTTCGGCTGCGCCTTGCAATGACGGGATTTTCAGGCGGCGACGCCGTGGCGACCCGCGCAGCCGCAGTTCGCCCGATTGCCCTGATGCCGGGGCCGGGCAATGCCTGCCGCGCTCAGGCCTCGGCCCAGTCCATCCGCTCGAACCCTTCGCGGAACGCAAACCGGGCAAGGTGATCGTCGATGATCGCGCGGGCGCGGGGGGCCATTTCCGGGTCATTCAGCGTGATCTCGACCCGCAGTTCCGCGGCGGTGGCGGTAAAGGCCGCCGGGCCGACCGGCAGCGCGGCGTGGCCGTCGCTGTCACCGACCTGCACCTCGATCTTGTGGGCGAAATGCTTGAGCAGTTGCTGCATGTAGCGGGCGGCATGGACGGTGGCGTAGGTGCCGGTCAGGGTCATCGCGTATTCCTTATCAGAATGGTCAGAATATAGCTTTACCGGCGCTGCGCAAGCGGCTAGACGCGCGGGCGCCACCAGCCAGCCTCGGCACGCCACGGCGCATATTGCAAACGGACGAGGATCCCAGATGCAGCATTCTTCGCTTTTCCCCGCCCTTGCCGCCGCCCTGCTGATGCCCCTTGCGGCGGCCGCAGACGAGGTGACGATCAACACCGCACTGGGCGAGGCCACGGTCGAGAGCAGCCCCGCCACCATCGCGGTGTTCGACATCGCCGCCATCGACACGCTTGATGCGCTGGGGGTGCAGATCGACGGTGTGCCCGGCCCGATCTATCTGGAACGCCTGACCCCGGTGGCCGAGGCGGCAGTGCAGGTGGGATCGCTGTTCGAGCCGGATTACGAAGCGCTTGCCAACCTCACCCCCGATCTCATCATCGCCGGCGGGCGTTCGGCGGCGGTGGTCCCCGATCTTGGCCGCATCGCCCCGGTGATCGACATGACCATCGGCGGCGATCTTGTCGCCGACGCGCGCGCGCGCACGCTGGCTTACGGCGCGATCTTCGGCCTTGAGGATCGGGCCGAGGCGCTGGTCGCCGATCTGGATGCAAGGATCGCCGAGGTCGCCGCCACGGTCGAGGGGCGCGGCAATGCGCTGATCGTGCTGACCAATGGCGGGCAGGTGTCGGCCTATGGTGTCGGGTCGCGCTTTGGCTGGATTCACGAGGCGCTTGGCCTGCCCGAGGCGGTGCCCGGCGTGGAAACCCGAACCCATGGCGAGGCGATCTCGTTCGAGTTCATCGCCGAGGCCAACCCTGACTGGCTGATCGTGGTCGATCGCGGTGCTGCCGTCGGGCAAGAGGGCGAATCGGCGCGCGCCACGCTCGACAATCCGCTGGTCACCGGCACCACCGCCTGGAGCGCGGGTCAGGTGATCCAAGTCGATCCGGCGGAAATCTACATCTCGGGCGGCGGCTACGGCGCGATCATGCGTGTGGCCGACCAGATCGGCGCGGCCTTCGCCGGTGAGTGATCGCAGACGCGCAAGCCCGGCATGAACGGCATCCGCCCGACCTCACTTTCCGCCCGCCCACGCCCCGACACCGGGGCGCGGGTGCGGCGGTGGCGGCCCTCGCCGCTGGTGCTGTGCGGGATCGCGATCCTCGCGCTGGCGCTGCTGTCGCTGGCACTGGGGGCGGCGCGGCTTGAGGGGCAGGCGTGGTTCCTGCTGTGGGTGTCGCGCATCCCGCGCACGGCGGCGGCGCTGCTGTGCGGCGCGGCGCTGTCGGTCGCGGGCGTCATCATGCAGAATCTGGTACGCAACCGTTTTGTCGAACCCTCGACCACCGGCGTGACCGAGGGCGCGATGCTCGGCCTGATCGCCGTCACCCTGCTCGCCCCCGCCGCACCTGTGGTGGTGAAGATGCTGGTGGCGGCAGTTGCGGCGCTGGCCTCGCTCGCGGGGTTTCTGGCGCTGTTGCGCGCGGTGCGGCCGCGCGATCCGTTCATGGTGCCGCTGATCGGGCTGATCTGGGGCGGCATCCTTGGCGCCGGGGCGACCTGGTTCGCCTGGGGCGCGGACCTCGTGCAATATCTGGGCGCCTGGATGCAGGGCAGCTTTGCGGGCGCCATCGCCGGGCGTTATGAGCTGCTGTGGATCGCCGGGCTGGTGGCGGTGCTGGCCTATTTCGCCGCCGACCGGCTGACCATCGTTTCCCTGGGCGAGGCGCGGGCGGCGGGCCTTGGCCTGAACCCGGCGCGGGTGATCCGCTTCGGCCTTGCGGCGGTGGCGGTGGTGACCGCGCTGGTGGTGGTCACCGTCGGGTCGGTACCGTTTCTGGGGTTGGTGGTGCCCAATATCGTCTCGCGGATCATGGGCGACAACCTGCGCCGCAGCCTGCCGGTGGTGGCCGCTGCCGGGGCGGCGCTGACGCTGGGCGCCGATATCATCGGCCGGGTGATCCGCTGGCCCTATGAAATCCCCGTGGGGACCGTGCTCGGCGTTGCGGGCGCGGCGATCTTTCTGGTGCTGCTCATGCGCTCGCCCGCCCGCCATGCGAGTTGAGCGGCTGGCGCTGCCGGGGCTGGCGCTGCTGGTCGCCTGCGCGCTGTTCCTGTGCTGGGGCCTGTCGGGGCGCGTCTGGTTCATCCTTGAACTGCGGGCGGTAAAGCTGCTGGCGCTGGTCGTGGTCGGCGCTTCGGTCGGGGTCGGCACCGTGCTGTTCCAGACCGTGACCGGCAACCGCATCCTGACCCCCGGCATCCTCGGATTCGATTCGCTGTTCCTGTTCCTGCAAACCCTGCTGGTGATGGGGCTGGGCGGCATCGGTTTTGCCGGCCTGCCCGCGACGCCGAAATTCCTGATCGAGGCGGCGCTGATGATGGTCGCGGCAACCGCGCTCTTCGGCCTGCTGGTGCTGCGCGGCCCGCGCGACCTGACCAGGGTACTGCTGATCGGCGTAGTGCTGGGCGCGCTGCTGCGCTCGCTGGCCGCGCTGATGCAGAGGCTGATGGACCCCAGCGAATTCGCCATGGTGCAGGGCGCGATGTTCGCCAGTTTCGGCTCGGTGGACCGGGCCAGCCTTGCCGTCACCACCGCGCTGGTGGTGCCGATGCTGGCGCTGGCCTTCGCGCTGGCGCCACGGCTGGACGTGATGGCGCTGGGGCGGACACGGGCGGTGGCGCTGGGGCTGCGGTTCGACCTGCTGACATTGGGCATTCTGGCCCTGGTCGCCGGGCTGACGGCGGTGGGCACGGCGCTGGTGGGGCCGATCTCGTTTCTGGGGCTGCTGGTGGCCGCGCTGGCGCATGGCGTCACGGGCAGCCACCGCCACGCAGCGCTGTTGCCCGCCGCAGCGATGATCGGGGCCGGGGTGCTGGTGATCGGCCAATGGCTGTTCGAGCGCGTGCTGGTGCAGCAATCCTCGCTTGCCGTGGTGATCGAGTTTCTGGGCGGGCTGGTGTTCCTTGCCCTCGTCATAAAGGGGGCGCGGCGATGATCCGTATCGAGGGGCTGAACCACCGCATCGGCGGCGCGGCGATCCTGAGCGGGATCGACGCCGTGATCCCGAAAGGCGGCATCACCGCGCTGATCGGCCCGAACGGCGCGGGCAAATCCACGCTGCTGCATCTGATCGCGCGGCTGATGCCACTGCAATCGGGCCGGATTCAGGTCGACGGGATCGACCTAGCGAGCGCCGACACCGCCGATCTGGCCCGCCGGATCGCGATCCTGCCGCAGAATACCGGGATTCCGGCGCGGCTCACGGTCGCGGACCTCGTGGCCTTCGGTCGCTGGCCCCACCATCGCGGCCGCCCCCGGCGCGGACGACCGGCGCGTGATCGACGAGGCGATCACCACCTTCGGCCTCGCGCCGCTGGCCGGGCGCTACATGGACGAGCTCTCGGGCGGGCAGCAACAGCGCGCCCATGTCGCGATGGCACATGCGCAGCGGACCGACTGGCTGCTGCTGGACGAGCCGCTGAACAACCTCGACCCGCATCACGCCCGCGACCTGATGGCCCGCCTGCACGCAATGTCGCGCCCCGGCCCCGCCATGCGCAGCGTGGTGATCGTGGTGCACGAGGTGAACTACGCCGCCGCCTGGGCCGATCATGTCGTGGCGATGAAGGACGGCAGCATCGCCGCCGCAGGCGCGCGCGAACAGGTGATGACGGCCGCACTGATGGCGCAGCTTTACGACTTTTCCTGCCCGGTGCTGCAACTGGACGAACGGCAGGTGGTGCTGCATCACAGGTAGGATCACCACGCCCGCCGACACAGCATGTCCCCTCGGTCCGCCCCCCCCGCCCCCCGCCCGACCCGTTGAAGCCTTCCGCCAAATGGGCAATGCTCGCCGACAGATGCGCCCTGTCATGCCCCATCCTGTCTTGCTCGTGATCTTCGACTGCGACGGCGTGCTGATCGACAGCGAGATCATCAGTGCCGGTGTCCTGATCGACGAGGCCGCGCGGGACGGTGTCGTGCTGACCCTGGCGCATGTGCGCGAGCATTTCCTCGGCCGCAGCTTCCCGACCGTGGCGGCCACGATCCGCGCGCAGTTCGCCGTCGCGCTGCCCGAGGATTTCGAGCGCCGCTATCGTGCCCGGCTGCTGGCGCGATTCGAGGACGAATTGCGCCTGACCGCAGGCGTTCTCGATATCCTCACGCGCCTGCGGGTGCCGTTTTGCGTCGCCACCTCGTCCAGCCCGCCCCGGCTGGCGCGGTCGCTGGAGATCGCCGGGATCGGGGGCCTCTTCCCGCACCGCTTCACCGCGTCCGAGGTGGCGCATGGCAAGCCCGCGCCCGACCTGTTTCTCCATGCGGCGGCGCGAATGGGGGTGGCGCCGGAAAACTGCCTAGTGATCGAGGACACGCAGCCCGGCGTTCAGGCGGCGCAGGCGGCGGGGATGCAGGTCGGGCGCTATCTCGGTGCCAGCCACATGCGCGGCCACATGCCGCCCGCAGCGGTGCCGGGGGTGATCCTGTTTGACGACTGGGCCGCATTTGCGACACTCTGGCCCGCGATCATCGAAAGGCCCGGCGCGTGACCCTGCCACGATCTGCCACCGAACCGACCCGCCTTGACGACGCGGCGCGCGCGGGCTGGCTTTACTATGTCGCGGGCCATACCCAGGACGAGATCGCGCGCACGCTCGGCGTCTCGCGCCAGAGCGCGCAGAGGCTGGTGGCGATGGCCGTGTCCGAACGGCTGGTGAAGGTGCGCATCGACCATCCGATCGGCCATTGCATGG
The DNA here is from genome assembly GCA_019454835.1 of Rubellimicrobium sp. Lineage (GTDB taxonomy): Bacteria > Pseudomonadota > Alphaproteobacteria > Rhodobacterales > Rhodobacteraceae > JADYZU01. The sequence goes on from JACFNP010000013.1 coordinate 43,947, forward strand.
ACCTTGGCCGCCGCCTGCGCGAACATTTCGGGCTGGCTCTGGCCGAGGTCGTGCCCTCCGACCCGGATGCGCCCGAACTGCTGACCGGGGTTGCCATCGCCACGGCGGCGGAACTGGAACGCCTGCTGCGCGAGGACGAACCCCGCATCATCGCGCTGGGAACCGGGCGGGCGCTGAAGGCCACGGTCGAGCAGTTGTCGCGGATGTCCTGCCCGCAACATTCGGTCGTCTCGCGGCTGGGCAACATGATGTCCGACGGCGAGGCGACCCCCTACAATGCCGTCATCCGCATGGCCGACCGGGTCGGCGCGCGGCATTATCCGTTTCCGCTGCCGGTGCTGGTCGAGGACCGGGCCGAGCTGCGCCAGTTGCACGCCCTCGGGCCGGTGCGCAACACGCTGGCGCTGTGCGCCGAAGCCGATCTGACCGTGGTTGGCATCGGCCAGATCGGGGCGCATGCGCCGCTGGTTCTGGACGGTTTCCTGACCGCCGCCGAGGCCGAGGCGCTGGTCGCGCGCGGGGCCACAGGCGAGATCACGAGCTGGGTCTACGACCGCGCCGGGCGGTTGCTGGACTGCGCCCATAACGAACGTGTGGCCTCGGCGGCGCTGGATTGTCAGGGGACGCGGCCGATGATCGCGGTCGCCCTGGGTGCGGCCAAGGTCGCCGCAATCCATGCCGCCGTCACCGGCGGTCTGGTGACCGGGCTGGTGACCGACGAGGCGACGGCGGAACGCCTGCTGGCGCGGTAACCCTACCTCCGCCCCGCGCGACATTTCCCTTCGCCTGCGCAGCGCAACACCGGCCCGGTCGTGCCGCACCCGCCCGCGACTTCACACAAGCCATTGACCGGACAGAGATGCCGTCGCGCCGCGCTGCGGCGGTTGTCCCGGCTTGACAGAATCACTTCATCATCCGAAGATTTGCCCGCTAGTTTAGCATTTGCCCAAACTTGGGCAGAGAGGGAGGAATGCCATGAAGACCCATCTGCACGCGCTGCTTGGCGCGGTCGCAGCCAGTGCGCTTGCCCTGCCGGTGCTGGCGCAGGATCCCGTGACGCTGACCATCGCCACCGTGAACAACGGCGACATGATCCGCATGCAGGGCCTGACCGACGCCTTCACCGAGGCCCATCCCGACATCGCCTTGCAATGGGTGACGCTCGAGGAAAACACCCTGCGCCAGAACGTGACCACCGACATCGCCACCAACGGCGGCCAGTATGACATCATGACCATCGGCACCTACGAAGTGCCGATCTGGGGCGCGCGCGGCTGGCTGGCGCCGCTGAACTTCTCGGCCGGTTACGACGTGGACGACCTGCTGCCGCCGATCCGGGCCGGGCTGACGGTCGACGGCAACCTGTATGCCGCACCGTTCTACGGCGAAAGCTCGATGGTCATGTATCGCGCCGACCTGATGGAGGCGGCGGGCCTCGAGATGCCCGAGGCACCGACCTGGGACTTCATCGAACAGGCCGCAACCGCGATGACCGACAAGGACGCGGGCGTCTACGGCATCTGCCTGCGCGGCAAGGCGGGCTGGGGCGAGAACATGGCCTTCCTGACCGCGATGTCCAATTCGTTCGGGGCGCGCTGGTTCGACATGGACTGGCAGCCGCAGTTCGACAGCCCCGAATGGGCCGCGACCATCGACACCTATCTGCGCCTGATGGAGAATTACGGGCCGCCGGGCGCATCGTCGAACGGTTTCAACGAGAACCTGACCCTGTTCCAGCAGGGCAAGTGCGGCATGTGGATCGACGCCACCGTCGCGGCGTCCTTCGTTACCGACCCGAACAACTCGACCGTGGCTGATGACGTGGCCTTCGCGCTGGCCCCGGACACCGGGCTGGGCAAGCGCGGCAACTGGCTCTGGGCATGGTCGCTGGCGATCCCGAATTCGTCGGCCCATCAGGACGCGGCCACGACCTTCATCGAATGGGCGACCTCGAAGGACTATCTCGCGCTCGTCGCCGATCACGAAGGCTGGGCCAACGTGCCGCCGGGCACGCGCACCTCGCTCTACGAGAACCCGGACTATGCGCAGGTGCCGTTCGCGGCGATCACGCTCGCCTCGATCAACTCGGCCGACCCGATCCACCCCTCGGTGCAGGACGTGCCCTATACCGGGGTCCAGTTCGTGGCGATCCCCGAGTTCCAGAGCATCGGCACCTCGGTCGGGCAGGAATTCGCCGCCGCCCTTGCCGGTCAGAAAAGCGCGGCAGACGCGCTTGCCGCCGCGCAGGCGCTGACCCTGCAGGAGATGGAAGCCGCAGGCTACTACGACTGACCGCTCGCCCCGGCCGGGCCATCCGCCCGGCCGGACCCTTCCCGCACCCGAAGGGGTCGCCATGTCCACCCGATCCTCACGCAAGGCCGCACGGCTGATGCTGTCGCCCTCGGTCATCGTGCTGCTGGTCTGGATGATCGTGCCGCTGGCGGTGACGGTCTGGTATTCGCTCCTGCGCTACAACCTGCTGCGCCCCGAGCGCACCGGCTTCATCTGGTTCAGGAACTACACGAATTTCGTGGCCTCGCCCGCGTTTCTGTCGTCGATCGTCAACACGCTGATCCTTGTTGTCGGCGTCCTGGTCATCACCGTGGTGCTGGGCATCCTGATCGCGCTGCTGATCGACCGGCCGATCTGGGGACAGGGGATCGTGCGCATCCTCGTCATCTCGCCGTTCTTCATCATGCCGCCGGTCGCGGCGCTGATCTGGAAGAACATGTTCATGAACCCGACCAACGGCCTGTTCGCCGAAGCCGCCAAATTCCTCGGGCTGCCGCCCTTCGACTTTCTGGGCCATGCGCCGCTGGCCTCGATCACGCTCATGGTGGCGTGGCAGTGGCTGCCCTTTGCAACCCTGATCCTGCTGACCGCGCTGCAAAGCATGTCGAGCGAACAGATCGAGGCCGCCGAGATGGATGGTGCCAATGCGCTGAACCGCTTCTGGTTCATCGTGCTGCCGCATCTGTCGCGCGCAATCACCGTGGTGATCCTGATCCAGACGATCTTTCTGCTGGGCGTGTTCGCGGAAATCCTCGTCACCACCAACGGCGGGCCGGGAACGGCCTCAACGACGCTGACCTTCCTGATCTACAAGGAGGCGCTGCTGGGCTTCAACGCCGGGACCGCCGCGGCCGGCGGGGTCATCGCCGTCATCCTTGCCAATATCGTCGCGATCTTCCTGATGATCGCGGTCGGCAGGAACCTTGACGCCTGAAGAGGGAGGGGAACCATGGCCCGCGCCGTCAGCATCCGCCGCAAGAGCCTCAACACCTTCTGGGCGTGGCTGGTCGCGCTCATCCTGTTCTTTCCGATCCTCTGGACGGTGCTGACATCGTTCAAGCCCGAGGCGCAGGCGGTGGCCTCGCCGCCGCTGTTCGTCGATTTCGACTGGACGCTGCAGAACTACCGCGACGTGCAGGCGCAACGGGCCTATTTCGGCTATTTCTGGAACTCGGTCGTGATCGCGCTGGGATCGACCGGCCTCGGCGTCCTGATCGGGATCCCGGCGGCCTGGTCGATGGCCTTCGTGCCGGGGCGGCACACGCGCGACCTGCTGATGTGGATGCTGTCCACCAAGATGATGCCTGCGGTCGGCGTGCTGGTGCCGATCTATCTGATCTTCCGCGATCTGGGGCTGCTGGACACCCGCACCGGGCTGGTCGTCGTCGTCATGCTGATGAACCTGCCGATCATCATCTGGATGCTCTACACCTATTTCAAGGAAATCCCCGGTGAAATCCTTGAGGCGGCGCGGATGGATGGCGCGACGCTGGGCAAGGAAATCCTTTACGTGCTGACGCCGATGGCAGTGCCGGGGATCGCCTCGACCCTGCTGCTCAACATCATCCTTGCCTGGAACGAAGCCTTCTGGACGCTGAACCTCGCCGTGGTGAAGGCGGCGCCGCTGTCGAAGTTCATCTCGGGCTTCTCCAGCCCCGAGGGCCTGTTCTACGCCAAACTCTCGGCGGCCTCGACCATGGCGATCGCGCCGATCCTCATCCTCGGCTGGTTCAGCCAGAAGCAACTCGTCCGCGGGCTGACCTTCGGCGCGGTGAAATAGGGGGGCCGCAGATGGGCCGGATCACACTTGCAGGGGTGACCAAGCGCTTCGGAGAAACCGAAGTCATCCCGCCGCTCGATCTTGAAATCGCCGACGGCGAGTTCGTGGTCTTCGTCGGCCCCTCGGGCTGCGGCAAGTCCACGCTGCTGCGGCTGATTGCCGGGCTCGAGGATGTGAGTTCGGGGCAGGTCAGCATCGACGGCCGCGACATGACCGAGGCCCCGCCCGCGCAGCGCGGGCTGGCGATGGTGTTCCAGAGCTACGCGCTGTATCCACACATGAGCGTGCGCGCCAATATCGCCTTTCCGCTGCGCATGGCAGGCATGGACAAGGCCGAACAGGCGCGCCGCGTCGAGGCCGCCGCCGAGGTGCTGAACCTGACCGCCTATCTCGACCGCCGCCCCGGCCAGTTGTCGGGCGGCCAGCGCCAGCGCGTCGCCATCGGCCGCGCCATCGTGCGCGAACCGGCGGCCTTCCTGTTCGACGAGCCTTTGTCGAACCTCGACGCCGCGCTGCGGGTCGGGATGCGGCTCGAGATCAGCGAATTGCACAAGCGGCTGGCCACCACGATGGTCTATGTCACCCACGACCAGGTCGAGGCGATGACCATGGCCGACAAGATCGTGGTGCTGCAGGCCGGGCGGATCGAGCAGGTCGGCAGCCCGCTCGACCTCTATCACCGCCCGCAGAACCGCTTTGTCGCCGGGTTCATCGGCAGCCCGCGCATGAACTTCATCGAAGGCCCCGAAGCCGCCCGCCACGGCGCCCATGTCATCGGCATAAGGCCCGAACATGTCGTGGTGTCGCAGACCGAAGGCCCGTGGAAGGGCCGGGTGACGGTGACCGAGCATCTGGGATCGGACACCTATTACCACGTCCACGACACCGGGCTGGCCGAGGCCCTGACCGTGCGCGCCCCCGGTGACGGCATGGCCGCGCCGGGCGACGAGGTCTGGCTGCAGCCGGACATGGACCGGATTCACCGCTTTGACGCAAACGGGGCACGGATATGAGACTGAAGGGCAGGACAGCGCTTGTCACCGGGGGGGCACGCGGCATCGGGCTGGCCTTCGTGCAGGCCTATCTGCGCGAAGGGGCGCGCGTCGCCATCGCCGACATCAGCGGCGCCGACGAGGCCGCCGCCTCGCTGGGCGGCGATTGCATCGGCCTGCGCATGGATGTGACCGATCAGGCCAGCATCGACGCGGGCGTGGCGCGCGCCGCCGACTGGGGCGGCGGCATCGACATATTGCTGAACAACGCCGCCGTGTTCGATCTGGCACCGATCACCGACATCACCCGCGCCAGCTATGACCGCGTCTTCGCGATCAATGTCGCGGGCACCCTGTTCGTCATGCAGGCGGTGGCGCGGCGCATGATCGCGCAGGGCCGGGGCGGGCGGATCATCAACATGGCCTCGCAGGCCGGGCGGCGGGGCGAGCCGCTGGTTGCGGTCTATTGCGCCTCGAAGGCCGCGGTCATCAGCCTCACGCAGTCGGCGGGGCTGAACCTGATCGGGCACGGCATCAACGTGAACGCCATCGCGCCGGGCGTGGTCGACACGCCGATGTGGGACGAGGTCGATGCCCTGTTCGCCCGATACGAGAACAAGCCCATCGGCCAGAAGAAGCGCGAGGTCGGCCTTGCCGTGCCCTACGGCCGCATGGGCCGGCCCGACGACCTGACCGGCATGGCCGTCTTTCTTGCCTCGGACGAGGCCGAATACATCGTCGCCCAGACCTACAACGTCGACGGCGGCCAGTGGATGAGCTGAGCCATGCCCGAACCCCTGTCCCTTGCCCTGCTTGCCGCGCCGCCCGCCGGTGTTGCCGTGCCGCGCCACGACCGCGCGGCGCTGCGCCCCGGAATCCTGCATGTCGGCGTCGGCAATTTTCACCGCGCGCATATGCAGGTCTATCTCGACCGGCTGTTCTCCATGGGCCGCGATCACGACTGGGCCATCATCGGCGCGGGGGTGAAGCCGGGCGATGCCGCGATGCGCGCCCGGCTTGCGGCGCAGGACTGGCTGACGACGGTGGTGGAACTCGATCCGGCGGGTCTTTCGGCCCGGATCACCGGCGCGATGACGGGTTACGCCGAGGTCACGCCCGAGGCGACCATCGCCGCCATGGCCGATCCGGCGATCCGCATCGTCTCGATGACGGTGACCGAAGGCGGCTATTTCGTCGATGCGCAGACCGACGGCTTCGACACCGCCCACCCCGAGATCAAGGCCGATGCCGCCAGCCCCGACGCCCCCCGCACCGTCTTCGGCATGATCCTCGCCGCGCTGCGCCGCCGCCGGGCGGCAGGTATCGCGCCCTTTACCGTGCTGTCGTGCGACAACCTGCCCGGCAACGGCCACGCCGCCGAACGCACCGTGACCGGGCTTGCCCGCCTGTCCGACCCGGCCCTTGCCGACTGGATCGCGGCCAATGTGGCCTTCCCCAATTCCATGGTCGACTGCATCACCCCCGCCACCAGCGACCGCGAGCGCGCGCTGGTCGCCGACCGCTTCGGCATCATCGACGCCGCCCCGGTCATCTGCGAGCCGTTCCGGCAATGGGTGCTCGAGGACAGGTTCCCGCTGGGGCGTCCCGCGCTGGAAGAGGTGGGGGTCGAATTCGTCGCCGACGTGGTGCCCTACGAGCTGATGAAGCTGCGCATCCTCAACGGCGGCCATGCCGCCATCGCCTATCCGGGCGCGCTGCTGGGCCATCACTTCGTGCATGACGCCATGGCCGATCCCCGCATCCGGGGCTGGCTCGACGCCCTGACCCGGCGCGAGATCGAGCCGACGCTGGCCCCGATCGCGGGCGTCAGCTACGGTGCCTACCGCGAGAAGGTCGCCGAACGCTTTGCCAACCCCGAGGTCGGCGACACCATCGCGCGGCTCTGTCTCGACGGCTCGAACCGGCAGCCGAAATTCATCCTGCCGACGATCCGCCATGCGCTGGATCACGGGCAGCCGGTTGCGGGGCTGGCGCTCGAGGTGGCGCTCTGGTGCCGCTACTGCGCGGGCACGGACGAGGCGGGCCAGCCGATCCCGCCCAACGACGAGAACGCCGCCGACCTGAAGGCCCGCGCGCTGGCCGCGCGCGCCGACCCCGACGCCTTTCTGCAGAACCGCGCGGTGTTCGGCAATCTGGGCGGCAAGGAACGGTTCCGCACCGCTTTCGCCGCCGCATTGACCGGGTTGTGGACGCAGGGCGTCGCGGCCACGCTGGCGGGGTATGTGGGGCGGGGGTAGGGGCGGAACCGGCCCGGATGTGCGGGGCTGCCAGGGCCATCGGGCGAACCGCATGTTCCGTCATTGCGAGGAGGCGAAGCCGACGAAGCAACCCGATGCTGCGAGTGAGCGGTCGGGGTTGCTTCGGCTTCGCCTCGCAATGACGGGGGTTTCGGGCTGCACATGCCCTTGCCCAGTGCCGCCCGCGCGGCCTATGACCCGCCCTGCGAAACCCTGACGGAAACCCCCATGACCCCTGCGCTCGCCCTTCTGCGCGAGGTGTTCGGATTCGACGCCTTCCGCCCCGGTCAGGAAGAGATCGTCGAGGCCGTGGCCGCCGGGCGCGACACGCTGGCGATCATGCCGACCGGGGGCGGCAAGTCGCTGTGCTTCCAGTTGCCCGCGCTGATGCGCGACGGGGTGACGCTGGTGGTCTCGCCGCTGATCGCGCTGATGCGCGATCAGGTCCGCGCCCTGCGCGCGGCGGGGGTGGCGGCGGGGGCGATCACCTCGGGCAACACGCCCGAGGAAACCGCCGAGGTGCAGGCCGCGCTGGCCGGGGGGCGGCTGAAGCTGCTCTACCTCGCGCCCGAGCGGCTGGCGCTGTCGTCCACCCTGACCTGGCTGCGCCGCGCGGGCGTCAGCCTGATCGCCGTGGACGAGGCCCATTGCGTGAGCCAGTGGGGCCACGACTTTCGCCCCGACTACCTGCGCATCGGCGAGTTGCGCCGCGCGCTCGACGTGCCGCTGGCCGCCTTCACCGCCACGGCGGACGAGGAAACCCGCGCCGAGATCGTCGCGCGGCTGTTCGGCGCCGCGCCGCTGACCTTCCTGCGCGGCTTCGACCGCCCGAACATCCATCTGGCCTTTGCGGTCAAGGACAAGCCGCGCGAGCAGGTGCTGGGCTTTGCCGCCGCGCGGCGCGGGCAGGCGGGGATCGTCTATTGCGCCACCCGCGCCCGCACCGAGACGCTGGCCGCCGCGCTGCGCGAGGCGGGCCATGCCGCGATCCACTATCACGGCGGCATGGAGGCCGATGCGCGCCGCGCCGCCGAGGAACGCTTCCAGCGCGAGGACGGGCTGATCGTAGCCGCCACCATCGCCTTCGGCATGGGGGTGGACAAGCCCGACATCCGCTGGGTCGTCCATGCCGACCTGCCGAAATCCATCGAGGGCTATTATCAGGAGATCGGCCGCGCCGGGCGTGACGGGGCACCGGCGGACACGCTGACCCTCTATGGCGCCGACGACATCCGGATGCGCCGCGCCCAGATCGACGAGGGCGCCGCCCCGCCCGAACGCAAGCACGCCGATCACGGGCGGCTGAACGCGCTGCTGGGGCTGGCCGAGGCGCAGGTGTGCCGCAGGCAGGTGCTGCTTGGCTTCTTCGGCGAGGAGAGCGCGCCCTGCGGCAACTGCGATCTCTGCGCCGCCCCGCCCGACCTGTTCGACGCCACCCGCGAGGCGCAGATGGCGCTGTCGGCGGCGCTGCGCACCGGCGAGAGTTTCGGCGCCGCGCATCTGATCGCCGTGCTGACCGGCGAGACATCCGAGCGGGTCCGCGCGCGCGGCCATGACGCGCTGCCCACGTTCGGCGTCGGGCGCGCCCGTTCGCGGCGCGAGTGGCAGGCGATGCTGCGGCAGATGATGGGCCAGGACCTGCTGCGCCCCGACGCCGCCCGCCACGGCGCCCTGCGGGTGATGCCCGCCGCCCATCCGGTGCTGCGCGGCGAGGCGCGGGTGATGCTGCGCCGCGACACGCTGAAGGTCCGCCCCGCCCCCGAGGCCCGCGCGCAGGTCGCCGACGAGGACGAGGGGCTGCTGGCGGCGCTCAAGGCCCGCCGCAGGGCGCTGGCGGATGCGATCAACGCGCCTGCCTATGTCGTCTTTCCCGACCGCACCCTGATCGAGATGGCCGCCGGGCGGCCCGCGACGCTGGACCAGATGGCGCGGATTCACGGGGTCGGGGCGAAGAAGCTGGAAAGCTACGGTCAGGCGTTTCTCGAGGTGATCGCCGGTCAGGCCGCGCCGGTGCATCCGGCGCGGGTGAAAGCTGCGGCAAACGGACGCGGCGACCTGTTCGACCGGCTGCAGGATGCGCAGGCGGGCTTGCGCCACGGGCCGGACGGGGCGGAACGGCCGATGGAATGTTCGCCCCGCGACATCGCCCGCGTCGCCGAACACCGCCCGCGCGATGCCGCGGCGCTGGCCCGCCTGATCGGCGCCCGCCACGCCGAGAGGTTCGGGGACGCCTTCCTCGCGGTGCTGGCCGAGAGGTAGCGCGGGGCACGCGGGCGAGGGGCAGATTCCGTCATTGCGAGGCGCAGCCGAAGCAACCTCGACCGCTCACACACGACATCGGGGTTGCCGCGTCGCCTGCGGCTCCTCGCAATGACGGTGCTCTTCTCGTCATTGCGAGCCGACAGGCAAAGCAACCTCGACCGCTCGCGCAATGCCCTCGGGGTTGCTTCGTCGCCTTCGGCTCCTCGCGGGTGACGGAACATGCTGATCGGCCGGGCACCGGGCCGCCGCCCCTTGGCGCCCCGCGATCATCGGCCCATATAGGGCGAAACCCCTTTCCCGCAGGATGGACTGCCATGCTCGACACCGACCTCAAGCCCGTCATCGACGGCAGCGACGCCACCTTCATGGCCGACGTGATCGAAGCCTCCAAGACCACCCCCGTCATCGTCGATTTCTGGGCGACCTGGTGCGGCCCCTGCCGCCAGTTGGGCCCGGCCATCGAGAGCGCGGTGACGAGGCAGAAGGGCAAGGTCCGGCTGGTGAAGATCGACGTGGACCAGAACCCCGGCATCGCCGGGCAGTTGCGCATCCAGTCGATCCCGACGGTCTATGCCTTCTGGCAGGGCCAGCCGGTCGACGGGTTCCAGGGCGCGCTGCCGCCGTCGCAGGTCGATCAGTTCGTCGACAAGATCGTCGCGCTGGGCGGTGACGGCGGGCTGGCCGACGCCATCGACGCCGCCGAGGAGATGCTCGAACAGGGCGCGGCGGCGGATGCCGCCGAGACCTTCGCCGCGATCCTGCAGGAAGACCCCGAGAACGCCGCTGCCTATGGCGGGCTGGTGCGCTGCTATGTGGCGATGGGCGAACTCGACCAGGCCGAGGCGGTGCTGAACGGCGCCCCCGCCGCCATCGCCGCCAAGCCCGAACTCGAGGCCGCGCGCGCCCGGCTTGGCCTTGCCCGGCAGGCGGCCAAGGCCGGGCCGGTGGACGAATTGCGCGCCCGCGTCGCCGCCGATCCGGCCGACCATCAGGCGCGGTTCGATCTGGCGACGGCGCTGCATGCGACGGGTGACGTGCAGGGCGCCGTGGACGAGTTGCTCGACCTGTTCCGCCGCGACCGCGACTGGAACGACGGCGCCGCCAAGACCCAGCTCTTCACGATCTTCGACGCGCTGGCGCCGCAGGACCCGATCGCCCTGACCGGGCGGCGGCGGCTGTCGTCGCTCGTCTTTGCCTGATGCGCTGGCGGGGCGATCTGCCCAAGATCATCCCCGTCTTTCCGCTGCCGGGCGCGCTGCTGCTGCCGCGCGCCCGGCTGCCGCTGCACGTCTTCGAGCCGCGCTATCTGGCGATGCTGACCTCGGTTTTGGGGTCCGAGGACCGGCTCATCGGCATGATCCAGCCCGAGGACGACACGGACGGCGCGCCGCTGCGGGCCGTCGGTTGCGCGGGCCGCGTCACCGGCTTTCAGGAAACCGACGACGGACGGATGATGATTACCCTGACCGGAATCAGCCGCTTTCGCGTTGCCGAAGAACTGTCCGGCCCGCAGCCCTGGCGCCGGGTGCGGGCCGACTGGTCGGGGTTCGCGCGCGATCCGGGCGGCCCCGAGGACGATCCCGGCTTTGACCGGCAGGCGTTCCTGCGCACGCTGGGGCGCTTCATGCGCGCGCGCGACCTGTCGACCGACTGGGACTCGATCGGCGAGGCCGCCGACGAGACGCTGATCGACGCGCTGGCCATGCTGCTGCCCTTCGGCCCCGAGGACCGGCAGGCGCTGCTCGAGGCGCCGACCCTGGCCGAGAGGCGGCAGATACTCGGGGCGCTGATGGAATTCGCGCTCCATGGCGGCGACGAGGGCGAGGAGCGGCTGCAATGACCGGACCGGCACAGCGACCGGGTTTCGACCCGAGGATGCTCGAGGCGCTGGTCTGCCCGCTGACGCAGGCGCCGCTGGCCTATGATGCCGGGCGGCAGGAACTGGTCAGCCGCGCCGCCAATCTTGCCTTCCCGATCCGCGACGGGATTCCGGTGATGATCGAAAGCGAGGCGCGGGTGCTGGAATAGCGTTGCGCTGCAAGGGGGCGCTGCCCCCTCGGCGCCTGCGGCGCCTCACCCCCGGAGTATTTCGGCAAGGATGAGAGAGGTTCAGCGCATCAGCGCGGGCAGATCGCCGGTCAGGCCCGCCGCCTCGCGGATGAAGGCGCGGCGCAGCGCGGGCAGGCGCTGCACGGCGCCGAGGCCCAGCCCGCGCCCGAGCCGCAGGACGGGGCTGTCGTTCGAGAACAGCCGGTTGAGACCATCGGTCGCCGCCGCCAGCGTCCCCGAATCGAAGCGCCGCCAGCGGGCATAGCGGTCAAGGACGGGCGCGGCGCCCGGATCCTCGCCCCGGCGGTGCGCCGTGGACAGCACATCGGCCAGCGCCGCCACGTCGCGCAGCCCGGCGTTCAGCCCCTGCCCGGCGATGGGATGCAGCCCGTGCGCCGCATCCCCGACCAGCGCCACGCGGTCGGCGGTGAAACTGTCGGCAAGGGTGATGTTCAGCGGATAGCTGAACCGCTTGCTGGCCAGGCTGATCGCGCCAAGATGCGAGCCGAACACCGGCCTCAGGGCCTCAAGGAAGGCGTCCTCGTCCATCGCCATGAGATCGGCGGCATGGGCGTCACCGGCGCTCCAGACGATGGACGAGCGGTTCCCCGACAGGGGCAGGATCGCGAACGGGCCTTCGGGCATGAAGAATTCATGCGCGGCGCCATCATGCGGGCGGGCATGGGCCACGGCGCAGGTCACGGCGGTCTGGCCGTAGCCGTGGCCGTGGCGGCGGATGTCGGCGCGTTGCGCCGTGCCCGATCCGCGCCCGTCGCAGCCCACGATCAGCGCGCCGCGCAACTGCCGCCCGTCAGCCAGCGTCAGCGTCACGCCGCCCGCATCCACCGCCTGCGATTCGACCCGCGCCGAATCGAGCACGGTAACGGCGGGCGTGGCGTCGATGGTGTCGAGGAAGGCGCGACGCAGGAAGCGGTCCTCGATCATCTGGCCCATGGCGCCTTCCTCGATTTCGGCCGAATCGAAGGTCAGCGCGAACGGCCCCGCACCCTCGCCGGGGCGGCCGTCGGTAATGACGATGCGCTCGATGGGCTGCGCCTCGGGCGCGATGGCGGGCCAGATGCCGATGCCGCGCAGCAGCCGCACCGAGGCCAGCGCCAGCGCATAGGCGCGCCCGTCGAATCCGGGATCGGTGCGGGTCTGGCGCGGCAGGGCGTCGATGACGGTCGAGGTCAGCCCGCCCTTCGCCAGCGCCAGCGCCAGCGCGGGCCCGTTCAGCCCGCCGCCGGTGATGAGGATGTCGCTGTCATGTGCCATGCCCCCGACTAGAGCATTTCGCCGCCGGATGGAACATTTGGCGCCCGCGACGATTGGGCAGGCGGGGGCGCCGTGCCGCGACGGTTCCTGCGGCAGGCCGGGCGCAGCATCACCCGTCGGGCGCGGCATCCCGTCGCTCCCAGGCATCGAGCCGGGTTGCCGCATTGGCGCGGATATCGGCCCAGAACAGCGCAATATCGAAGACGTGGTAGTTACCGGCCTCGAAGATGCCGCCATCGTCGAAAAGGTCCGCCAGGTCCGGCACCGGCGTGACAAGCGCAAAGTCGGCGGCAACGCGCACACCGACCAGACGCGGCACGATCCGGGCGAAATGGCTGCCCCGCACACCGAAAGGCACCGCACCGAGATGGGCCTCGACCGGCGCCATCACGCCGCCCATGCGCCAGCTTACCGGATTCACGTTCACCAGTTCCATACCCAGCGCCGTGCGCCACCGGCCTTGCGCGCTGTCCCAGAAATGATTGACGGCCTTCCAGTCGTCGAAATCCGTGTAGCCGTCGGCGAATGTGCCCCAGGCGGCGACGCAGCCGGTTTGCGTCGGCGTGGCACAGGGCGGAACGGTTGCAAGATCGCCGTCGAACACGGCAAGCGGCACCGGCATTCCGGGAAGATAGGCGCCGACGAGCAGGTTCTGCAGCGGGCTGCCCGCAACCTCATCGGCAAGAAGGCGCAGGGCGTGGTTGCTGCCCTGGCTGTGTGCGACGATGAAGAACGGCCGTCCGCGATTGTCGTGCCGGACGTAGTGAACGAAGGCCCGGCGCACGTCCTGATAGGCAAGATTCATCGGCGCCTGCACCTCGGCAAGGTCGCGCCCGAACACCGGCAGCGCCGCCTGCCGGTAGCGCGGCGCGAAGATGCGGGCGACACCGTTGAACGGCGTGGCCTGTGTCATGAGCATGAGCCGGGCCGTCGCCAGCGCGCTTTCGTCATCGACCGGCACGTTGTCGATGTCCGTATTCATCCCGGTGGTCGGGTGGATATAGAAGGCATCGGCGGGCAATGAAGCATCATCGGCAATCCGGTCGCCGCCCGGCACGAGCAGGGCAGGCGACTCGATCCCCGGCCGGGCCAGCCATGAGTCGGCGAGGTCATAATCCGGCGCGCTGTCGGCCATTGCCCCCGCCGCCATCACGGCCAGCACGAATGCGCAGGGAAGGCCACCCGTCATGCCTTTCGCGGCACCCACCAGTAACGCAAGGCCAGCAGGCCGAGCAGGATGGCGGCGATCAATGCGTCGACGAAGATCATGAAGAAATTGTTATGCGCGTAATTGGCGTTATGGATCGTGTCGATCAGATGCCCCCAGGCTGCCCCAAGCATGAAGAACGACCAGCCAATCCCCGTTGCCAGCCAGAAGCGGTCACGAAAGCGGATGCAGAGAAATCCGAGAATGCCCCAGGCGCCGTCATGGAAACCGACCTCATACTGGAAATGGCTGCCGGTTTCCCATCCGATCAGCCCGGCGGCGTAATCGGCATAGAACACATGCGGGATGAAGCCGAAGAAGAAGCCGACGAAACCGACGTTGAAGACCAGCGAATGAAGCAGGAATATGTCCACCACATCGGCCCGCCCCGTAGGGCGCCTGACGGCAAGATGAATCAGCGCGGCGACAATGCTGGTGACAACGAAGACGAATCCCATTCCCCGCTCCAGGACAGGAATTGATTTTCCGACGAACCCGCGCAACCCCCGTCACGAATGTCGATATCGCACGGATATTGTGATGCGGCAGAGTATCCGTCGCGTGGTTTCGTCCTGTCAATCGGGAAAACGGGTGAAATCAGACCGACTCGCCCGGCAGGACGCGGCACCCGGCGGGCATCAATTCCCGACATTATGGCGCATTTCATCCCCGGCGCGGGGCGTTTCGCGCCGGAGCCGTGACGAAATGCCGCATTCCGGGATTGCGGGCCTTTCCGGCGTCAGTTTGCCCGGTTTGCCCCGTCCGGCGCTGCCCAGCGGCCCTCGAAATCCTCGGGGACCAGCAGGATGTCGCGGTCCACCTCGCGGATGTCGCGGTGGCCGCAGAGCGCCATGGTGATGTCGATTTCGCCCTTCAGCACGTCGAGCGCCTTCGTCACGCCCCTCTGGCCCATCGCGCCGAGGCCGTAGACATAGGCCCGCCCGACCATCGTCGCATCCGCGCCCAGCGCCAGCGCCTTGAGGATGTCCTGTCCGGTGCGTATGCCGCTGTCGAGCCAGATTTCCACCTCGCCCTTCACCTCGCGCACGATCGAGGGCAGCACCCGGATCGTGCTCAGCGCGCCGTCGAGCTGCCGCCCGCCGTGGTTCGAGACGATGATCGCATCGGCGCCCAGTTCGACGGCCTTGCGCGCATCTTCGGCATCGAGGATGCCCTTCAGGATCAGCTTGCCGCCCCAGCGGTCGCGCAGCCGCGCCACCTTGTCCCAGTCAAGGCGCGGGTCGAACTGTTCGTTGGCCCAGGAGGTCAGCGACGAGAGATTGCCCACGTCCTTTGCATGGCCGACGATGTTGCCGAAGGTGCGGTTCCGCGTCCCCAGCATCTCGATCCCCCAGCGCCAGCGGGTGCTGAGATCGGCAATCGCCGAAAGCGTGGGGCGCGGCGGCGCGGACAGCCCGTTGATCAGATCCTTGTGCCGCTGGCCGAGGATCTGCAGGTCGAGCGTCACGATCAGCGCCGACACGCCGCAGGCCTTGGCCCGGTCGATGGCGCCGTTCACGAATTCCTCGTCGCGCATGACGTAGAGCTGATACCAGAACGGCGCCTGCGTCGCCTCGGCCACCGCCTCCATCGAGCAGATCGACATGGTCGACAGCGCGAAGGGCACGCCATAGTCACGCGCCGCCTTCGCGGCCTTGATCTCGCCGTCGGCGCGCTGCATCCCGGTCGATCCCACCGGCGAGAGGCCGACCGGCATCGCCACCTCCTGCCCGAGCATGGTCGATTTCAGGCTGCGGTTCGACATGTCGACCGCGACCCGCTGGCGAAAGCGCAGCTTGCCGAAATCGGTGACGTTCTCGCGGAAAGTCTGCTCGGTATAGCTGCCGGTCTCGCAATAGTCGTAGAACATCGTCGGCGTGACGCGCTTGTAGATGCGGCGCAGGTCCTCGATGCAGGTGATGACGGGTGCCATGGCGGGGTCTCCGGTCAGCGGTCCGGCAGATGCGGGCCCGCCCTGCCTTAGCAATCCGCCGGAGGTGCCGCAATGCGGGCGGCGGGGGGCGGGGCGGCGTCTTTCGTCATTGCGAGGCGCAGCCGAAGCAATCCATGCCGGGGATGATGGATTGCTTCGGCTTCGCCTCCTCGCAATGACGAAAATATGCCGCGCGCCCGATTGCCCCGAACTGGGGGCAGGTCCGGCACCGCGCCCTGCCCCGCCACGTCCGCCCTTCAAAGCACGCGCGCGACATGCCAAGGCGCGGACATGGATGTGCCGCTGATTCTGATCGAGGCCGGGCCGGGGGGCGCTCCGGCGCTTTTCGTGCGCCCGCGCGAGGTGGTGGTCGTGCATGACGGCGCCGGTCTGGCCCCGGCGCTGGCGCGGCTTGACGCGCTGCGGGCGGCGGGGGCCTGGCTGGCAGGGTTCGTCGCCTACGAGGCGGGCTATGCGCTTGAACCGCGGCTCGTGCCGCTGATGCGCGGCGATGGTCCGCTGCTGGTCATCGGCGTCTTCGACGGCCCGCAGGATGCGGCGCCGTTCCTGGCCCGTGCCGCTGCCGGGGCCGATGCCGCCCGCATCACCGCGCCCGAGCCGCAGATCGGCCGCGCCGCCTATGCCGCCGCCTTCGCCCGGCTGCAGGCGCATATCGCGGCGGGCGACTGCTATCAGGCAAACCTGACCTTTCCTCTGAAGGCGCGCCTCGTGACGGGCACGCCTTGCGGGCTGTACGGGCGTCTGCGGCAGGCGGGCGTGCCGGGGCACGGGGCCTTTGTCGATCTGGGTGCGGGGCCGGTGGTGGTGTCGCTGTCGCCGGAACTGTTCTTCCGCCTCGATGCGGAGGGCCGCATCACCGCACGCCCGATGAAGGGCACCCGCCCCCGCGACGCCGACCCGGCGCGCGATGCGCTTCTGGCGGCGGAACTGGCCGCCAGTGCCAAGGACCGGGCCGAGAACCTGATGATCGTGGACCTGCTGCGCAACGACATCGGCAGGCTGGCGCGGCCCGGCAGCGTGCGCGTGCCTGCGCTGCACGCCGTCGAGCTGCACCCGACCGTGCACCAGATGACCTCGACCATCGAGGCCGAACTGGCCGAACCGCCCGCGCTGGCGACGCTGCTGCCCGCGCTCTTTCCCTGCGGCTCGGTCACCGGCGCGCCACGGATTCGCGCCATGGAGATCATTGCCGACCTCGAACCCGCGCCGCGCGGGGTCTATTGCGGGGCGGTCGGCTGGATGGCACCGGACGGGCGGGCGGATTTCTCGGTGGCGATCCGGACGCTGTCGGTCGCGGGCCACGACATCACCCTGAACGTGGGCGGCGGCGTGACCGTCGGCTCGACCGCCGCAGGCGAATGGGAGGAAGCGCTGTGGAAGACCCGCTTCGCACTGGCAGCCGTGACCCCGGACTGAGGCTGATCGAGACCCTCGCCGGTGACGCGCCCGACGCGCGGCTGGCGCTGCATCTGGCGCGGATGGCGCGCGGGGCGGCGCGGCTGGGCTGGCGGTTAGATCCGGCGGAGGCTCGGGCGGCGCTGGCGCCGCTGCGCGGGCAGGCGCTGCGGCTGCGGCTGACGCTGGACCGGGCGGGCGCGCTGCGGGTCGAAAGCGCGCCGCTGCCTGCCGCGCCCGCATCGTGGCGGGTCGTGGTCGCGGCGCAGGTGCTCGACCCGGACGACCCCTGGCTCGGCGTGAAATCCACCCGCCGCGCCGCGCATGACGCCGCCCGCGCCGCGCTGCCTGCGGGCGCTCACGAGGCGATCCTGGCGAACACGCGCGGCGAAATGTGCGAGGGCACGATCTCGACCCTGTTTTTCGACCGGGGCGACGGGCTGCGCACGCCGCCGCTGGCATCGGGCCTGCTGCCCGGCGTGCTGCGCGCGGAAATGCTGGCGCAGGGTGCCGTGCGCGAGGAATCCTTGCGCGCCGCCGACCTGCCCGGCCTGCGGCTGTGGATGGGCAATTCGCTGCGCGGGCTGATTCCGGCGCGGCTGGTCTGACCCTATGTTCCTGCGCATTGTCGCGGGCGCCGGATGTGCCATCCGGCAGGGCAATCGAGCGAACGGCATGTCCCGTCATTGCGAGCCGAAGGCGAAGCAACCCCGACCGCTCACACGCAATATCGGGGTTGCTTCGTCGGCTTCGCCTCCTCGCAATGACGGGATTTGCGGACGCTGGATGTTACCACCCGGCTGCGAAATGCTTTATTCCGCCGCCTGCGCCACCGGCTGCGGGCCGTCCCGATACAGATAGTCGCGGGTGATCGGCACCGCGTCCTTCCTGCGGGCAAGCTGGAGGTGGAACACCACCTGGTGCCCCTGCACGAAGGCCAGTTCGGAGGCGATCAGGTAGAACCGCCACATCCTCGTGAAACGTTCGTCGTATAGCGCCTTTGCCTCGTCGATGCGGGCCATGAAGCGGGCGTGCCACTGGTGCAGCGTGTAGGCGTAATGCAGGCGCCAGACCTCGATGTCGGTCTCGACCAGCGCTTCCTTTTCGACGGCGTGCATGGTTTCCGACAGGGCGGGCGTATAGCCGCCGGGGAAGATGTATTTCTCGATCCACGGGCTGGTATAGGTCGGCGGCGCGGCGCGGCCGATGGTATGGATCAGCGCGATACCGTCCTCGGTCAGCAGGTCGTGCACCTTGCCGAAGAAGGTGCGGTATTGCGGCACGCCGACATGCTCGAACATCCCGACCGACACGATGCGGTCGAACGGCCCCGTCACCTTGCGATAGTCGATGAGCTGGAATTCGACCCGGTCCTCGAGCCCGGCATCGCGGGCGCGCTGCGTGGCGATCTTGAACTGTTCCTCGGACAGCGTGACGCCCAGCACCCTCGCGCCGTAGTCGCGGGCCAGCGTCAGCGCCATGCCGCCCCAGCCGCAGCCGATGTCGAGAATCCGCATCCCCGGCTCGATCAGCAGCTTGCGGGCGATATGGGCCTTCTTGGCGGCCTGTGCCTCGTCCAGCGTGGTCACGCCCTCGGGCCAGTAGGCGCAGGAATATTGCTTGTCCGCGTCGAGAAACAGGTCGTAGAGCTTGCCGGACAGGTCGTAGTGATGCGCCACGTTCGACTTTGAACGCGCGACCGGGTTCCACTGGTCCAGCCCGCGCGTCCAGCGGCGCAGCACCGCCAGCGGCGCCTGCCAGAGCGGCAGTTCGGGGGCCTGGCCGGTGTTTTCGGTGACGAAAGTAAGGAAACCGTAGAGATCGTCGTTCTCGATGAGGATCCTGCCGTCGACATAGCCTTCGCCAACCGCAAGCTCGGGGTTCAGGCACAGCCTGCGGATGAGCGCCGGATCGGTGATCCGCACCGAGACGACCGGCTCTCCGGACCCGGCGACGATCCTGCCACCCGACGGCAGGTCAATGTTTATCTGACCCTTTTTCGTAAAAGTCTTCAGAAAGGTTTCAAGCAGGCGTTCCCACATCGCGTCCCCACCATCGCTTCCCGTCCCCCGCACGGGCCAGAACACAGGCCCCGCGCGGCGGCGTCAACCCGCAACCTGTTGCCTGAATTCCGCAACCTGCGGTCAAATCACCGTTTCAGCCGCACACTATGCGCCCCTCGCGCGCCGATTGCAAAACCCCCTGCGGCAGTTTTCGGGGCCGTCGGGCGAGCGGCATCTCCCGTCCCCATATTTCGTCATTGCGAGGCGAAGCCGAAGCAACCTCGACCGCTCGCGCACGACATCGGGGTTGCTTCGTCGGCTTCGCCTCCTCGCAATGACGGAAGATAATGACGGGATATGCCCTTCGCCCCCTTGCCCTGCGGCAGTTCCGGGGCCGCATGTCCGCCCGCCCTGCGCCGGACGCATGGCTGCCCTGCACGCGAATGGCTCTTGTGGCCCGATGCGGCCCGGCTCATGTTCAGCGGATGGCCGCGCGGGCCGTCGCGCGGCGACTCTCCCGTCCCCGCGCGAAGGTCAGGGCCTGCGCGACGGGAACCTGTGATCGAACCGGGACACCGATGCCGGACAACAACCAGACGAAGCGGCGCGGGCTGATCCTGCTGGCGCTCATGTGCACGATGATGCTGGCGGCGATGGACACCACCATCGTCTCGACCGCAATTCCGCAGATCGTCGACGATCTCGGCGGCTTCAGCCTGTTCTCGTGGGTGTTCTCGATCTATCTGCTGGCGCAGACCGTGACGATCCCGGTCTATGGCAAGCTCTCGGACCTCTACGGGCGCAAGCCGGTGCTCATCGTCGGGACCGGCATCTTCATCGCCGGGTCGGTGCTGTCGTCGCTGTCGTGGAACATGGTGGCGCTGATCGGCTTTCGCGGGTTGCAGGGGCTGGGGGCCGGGGCGATCATGGCCACGGTCTCGACGCTGGCGGGCGACCTCTATTCGGTGCGCGAACGCGGTGCGGTGCAGGGCTGGCTGTCCAGCGTCTGGGGCATCGCCGCCGTTACCGGGCCGCTGCTGGGCGGCTTCTTTGCCGAATATGCGTCGTGGCGGTGGATCTTCATCATCAACCTGCCCATCGGCGTGCTGGCCATCGCGCTCATCATGGCGTTCCTGCACGAGACATTCGAGAAGCGCGCGCCGCAGATCGACTATGCCGGGTCGGTGCTGATCCTGCTGGCGGGCAGCGCGATCATGTTCGGGCTGCTCCAGGGCGGGCAGAGCTGGCCGTGGCTGTCGTGGCAGAGCGGCGTCGTCCTTGTCGTGGCCGTGGTCCTAGTGGCCCTGACGGTCGGGGCCGAGCGCCGCGCCCCGCAGCCGGTGATGCCCGGCTGGCTGTGGCGGATGCCGGTGCTGGCGGGCGCCAACCTGGCGGTCGCGGGCATGGGGCTGGTGATGATGGCGCCCTCGTCCTACCTGCCGACCTTCCTGCAATCGGTGCTGGGCATGGGCGCCATCGGCGCGGGGCTGGTGCTGTCGTGCACGAGCATCGGCTGGCCGGTGGCCTCGGCGGTGTCGGGGCGGGTCTACATGAAGATCGGCTTCCGGGACACCGCGATGATCGGCGCGGCGATGATGGTGGCGGGGTCGGTCGGGTTCCTGCTGCTGCCCTCGCCGCAGCCGATATGGGCAGTGGCGCTGGACCAGGTGCTGCTGGGCGCGGGCTTCGGCTTTCTGTCGACGCCGTTGCTGGTGGGGGCGCAATCGGTCGTCGGCTGGGCCGGGCGCGGGGTGGTCACGGGATCGAACATGTTCGCGCGCTATCTGGGCCAGAGCCTTGGCGCCGCGCTGTTCGGCGCGGTCTTCAACGCCGCCGTCGCCGGGCGGATCGCCGATGCGCCCGCCGCCGTGGCCGCCGAGATGCCGGGCAACGTCAATGCGGTGATCGACGTGCTGCACGGCGCGGCCACCTCGGAAGGCGCGCGCGACTGGCTGCGCGCCTCGATCGACCTTGCCAACGACCGGCTGTTCCTTGGCATGGCACTGCTCAGCGTGCTGGTGTTTCTCGCCCTGTTCATCGCGCCGCGCCGTTTCCCGATCCACGAGGAGGATCAGGCCGCGCTTCTGGCGACGCATCCCGCCGGTGGCGCAAGGTGACCCCTTCAGGTGACGGACGCGACAGGCTAATGCGGCACCGTCCCCTGCCCGAGGTGCCCCATGTCGCTGCCCGTTCCGGTCGTGACCATCAGCCTGCTGATCCTGTCGAATACCTTCATGACCTTTGCCTGGTATGGCCACCTGCGCTTTCGGGAGGTGCCGCTGCACTGGGTCATCCTGGCAAGCTGGGGCATCGCCTTCTTCGAATACCTGCTGCAGGTGCCGGCCAACCGCATCGGCTACGGGCATTTCTCGGCAGCGCAGCTCAAGACGATACAGGAAGTCATCACGCTGACCGTCTTCGTCGCCTTTTCGGCGCTGTATCTGAAGGAATCGCTGACGTGGAATCACGCGCTGGGCTTCGGCTTCATCGCGCTGGGGGCGTTCTTCATCTTCCGGCCCTGACGGCAGGGGGCCGGGGATGAGCGCTGCCGACATCACCGGCGCGCAGGTGCTGCCCCCCGACCGCCGCCGCACCGTCTTTGCCATCGTGGCCTTCGCGCTGCTGATGATGTCGCTCGACGGCACCATCGTCGCCACGGCGCTGCACGCCATCCAGCAGGATCTCGGCACCGAGGTGAACTGGGCGGGCTGGACCATCACCGCCTATTCGCTGGGCTTCGTCATCATGCTGCCGGTCGCGGGCAAGCTGAGCGAGCGGCTGGGCCGCAAGCGGGTCTTTCTGGGTTCGGTCGCGGTATTCACCGCCGCCTCGCTGCTGTGCGGCCTGTCGGGCAACATCGCCACGCTCATCGCGCTGCGGGCGCTGCAGGCGGCGGGCGGGGCCGGGTTCACGCCCTCGGCGACCGGGATCATCGTCGATCATTTCGGCGACTGGCGCGACCGGGCGGTGGGGCTGTTCGGGTCGATCTTTCCCATCGGCGGCATGATCGGGCCGATCTTCGGCGGCATCTTCGTCACCTACTGGAGCTGGCGCGGCATCTTCTACGTCAACCTGCCCATCGGCCTGCTGGTGCTGGTGCTGGCCTGGCGCTTCATCCCCGGCGATTCGCCGCACCGGCGCGACCCCGGCTTCAGCATGGACTCGCTCGGCATGGTGCTCATGGGTACGGGCCTGCTGGGCGGTATGCTCGCCGCCGCCTGGATGGGCGAGCCGGGGGCGCATCTGCGCGACATCCGGTTCCTGCTGCCTGCCGTGATCGGCGCCGGTTCGCTGGCGGTGTTCTTCCGGCATATCGCGCGGGTGGCGCAGCCCTTCATCGCGCCGCATTTCATCGCCAGAGGCAAGTTCGGCATCGTGAACCTCGTGAATGCGGTGTTCGGCGGCATGTCCAAGGGCGCGATCGCGCTGGTGCCGATCTATGCCGCCTATCGCTACGGGCTGGACGCCCTGGCGGCGGGGATGCTGCTGATCGCGCAGGGCATGGCGACCATCGTGTTTTCCGCCACGGCCGCCTTTGCCCTGCGTCGTACCGGGCATCGCCTGCCGGTGTTCCTGGGCGTGGGCGCCATCGCGGCGGGGCTGGTGCTGCTGTCGCTCGGGCCGCATTTCGGGTTGACGCCCTGGGCCTGGCTGGCGCTGTCAACCTTCGTCATCGGCGCGGGCAGCGGCACGATCAACCCGGCGACCCGCAATGCCGGGCTGCAGCTTGCACCGGAACATGCCTCGACCCTTGCGGCGCTGCGGTCGGCGTCGCTGCAGATCGGCGGGATCGTCACCGTGTCGGTGGCGACCGCGATTCTGGCCGGATCGCGTGACCCGGCACAGGCGCAGTCGTGGATATATCTGGCGATGGCCGCCGCCCTGATCGTCGCGCTGCCGCTGGCCGCACGCCTGCCGGAACATCGCGGGAGCTGGTAGCCTCTCAGAGTGCCAGCGAATGTGCCCCCGCCGGGCTTTCGTAGGCGTCAAGCCGGTGCGCGACCAGCCGCGCGATGAGGCGCGGTGATTCGGTGATCTCCAGCCGCTCGCCGTCGAAGCCGACCGAATCGCCGAAGGCGGCCAGAACCGGCGCCACCATCCCCCGCAGCCGCCCCATGTCCACGCCATGCGCGGCGGACACCTCGGGCAGGTCCAGCGCGAAGCGGCACATCAGATCCTCGATCATCCGCGCGCGCAGGCTGTCGTCCCCGGTGAACGCATGGCCGCGCAGGACTGCCAGCCGCCCGGCCTCGATGGCCGTGGCGTAAAGCGAGGACGACGGGTTGTTCTGCGCATAGCCCTGCGGATAGCGCGAAATGGCCGATGCCCCGATCCCCACCAGCGCCGCGCTGTCGTCTACCGTGTAGCCTTGGAAATTGCGCCGCAAGGTGCCGTTGCGGTCGGCCTCGGCCATGGCGTCGCCGTCGCGGGCAAAGTGGTCGATGCCGACCTCGCGGTAGCCTTCGCGCAGGAACAGCGTGCGCGCGGTCTCGAACAGGTCGTAGCGTTCCTCGGGGCCGGGCAGGGTTTCCTCGGGGATCAGCGCCTGCCGCTTCGACACCCATGGCACATGCGCGTAACCGTAAAGCGCGATCCGGTCGGGGTTCAGGGTCAGCAGCTTTTCCACCGAATCGCGCACCCGCGCGACATTCTGGTGCGGCAGGCCATAGACCATGTCGGCATTGATGCTGCCCACACCATGATCGCGCAGGTTGTCGACCACGTCGCGCGTGGTCTCGTAGCTCTGAATCCTGCCGATGGCCTCCTGCACCACGGGGTCGAAGTCCTGCACCCCGATCGAGGCCCGGTTCAGCCCGATCCGGCGCATGGCGGCTATGCGCGCGTCGTCAACCTCGGTCGGGTCGATCTCGACCGAGAATTGCAGGTCGTCGGCCACGGGGCGGAAGGCGGCCAGCGCCTCGCCCAGCGCGGCGAACATCTCGGGCGACAGCAGCGTCGGCGTGCCGCCGCCCAGATGGATGTGGCTGATGACCACGTCCTCGGGCAGCGACTGGCCGACCAGCCGCAATTCGTCATGCAGATAGGACAGATAGGGGATGACCGGCCGGTCGGTCGCGGTGCCCTGCGTGCGGCAGGCGCAGAACCAGCACAGGCGGCGGCAGAACGGGATGTGCAGATACAGCGAGACCCGCGACCCCGCAGGCAACGCGGCCTGCCACGCCTTCACGTCGGCCTCGGTCACGGCCTTGCCGAAATGGTTGGCGGGCGGATAGCTCGTGTAGCGCGGCGCCCTGGCGTCAAACAGCCCGAGTTCGTGCAGTCTCGCCAGATTTGTCATTTCACTTTCCTTGCCGTTTCGGAGTATGTGTCACGTGACATGGCAAACACCGCAAAGATTCTTGTCCCTGATGCCGCCGACCAGTCAGGCTGTGTGGACTGCCCGATCCGGCACCAGTCGGTCTGTGCGTTCTGCCTGCCCGACGAACTCGACACGCTTGAGCAACTGAAATACCACCGCCATTACGAAGCGGGCCAGACGATCATCTGGGCCGGGGACGAAATGAACTTCGTCGGTTCGGTAGTAAACGGGGTTGCGACACTCAGCCACACGCTTGCCGACGGGCGCAAGCAGATGGTCGGCCTGCTGCTGCCGTCGGATTTCATCGGCCGTCCCGGTCGCAGGCTGAGCAGCTATGACGTGACCGCCGTTACCGACGTGACGCTCTGCTGTTTCCGGCGCAAGCCGTTCGAGCAACTGATCTCCTCGACCCCGAACGTCGCCGAGCGCCTGCTGGACATGAGCCTTGATGAGCTTGAGGCCGCGCGCGAGTGGATGCTGATTCTCGGCCGCAAGTCCGCACGCGAGAAGATCGCAAGTTTCCTCACCATCCTGGCCCGCCGCGCCGCCAAGGCCGAGGGCAAGGCGCCGGGCGGCGCCATGACCATCGACCTGCCGCTGACCCGCGAGGCGATGGCGGATTATCTGGGCCTGACGCTGGAAACCGTCAGCCGCCAGATTTCGGCCCTGAAGAACGAGGGGCTGATCCGGCTTGGCGGCAAGCGCCGCGTGGACATCCCCGACCTGCGCCGCCTTGTCACTGAAACCGGCGGCGGCACCGACGACGATCTGTTCGCCTGACCCGGAACCGGCCCGCGCGCGCCGGATGCTGCGGACGGCCCTTGCGGTCAATGCGCCATGAAAAGCGGCACATCCGCCGCTTCAAGCATTTCGCGGGTGGCGCCGCCGAGGATCGCCTCGCGGAAGCGCGAATGACCATAGGCGCCCATGACGATGGCGTCGGCGCCGTGGTCGCGCGCGAAGCGCAGGATGATTTCCGAGATGCGCGGCAGGGTGCGTGCCAGGATCGAAACTTCGGTCCGGACGCCGTGACGCGCCAGCATCAGCGAGATTCCGCCGCCGGGGTCCGAGCGTTCCGGCGAATGGCTGGGCGGATCGACCATGATGATGTCGACACGTTCCGCAGCCTTCAGGATCGGCATGGCGGCGCGGATCGCGGCAAAGCTGACATCGCTTTCGTTCCAGGCCAGCACGACGCGCCCGAAGGGGCGCGACCAGTCGGTTTCGCCGTCGGGGACGACCAGCACCGGCGCGCCGGTGGCGAAAAGCGCCGCCTCGACCAGCGTGACCTGCGTTGCATCGCGGCCCGCGCCGTAGGGTTGCGGCGCCACGACCAGATCGCTGTAACGCGCCACCCGCGACACGGTGTAGTCAAGGCCGAGCTGCGGCGAGACCACCTCCTGCACCGAGACGCGCGTGGTCCCGGCGGGAATGTTCGCGTTGACCCAGTCCGCGACCTTTGCGGCGCGGGCACGGGCCTCGGCGATGGCAGCCTCGACCGTCACGGCAACGGCGCCTGCGGAAAGCGCGTCATAATGCGCCGGGTCGATGCCGACGCAATAGATTTCGAGATTGGCGTCCTCGCGCGCCGCCATGCCCAGCGCGGCCCGCAGCGCGGGACCGTCGGTCGCGGTGTTGGTCGCGATCAGGCTGATGGTTCTGTATCCCACGGGTTCGCCTCTCCTCAGTCGTGCCGGTGCCCCGAGATGACCTTGCCGTCGGACCGGATGGCCAAGACGCTAGCAGGTATCGCGGCGCTTCGACTTGACATGAATCAATGCGGCAATGCGGCACGCGCGGGCAGTCCGGGCGTCGCGGGCGGATTGCCTCGGGCTGCTTCGGCCAGGGCAATCGGGCGAACCGCATACCCCGTCATTGCGAGCCGCAAGGCGAAGCAACCTCGACCGCTCACACACGACATCGGGGTTGCTTCGTCGGCTGCGCCGCCTCGCAATGACGGGAAATGCCGATTGCCCTGTTGCCTCG